>NZ_CP087588.1:0-600000 GCF_020985305.1 Croceicoccus sp. Ery15
TTGAATACTGGCAGACGCTCACGCCGGAACAAAAGCGCGCATATCAGGAAATGAACCCTGAATACCGCCAAGGTGCGGACGGTCGCTTCTATCGCATTGATGTAGCGCCTCAGGGGCCGCAGCCGGGGGCAATCGAGGATGGTTATCGCTTTAAGGGCGGCAATCCGTCCGATCCGAACGCATGGGAGCCGGTGGGAGGTGGTGTCGGCAACGGCACCGGCAACTTTCGCTAATCTCGATCACATCACAATGATGGCTGAAAGCGGCGGCAACCCCAATGCTGTCAGCCCAAAGGGTGCGCGGGGACTGATGCAGGTCATGCCCGCAACGGCTCGCGATCCGGGCTTTGGTATCCGCCCGTCAAACGGAACGCAGGCCGACGATGTGCGGGTTGGCAAGGAATACCGCGCTGCAATGCAAAGCCGTTATGGCGGCGATCTGGCCAAGATGTGGGGTGCATATAATGCAGGCCCCGGCGCGATTGATGCTTTGATCCGCCAGCATGGCGACAACTGGCTGCAATACGCGCCATCGGAAACACGGAATTATGTGGCTCGCAACATGCGGGCAGCGGGAGCAAGCTAAATGGCACAACCGAAGCCTTGGGAACGTTACGGCCAGCAGCAGCCTGAAATGCCCGCCAATCCTGCCTTTCAATATGAGGCACCGAAGGCTCAGGGCCGACTTGCAGCGCACGCAGACGCAGACGCAGGGTGATGCGATTGCAAACACGGTAGCTGACGGAACGGCAGCGACCACTGTGGCCCGCCAGAATGCCCCTGAAGGCTATATGTGGGTTGACCCAAACAACCCCGCCGCTGGGGTGCGCAAACTACCCGGCTATTCCCCGCTCCAGCAGGGCGTTTCGGGCGCTATTCGGAAAGATGCTATTCAGGCGTTTTCAGACGCTGATGCACTAGAGCGTGCTGCGGACGAGATCGAAAGGCTTTACAGCGAAGGCCCCGGCTCGACGCAGGGCATCTGGGGGCCTGCAAGACTACTTCCCGACCGATGCAAACAAGATATTCGATGATGCCGGACAACAGGCTCGCGGATATGTGAAGCGTGCGCTTGGCTTTACGGGCGGCGAAGGCAACACGGTTGCCGAGAGTTCGGCCCTGTATGACCCTTACCTTCCGAAAGCAGGCGACCGTGACGCACAGATCGAACGCAAGATTGCGGCGCTGCGCGGTTTGGCGGCGGATTCCCGCAAGAAGTCTGTCACGACCCTCGGCGGCGTTCCCGATGCTAACGGCAACATCGTTCCCGTTCCCGAAGGACAAGACCCGTCCGTCTGGGCGCAGAACTACATCGCAGGCAATACCGGCCCGTCTGCCGCCCCTGCCGGTTCGGATGTCCGCAACGAACCGATCGATCCCCAATATCAGGGCGGAATACAACGAATTTCTCGGCCAGTGGGCGGGCAACCCGACCCCGAAGCCTATGTTGCCAAGCGCGTGGAACTGGACCGCAAATACGGCTACCAGCCCGACGAACAATCCTACCGCGATTGGGCGGTGGGCGCTGCCGGTGCTATCCAGCAGGGCGGGGCAACGATCCCCTCGCAGATCCCTGGCGTGAACGTCGATATGTCGCGCGTGGACCAGCTTCGCAACAACATAGCGAACAATCCCGTCTCTGCCGCTGGTATTGGCGCGGTCGATGCCGCAACACTAGGAATCCCCTCGCTGTTGCAGGGCGAGCAGATCGGCATGATTGGGGAGGAAAACCCGCTTTCCATGCTAGCCGGTCAGGTTGCTGGCAGCATTGTCGGGACCCAAGGGTCTCGGCGCGCTTGGACGGAGCGCGGCAGACCGTATCGCCCCCAGCCTGTTGGCAGGCAGCGGCAAGGCGCAGTTCGGACGCAACCTTGCGACCGATGCGACCTATTCGGGCATTTATGGCAGCAATACGGGCGGCGATCCGCTGACCAGTGTTGCGCTGGGCACGATCGGTTCTGCTGGCGGTCAGGTGCTTGCCAAGGGTGCTAGCACGGCGCTGGGCGGCGTTCGCACGTCCCCTGCGGCTGAATACCTCCGTTCGCCGCAATATCCCCTGACCGTGGGCCAGCGGCCGGGGGCTGGCGAAGGGCGTGGAGGATCGTCTTGCGGGTATGCCGCTGGTAGGCGACATGGTGAACGCCCGCCGCCTGGAAGGGATGCAGCAGTTCAATCGCGCCGCTATGGAGGATGCGGGCGCGCCGATTGGCTTTGCTCCGCAACAGGTCGGCAAGGAAGGCGTGAGCGAATTGCAAGGCGCTATCTCCGGTGCCTATGACAATGCCACGGCTGGGGTGAATGTCCCTCTCGACGAAACATTCGATCCCAACATCATCAGGAACGCGGGTAGCAGATTGCCACCCTGATGCGTCCCCTTCGCTTGAGGCAATCTCGCGCAACTATCTCGACCCCATCGGGCAATCGGGCGCGCTTACCGGCGATATGTATCAGAACGCCGTGCGGGCGCTAAAGATGAAGCGCGACAAGCCTCCGGTGGCGGCGCAGGGCTTCGAGCAGGAATGGCGCGGCGCGATGTCGGACGGCATGGATGCGCTTACCGGACAGATGCAGCGCGGCGGCGGTCAGCAGGTTGTTCAGGGCCTCGACAATGCCAACGAGGCTTACCGGAACATGAAGGTGCTTGGAAGATGCCGCCAACCGCGCTGGCGGGCGGATCATCCGACCGGCGAAAACTACCTATTCAGCGCCTCACAGCTTCAGCGCGCCGGGCAGAAGGCGCAGACCAAATACCCCGGCGCAAAGCCGTTCGAACAATTGGCGGATAACGGGCAGTCGATCCTCCCATCTGTGGTGCCTGACAGTGGCACGGCGGGGCGCATGGCCTTGTTGCTGGCGGCGGTCTTACGACTGCCGGGGCTGGCGCTGGTGCCGTGGGTGGCGGCACGGAAGGCGCTCAGACTGGGGGCATTTCCGGTGCAGCGCTGGCGGCGCTACTTGCTGCTGGTGGCACGAAGGCCGGTCAGAGGGCTATCGGAACGGCCCTGTTCGGCAGGCCGGAAGCATCGAAGAAGGCTGCGCGACTTATCAGCAAAAATCGCGGGCCTGTTCGGCAGCGCGACTATCCCCCTGATGCTGGGATCTCAGTAAGCAGGTAAACATTGTAAGCGCCATACAGGAGGAAAGCGCCGAACGAGGTGAAGAACACCCTTCGCGCCCATTTCTCCAAGCGCTCTATCCGGTCATCCAAGACGTAAACGCCTTCCCGATTAATCCGCATGGGGATGGCCGTTTTCGACCCTCTTCCGCTTGAAAGCCTGCCATCGCTCCAAGGCGATAATCCAGACGCCCAAGACGAGCGCCTTAACGAACATAACCCAGCCGATGCCTAGCATCCGGCAAGCCTAACACCGAATCCCAAAACCGCAAACATTTCACGGAGGGCCGCATGTCCTTTTCCGCTTACTCCCTCACGCCATCGGCAAACCTGACCATCGCGGGGCAGTCGGTGGCGGAAGGCACGACTTCACCCGGCACGGTCAATCTGGCCATTCGCCAACTGATGGCAGACGGGCGGGAATTGTATAACCTGTTCGATGCCATCGACCTGACTTCCTACGCGACCAAAGACGCGGCGGTGTTTTCCGGCACTCAGCCCATTTATACGGGGCGGGGCGCATACCTTCATAACAACAACGCTTCGAGCGTATCCGGTCGCATTTTCGTGCAGGCTTCGGGAACCGCTGCGCCCACCATGGCGAACGGTGACTGGCTGCTGGAATACTGACGTGCCTATTAAGGTTCGCGATGCGGGGGCGCTACGGACAGCTAATGGCCTGAAGGTTATGCAGGCGGCACATTGCGCCGCATCCGCACGGCCAAGATCATGGATGGCGGGGTGCTTCGGACAGTAGCAGTGTTCGCAGACCCTCTTGCAGTTAATGCCCTGCCGGTCAGCGGCGATCAGGACAGCAGCACGGTCTTTACGGATTCCACGACTGCGGTGCCGACCGGTGGGTTCAGCCCTTACACTTATTCCTGGACCCTGCTGGCTAACGCGGGGGAACGCCATCGACGGCGACTTCTCCGACTAGTGCGACAACAAGCTTCAGAAAGACTGGCATGTTTCTGGGGCAGTATTACGCGGACACGTGGCGCGTCACGGTAACGGACGCAATTGGCCAAACCGCACAGCGCAGCATCACGGTTTCATTCTCTCGCGGGCGGGACGACGATTTATGAATAAATTCTACGACACGCTGATTAATTCTCGCGGCGACATTCTGTCCGGTTATCGCGTGCAGGTTCTGGATGGCGGCGGGGCGGTGGTCGATATTTACAGCGACCGCTCAGGCACTCGTTTTGTCGATGGCGCTGGCAATGTCGTGAACTATGCCATTGCTGACGATGAAACCGGCATGTGCGAGTTTTACTGGACCGCTGCGACCAGCCAATCGCTCCAAGTGCTCGACCCTGCGGGCAATCTGGCACGCACACCGATCAGCAATTTTGGAGATAACTTTGTTCTCGACAACTTGTCGGGGACTCTTCCGCCTGCGTCTGTGGATGGCCTGAATGACGCTTTGGATGCGAAAGCCGACCAAACGGAAGTTGATAGCCTTACTACTGAAGTTGCCAATAAGGCAGATGCTGCCGATCTGGCTGCGCTGGAAATAGAGGTCGCTGGTAAAGCCGATGCTGCCGATGTGGCAAACAAAGCCGATCTCGTTCTTGGTGAGGTTTCAGGCATCGGTGGCAATGCTCCCAACGTCACACAGTTCCCTGACCACAATTTTCTGAATAGCGGCGCATCTGCCTCTGCCGTCATGGCGGGTACGGTGGATCAGCCCAATGTCGTTGGCGGCAAGGGCTATATCACCACGTTTACCGGCGACGGAACGACCGATGATTTCGTTGTCACACCGGGTTTCACCGTGGCCGATGTGGCTTACCGGAATATTCTCGTTTATCTGGTGACGCGGGCAACCGGTGCGGAAGTTCTGCAAAGCGAGCCAACGCATTATTCGGTGTCTGGTAAGGGCACTGGCTCAATCACCATTGCGATGAATACTCCGCCTGCCGCGACGGAAGATTTGCGCGTTCGCGTCTATCGTAAGGAAAACAGCGCCTATTCGCCTTTGCTGAATTTTTCGGGCTTCGGTTACGACAACTTCAATGATGGCTCCGGCTCGATGGTGATCCAGTTCGGCGCGCACCACATCAATATCGGCAACACAGGCGGGCACAATACGTTCGGCGGTGGCGCGGGCAATACCATGAGGGGCGGGACCAGCTACGCCTTCGCAACGGGCCTCAGCCATGATTTGAACAATGCGCTTGGCGGGTTTGCATCGGGCTATCGCGGCAGGCTGAACGGTTCGGGCGCGGCACACTTTGGCAACGGCGGTACGGTGGGTTCGTTCTCTGCCCACTTTGGCGAATTGGGCGATGCGAGCGCCGTCTATTCAGTGCATTACGGCAGACGCGGTACAACAGGTATCGGCGGTGATGTGGCGCAGGGTGTTGGCGCTGTAAATGATCCATCGGCGGGCCGCATGGGGCTGCATAAATATGGCCTACGCCGTGTCCTGACCAGTGCGACGACGACCACGCTTATTCCGGTATCGGGTTACAGCCACTTCCAGATGCCGGAAAACAGCAAGGCCTATGTGAAGGCAGAGGTTCTGCTGTCCGAAGTCGGGACCGATAATTTCCGCAAGATCAACCTGATTGCCTGCGTTCGCCGCACGACAGGTTCCACGATGAGTTTCGTGGCCAATTCGACTTATGCCGATCAGGCGACGGTTGAAGAGGAAAACGGAGTTACGGCAGCGGGCGCGGAATGGCAGGCGCAGATTTATACCTCCGCCAGCGGTGGCTTCACGTTCTCCGCGCGCGGCAAGGCATCGCTTACCATTCAGGCGCTGGCCAAGGTTGAGGTCCTGTTGATCGCAGACGACGCGGCGGCGGTGTGATGATGGAAAAGAGCCTAGGCGATCAGGCGCAAATCCGCGCCATAGCAGAGCAAATAGGGGAGAGCGTGGCGAAGGTCGCCATCGCACGGTTTGCATCGGAACATCCGGAAGTGAGACGAGGGACTGTGGTATCGGAAATACCCGCACCCCTGAAATGGGGAGCCGCGATCATCGCGGGGTTGTTTACGGCGGGCACTGCCACGCTGGCGTTTTGGCTCTTTTCATCGGTTTCGCAAATGACTGTCACGCTTGCCCGCATGGATGAGCGCATGGCCAGTTACACGGATGCGCAATCGGCGCGCATGAAGGACATGGAGCGGCGCGTTGACGCTCTGGAAAGCTATCACCGCAACGGCGGCAGATGACGAACGCAGAGCGTTTGGACGGGCTGCGCATGGCCCTGATAGACGCTGCCCTGTCTGGCGATACTGAACGGCGGGACAGGGTGGCGGCACAACTGGAACGGGCCGAGGCTGCTATAAAGCGGCGGTAATCTTTGCACGTTTCTGTAACCTGCAAACGAAATCCCGAAATTTTGACACATCAAAGGAGGCCCTATGGACCTGCTGACGAAGGTGCGCGCCTGCGTAAAGGACGCGTGGAAATATTGGAGTGTGAAATTCGCGGCGCTTCCGGCTGCAATCATCGCGTTCTTTGCTGCCAGTCCAGACCAGATGATCGCGGTGGCGGGGATGATCGCAGGCATCATGCCGGACGGGCCGCTGAAATGGCTTGTGGTGGCGCTGGTGGGCGTTGCCTCTTGGGCATTGCCTACGCTGCTGCGGATGCTGCCACAGCCCAAATTGGAGCAAGCCGATGGCGAGTGAGTCTAATCAAAGCGTCCCAAACTATCGCGATTTCGTTTCTTACGATCTTGTCCGTAGGGGTGGGATACGGCCAATTCTAAGGGCCAGCCTGCGGAAAGCCTAACGCGCATGGTGCGTACGGGTATTCCATTCTCTTCGGCGACATCCATCGCCATGCGCCCGTCGGGCATCCTACGTACGAAGTTGCGGTTGCGAGATTGTGTTTTCGCATCTGCCCATCTGCAGTTGCTCGGATCGTAGTTTCCGTCGTTGTCGATGCGATCAATGGTTAGATCGTCCCTATAGCCATTATCTAGTGCCCAGCGTTCAAATGTCGCGAAGTCTGACCATTCGGGACAGATGATAATGCCGCGCCCGCCGTAACGGGCATAACCCGCATTTGAAGAGGTTAGGCAGCGGCTGCGCATCATGACCCAGATGTTGTAGAGGCGCGGCCTTTTCTGTCTTGCGCAGTCGCGAGTTCGACCATGAGTGCGACCAACCATCGCGATTTTTTCATCGCGATAACAACCGCAACTCACTGACTTAGATTTTCGCAAGTCTGCTCCCAAGACTGTTCGTTCGGTGCCGCAATCGCACCTTGCCGACCAGAGGGCGGCACCACGCGAGTTGTTTCCAGCTTGGCAGATGATTGTCCAGCGACCGTATTTCTTGCCGGTCATGTCGATCAGGCGAGGGTTTTTGCTCATGTGAATTTCATACCACGACAAGAACAGAAAGTGAATCTGTAATGGCGGAAAAAAGCAACTCCAACGGGGGTAAGGTGGCTGCGGGAGGTGCGATTGGCATCATCCTGTCTGCCCTTCTGGCTGTCGAGGGCGGCTATGTAAACAATCCGCTCGATCCGGGCGGGGCTACCAATCACGGCATCACCGAAGCCGTTGCGCGCAAGTGCGGCTATCGCGGTGATATGAAGGTGCTGCCGGTCCAGTTCGCGGCTGATTGCTATGTGCGCGAATACATCGACAAGCCGGGTTTTCGCGCCATCGTGGAACTTGATCCATACCTTGGCGAGGAAATGGTGGATTCAGGCGCGAATGCTGGTCCGGCTCGCACCTCCCGCTGGTTTCAGGAAAGCCTCAATCACTACAACCGCAACGGCAAGATTTACCGAGACATTGCCGAGGACGGCAAGATCGGCGCTGGCACGATGGCGGCATTCTACGCCCTGCGGGAATCGCGCGGCAAACAAAAGGCTTGCGAGCTGCTGATCAAGGCGACCGATGCAAAGCAGGCGCAGCACTACATGCGGCTGTCTGCGGCGCGGCCCCAACAATTTGAAGAGTTCACGACCGGTTGGATGGATCACCGCGTCGGCAACGTCCCTGTCAGCAAATGTGGGAACCTGAAATGACCCTATCCGACAAGATAGCGGCCATCACGGCGCTGATCGGCGGCGTCTGCATGGCCTTCGGATGGCTTTCCACCACGGAAGCCGCAACGCTTTCCCATGCCATCGGTGAGATTGCTGTCGCCCTTGCCGCGCTCTGGAAGCTGTTTCAGCAGAAAGTGGCAAAGGATGAAATAGCGGGCGAACTGGAAAGCACGCAGGCATCGCTTTCGGCCATGATCGAAAGGAGGCCGCTGTGACCTTCCTGACGGGAAACCTTTGGCGGGCAGGCGCTATCGCCCTTGCCGCCTTCGCAGTCCTGTTTTTCGTGCAGCTACGGTTTGCCAACGGGACAATCGACGATCTGCGCGACGATCTGAAAAGCGAACAGCAAGCCCATGCCATCACAGCGCAATCGGTGGAAACCCTGCGCGGTGAATTGGCCGCCATCATGGAGCGGGCAAGGCTGAAAGAAGCCGAATTGCAGAGCGCCCGCAAAAAGGCCGAACGCCAGCGACAGGTATTCGCACAGATGCGGGAGGAATCAGACCGGCGCATCGAACGGCTCTTGCAGGCTGCAAACGATCTGGAAAGCGGCTGCGCTACCCCTGAGGCGTTAATTCGTGACGCGGAGGGCCTATGAAGCGCGCTCTCGTTCTTTGTGCCCTGCTGGCAGGCTGTGGCGGCGAGGAAGGCGGCATTCGCATTGAACGGGTGGAAGTGCCCGTCGAGGTGCAAAAGCCTTGCCCTGCCGAACGCCCGCTTCGTCCCGGCCCGCTTGGCGCGCTTAACCCAGATACCTTGAAGGCTCTGGCCCAGACGCTGGCGAAACTGGCCGAGTATTCGGACGATGGCCAATACGCCGATCAGGCTGAATCCGTATTTGATATTTGCGAGGTGCAGTGATGCTGGGACTTGGCCTGTTCCTCGGAATGCAGAGCACGGGCGGAGTTTCTCCTACACCCACGCCAACCCCTGCGCCCACATGGTCCGTGCAGCCGTCTATCAGCGGCACGCCTCAAGTGGGCGAAACCCTGACCGGCAGCGACGGCACGATCAGCAACGGCACGGTATCTGCGCGGGCATGGCTGCGGGCGGGTTCTGCCATCTCTGGCGCAACCGGCTCGTCCTACGTTCTGCAAGAGGCGGACGAGGGGCAGAACATCAGCTATCGCGTGACGGCGACGGGTGCAGGCGGTTCGGCCAATGCGACTAGTGCGGCGGTGGGGCCGGTGACTGCCGCGCCTGCACCATCCCCGACGCTGAACGCAATCACCCTGTCCAATAGTAGCGTGGCGGAAAACACCGCTGCGGGCGCTGTGGTGGGCGCTATTCAGGGCAAGACAAGCGGTTCCACGCTGTCGCTGACCGACGATGCGGGTGGGCGGTTTGCCATTTCCGGCACCGATCTGGTGACCGGCTCGACGGCGACGAATTACGAAGCGGCAACGTCGCATTCGATCACGATCCGCGAAACGCTGGCAGGCGCGACCAATACTCCGCGCGATACCGTGCGGACGATCACGGTCACGAATGTCAACGAAGCGTCCAATCTGGCGGCACTGACGCTGGACGACACCAGCATTGTCGAGGGCGAAACCGTCACGATCAATATCGTGGGCGCAACGGCAGGTTCGACCATCACCGGCACGATGCCGTCCGGTCTGACGCTGAACAGCGGGGCGCGGACGATTACCGGCTCTGTCGCATCGTCGGGCACCTATAATTTCGATCTGGTGGAAACGCTGGCCGACAGCGCGAACAGCCCGCGCACCTCGGCGCAATCGCTGACGGTGACGGTTGCTCCGCTCAGTGTCGAGGATACTTTCTCGACTGGCGGCAGCACGGCCCCAATCGAAAGCAGGGCGATGGATACCGGCCATCTGTGGAACCTGCTGTCCGGTTCGAGCATCAGGCTGGCGGCATCTCTGGGCACGGCATATTCTGGCGGCAGTGCTTTCTATCGTGTGCAGACAGCGGGCGCGGTCGATGTCGAGACGGCGGACGATATTGACGTTGAGGTCGATATTTACACAGCTGACAGCAACCGATGCTCAATGACTGCGAGGTTCTACGGAACCGATGAAAACAATTACATCGGTTTGGGGTATTCGCAGAACAATGGCTGGCGACTTTTCCAGTGTGTCGCCGGAGTAAATACCAACATGACGCCCATCATCAGTGCGACGCCTGCTGTGGGTTCGACTGTCACGCTGCGCGTAGAGGTGCGTGACGGTCTGATAGACATGTTCGTGGACGGGGTTGAGGTAGCATCTGACCTGACCGTCCCTGTCGAACTGACGGGTCGCAAGGTGGGCCTCGGCGTCTCGTCCATCGCATCCGCGACAACCCGCACGCATTTCAGCCGCGTCTCGTTCGCGGATGCGGTGGTCGAGAGCGAACCCGCACTGACCTATCCCGAACCGGACCAGTCGGCGCGTCTGGATGAAATGACCGACCAGATCAGCGGCGCGCCTGTTTTCTACCGCCAAAGCTATTTCGACGTGATGACTGCCGATGACAGTCATGGCGACATGATGGGAATGTAATTCATGTGGACGCATAACGCAGTCAAAGACGGCAACTGGTCCGACGCGACCGTTTGGGACGCGGGCACTGTTCCCGGCGATCTGGCTGCCGTCAATATCGGCAATTTCGATGTCGTCTATGATGTGCTGGCCACGACCGAACGGCTGACCGACGTTCAAGTGAGCGGGCAAGGATCGCTGCGTTTTGCCCGCACGCGGACCAAGATGATCGTGGACACCATCATGTGCCACGGCTTCCTCGATATGGGAAGTTGGCAGGACCAGATACCCGATAGCGGCCTGACCGATGGCAATGGCCACCGCATCCCGCAATGCGATGTCGTGTTTTGGGCGAGCGAGGCTCCGCTAACCTCTGCGCGCCTTGGCCTTATGACGATGGGGCCTGTCCGTATTCAGGGCGAGGACAAGCTGGCGCGCTCTTTCGCAACCGGCGCGTTGATGGCTGGGGCCACGACGATCACGCTGGAGGATGCGCCTTTCAATTGGCGCGTGGGCGATCAGATATTGATCCAGTCCACCGAGAGCGCGGGCACCGCTTCGACTGACGCGCAGTATGAAGGGCCGACAAGCTATTACGGCTGCGCGGGCGATACGACCCTGCGGCAAATCACCACGACCGGCTTCTATGGCAACGGCTATAAGCTGTCGCAGGACGAGGTTCGCACGATCACGGCGATTGCGGGCAATACGATCACGCTGGATAGCGCGCTGACCTATAGCCATCTGGTCTATACCAACACGCTGCCCGATAGCACGGCGGTTACCGTCAAGCCGAACGTGGCGATGCTGACGCATTCGGTGCGGTTCCGCTCTGCCGATGCAAGCGATGCGGTCAATCTCGGCGGCGACCTGACCGACCTGCAAAAGCGGGCGCACACGATGCTGATGCACCATGACGATATTCAGGTGCGCTGTGCCGAATCCAAGAACATGGCACGGACCGATACCAATCCGACGCTCTCGTCCGACCAGCAAAGCGGAACGGGTGCAGCCTATTTCCGCATTGAAAACAGTTCGGGCGTGAGCATTGCCGATGCGAACAATGTGCGCGGGCGCTATTGCTGGCACCTGCATGGCAGCGGGCCGTATAACTGGCGCAAGCAGGTTGTCATGCAGAAGGTGTCAGCATGGGCACCGACTGCGGAATACCCCATTCCCGGATGGGCCATGACGCATCACAATTGCCGCGCTGCGCTGGAGGATTGCACCATCTATAACGTGCGTGGTGCGGGCATGGTCAGCGAGTTCGGCAACGAAACCGGCCAGTGGCTGAACAATACGATTGCATGGGTGCGCGGCGATGGCTTTGATGCGTTCTGGAACGGGCGCGAAGAAAAGATCGAAAATCACAATGGCCATCAGGGCTGCGGAATGGATAACCAGTCGCGCGCCATTCTGATCCACGACAATCATTTTTCGTCCTGCCACTATGCCATGTATTACATGCAGCAAGCGCCAAAGACGACCAGCGGCGGCAGCAATGGGGCCAGCACTGCGCCGTATAAGTTGATGAAGCGCATTGCCGACGAATACAGCCTGCGGTTCCGCGACCCGCTTGCACGCGGCAACAAGGACGGCGGCTATTTCGTTGACTATGGTGTGGACATGGAACTGGCGCACGGCACCTATGGGCCGGAGCAGGTTCAGATACCGCCGATGTTGGATAATATCATATGGGATTGCGGTGTCGGCCTGCTTGCGCAGCACCGGCAGCATACGATCCGCGCCGATAATACGCCTATGGTCATGAAGCGTTGCCACATGATCAACGTTCCCCGCCCAATCGAGATACCGCTCTACAGCTTCCACTATCACTATTACGATTGCCTGTTCGTGGGCGCTCCGTCCGGCAGTCGCGGCGGCGCGGTCCTGACGCTGGGGACCATTGAGTGGCAGCATGTCATGGGCAACTGTAAAGCGGTGCGTTACAACACGGTGTTCAGCGACGACACTGGCATCTACCAGAACTTCAATGGCGGGTTCTTCGACATTGATCTGGATGATGTGCTGTCGAACGGGCAATATGATAGTTTCAGCATGTCCACCGACCCGACCGCGCACCCGCTCTATAACGCGATGGAGGATTGGATCGTCACCGGAACGGGGCCTTGGACCTGCCGTGCCGATCAGGTGATAATCCATGACAGTGCGACCGATTTCCCGCTCGATCTGAACGGCGGCAATCGTCCGCGTGGTGCCTATGGTATCGAAAGCGAGCCTGCGTCGATGGTGGGTGAGCCTCGCCCCTATGTCTGGATCGACCCTGCCAGCGACCTGACCATGAGTGGCAATTCCGCGCCGATCAAGGCGGCAACGACGATCAGCATCAAGGGTGTTATCGCGGATAGCATGGGGCTGCGCCACATCGGGGCCATCCAGATTTTCTATCCCAACGGGCAGGTAAATCCGACATCGGGTTATGACCGCGTAAATTACGATATGGACAGCAATGTCTGCGCGATGCGGAACGGCTGTTTTACGGAGGACGGTGGCACGACATACAAGTCGCGGCTGTGGTTCACCGACATTGATCGCGGGACAGGTGACCTGTTTCATTATTCGGTCGATGTCACGCTGACCGGCCTGACGGCGGAAACGATTGCGACCTATCTGGGCGATCCGGCACCGGAGCCGCCCGATCCGTCCATCCCCGAAAAGCTGACCTTCGCGCCCTATGTGCCCGACACCAGCACGCCGATCATCGTTCCGATTGGGCCGATTACCAACCTCACTGGCGAGCCGCTTTCGATCCCGCTGCGGGTCAACTCAATCCATGGGTCGTGGGCACTGACCGGAGTGGATGCGGCGCAATTCACGATTGCCACGGTGAACGGCCTGCCGGAAATTCAATGGACCGGTGGAACGCAGGATTACGCATCTCCTGCCGATACGGGCGGCGATAACGTGTATAACGTGACGGCGACCTATACCGACTTTCTGGGCAACGTCTCTGATCCAGAGGACATCGCGGTTACGGTGGTTGATCTGTCGGCAGGCTATGCGTGGGAAGCCCTGATCAACTTTAGCACTTCGACAGGATATTCCGCACCGATCCAGTCAATATCGCGCGGCTCTGGCGTGAGGATTGCCGATGCGCTCGACATCGACGGTAATCCTACCGGAATGGGCGTCGATGTTACGGATGCGCCCAATGTCTCTAACAATAACGGGACGGTTCTGAGTGGGGTTGCGGCTATCCCTAACCCGATGTTGAATACAGCGTGGGTCGAATATGGAGAGTCTGCATCGCTTGATCTGACAGGCTTGGACCCGGCAAAGACCTATGATCTGGTGCTGATGGCGAGCATAAACGACAGTTCGGGCAGGGCTGTGCTGTTCCGGGTGAATGGTGTCGATCTTTCGCCCCAATACGATGCATCGCAAAACACATCGAACGCCAATTACGTGGAAGGCGTGTCCCCCAACGGGAGCGGCAAGATCACTATCACGATCCTGCGCGGCACCGGCAGCTCCTACACCTACATTTCTGCGCTCCGCATCAGCGAGGTGGAATAATGAGGCTGTCCGCGCTGTCGCATATAGCGATGTGGGCGCTAATGGCGCTGATGTGCTGGGATATGTGGGGACCGCGCGAACATGCAGTGATTAACCCGCCTATGTGTCGATCCTAGGCGGTTCTATCCATCCTGTAGGTTGAAAGCCTGCCCTGTCCAGAGCGTCGGTAAGCTGCTGTAGGGCTTCCTGCTGACGTTCTGGCGAGGCAGGCCCCATGGCCTGATTGGCCCGTCTGATATAGCCGCGTAGTTCTTCCATGCAGTCTTTATCGCACTACAGGGGTGACTATTGCCTAATTCCGTCCTTCATTCAGCTTCCTTATGCAGTGGGGGAGAGGAATGCGATGCGGTCAGGAAACTGGCATTTCAGCAGCCGCGATTGTTCGACCATCATTTCACAGCACGCTAATGCCGCCGCTCTTGCGTGGTGATGGCTCTGATCGAACGCCCGTGCACTAATCATCGTGGGCATGTGCGTTACCTCAACCCATGCCGCGTTTGGACCGCAATGCCACATGCCGCTGTCGGGCTTATCCTCGACCATTCGGACGCGATATTCATCCATCACAAATCTCCATTCAGTCGGGCTATCTCGGTAAGGATGGGGGTGGCCCCAATACGTTCGAGATATTCGGCATCAAGTGTTTTCCAGTCGAACTCGTCACTGAATGCGCCGCAAACATGGTCGTGATCGGTGAACGGCTGGCCGGGCGGTGGCGTGTAGCTGCTCCATTCAATCCCAAAGCTGCGAATGACATCTAAGCCAGAGACAGGCGGAGCGGACAGGCATGCCCCTATCTTACCCTGATCGCTAGACCAGTGATCGCATCCAGCGCAGCATCGCCCATGCTTCCAATAGAACGTGTCTGCCCACTCCTGATATTTGTCCTGCCAGCGTTCACGCTTGATTTGGGAATAGGCTTCCACGGATGATAGACGGCGGCGCTCAATTTCCTCTGGCGGCAGTTCGCTGAATGTCATGCTATCTACCATTCCCCAAAGTGGCCCGCAAATGGTCAGCAAATGCCTTTCCGTTCGCGCTTGAATCGCGATTTGTTCTGGTCTGCGCCAACGGAAATGCGTGGGGTTCGCGGTAGTTTCTTCGGTGTAAACGAGATGCTCTACCAGCTGAGCTAACCGCCCGTCGAAGCAATTGGCTTCGTCGAAGGGGGCCGATTTAGACGCTTTTTCGCGCGCGTCAATCACCCATCGAATTTCGCCCGTACACCACGGCTCTGACAGTTTCCGAACGAGCCGTTTACCTGCTGTTAACGATATTGGGTGAAGGTAGGCGGGTAACAGATCATCCGGCCCGCGCCCGTTGAATTGCGTCGGGCGGACCATGATGGAAGGACATGAGATGGACGAGACTTCACGCCTTGCGCGCCAGTGTGCCTATGCCTTCATGGTGCTGCGCATCGTGCCGGTTATGCTGGTCGCCAGCACCGTCGGCCTGATGTGGATCAAATAGACTGCTAACAAAGGCGCGGGGCAACCCGGCTGACAGACGCTGAAAACAGCCGCCGCGAGAGCATCGCGGCGGCTGTTTCCCCTTCAGTTACAGGTTTCGTCTCAGGTTCCGGCCTTGGCCAGCATTTCGGCGGTTTCCGCGCTGGTCCAGTCATGCTCGCCGATCATGCGCCACACTTCCTTGCCCTCTGCGTCGTAATAGATGGTCAGCGGCAGCACGCCGCCGCCATAGGCGAAGCCCAGATCGTTCTTGCTGTCGATCCACGGCTCCAGATGGGAAAAGCCCTGCTCGTCAAAAAAGGGCGTCACGACCTCGGCCCCCTGCATGTCCTGCGACACGGTCAGCACTTTCAGCGATTCTGCGCGCTCACCCGCCAGCTGGTCCAGCATCGGCATTTCCAGCTTGCAGGGGCCGCACCATGTCGCCCACAAATTGATCAGCAGCGGCTGGCCCGTGAACGCCGCCAGCTTTTTTTCCGTGCCGTCGGGCAGGGTAATGGCGAAATCGGGCAAAGCCTCGCCCGCATGGCTTTCGTCCATGATGCCCGCTTGCGCCGCCGGATCAGCGCTTTGTTCAGCCTCGCCTTGCTGCGGGGCTTCGCTTTGACTATCGCACGCGCCAAGCGAAAGGGCCGCCGCCATGGCAAGCGCGGGGGCCGCAAGAAAAGGTGTGCGTTTGATCATGGGCAATTCCGGCTCCGGTACGGGTAAGGCTGCAAACCAGATGTGGGGCGGACGCTTCGCCGAGGGGCCGTCCGCGATCATGCGCGAGATAAACGCCTCGATCCCCTTCGACAAGGCATTGTGGCGGCAGGATATCCGCGCATCGAAAGCGCATGTTGCCATGCTGGGCGCGCAGAATATCGTCTCGGCAGAGGATATGGCGCTGATCACCGAAGGTCTCGATAAGGTCGCCGCCGAATACGAAGCCGATGGCGTGCCCGAGGACTGGGACCTTGAAGACATCCATATGGTGACCGAGGACCGGCTGACCCAACTGATCGGCGCCGCCGCCGGACGCCTGCATACCGCGCGCAGCCGCAACGATCAGGTGGCGACCGATTTCAAATTATGGGTGCGCGATGCGCTGGACCAGACCGATGCGGGGCTGGCCGCCCTGCAGCGCGCATTGGTCACGCGCGCGGGCGAACACGCCGATTCCATCATGCCCGGTTTCACCCATTTGCAGACCGCGCAGCCGGTGACCCTCGGGCATCACCTCATGGCCTATTACGAGATGTTCCGGCGCGACCGTTCGCGGCTGATGGATGCGCGGGCGCGGATGAACGAATGCCCGTTGGGCAGCGCGGCGCTGGCGGGCACGGGCTTTCCCATCGACCGTGACGCGACCTGTGCGGCGCTGGAGTTCGCCAAGCCCACCGACAACAGCCTCGACGCCGTGTCGGACCGCGACTTTGCGCTCGATTATTTGCAGGCCGCCAGCCAGATCGCGCTGCACCTGTCGCGGCTGGCTGAGGAGCTGGTGCTGTGGGCCAGTCAGCCCTTCGGCTTCGTGCGCCTGCCCGATACGCTGTCGACAGGCAGCTCGATCATGCCGCAGAAGAAGAATCCCGATGCGGCGGAACTGGTGCGCGGCCATGCGGGGCGTGTGACCGGTTGCCTGATGTCGCTGATGATGACGATGAAGGGGCTGCCGCTCGCCTATTCCAAGGACATGCAGGACGACAAGCCGCCTGTGTTCGAGGCGCATGGCCTGCTGGCGCTGTCGATCGCGGCGACCGAGGGCATGATCGCGGGTGCGACCTTTCGCACCGACCGGATGCGCGACGCGGCAGAGCAAGGCTATGCCACCGCCACGGACCTTGCCGACTGGCTGGTGCGCGAAGGCGACATCCCGTTCCGCGAGGCGCATCACATCACCGGCGCCGCGGTCAAGCTGGCCGAGAGCCGCGGTATCGCTCTGGACGCGCTGACCATTGACGATCTGAAAGCCATCGACAGCCGCATCGACGAGCGGGTGTACAAGGCATTGTCGGTCGATTCATCGGTCGCGGCGCGTGCCAGCCATGGCGGAACCGCGCCCGCACAGGTAAGGCTGCGGGTGGCCGATGCGCGTGTTGCGCTCGGTATGGAGGACGCATGATGCGTAGCGGATTGATTGCCGTGACATTGGCCGCGCTGGCGATGGCCGGATGTGCCCGCCAGACCGAGCTGAAACCCGTCGCAGGGGCCGAACTGCCGCCCACGCCCTATGGCGAGGCGATCCAGCCAGAGGCCGGCGACTTGCTTGAACGGCCCGTGCAGGCCGCGCCCGAACGCAATGTCGAGCTTCGCACACGTTCCGAACCGCGCGAGGACGATCCGTTCGACCTCCCGCCCGAAGGCTGATTTTCCTTGGACCATTTCCATTACCATAACGGCGAGCTTTACGCCGAGAACGTGCCCGTCGCCCGCATTGCGGCGGAAACCGGCACGCCCGTCTATGTTTATTCGCGCGCCACGCTGGAACGCCACGCGCAGGTCTTTCGCGATGGGCTGAACGCGCTGCCCAGCGTGCATCTGGCCTTTGCGGTCAAGTCCAATCCGAACCTTGCCGTACTGAAAGTGCTGAAAGAACAGGGGTTCGGCGCCGATGTCGTGTCCGAGGGCGAGATGCGCCGTGCGCTGGCTGCGGGTATTCCGGCAGCGGATATCGTGTTTTCAGGCGTCGGCAAGACGAAGCGCGAGCTGTCTGCCGCATTGGAAGCCGGAATTGGCCAGTTCAATCTGGAGTCCGAGGAAGAGGGCGAGGAGCTTGCGGCGCTCGCCGCCGAACGCGGGCTGAAGGCGCCCTGCGCGCTGCGCGTGAACCCCGATGTAGAGGCCGGAACCCATGCCAAGATCTCGACCGGCAAGGCCGAGAACAAGTTCGGCGTGGCATATGACCGCGCGGCGGAAATGTTCGACCGGCTGGCGCGGCTCCCCGGCATGAATTTGCGCGGACTGGCGGTGCATATCGGCAGCCAGCTGCAAAGCCTTGCCCCGCTGGAGGCCGCCTTTACCCGCATGGGCGCGCTGATGGAAGCGATCCGCGCCGAGGGGCATCACATCACCCATATGGATCTGGGCGGCGGTGTCGGCGTGCCCTATCGCGAGGGTGAGCAATTTCCCTCGCCCGCCGAATATGGCGCGATGGTCGCGCGGGTTTGCAAGGACTGGGGCGTGACGCTGATGTTCGAACCGGGCCGCGTGATCACTGGCAATTCGGGCGTGCTGGTGACCGAGGTGATCCGCGTGAAACAGGGCGTGACCGCGCCCTTCGTGGTGGTCGATGCGGCAATGAATGATCTGGCGCGACCGGCGATGTATGATGCGTGGCACGATTTCGCGGCCGTGAAGCCGACTGGCGAGACTTTCACAGCCAGCGTCGTCGGCCCGATTTGCGAATCGAGCGACGTTTTTGCCAAGGACCGCGCCATCGACATGGTGCAGATTGGCGATCTGGCGGTGTTCCGCACGGCGGGCGCCTATGGCGCGACCATGGCCAACACCTATAACTCGCGCCCGTTGGTGCCTGAGGTGCTGGTCAGCGGCGACAAATATGCCGTGGTGGCCGACCGGATCGAACCCGCCGCCATCCTTGCCGCCGAACGCGTGCCGGACTGGTTGTGAACTCGCTGCCGCTGTTCCACCGCATTACGGGCCGCAAGGTGGTGGTGCTGGGCACGGGCGAGGCAGCGGCGGCCAAGCGTCGGCTGGTCGAACGGGCAGGCGGCATTTGCGTGGGCGAGGCAGAGGCCCATCACGCGCAACTGGCGTTCATCGCGCTGGAGGACGAAAGCGAAGCGAGGGCGGCGGCCATGCGGCTGCGCGGCAAGGGGCTGATCGTCAATGTGACCGACCGGCCTGCCCTGTGCGATTTTACGGTGCCTTCTATCGTCGATCGCGATCCCGTCATCGTGGCGGTCGGCACGGGCGGCGCATCGGCGGGCATGGCGAAGATGCTGCGGCTGCGGCTGGAACGGTTCCTGCCGCAGGGGCTGGGCATGCTGGCGACGCGATTGGCGGCGGCCCGCGACGCGATCCGCGCCCGCTTTCCCACTCCCGACCAGCGACGTCGTGCCCTGGATGCGGCCCTGCGCGAAGGCGGCCCGCTCGATCCGATGGCGCAGCACGATGGCGATGCGGTCGACCGCTGGCTGGCAGGCGGCGATGGCGCGGTGGAGCAAGGACGGCGCGAGATCCTGTTACGCTCGGACGACCCGGATGACCTGACCTTGCGCGAGGCGCGGCTTTTGGGCGGCGCCGATGTGGTCATTCATGACCCGAATGTGCCGCAAACGGTGCTGGTTCGTGCACGCGCCGACGCCATTCGGGTGCCATCGGGCGGCGATTTGTCGGGGATACCATCCGAAGGGTTAATAGTATCGCTGCGCAGATCGCGCTAAAATTTCCATCGCTATGTCACATGATATTGCACCGCGTTCGATCCTTCGCAAAGCGCTGCGCATGGACGGGAACAAGATGAACCGGGCAGACGACCCCGAAGCGCTGCGCCACGCCGCGAATAATTGTCGTCACATGCTGCAAGTGCTGGAACGCAAGCTGGCCGACGCAGAGGAACATTTGCGCAATGGCGAGCATGACCGCTGCCGCCAGATCCTGATTTTCCTGCGTCAGGCCATGCCAGAGGCGATTGCCGCGCTGGACCCAGACCATCGGGATAACACGAACTAACCGTCTGATTTCAATCGAGAAATGGCGCTGATAAGGCGTCGATCGCCGCTTGCAAAATGACGGCGGCGGCATGGCTGTCGATCCGCTCCGCCCTTTTGGCGCGGCTCATGTCCTGTTCGATCATCGCGCGTTCCGCCCCCGCGGTGGACAGGCGTTCGTCCCACAACAATATGGGAAGCGCGAAGGCCGCCTCCAGATTGCGCGCCAGCGCGCGCGCCGCCTGTGCGCGCGGCCCTTCGCTGCCATCCATGTTCCTGGCCAGTCCGATAACGATTCCGGTGACCTTGCGCTCGGCAATCTGCGATTCGAGCGCGGCTTTCAGCGGTCCGAACTTGCCGCGCGGCAATGTCTTTCCCGCCGTGGCAAAGCGCCAGCCCGCGTCGCATATCGCCACGCCCACGGTCTTGGTGCCGGGGTCCAGCCCGATCAGCACGCCCCCGTCGGGCAGCGCATCGGAAAAGCTGCGGGCATCTTCGGCGATCATGATGCGGGCGCGGCTGCCTTGGCAAACGCCGCCTCTCGCGCGGCGACATCGGCGCGCAGGTTAGCCCAGAACAGGGGGATGTCATACACGTGGTAATTATTCCCCGGCAGCACCGCATTGCCCATTTCGGGCGGATCGCCGATCAGCAGGATTCCGCGTGGATCGCATTTCGCCGGGACCGCGCCCGCGACAAGGCTGCCGCCGGTCATGTCGCCATTGGGAACCAGCGTCCCCAGATTGTCTTCCATCGGTGCCTCGCCCCCGATGCCGCCCGCCAGCGGGTTCGAACACAGCACGTTTTCGGGCAGCTTGGGCACACCGTCGAGGTCGGGTCCGCGGGCGAAAGCCTCCAGCAGCGCCTCGGGCTCGGCGGGTTCGGCAAAGCTCTGCCAACTCATCACGCATCCCGATTGCGATGCGGTGGCACAGGCGGGCAGGCCCATGGCGGGCAGGTCGGCATCGGTTGAAACGGGCCAGCCCACGACATAGGCCGCCACGATGCGCGCAGCCAGCGGTGTTCCGGCCACCTTCTCCTTGATCAGCCGGATCAGATGCAGCGAACCCTGGCTATGACCGGCCAGCACGATGGGGGCGTCCTGCGGGATGGTCGCCACGAAAAAGTCGAATGCCTGCGCCACATCGGCATAGGCCGCGTCGACCGCGCGCTTCGCCTCGGGCTTTTGCGTCAGGAATGCGCCGACCGCCGCCTGCCGGTAGCGCGGTGCCCACAGTTCGACCGAGCGGTTAAAGGGGCTGGCCATGCCGCGCACGAACAGCTCCGCGCCCTGCCGCGAAGCTTCGTCCGCAAGGGGAGCGTTCCAGTGATCGGTGGCGGTAAAGCTGGTCGGGTGGATAAAGAACACCGCACTGTCCGACGCGCCTTCTTCGGGCGTGAAGCCTGCGGGCAGGAAACGGGCCGGATTGGCCGCGCCCATGCCGGGCCGCGAGATCCACATTTCGGGATCTTCATAGGCATTATTGTCGAGCGCGGCCTGTTCCTCGAACGCGCCGCCGGGGACGAAGGCCATCTCGGTCAGCTCTTTCGACCAGAAGCTGAGCGCGATGCCCGCCGCGATGACCAGCACCACCAGAAAGGCGATCACATAAAGAAACTTGCGAGCCATCGATCCTTACAACCCCCGAATTGCCTTTATTCCGGTTGAAAACTCTGCTGCGCCGCATCGTCGCTGAACGGATCGGCGGCACCATGTTTCGAACGATATTCCAGCATCACCTTGATCATGGCGATCAGCGGATCGGCCAGCGCCAGCCCCAGAATGCCGAACAATATGCCCAGTATCAGCTGTCCCGCCAGCACCAGAGCAGGTGCCAGATCGACCGTCTTCTTGGCGATCAGCGGAATGACGAGATAGCCGTCGAAGGTCTGCACCACGAAATAGACGCCCACGCAATAGAGCGCCATGTCGGTGCCGCCCGAAAAGCCGACCAGCACCATCAGCAGGCCCGAAATGACTGCGCCGATATTGGGAATGAACGCGAGCAGCCCCGTCAGCAATCCCAGCAGTGCCGCCATCGGCACGCCATAGATCGCCAGCGCGGCCCATGTGATGAGCCCTTCGAACACCATGCCGACCAGTCGTCCGAACATCAGGCGGCGCATGGCAAAGCCCATCTGTCCCGTCATCTCCAGAAACGCCTCGCGCCGGTTGTCGGGCAGCATCCACGCGACACCGCGTTCATAGAGATTGGGTTCGAGCGCGATGTAAATGCCAAGGATCAGGATCAGGAATCCGGTCGTGAACCCGCCGATGATCCCGCCGACCGCGCTGGTCAGCTGGCCCAGACCGCCCATTGCCTGCTGGGCCAGCCCTGTGAACTGGTCGGGATGGATTTCCAGCCCCTGGCTGCGCAGCCATGCGAACAGGCGGATGGCTTGTTCCTCGACCAGCTCGGGGAATTGCGCGGCTTCCTCTGCCAGCGATGTGCCCGCGAAGATAAAGACCCAGACGATAAAGGCCGCGCCCAACAGCAGCACGATGCCGACGCGCTTGCCGCGCCCGATGGGCAGAACCCTGCCCAGCAGCCGCGCGCCGCCATCGATGATCGCGGCCAGCACCAGCCCGCCGAACACCACTAGCAAGGCCTGCGCCATATAGATCGCCACGCCCACCAGCACGACGATCGACACCCAGATCAGCGCCCTATGCGCTTCGAACCGCAACTGCGGGTCCGAAATGCGGGTCGGGCTGGCGGATTGGGGATGGGGGTCGGCGTCGTTCATATGCGGTCCTGCATGGGCGATCTGTTCCGGCCTTATTCAGCGATTCCCTGCGCTTGCGGGGCGGTCGCGCGGATGACGGGGCGCAAACTGCTCCATGCGCGCTCGGTGCGCAAGCCGCTCCACCACGAAAGCGGGTTCCACGATTCGCTGCCATCCAGAGAGAAGGTGATGAATTCGGCCCTGCCGCCCACATCGGCCAGTGGCACCGGCCCGCCCAGACCCTGTCCGGGACGCATTTCGCGGCTGTCGGCGGAATGGTCGCGATTGTCGCCCATCAGGAACACATGGCCTTCGGGCACGATAATCTCGTGCATAGTGTCCAATGGCTGGTTCAGATGATCGATGACCAGATAGCTGGCACCATTGGGCAAGGTTTCGCGCCACGTCGGCGGTTCGAAAACCTCGCGCCCGCTGGGCAGGCGCACGCGGAAGCGTTCATAGGCTTCGAGGCAGGGGCGGCCGTCGCAAATTTGCGAATCGTCGGCGCGCAACTGGACCGGCGGTTCGACTTCCTGCGGGACGGGCGTGCCGTTCAGTACGATCTGGCCGCGCCGCACTTCGATCCGGTCGCCGGGCAGGGCGACGACGCGCTTGATCCAGTCCTCGTTCGCATAGGGCGGGGTGACAATGACGATATCGCCATACTCGGGCGTCGAACCCATCACGCGCGCGGTCGAGCGGGGCAAAATGTGAAAGGAGGCGGAAACCCAGCTCCAGCCATAGGGATATTTCGACACGATCAGCCGGTCGCCCACCAGCAGGTTGGGCATCATCGAACCGCTGGGAATATAGAACGGCTTGGCGACCAGCGAATGGAACGCCAGCACGGCCAGCAGCATCACGACCAATCCGCCGGCCTCGCTCAGCCAGTTCACGCGTTCGCGCGCAGGGCCGTCGATAGGCTCGATCTGTCTGGCGGGCACGGGGCGCGTGCCGCTGCGCCAGTTGGGGCGGGGGCTGTTCATTTGGGCGTGTTCGTCATGCGGTGGTCAAAAGGCGCGCCTCGATCACGACGAAGGCCTGTGCCCAAGGGTGGTCGTCGGTGAGCGTCAGGTGGACAACGGCCTCGTGCCCTGCGGGCGTCAGCTCCGCCAGACGAGCCGCCGCGCCGCCCGCCAGCGCCAGAGTGGGTGCGCCCGACGGGGCGTTGACGACGCCGATGTCCTTCATGAACACGCCGCGCCTGAAGCCGGTGCCGACGGCCTTGGAAAACGCCTCTTTCGCGGCGAATCTCTTGGCATAGGTGCCCGCGCGGGTGAAAGGGCGGCGTTCTGCCTTGGCGCGTTCGATATCGGTAAAGACGCGCATTTCGAATCGCGCACCGAACCGGTCCAGCGAGTTCTGGATACGTTCGATATTGCAGAGGTCAGACCCCATCCCGATGATCATGGGGCACCCACCTTGCAGACAAGAACCCCGGGGCGCGAAGCGTCTCCCGCAAGGCCGAACGGCCGCCCGAGCTTATGCGAGGGAATCGAATCGAAGCGGAGATGGCCGTCAGGCCAAACCAAGCGGGCCGGATGGCCCGCGCCCGGCGTTTGAGGGGCCCTGAAAATCAACGCGCTTCATCCATCAGGTCGCGCATTTTCCGCACGGCGTTTTCCAGACCCACGAAAACCGCCTCTCCGATCAGGTAATGCCCGATGTTCAGCTCCGCCAATTGGGGAATCGCCGCGATGGGTTGCACATTGTCATAGGTCAGGCCGTGGCCGGCATGCGGTTCGATCCCGTTTTTCGCGGCAAGCGCTGCCATATCGGCAATACGCTTCAACTCGCGCGCGCGTTCCGGTCCGCTGGCATGGGCATATTCGCCGGTGTGGAATTCGACGACCGGCACGCCAAGCCGCATCGCTGCCTCAAGCTGGCGTTCCTCGGCCTCGATAAACAAAGATACGCGAATCCCGGCATCCGCCAGCCTTCCGACGATGGGCGCCAGCCGGTTGTGCTGTCCCGCTGCGTCCAGACCGCCCTCGGTCGTGCGTTCCTCGCGCTTTTCGGGGACGATGCAGGCGGCATGCGGGCTGTGCGACAGGGCGATCTCCAGCATCTCGTCCGTCGCGGCCATTTCCAGGTTCAGCGGCAGACCGGTGGCGGACTGAATGCGCGCCAAATCGCCGTCGCGGATATGGCGCCGGTCCTCGCGCAGATGGGCAGTGATGCCGTCGCCGCCCACTGCCGCCACGATTTCCGCCGCGCGCACCGGATCGGGATGATCCCCGCCGCGCGCGTTGCGGATGGTGGCGACATGGTCGATGTTCACGCCCAGTCTAAGGCGGGAAGGGGGCACTGGCCGTCTCCTGATCAGGGCTTTTTGCGGCTGCCGGGTTTTTCAGCGGGAATCGCGGCCAGTTCGGCAGGCACTTCGTCCTCGGCATAGGTCGGGAAAGAGAGCGAGACGAGCGCGTGATAGGGAATGTCGAATTCCACCTCGCCGCCCGAACGGTCGACCAGCGAGCAAATGCCCACGACCTTGCCGCCCGCTTCCTCGACAGACTTGATCGCCTCGCGGCTGGAAAGGCCGGTGGTGACGACATCCTCGACCATCAGGATTTTCTCACCCGGCTGGATGTCGAATCCCCGGCGCAGTTCGAAGGTGCCGGTGGGCCGTTCGACGAAAATCGCGTCGACCTGCAGCGCGCGGCCCATTTCATGGCCGATGATGATGCCGCCCATCGCCGGCGAAACGACCTTGTCGATCTTGCCGCGCAGGTCGCGGGGCAGGGCGGCGGCCAACGCCACCGCCAGCCGTCCGGCGCGGTCGGGGTTCATCAAAACGCGCGCGCATTGCAGATAATGGGCACTGTGGCGACCCGAAGAGAGCAGGAAATGCCCCTCGAGCAGGGCGCCGGCAGCGCGGAATTCCGACAGGACTTCGTCTTCGTTCATCTTTCCTCGTCCAATTGCCGCAGCCGGTGGGCGCGGGCGTCCGGTGAAGCCGCCCTAGATAGAGGGACGGAAAAAAGGCGCCTGCGACGGGTGCGAAACGGGTGGTCGCCAGATGGCGAACTGGCTGCGGATTGCAAGCTTTATCAAAAATATCCCCTAGAGGTGCTTGAGGCAGCCCGCAAGCGCGCGTATAGGCCCCCCCAAGCCGCGCCCCTTCGGGCGTGGTCGATGGTGCGTTTCTGCGCCATTTGCGTGGGGCATGTTCCGCGCTTCAGTTCAGTCTATCCGCCGTCTGGCAGGGGCATCGAATGCCTTGTCAGCGGGTGGGAAACGGGATCAGGGAAAGCGATCTTGACAGTGATGGGAATCCGCCGCGCAGCCGAATTCGTCACCTTGGCGGGCGCCGCGTTGATGGCATCTGCGGGCACCGCGATGGCCGCCGCCGCCGAAACCGCAGCCCCCGTGGTGGAAGCCGCGACAGGCTATGTTCCGATGAAGCCAACCGAGGGCAAGGGCATGCCCACCCCGGGCGCCATCGGGTTCCAGGACCAGTATTCGCCGATCGGCGATTACGGCGAATGGATGCACAATGCGGTGCTGATGCCGATCATCACCATCATTTCGCTGCTGGTGCTGTTCCTGCTTATCTGGGTCGTCGCCCGCTATCGCGCCAAGGCGAATCCCAATCCCTCGCGCACCAGCCACAACACACTGATCGAAGTGATCTGGACGCTGCTGCCCGTGCTGGTCCTGCTGGCGATTGCGGTACCTTCGATGCGTTTGCTGGCCAATCAGTACGAAACCGCGCCAGAGGGCGCGCTGACGGTAAAGGTGACCGGTTACCAGTGGTATTGGGGTTATACCTATCCCGATTACGGCGGGTTCGAGGTCATCTCGAACATGATGCCCGAGGATGAAGCGATTGCGAATGGTGAGCCTGCCCAGTTGGCGGTCGACAAGCGCATGGTCGTTCCCGCGGGCGTTCCGATCCGCATCCAGACCATCGGCGCCGACGTGATCCACTCGTTCGCGGTCCCCTCGCTCTGGTTCAAGCTGGACGCCGTGCCGGGCCGCCTGAACGAGAAGGTGATGTTCATCAAGGAACCGGGCGTTTATTACGGCCAGTGCATGGAACTGTGCGGTGCGCGTCACGGCTATATGCCCATCGCGGTCGAGGCGCTGCCTAAGGACGAGTTCGAACAATGGGTTCTTGAACAGCCGGGCGGCACGCTGGGCGAAGAGGCAGAGGCGGCTCCTGCTGCCGAGGATGCGGCAGTCGAGGGTGCTGAAGAAGCGCCCGAGGGCGAGGGCGAAGCCGCCCCCGCCGCCGCCTGACAGATTTTACGGATAGGGTACCAAGAAGATGGCCACCACCGCCCCTGAAAGCTTTCCGGTCCACGAGGATGCGCATCACGCGCATGATGCGGATCACAAGCCGCCGTTCTTCCAGCGCTGGTTCATGTCGACGAACCACAAGGATATCGGCACTCTTTACCTGATCTTCTCGATCTTCGCGGCCATTATCGGCGGCGGCATTTCGGGCATCATGCGTATGGAGCTGGCAGAACCCGGCATCCAGTATCTGGGTGCGGTTCACGAGTTTCTCGGCGGTGCAGCCGGCGATTTCGATGGGTCGTTGCACCTTTGGAACGTGTTGATCACGGCGCACGGCCTGATCATGGTGTTCTTTGTGGTCATGCCCGCCATGATCGGCGGTTTCGCCAACTGGTTCGTCCCGATCATGATCGGCGCGCCCGACATGGCGTTCCCGCGCATGAACAATATCAGCTTCTGGCTGACCTTCATGGGCTTCTGCTCCCTGATGATGAGCGCGTTCATGCCCGGTGGCACCGGCATGGGTGCGGGCACCGGCTGGACCGTTTATGCCCCGCTCTCGACCACCGGTTCGCCGGGGCCTGCGGTGGACTTCGGTATTTTCGCGCTCCACCTTGCGGGTGCGGGCTCGATCATGGGTGCGATCAACTTCATCACCACCATCTTCAATATGCGCGCGCCGGGCATGACCCTGCACAAGATGCCGCTGTTCGTGTGGTCGGTGCTGGTCACGGCCTTCCTGTTGCTGCTCGCGCTTCCGGTGCTGGCTGCCGCCATCACGATGCTGCTGACCGATCGTAATTTCAACACCACCTTCTTCACACCTGCAGGTGGCGGTGATCCGATCCTTTACCAGCACCTGTTCTGGTTCTTCGGCCACCCCGAAGTGTACATCATGATCCTGCCGGGCTTCGGCATCATTTCGCAGATCATCTCGACCTTCAGCCGCAAGCCGGTCTTCGGCTATCTCGGCATGGCCTATGCCATGGTCGCCATCGGCGTCGTCGGCTTCATCGTGTGGGCGCACCACATGTACACGGTCGGCCTGTCGGTGAACGAAAAGATGTATTTCACGGCTGCCACCATGGTGATCGCGGTGCCGACTGGCGTGAAAATCTTTTCGTGGATCGCGACGATGTGGGGCGGCTCGCTGCGCTTCACCTCGCCGATGTGGTGGGCGCTGGGCTTTATCTTCCTGTTCACCGTCGGCGGTGTGACGGGTGTGGTGCTGGCCAATGGCGGCATCGACGACAATCTGCACGACAGCTATTACGTGGTGGCACACTTCCACTACGTGCTTTCGCTGGGTGCGGTGACGGCGATGTTCGCGGGCTGGTATTACTGGTTCCCGAAGATGTTTGGCGTCTGGCACTCCGAGCTTCTGTCGAAGCTGCAGTTCATCGTCTTCTTCGTGGGCGTGAACACGCTGTTCTTCCCCATGCACTTCCTGGGCATGAACGGCATGCCGCGTCGTTACCCCGACTACACCCCGGCTTTCGAGCTGTGGAACATGGTGGCGACCCGCGGTTACGAGATCATGGCGATCAGCATCGTAATCTTCTTCGCCAACATCCTCTACGCCATCATCGTGCGCAAGAAGGCAGAGGGTAACTATTGGGGTGAAGGTGCGACCACGCTGGAGTGGACGCTGTCCTCGCCGCCGCCGTTCCACCAGTTCGAAACCCTGCCGGTGATCGACGACAAGGCAGGCGCCGCGCACTAAGCGCCCGCCTGACGGCAAATGCCCAAAGCCTTGAGCCAAGGGTAAGAGTATCAGGGGGGCGTCGATGGTGCTGCGGCTCCGCGACGTCCCCTTGCTGATTTTTCCGCGCTTCATTCGTTTGAACGGAATTCTGGACTATCATGGCAAGCATGATCCAAGCCGATGACAATATGCAGCAGGGCGTGGCCCTGCCTGCGGACTGGCGCGATTTCGTCGCGCTGACCAAGCCGCGCGTGATGTCGCTGGTGGTGTTCACCGGCCTGTGCGGCCTGTTGGCGGCTCCGGGCAGCATCCATCCGGTCATCGGTTTCACTGCCATCCTTTGCATCGCGCTGGGCGCGGGCGGGGCGGCTGCGATCAACCAATGGTACGAAGCGGATATCGACGCGGGCATGAAACGGACCGCGTCGCGCCCGATTCCCGCGGGCAGGATGGACCGCGAAAACGCCCGCGACTTTGCCGTCGCGCTGTCGGCCGGATCGGTCGTTGTCATGGGGCTTGGCGTCGGCTGGCTGGCGGCGGCGCTGCTGGCGGTGTCGATCGTCTATTACGCGGTCGTCTATACGATGTGGCTCAAGCCGCGCACGCCGCAGAACATCGTCGTTGGCGGCGGCGCGGGCGCGTTTCCGCCGCTGATCGGCTGGGTCGCGGTGACGGGCGATATCACGCTGATGCCGGTGCTGCTGTTCGCGATCATATTCATGTGGACACCGCCGCATTTCTGGGCGCTGGCCTTGTTCGTAAAGACCGATTACGCACGCGTCGGCATCCCGATGATGCCGGTTGTCGCGGGCGAGGTTTCGACCCGCCGCCAGATCCTTGCCTATGCGATCGCGCTTGCGCCCGTGGCTCTGGCGCCATGGTTTGTGGACGGCGCAGGGATTGTCTATGCCGTCAGCGCGGCTGCGCTGACTGCGCTGTTCATCGCGCTGTCTGTTCCGGTCGGCCTGCGCCGCGCGCAGCCCGATGATGCGATGAAGCCCGAGAAGCGGCTGTTTGCATATTCCGTGGTCTATCTGTTTGCGCTGTTCGGTGCGCTGGTGGCGGACCGGTTGCTGGCCAATGCAGGGGTGATCGCGTGACCGATAACGAGACCGACGCCGAAAGGGTGACCCGCCAGATCCGCGCCCGTCAAAAGAGCAGGAACATCGCGCTCGGGCTGTTCCTTGGCGGGCTGGTGGTGCTGTTTTTCATGCTCACCATCGTTCGTTTCCCGACAAGCTGATCCCGCGGGGAGGATATCATGGCCCAGACATTCGCATCCATTGCCGAACAGACCCAAGGCTCGCGCAATACGCGTACGGGCCTGATCTTTCTGGGTGTCGCATTGGCAATGCTGGGGATGGGATATGCCTCGGTGCCGTTGTACCGGCTGTTTTGTCAGGTCACCGGAATCGATGGCACCACCCAGCGCGCGACAGAGGCGCAGGCTTCCGAAATCAAGGCGACCGGTCAGCGTATTTCCGTGCGATTCGACGGTAATGTGACGGCGGGCCTGCCGTGGTCGTTCCGTCCCATGCAAACGACCAGCGATGTTCTGATTGGTGAAAAGTCTCTCGCCAAATACGAGGCGCGCAATAATTCGGCTCGCAAAGTGACTGGCACTGCTATTTTTAATGTCAGTCCCGTTCAGGCGGGTAAGTATTTCAACAAGATCGAGTGCTTCTGTTTTACCGAACAGACGTTAATGCCGGGGCAGCAGGTTGAGATGCCGGTGATCTATTACGTCGATCCGGCGATACTGGATGATCCTGATACCAAGGATATTCAGCAGATAACACTCAGCTACAGCTTTTACGAAAGCGAGCGGCCCTAGGGTCTAACGCGAAGGTTATCGGGATTAGCGGCGTAAAGCCTCTGGACCATACGGGGTCTGCTGGCTAAAGCGCGGCGCAAAGGTTTGGGTTTTGCTAGAGGGCGCAGCCGCCCTCTTACGCGATCAGTAAGGGAAGACACGCGACAATGGCCGGCACCAAGAACCACGATTATCACATTCTGCCGACCGATCCCTGGCCGTTCCTCACCTCGCTTTCGGCGCTGGTGATGACGACGGGGCTGGCGTTCTTCATGCACGACTATCCATTCGGCACCTATCTGCTGATTGCCGGTGTCATCGGCCTGCTGATCTCGATGTTCAGCTGGTTCGGCAATATCATCAAGGAGGCGCATGCGGGCGACCACACGCCGGTGGTACAGTTGCACCAGCGCTATGGCATGATCCTGTTCATCGCTTCGGAAGTGATGTTCTTTGTCGGCTGGTTCTGGGCCTTTTTCGACTTCTCGCTGTTCCCCAGCACTCTGGCCGAATCGGTCGGGGGCGTCTGGCCGCCCGAAGATATCCACGCCGTGATGGATCCGTTCGATCTGCCGCTGCTGAACACGCTGATCCTGCTGTGTTCGGGCACCACGGTGACCTGGGCGCACCACTCGCTGATCCACGGCGACCGCGAAGGGCTGAAACAGGGCCTGTGGCTCACCGTCATTCTGGGCGTGCTGTTCAGCGCCATTCAGGCCTATGAATATATGCACGCGCCGTTCCCGTTTGGTGAGAATACCTATGGCTCGGTGTTCTACATGGCAACGGGCTTCCACGGCTTCCACGTGATCGTCGGCACCATCATGCTGATCGTCTGCCTGATCCGCGCCTACAAGGGCGACTTCACGCCCCGCCAGCACTTCGGTTTCGAAGCGGCAGCGTGGTACTGGCACTTCGTCGACGTGGTATGGTTGTTCCTCTTCATCGCCGTCTATATCTGGGGCGGTTGGGGTGCGCCCATCCATTGATAGGCTGATGGCTGGGTCCGGACATTGACCGGCCTTGACCAGAAGGGGGGCGAAGATGCGTCCCCCGACCGCGGTGTACCCGCGGGCGGTACCCGTTCCGATTGCGGCGAAGGCCCCGATGTTGGTGCCGCACTGCGCGGTGCGGTGCGCGGGGAATGCCCGCGTTGCGGCGCAACCACCTTATTCGAAGGCGGACTGCCTGCCGGCTGGGTCCGCTTTGCCGCGAAATGCGGCTCCTGCGGGCTGGACTATGCCCGTTTCAATGTGGGCGATGGTCCGGCCGCTTTTCTGACACTGATTATCGGCACCATCATCACCGGTCTGGCGATCTGGCTCGATCTGGCGGTCAATCCGCCGTTCTGGGTGCATGTGATCCTGTGGGTGCCGCTGACGGCGATCATGGTGATGGGCGGATTGCGCGTGGCCAAGGGGTTGCTGCTGATCGTGGAATACCACCGCGATGCGCGGGAAGCGGGCGGGCGCGATCCGGACGATCGATGAAACGCCTGCCGCTTATTCCGACCATTCTGGTGCTCGGTGCCGTTGCCGTGATGATCGGCCTTGGCGTGTGGCAGATCCAGCGCGCCCAGTGGAAGCACGCACTTCTGTCCCGCTATGCCGCTGCAGCGCAGGACGACACGCCGGTCGCATGGCCGTTGTCGCCCGACCAATTCGAACCGGCCTATTATCGCCGATCCGCCTTCACCTGTGCAGAAGTTACGGGCCGCAACGCCATTGCGGGCCGCAATGCCGATAATGCTTCGGGCTGGGTCCAGATTGCCCGCTGCCGCACGGCCGAAGGGAATGAGGCTGCGGTGCAACTTGGCTGGACGCAGAACCCGCAGCCCGTCGACTGGGCTGGCGGAGATGTCACGGGCCGCATCACCCGTTATGGCGAGGGTGTACGGCTGGTCGCCGATCCGCCGCTGGCCGGGCTTGCCCCCAATGCCCCGCCCGATCCGCGCGAACTGCCCGATAACCATATGGCCTATGCGTTTCAGTGGTTCTTTTTCGCGATCACCGCGCTCGTCATCTATTTTCTGGCGCTGCGGCGTATGCGCGGGAAATCGGGGCAATAGGGGCTCTGGCCCGCTCTGTCTTGCCTTGACGCGCCAGCGGGGCTAACCGCGCGCCTCATGGATTACATCAGCACCCGTGGCAGCGCAGCGCCGCTCGAATTCCGTTCGGTCACGCTCGCGGGCCTTGCCAGCGACGGCGGGCTTTACGTGCCGCGCGAATGGCCGCGCTTTTCGGCCGATGACATTGCCGCGATGGCGGGGCTTCCCTATGCGGAGCTCGCCGCAAAAATCATGCAGCCCTTCGTCGGCACCTGCATCGCGCCCGAACGCCTGCTGGAACTGACGACGCAGGCCTATGGCCGTTTCGCCCACAAGGCCGTGACCCCGCTCACCCAGTTTGACGAGCGGAACTGGCTGCTCGAACTGTTTCACGGGCCGACCCTGGCGTTCAAGGACGTGGCGCTGCAACTCCTTGGCCTGCTGTTCGAGGAATTCCTGAAGGACAGCGACCAGCATCTTACCATCGTCGGCGCGACCAGCGGCGATACCGGCAGCGCCGCGATCGACGCGGTGGCGGGGCGCGCGAAGATCGATATCTTCATGCTGCACCCCAAGGGCCGCGTGTCGGAAGTGCAGCGCCGCCAGATGACCAGCGTGATCGCGCCCAATGTGCATAATATCGCGCTGGAAAACGCCAGTTTCGACGATGCGCAGGCCATGGTGAAGCGCATGTTCGCCGACACGGCGATGACGGGTCGTTTCCGCATCACGGCAGTGAATTCGATCAACTGGGCGCGGCTGATGGCGCAGGTCGTGTATTACTTTGCCGCCGCGATCCAGCTGGGCGCGCCGCATCGCAAGGTCGCCTTCAGCGTGCCGACGGGTAATTTCGGCGACGTCTTCGCCGGGCATGTGGCCGCGCGCATGGGCCTGCCGGTCGGGCAACTGATCGTCGCGACCAATGTGAACGACATTCTGCACCGCGCTTTGTCGACCGGCGATTATTCGGCGCATGGCGTTACGCCCACGGAAGCGCCGTCGATGGACATTCAGGTGTCGTCGAATTTCGAACGGCTGCTGTTCGATGCGGGCGGGCGCGACGGGGTGGCGCTGGCCGAACAGATGCGCGGGTTCGAGGAGTCGAAGGCGATGCAACTGACCAATGCGCAACGCGAAGGGGCCGCGAGCCTGTTTGCCAGCGCGCGCGCCGATGCTGACCAGATGCGCGCCGCGATGCGCTGGGCCTATGACAATTGCGGCAAGGTGATCGACCCGCATACTGCAATCGGCTTGTCCGCCGCGCTGGAGGCCGATCTGCCGCGCGACGTGCCGGTCGTAACGCTGGCCACTGCCGATGCCGCCAAATTCGCCCCCGCGGTCGAGGCTGCCATCGGCGTGTCGCCTGTGCTGCCGCCGCGCATTGCCGATCTGATGGATCGTGAAGAGGCCTGCACCGATCTGCCGGGCACTTACGAAGCGGTCGCCGAGTTCGTGGCGGCCAATGCCACCGAAAGCCCTGCCTGAAACCGCTATGGCGCAACTGGTCGAACTTCCCCAATTGCTGGTCGGCGAGGGCTGGGCGGATTACGCCCTGCTCGATAGCGGCGAGGGGCGGAAATTCGAGCAATATGGCCCCTATCGCTTTATCCGGCCCGAGCCGCAGGCGATGTGGAAGCCGCGGCTCGGCGATTGGGACGCCCATGGCGAATTCGTGCCCGGTTCGGACGAGGATGGCGGCGGGCGCTGGCAATTCACAAAGCCCGTCCCCGAAAATGGCTGGCCGCTGACATGGCGCGAGGTGAATTTCACCGCCCAGTGCACGCCGTTCCGCCATCTGGGCTTCTTTCCCGATATGGCGCCGGTGTGGGACTGGATGGACGGCATGCTGGAGGGGAAGAGCGACCCGCAGACGCTGAACCTGTTCGGCTATACCGGCGTGGGTTCGCTGTCGCTGGCGCGGCGCGGGTCGGTGGCGCATGTCGATGCCAGCAAGAAATCGGTGGCGCAGGCGCGCGACAATGCCGATGCCAGCGGCATGGGCGATGCGCCGGTCCGCTGGCTGGTGGACGATGCCGCCAAATTCGCCGCGCGAGAGGTGCGGCGCGAAAAACGCTATGACGGCATTATCCTCGATCCGCCGAAATTCGGGCGCGGACCGAAGAACGAGACGTGGCGGATCGAGGAAAGCCTTGCCCCGCTGATCGCTGATTGCCGCCAGTTGCTCGATGCCGATTCGCGCTTTCTGTTCCTGACTGCCTATGCCGTGCGGATGAGCTCGCTTTCGCTGGCGGGGCTGCTGGACGAACAATTCGCCGCGCTGCCGGGCCGGATCGAACATGGCGAACTGGCCGTGCGCGAGGCTGCCGTCCCCGACAGCGAGACGCGCCGAATCCTGCCCACCGCCATTTTCGCGCGCTGGGCCAATGATTGAGGGTCATGCTGTGAACGATTCCCTGATCCTTGAAGTCGATGACCTTGTGGTGGACGTGCTGACCGGCATTTATTCGGAAGAAACCGGCAAGCCGCAGCCGCTGCGCATTTCCATCGCCGTCGAACTGGCCATGCCGGAGAGGTTCGAGCCAGACACGCCGCTGGACGCCAGCAAGAATTACATGGACCTGAAATTCGCCGCGACGGAGGCTTTGCCCCCCGGTGTCCATTTCAAGCTGATCGAGGCGGTGGGCGACCACATCTGCGATAGCCTGTTCGTGCAGGATGCGCGGGTGAAATGGGTGCGGGTCAAGATCGTGAAGCTGGCCATTGCCGAGCATGACGAAAAGATCGGCATGACGCTGACGCGTCATCGCAGGTGACGGCGGCGATGGACGGCAAGGCGGTTTTGCAGGTCGAACTGGGCGGCGCCGATCCGCTGGCCGCCGCGGCGGTGTTCCACCAACATCATCTGCCTCGCGCCGTCGAATTGCTGGGTCGCGGTTGCCGGTCCATCGTGCTGCAATTCGAATATGCGCCGGAAAAGCCGCACCGCTGGCGGAAAGAGGCAGTCGCCGCGCTGGCCCGCGCGGCGGTTCCTGCGCGGGTAAACGGCGTGGCCCCCGCATCCGCAACGCCGGATGATGATGCGATTGCGTCGACAATCGCATTTCTGCACGCGAACGAAGGCGTGACCGGTCAATTGCTCCTTGCGGGAACAGGTGATCCGCTCTGAACACTTGGCGGCGCATGAACGCTCTGGCACAATGCATTCGATGAGCACTGGACAGCACAAACCTCTGGTCGATGGCTTCGGTCGCCACATTACCTATCTGCGGCTGTCGCTGACGGATCGCTGCGATCTGCGCTGCACCTATTGCATGCCCGAACGCATGACGTTCCTGCCCCGCGCCGAGGTGCTGACGCTGGAAGAGGCGCATCGCATCGCGCTCGCCTTTATCGACCGCGGCGTCACCAAGATCCGGCTGACCGGCGGCGAGCCGCTGGTGCGGCGCGACATGATCGATCTGGTGCGCGCCCTGGGACGTCGTATCGGGGATGGTCTGGAAGAGCTGACGCTGACCACCAATGGCACGCAGCTGGCCGATTTCGCCGATGATCTGGCGGCAGCGGGCGTCCGGCGTGTGAATGTCTCGCTCGACACGCTGGACCGCGCGATATTCGAACGTCTGGCCCGGCGCGACCGGCTGGACGCGGTGTTGCAAGGAATCGACGCCGCGCGCGATGCGGGGCTAAAGGTCAAACTCAACACCGTCGCGCTGAAGGACGTGAACGAGCAGGAGATCCCTGCCATGGTCGAATGGGCGCACGGGCAGGGCCATGACATGACCCTGATCGAGGTGATGCCGCTGGGCGAGGTCGATGGCGAACGGATCGACCATTACCTGCCGCTGGATGCCGTGCGCCGCGATCTGGAGGCGCGCTGGACGCTGACCCCTAGCGGACATCGCACGGGCGGGCCTTCGCGCTATGTCAATGTGGCGGAAACGGGTGGCAGGCTGGGCTTTATCACGCCGCTGACAGGCAATTTCTGCGACGGCTGCAATCGCGTGCGGCTGACCGCGACGGGCCAGCTTTACGCCTGCCTTGGCGGGCGCGAGCAGGTCGACCTGCGCGCCGCCGTGCGGTCTGCCGATCCCGATGGCGCAGTGGCACAGGCGCTGGATACGGCGATGGCGATCAAGCCCGAACGCCATCATTTCGCGATCCGCAAAGCGGGTGAGGCACCGGCACTGGCCCGCCATATGTCGGTCACCGGCGGATAGGTCCGGTCCCTATGTCGCTGACGCTTCTGTTTCTCGGCAAGCTCGAGGATGCGGCGGGTGCGCCCGAATTGTCGCTCGACATCGAACGCCCGCTGACCCTGTCGGAGATTGCCGAACGGCTCGAACCGCGCCTTGCGGTGGCGATATCTGCCGCCAATGTGCGTATCGCGCTGAACGGGTCGCTGGTGGGCGCGGGCGCATGGAGTGCGAAAAGCGGCGACGAGCTGGCCTTTCTGCCGCCCGTCAGCGGCGGTTGAGTGCCCCATGATCCGCGATGTCCGCCTTGCCCATGCGGGTTTCGATCCGGCGCATGAATTACAGCAATTTACCGCGCGTCAGGATGCGGGCGGCGTGGTCAGTTTCCTTGGCAAGGTCCGCGCCGAAGGGGGCGCCGCTGCGGTACAGGCGCTGGAACTGCGCCATTACGCGCCGCTGACCCTGTCGGGGATGGAGGAACTGGCCATGCGGGCAGAGCGCCACTGGCGCCTTACCGGCCTGCTGGTCATCCACCGCGAGGGGCGGATGGTGCCGGGCGATCCCATCGTACTGGTCGCATGCGGCGCGCGTCACCGCCGCGATGCGTTCGAGGCATGCGACTTTCTGATGGACCATCTGAAGTCCGAAAGCTGGTTCTGGAAGCGCGAGAAGACGCCGCAGGGCTGGCACTGGGTCGAACCGCGCGAGCAGGACCGCGAAGACCTGTCGCGCTGGGCGCATATCGCCTGATCAGCCCCTCATTAGCCTCATTGCCCCATCGGCGCCGTCAGCGCCTGCAACGCGGCGTCTTCCTCTGCGACCAGCGCAGCCACTTCCTCGCGCGCGGCGGCAATTTCGGGCAAGCCCTGTGCCGCGCCCGTATCGGCGGCGGTCACTGCGCCCACGGCCAGCATCGAATCAAGCTCGGCCAGCGCGAACATTGTATCGCTGCGCGCCGATTCGACATCGCTGATCGCGACAATGGCATCGGACCAGCGCGTGCTGCCCTGCGCCGCTCCCCTGGCTGCATTGGCGCGTGCCCGCGCGGCGCTGGCGCGGCGCAGGAAAACAGCATGCGAGGCGCTGGCCTGTTCGCGCAATTCGGCGATCCGGCCGTTCAGACCTGTCGGAAGGGGCGCGGGCGCGGCGGGGGTCGCGATATCGGGTTCGACGGGCGAAGCATTGCCCTCCACCCGTTCGACATCGCGCCTTTCCAGCGAGGGATAGCGCGAATCGCTGGCGCAGGCCGACACGATCAGCGATGCGGGAATGGCGACAAGGAAAAGGCGCTGTGCAATCATCACCGCGCCTGATAGCAGCTTGGAAGCGATCCGCCAGCCAAATGGCAGCGGGGAAACAGGTCGGGTGGCGCAGCCCGCCGGACGCCCCTTTCCAATTGACAGCGGCAGTCATTGCCAGTAACGGGCACCGCTCAATCCGGCATCCCGTGCTTTTGCGCGCTGTAATTGCATTGGGCCGGAATAATCGTCCGCAGATCGGCACGGATACAACATCGGCGCATTGACGTCGGGTCGTGGCTTCGCGGCAGAACAGACAGGTTTGAACATGTTCGCAATCGTGCGCACGGGCGGCAAGCAGTATCGCGTTGCCGCAGGAGACAAGATCGCGGTCGAGAAGCTGGCGGGTGAAGCCGGCGACAAGATCGAACTGGGCGACATCCTGCTCGCAGGTGAAGGCTCGGACCTCAAGGACGCCTCGAAGGTCAAGGTTTCGGCCGAGATCATCGCGCAGGCAAAGTCGGAAAAGGTGATCGTTTTCAAAAAGCGTCGTCGCCACAACTATCGCCGTCGCAACGGACACCGCCAGCAGATGACCCTGCTGCGTATCGTGTCGGTCGGCTGAACCCAAAGTAGGAGCACACAACCATGGCACATAAAAAAGCAGGCGGCTCCTCGCGCAACGGCCGCGATTCGGTTGGCCGTCGCCTTGGCGTCAAGAAATTCGGTGGCCAGGACGTGGTCGGCGGCAACATCATCGTGCGTCAGCGCGGGACCAAGGTTTACCCCGGCGTGAACGTCGGCATGGGCAAGGACCACACGCTGTTCGCCCTGACCGAAGGCAAGGTCCGCTTCCACGATGGCAAGCTTGGCCGTAAATTCGTGTCGGTCGACGTGCTGGCGGAAGCCGCCGAGTAAGGGATAGATCCTAGCGATAGGCCGTCCCTTTAAACGGACGGCCCCGCCGGCACAGACCGGCATGAAGGGAGAGGGCCACGCGGCCAGTCTCCCTTTTTCGCGTCGGTTTTGCGGGTTGGCAGGGGCGTCGGCGGTACCCGCCACAGGTCATCGTATTTAGGGAACCCGATCAAAAACAGATGGTTAACGCCCATGGCCGGGCACGGCATCTGGACAGCACGGCCAAATTTTCATGGCCGGTATCACCATATTGAAACGCGGCAGGCCTAGTGGCTCGACCGCGCCATTAGGGAGCGGAACCTTGTTTATCCGTAGCGACAATCTTTTCCTTCGGCCCGCATGGCCCGAAGACCGCGACAATCTGGACCGTGCGGGCGTTCCCGCCACGAACGATCCCCTGCGCCCCAACGATCTGGCGCATGGGCTAATCGTGACCATGCCGTCGATCGGGCAGGACCGCATTGCCGGAACCGCCGGTTTCGTCGCGCGCGGCGGGCGGTGGCAGCCGCGTATCTGGCTGGCCCCTGCGTTCCGTCACCTTGGCCTGTTCGATGAGGTTGAGGAGGCGATGTTCACGCTTATGGCGCAAATGCCAGACCCGTCGGGCCCGAGTCATATTCCGGCAATGGAATTGCAGGCAGCGTGAACTGCACGGGCGCAAGCGAAAAACGCAAGCGCAACTATAGCATAGTTAATTGTTACCGTTGATAATTTTGTGTATCAGCGGAAAGGGTCGCGCTTTAACAATTGAAATCCGGTGGCAACAAGAAAACGACTAAGCCAGGAAGACAGCCAGCGTGCCGCGCTGGAAGCGGCACGCGAACTGCTGATTGAATCGGGTCCGCAATCGCTGACGCTCAAGGCCGTGGCGGCGCGGATCGGGCGTACCCATTCCAATCTTCTGCATCATTTCGGCAGCGCGGCGGGCCTGCAAAAGGCGCTGGCGGGTTTTCTTGCCACATCGATCTGCGAGACTATCGCCAAGGCGGTCGCCAAGCGGCGGGCGGGGCAAGGCAGCGCGCGCGAGCTGGTCGACCTGATCTTCGATGCGTTCGGGCGCGAAGGGGCCGGTGCGCTGGCCAGCTGGACCATGGTATCGGGCAATCGCGATACGCTGGACCCGATCTTCGACACGATCCACGCTATGGTTGAGGAACTGGGACCCGAAGGCGAAGACTGGCAACGCGTGCGCGAAGTAACGATGGTGATCGTGCTGCAGGCGCTGGGTGATGCGACTATCGGCGATTCGCTGGCCCAGTCGCTAGACCTGCCGCGCGAATCGGCGCGCGATCTGGCCACGCGGCAATTGATCGCCATGCTGCCTCGCGGAGAGAGCGTTTAACTCTTCGCGGGCGTCTCAGTGCCTTCCGCATTGTCCAGAACAAGCCAGCCGGGCCAGAGTGCCGGATCGGTATCGGCCACGCGGACATGGTCGACCGCCACCCCCAGATCGTCATAGGCGACGCGGCGGCGCGCCTCGTCGCTTTGCGCGATGGGCAGCACCAGCAGGCGGCGGTTCACTTTCTGGCGCCAGTTCATGCGGGCGGTGTTTTCCTGCCCGATGTAACAGCCCTTGCGGAAATTCACGCCGTGCAGTTCGGCGGCATTGCATTCCAGCCAGAGTGTCTGGTCGAAACCCAGCTCGCCGCGCCCTTCGGTCACGCCCAGTGACAGGCGATGCGCGCGATAGGCATCGTCGGCGCCGGGGCCGTCCGATTGCTCTGTCGGTAACAGCCAGCGCTGACCCAGCGCGGCAAGACGTGGATCGTCGGCCCCGCCGTCGCCGCGATGGCTGTTCCAATGCACTTCGACCGCGGGATCGACGGCAATCGCGATCTTGCGGCGCAGGCGATAGAGCGAGAGTTTGCGGACCAGCTCGTCCGCGTGATCGCGTTCGCATTCGATCAGTAAATCGTCGCCACTGGGCCAGACGAAAAAGTCGAACAGCACCTTGCCCTGTGGTGAGAGCAGCGCCGACCATACGGGCAGCGCGGCGGTGACATCACTGGTGACCAGCCCTTGGAGAAACTCGACGACATTTTCACCCCCACCATCGCCTTCACCCGTCAGCCGGATGATCGCGCGATCGTTCAGGCGGGTGATATCGTGGCGAGAGGGCGTGTCGGTCATGGGCTGCTGTCCTTTTGCCGGTCCGGCGCAATGCGTGTCTGACCGATGTAGGGACGACCCGCGCAAAGATAAGCGTTTGTGCGCGATTTCCTGTCAGGCAGGCAGCTGGGCGCGGCGTCGGGCGCGTGTGCGCAGCAGCAGGTCTGCGCAGAAAATGGCGATGGCCGTCCAGATGATGACGAAACACACCAGCCTGACGGGATCGAGCTTTTCGCCCAGAACCGTCAGCCCCAGCAAAAAGACGATCGTCGGGGCCAGAAACTGCACGAAGCCGAGCGTGGAGTAATCCATCCGCCGCGCCGCCGTCGCAAACAGCAGCAGCGGGATCGCCGTCCACAGCCCTGCACCGAACAACAGGGCATGGCCCGCCAGATCGCCGCCCACGCCATTCGTCGCGGCGGGTGCCAGCGCGATAACGCCGACTGCCGGAACGGCAAGGATCAGCACTTCTACCGTCAATCCCGGCAATGCGCCAACCGGCACGCGCTTGCGCAGCAGGCCATAGGTGGCAAATGTCAGCGCCAGCATCAGGCTGATATATAGCGTATCGAGCGCCTTTGCCGCCAGAATGGCAACGCCGATGCCGGCCACGCCGACCGCCAGCCATTGCATGCGCGTCAGCCGCTCTTTCAGGAAAATCGTCCCCAGCAGCACATTGACCAGCGGGTTGATGTAATAGCCGAGGCTGGCTGCATAGAATGCACCGCGCTGCACGGCGATGATATAGACGATCCAGTTGGTGCTGATCAGCAGGCTGGACAGTAGCAGCACGCCCAGAATGCGCGGATTGGTCAGCGCGGCCTTCACCTCGGCGATCTGCCCGCGCAGCGCGATGGCGACGGCGCAGACGGGAATGGTCCAAAGCGTCCGCCAGCCAACCAGCGCAAACGGGTTCACTGCGTTCAGCAGCACCAGATAGAGCGGCAGGAAACCCCACAGCGTATAAGCGCCGAGGGCAAATGGAAGGCCGCGCGGGGCAGGGCTCTCGGTGGTCGGAACGGGCGAAGGGCTGCTCATGATTCCGCGCGCCTAGAGCGGGCCGGACGCGATGCAAAGCCCAAACGTTTGCAATCTGCGACAAGCCGTTCAGAAAAGTGGCATTCTTTCTGAAAATAAACGGGCCATTCTGCAAGTGTTCATTTTCACAAGCCTAATTCTGAACTCACACCGCCGAGGCATCCAACCGACGCGGACCGGAATTGAAGGAGAATGATAATGGCCCAGTTTCTGAAGCTTCGCACGATCGCCCTTGCGGCTGCCGTTCCCGCCATGGCCCTTTCGGCACCTGCGGCACAGGCAGCGGCTTTCCCCGTACAGGCCCCGCAGGCGCAAACCTCGCAGATCATGACAGTCAGCGATCTGAACGCCGACCTCGACCGTCGTTACAAGAACCGCGATCGTTATGGCCGCTATGATCGATACGACCGGTATGACCGCCGCGACGAGCGTCTGCGCCGCGACAGCCGCGTCTGGCGCGGGAATGACGGCCGCTATTACTGCAAGAAGGAAAACGGCACGACCGGTCTGTTGATCGGCGGTGCGGTGGGCGGTCTTGCCGGCCATGAAATTGCCAAGGACAAGACGCTGGGCGCGATCCTTGGTGCGGCGGGCGGTGCCCTGCTGGGCCGCGCCATCGACAAGAGCGATGCCCGCTGCCGCTAATCGTTAACCTGATTGAGAGGAGGCCGCGTCCCGCATGTCGGGGTGCGGCCTTGGCCGTTCTGGCGACTTACTGGTGAAGCCCGACTCCGATCATCGCCCGCGGCTGGTCAATCTCGGCCGAGGCGACGGGATAGTTGCAGTAATCCACCGCGTAATAGGCGCCCGGTCGGTGGTTGCCCGATAGGCCCACCCCGCCAAAGGGCGCGTTCGACGATGCGCCATTGGTCGGCCGGTTCCAGTTCACGATGCCCGCCCTGATCTCGCGCCAGAACCGGTTGTACAGTTCGGGCGTGCCGCCCAGCAGCGATGCGGACAAGCCGTAACTGGTGTTGTTCGCTTCGGCGAGTGCAGCCTTGAAATTCGACACGCGGATCACCTGCAGCAACGGGCCAAACAGTTCCTCGTCGCGCCTGCCGTTCATATCGGTAACGTCGACAATGCCAGGGGTGAGGAAGGGCAGGCCTTCCTTCAAACGCTCGACCGGACGGATCACCCGGCCGCCGCGCGACACGATGCCGTTAAAGCCGCGTTCGACGATATCGGCGGCAACATTGTCGATCACCGGTCCCATGAAGGGGGCAGGCTGGTCAAACGGAGCGCCCACGATGATGCGGTCGACCAGCTTGGTCAGCGCCTCCATCACCGGTTCGTACATCGTATCGCGCACGATCAGGCGTCGTGCGGCGGTGCAGCGCTGTCCTGCAGTGGTAAAGGCCGATTGCACGATGGTCGCCGCCGCATCCTGCAGCAGCGGCGTATCCCACACGATCAGCGGGTTGTTGCCGCCCATTTCCAGTGCGGTGATGACGCCCGGCCGTTCGGCCAGCGCCTTGCGGATGGCGACGCCGGTATGCGACGATCCGGTAAATAAGACGCCGTCGATGCGCGGATCGGCTGTCAGCGCGCGGCCTTCCTCCGGTCCGCCCAGCAGCAGTTGGACCACGTTTTCGGGAAAGCCCGCTGCCTGGAAATAGCTGACGAGCCGTTCCCCCACCGCCGGTGTCTTTTCCGACGGCTTGAACACGACCGTATTGCCCGCCAGCAGGGCCGGAACGATATGGCCATTGGGCAGATGGGCGGGGAAATTATACGGGCCCAGTACGGCCATCACGCCATGCGGCTTGTGACGCAGCGCGCTTTTCGCGCCCATCGCCCCTTCGCTGGCGCGATTGCCCGCACGTTCGGCCTGCGCGGCGATAGAGATATCGACCTTGCCGATCACCGCCTGCACTTCGGTTTCGGCTTCCCACAGCGGCTTGCCGGTTTCGCGCGCGATCAGCTTTGCAAGGCTGTCGGCATCGGCGCGAACCTGATTGGCGAAACGTTGCAGCAATTCGATCCGGCGCGACATCGGCTCTGCCGACCACGACAGGAATGCAGTGCGCGAACGATCGAGGACGAGATTGCGATCGCCCGGTTCGCCGTGCCAGAAAATCTCGCCGCTGGCGGGTTCGATCGAGGTCAGTTCGGTGGTCAAGTTGGCTCCGTCGAATGCGTGCCGGGGATATGCGGCGCAAGCTCTAACCCATTGCCGAGGCGCTGACCAGAGCAGCGTAGTTTCGATCGAAACGGGTTTTGGGTTCGGCAGATATGGGGCCTTTGACCGTTTTGCCAAGCCTCTCACCGGGCCTTTCGGCAAGCACTCGCGTGGCGTCAGTTCACATTTGTCCCGCCGCCGCGGGGTATCCCACAGGCGCGGGGCCGTGCGCGTCGCCCATGCGGCGCTGCGCGGCGACGGCGGCATTGAAACCCGTCCAGTCGTCATTGCGGTCGATGCCCGACCAGACCGCTTCCATCTCTTCGATCACCATCGATTGCGGCGTGTCGCCCTGCCAGTATTCATGCGTGTCGGTCACGCGCGGCACATCGGCCAGCAGGCGGGTGAAATCCTCCACCGCGCCGGTGCCCGACAGCGAACCCTGCCGCGCGGCGAACAGGAAACGGTCGGGCTGCATTCCGCTTTCGCGCATGCCGCGTTCCGCTGCCTCGACCACGGCTCCCGCATCGTCGGGATGGGTTGCGGTCCAGATCGCGTCCACCCCCAGTCGCCAGCCGAAGCGGCGGCGCACGGCGGCGGTGTAAAGCTCGGGAAACCGCTCCAGCGCGGCGACCAGCGGCGGTGCTTCGCAAATCGGGCGCAGCGCGATGGCAAGCTGCGCGCAATTCCAGTGGATCGCCTCTGCCTGACGTCCGAACGCATAGAGGCCCGAGTGGTCGAAATAGGCGGCGGTGAACGCAGGGTCCCAGCGCGGCAGGAAACGCCACGGGCCGTAATCGAAACTTTCGCCCGATATATTCATATTATCGGTGTTGAGCACGCCATGGACAAAGCCCGCGCTGGCAAAGGCGGCGGCCATGTCGGCCAGCCGTTCGACCACCAGATGCAGCAGGCGAACCGGCGGCAGGTCGCGATCCGGCGCATCTTCGGGCGGAGGCGGGCCGGGATATTGCGCCAGCGCATAATCGGTCAGCATTGCCAGATGATCATGCTCTTCCAATGCGGCAAGGCGCTGGAAGCTGCCGATGCGGATGTGCCCGTGGCTAAGCCGCACCAGAACCGCCGAGCGCGTGGGCGAAGGCTCGTCATTGCGGTCGAGCTGTTCGCCCGTTTCGATGACCGAGAATGTCTTGCTGGTATTGACGCCCAATGCTTCCAGCTGTTCGGTCGCCAGCACTTCGCGCACCGCGCCTTTCAGCGTCAACCGGCCGTCGCCAAAGCGCGAATAGGGTGTCTGCCCCGACCCTTTCGTGCCCAGATCGAGCAGCCGGCCCGCGCCATCGCGCATCTGCGCGAACAGAAACCCGCGCCCGTCGCCGATATCGGGGTTATAAGTGCGGAACTGGTGCCCGTGATAGCGCAGCGCCAGGGGCTGCGGCAGATTGCCGTCCAGCGGCTCGAAACAGGCGAAATGGCGGGTCCAGCCCGCATCGTCCAGCCCGTCCAGCCCGACCGCATCGGCCCAGCGCCGGTTGCGGAAACGCGTGATCGCCTGCGGAAAAACGGCCGCGCGCACCGGATCGGCGATCCAGTCGGCAATTCCCGTAATGACAGGGTCGGGACGATAGGGGGAAGGTTGCGGAATGCCGCTCATACCGCGATAGTGGGGTGCGGCCGCGTCCGGCGCAAGGTGCGGCATCCGATTGCGTTCAGAACAGGGTATCAGACACGTGGACCACAAAGCCGGCGGGTCGCCGAAAGAGCAGGCCGAACCGCAGACAGAATTATGGCAGGACGGCTGGTGGGAAAGCGCCGACGGGCTGAAACTGCATTACCGCGATTATCCCGCGCGCGGCGGTGACGCGGCTGCTTTACCCGTTATCTGCATCCCCGGCCTGACCCGCAATGCCCGCGATTTCGAACAGTTGGCACAGGATCTGTCGTTCGAACGCCGCGTGATCTGTATCGAACTGCGCGGACGCGGCGAAAGCGAATATGCGCGCGATCCGGCCAGCTATGTGCCGATGCAATATGTCGCCGATCTCGACGCATTTTTCGCGCAGACCGGGATCGAGCGGGCGATCTTTTTCGGCACTTCGCTGGGCGGGATCGTCACCATGCTGTCGGCCCTGTCATCTCCGCAGCGGATTGCGGGGGCGATGCTGAACGATATCGGCCCGGTGATAGAGCGCGAGGGGCTGGACCATATTCTTGAATATGTCGGCCACGGGCGCAGCTTTCCCACATGGATGCATGCCGGCCGCGCGTTGCAGGAAGTGCATGGCGCGGTCCATCCGTCATGGGGCATCGAACAATGGATCGGCTTTGCCAAACAGCTGATGGAGCTGAGCGGCAGCGGCAATATCCGTTTCGATTACGACATGCGCATCGCAGAGGCTTTTGCGACTGGCGGCAATCCGGCGCATGATTCGTCGATCATCGGATCGGCCGATCTGTGGCCCGCCTATGATGCCTTGCAGGGGCGACCCGTGCTGGTCGTGCATGGCGAGACATCGAATATATTGTCGGGAACCGTGGCGCGCGAAATGGTCGGGAGTATCCCGAATGTGGAACTGGTGAGCGTGCCCGAAACCGGCCATACGCCCACGCTGAATGAACCGCATGTGCGGCAGGCGATCGACCGCCTGATCGCGCGCAGCCACTGACCCGCCGGATAACACCCGTTTTATGGCCAAGAAGATTACCGTCTATCGCAAGCTGCGTATCCTGCATCTTGGGCTGGACCCCGTTGCCGCGCCGTATAGCGGCGATCTGATCCGCGCGCTTTCGGGCGGGAAATTCCAGTTTATCGAACATCACGGCCCCAATGCCGACGACGATATCGCATCGCGCCTGCAACTGTATCGCCCCGAATTTCCCGTGCTGGACGGCGGGGCGGGACCGGCAAAGCTGAACCGCATGGCGCGGCAGATGCGCGGCTATGACCTGATCGTCACCCATGGCGAGGCGGGCTTTCCTGCGGCGATGGCGCACAGCCTGTTCGGGGAAGCGCTGAAACTGTCGCCGCTGATCCATTATCACCACGGGTTGAAGGGCTTTGCCGGCGGCGCGGTCAAGCGGTTTAAGCGCAAGCTTGGCTTTTCGCGAACGCAGGCCGTGGTCGCCCCCACGCCTGCCGCCGCGAACGAGATTGCCGCGAACTGGGACGTGGGCGGAAAAAGGCTGCGGATTGCGCTGCCGGTGTTCGGGCGCGAGCCCAAGGCTCCGCGTGCCGATGCGATTCCGGGCCTCGTCAAGCGCAAGGACGAGGCGTGGATCGGCGTGCGTGCCAGCGATCTGCTGCCCGATGCCGATCCGCTGCTGCGCCGCCTGCGCGATCTGGGCGACGAATGGCGGCTGGTCGCGTTCGGCAGCAAGGAGGACACGGTCCGGCTTACCACCCTGTGCGCCGAGATGGAGGTGGCAGACCGGCTGCTGACCAGCCAGCGCCTGTCGGGGCCGGAAGACCGGGCAGGGCTGTTCGATCTGTTGCTGGCGCCCAAACCGCCCGCCAAGGGCGGCGACATGCCGCGCGAGCCGTTTCTGGCGGCTCCCGCGGGCGTGCCGCTGATCGCGGCGGGCAGCGAACTTGGCGCGATCCTGCCCCCTGAGCAGGGCGATTACGTCATCGGCGCAGGCAGCGGGCAACTTGCCGCCATGGCCGAGGCGATGGTGACGCTGGCAAGGGACGAGGTGAAGCGCAAGGGGCTGGGCAAGGCCATGGCGGGCTTTGCCGCCAACCACCGCGATGCTGCCGATCACCGCGCCCTGATGGCGGAACTGACCGGCGACGGCAGGCTTTACCCCTGACGATCGGCGCACTGCCGGACTGTCGCGCCTGTGGACGGTTTCAGCGCCCGTTCAGGCGCGAACCGCTTTGGCGTTGAAAAGCCCCCGTCCGGTCCGTAAGACCCCGCAATCCCGGCGTATGGGCCGGAAACCCTATCCTGTTCGAAAGGCCGATCATCGTGGCGCTTAGCCCAACCAGTCCCGAAAATGCCGTCGACAAGGCCGCGCAGCGCCAGCGGGCGCAAGAGGATGTGTTCCGCCGCGAAGTGGACGAGGCTGTCCGGCAGGACACGATTTCGGGTTTTTTCCGCAAATGGGGCAAGCCGCTGATCGCCATCACCGTGCTGGCGCTGGCGGCGCTGGGCGGCTGGTCATGGTGGCACCACAAGACGACAAGCGAGGCAGAGGCCGACGCGGTCGAACTGACGCTGGCGATCGACCAGCTGGAAGCGGGCAATCTGTCTGCGGCCGCCGAAAAGGCCGCTGGCCTCACGGCAGAGGGCACGCCCGCTGCCTATCGCGTTCCCGCCCAGTTCCTTGCCGCCGCTGCCGCGCAGGAAAAGGGCGATAATGCGCAGGCCGTGAAACTGTTCGACGCGGTGGCGAATGACGCAACGAACCCGCAGCCTTTCCGCGATCTGGCCGCGATCCGCGCCGTCGCCGTCGATTTCGACGCTATGGAGACGCAAAAGGTGATCGATCGCCTGAAACCGCTGGCCGTGCCGGGCAATCCGTGGTTCGGCAGCGCGGGCGAAATGGTGGGCCTTGCCTATGTCGAGCAGGGCAAGACCGAACTGGCCGGTCCGCTATTTGCAGAAATCGCGCGGGACGAGGATCAGCCCGAAACCCTGCGTGCCCGTGCCCGGCAGCTGGCGGGCCTTTTCGGCACGGATGCGGTGGATGACGCACAGGAAATCGTCGAACAGATCGCCGCAGGCGGCGCAGCACCGAACTGATCGCAAGGCGGTCGGTGCACGGGGCATCACAGGATTTATGGAGAGAAACCGAATGAAAAACCCGCTTGGCAAAGGCGTCGTCATGGGCGCGGCAAGGATCGCACTGGTCGCGGCGCTTGCAGGCGGACTGGCGGCTTGCGGCGCGCTGAAGGGAGATGGACCCGAAACGACCCCGACCGTCGGCAAGCGCGAACCGATCCTGTCACGGATCGAGAATACGGCTGAAGTCGATCCTTCGCTCGCCAGCGTTCCCGTGGTGTTGCCCGCGCCGACGGCCAATGCCGAATGGGCACAGGCGGGCGGTTCTGCATCCAAGGCCTATGGCCATCTGGCGCTGGCGGCCAATCCGACCCGCGCGTGGAGCCGCAGCATTTCGGGCGCAAGCCAGCAATCGCGCCTTGCCGCATCGCCCGTGGTCGGCGGTGGTAAGCTGTTCGCGTTCGGCACCGACGGCACCGTTTCGGCATTCGATGCGACCACCGGCGCGCCCGTATGGCAGAAGTCGCTGAAGGTCAGTGGCGACGGGTCCAGCTCGGTGTTCGGCGGCGGTGCGAGTTATGAAAACGGGCGTCTTTACGTCACCACCGGCGTCGGCGAAGTGGCCGCGCTGAATGCCGAGGATGGCGCTGAATATTGGAAGGTTCAGCCTTCGGGTCCGCTGCGAGGCGCGCCGACGCTGGCGTTTGGCAATGTGTTCGTGATGACACAGGACAACCAGATCTTCGCGCTCGACGCCACGACCGGAGAGGTCGAATGGAACCGTGCGGGTTCCAGCGGGCTTTCGGGCGTGTTCGGCGTGGCGGCTCCGGCGGCAGGGGCGGGCACGGTGATCGCAGGCTATTCCAGCGGTGAACTGATCGCCTATCGTTATGAAAACGGCACAGAGCTTTGGGGCGATGCGCTGGCGCGGACCAATATCTCCACCTCGGTCGGTTCGCTGACTGATGTCGATGCCGATCCGATCATCGATGGCGGGCGCGTCTATGCACTGGGGCAGGGCGGCCGCATGGCAGCCTATGAACTGCTGTCGGGCCGCCGCATCTGGGATCTGTCGTTGGCGGGTATTTCGACCCCGGCCGTGGCGGGCGACTGGATTTTCGTGCTGACCGACGATGCGCGACTGCTGGCTATTGCCCGCGCAACGGGCAAGGTCCGCTGGATCAGCCAGTTGCAGCGCTGGAAGGACGAAAAGGACAAGAAGGGCGAAATCTTCTGGTCAGGTCCGGTGCTGGCGGGCGGCAAGCTTTATGTCGCCAGCACGCGCGGCGCGCTGGTGGCGGTGGACGCGGCCGAGGGAACGCATTCCAATGTCGCGCAGCTTGACGATGGCGTGTCGCTGAACCCGATCGTCGCGGGCAACACGCTTTATGTGCTGGACAATGGCGGGGCGATCAGCGCGTTTCGCTGATCATCCCGCCTTCGGGCACCGCTTACAGGCTATATTTATAGATCGGCGCGACCGAACCGTTCCACTCGCCGTGATAGCGGTCGAGCAGGTCCTGTGCGGGCACCTTGCGGCGCTTGGCAATCTCGTCCAGCGGGGCAAGGAAGCCGGTTTCGTTATCGCCTACCGAATTGAGCTGGCCGCGCGCGGCAAGACCGGCGCGCGCGATCTTCAGCACTTCGGGGGCAAGGTCGGCCAGCACGCCGCCGCCCGGAACCGGCGCGTCGAGCGCCAGTTTCGGCACTGCGTTGCGCAATGCCTCACGCTCTTCCATCGACCAGTCCTTGACCATGTCCCACGCGGCATCCAGCGCCGTCTGGTCATACAACAGGCCGACCCAGAACGCGGGCAAAGCGCAAATGCGGCTCCACGGCCCGCCATCCGCACCGCGCATTTCCAGAAAGCTTTTCAGGCGCACTTCGGGAAAGGCGGTGGACATGTGATCGGTCCAGTCCGCCATCGTCGGCTTTTCGCCGGGCAGGGCGGGCAATTCGCCTTTCAGGAAATCGCGGAAGCTTTGCCCGGCGGCATTGATGTATTTACCGTCGCGGAAGACGAAATACATCGGCACGTCGAGCATGTAATCGACCCAGCGTTCATAGCCGAAGCCGTCCTCGAAAACGAAGGGCAGCATGCCGGTGCGCGCCGGATCGGTGTCAGACCAGATGTGGCTGCGATAGGACAGGAAACCGTTGGGTTTCCCCTCGGTAAAGGGCGAATTGGCGAACAGGGCCGTGGCCAGCGGTTGCAGCGCCAGCCCGACGCGGAACTTCTTGGCCATGTCGGCCTCGGACGAATAATCCAGATTGACCTGAATGGTGCAGGTCCGCAGCATCATGTCGAGCCCCATGGTGCCCACCTTGGGCATATGCTCCATCATGATCTTGTACCGGCCCTTGGGCATCACCGGCAGGTCGGCACGTGCCTTGTCGGGCCACATGCCAAGGCCGAGGAAGCCGACGCCCAGTTCGCCGCCGACTTCCTTGACCTGCGTCAGGTGCCGGCCCGTTTCGGCGCAGGTCTCGTGCAGGCTGACCAGCGGCGCGCCCGACAATTCCAGCTGGCCCGCCGGTTCAAGGCTGACCGTGCCGTCGCCGCCCGACATGGCGATGACATTGCCGCCTTCGACTACAGGTTCCCAGCCATATTTCCGCAGCGCCATCAGAATGTCGCGGATGCCACCCTTTTCGTCATAGGACGGGGCGCGGCGGTCGGCAGTGCGGAACACGAATTTCTCGTGCTCGGTGCCGATGCGCCATTGTTCGCGCGGCTTCTCGCCCTTTTGCATGGGGATCAGCAGCTGGTCGCGGCTTTCGATGACGGGCTCTGCGGCCCCGGTGTCCTTGCGCGTGCTCATGGCGCGGGGACCTAGGCGGGTTCGCGCGATTGGGAAAGCGGGATTTTGCCTCTACCCTCTGTCACGCCCAGTCTCCGGCAACACCCATCCATAATGCCATGGCTGCAATCGCCGCCGTTTCGCCGCGCAGGATTCGCGGACCCAGTGATAGGGGGCGGGCTGCGGGATGGGCGCGAACCGCGGCCCGCTCGGCATCGTCGAAGCCGCCTTCGGGACCGATCAGCAGCGCGGCGGGCGGCGGATTTTGCGCAAAACACTGCGCCGCGGGCGGGGCATCGCGCGTTTCGTCGGCAAAGAACAGCGTGCTGCCGTTCCAGTCTTTCAGCATGGCATCCAGAGATACCGGCGCTTCGATGACGGGAAGGGCGGTTCGGGCACATTGTTCCGCCGCCTCGGTCACGATCTGGCGCGCGCGATCCATGTTGAGCGCATCGGCCACACAGCGCCGCGTGATAACGGGGCGAATCCGTGCCACGCCCAATTCGGTCGCCTTTTCCAGCACCAGGTCAAAGCGCGGTTTTTTCAGCAAGGCGGCGCATAGGGTCAGTTGCGGTACGCTTTCGCGCGGGCGCAGATGATCGGCCAGTTCCACACTCACGCTGCGCTTGCCCGCATGGGTGACGCGCGCGGCCCATTCGCCGGTGCGGTCATCGCACAGGATCACCGCATCGCCCGGCTTTGTCCGCATCACTCGCGACAGGTAATGCGCCTGCTGCCCGTCGATCTCGAACATCATGCCCGGCGACAAGGTCGCGTCGACGAACAGGCGCGGCGCGCTTTTGGGTGGCCATGCGGGGGTCGCGGTCATTCCATTCAACTCGGCAAGATGGCGCGGGTGGCGATATAGCAATCCATCAATTGCCCAACCGCATCGCGCGTTTCGAAATCGTCCTCGAACAGATGGGTCAGCATGAAGCCCGCCGCAAGCTGTCCGCCGATCTGGTCGGTCAGCGTATGGCCGAAGCAGATGACGGGGTCCTGTGCCAACAGGGCTTCGCGCTCGGCCTGTGGCAGGTCGAGGTCGCTATAGGGTATGCGATTGCGCGCCAGCGGTTCGCCGCGTTCGACGCTGCCTTCGTCGAACAGGAAGCGCGCCGGATTGGTGAAACCTGCCAATAAAACGCCGCCCGGGCGCAGCACGCGCGCGCATTCGCGCCAGACGGGCAGGATGTCGGGCGCGAAACTGTTGGAACAGGGATGGAAGATCAGGTCGAAGCTGCGATCCCCCAGCGCCGACAGATCGTGCATCAATCCGCGGATCGTGCGAATATGCAACCCCTCTCGTTCGGCCACCTCGCGGTCGCGGGCAAGCTGTCCGTCGCTGGCGTCGAAGCTGGTAACGCGCGCGCCGGCGGCCGCAAAGATCGGACATTGCTGCCCGCCTGCGGATGCAAGGCCCAGCACATCTTTATCGGCAATATCGCCGAACCAGTCGCGGGGAACGGGGCGCGACGGGGTCAGCACCACATTCCATTCGCCCTGCCGCGCCGCGGCGATTGTGGCGGCATCGACGGGGATCGACCAGCGATCGCCGCCATCGGCCTTGGCGTTCCAGCCCTGACGGTTGAATTCGCCGATATCGCCAATTTTGCGCATTGTATCTGTGCTCCCTTGCCGCCGGATCGATCCCCCCTTTAAAGCAAGCCGCGATGAATGACACCGCCCCCGAAATCACGACGCCAGATACCCAGCATCGCGGTCTGGTCGCCCTGCTACCCGCAAGTGCGCGGCCCTATGCGCTGCTGGCGCGGTTCGACCGGCCGATCGGCTGGTGGCTGCTGTTCTGGCCCTGCGCGGCGGGGCTGTGGGCGGCGGGCGGCGCGGCGCGCTGGGACATGGCATTATGGCTGTTGTTAGGATCGGTCGCGATGCGCGGGGCAGGCTGCGTCTATAACGATATTCTCGACCGCGACCTCGACCGGCAGGTTGCGCGAACGGCCAGCCGTCCGCTGGCCAGCGGGCAAGTCTCGCTGAAAAGCGCGTGGATATGGCTGGTCTCGCTCTGCCTGATCGGGCTGGTCGTGATGCTGCAATTGCGCTGGCAGGCGCAACTGGCCGCCATCGCCAGCCTGCTTCCGGTCGCGCTCTATCCGCTGATGAAGCGCATCACTTGGTGGCCGCAGGCGTGGCTGGGGCTGGTGTTCAGCTGGGGGGCACTGGTGGGCTGGGTTGAAATGGACGGTGGCTCTCTTGCCACGCTTTGCGCGCTTTATGCGGGATGCATCTTCTGGGTGATAGGATATGACACGATCTATGCGGTGCAGGACATGGAGGATGACGCGCTGGTCGGCGTAAGGTCCAGCGCGCTCGCCATGAAAGGGCGGATCGTGCCGGGGGTGACGGCGCTTTACCTCCTTGCGTTGGCCGGTTGGGCGGCGGCAATCTGGCTGATCCGGCCCGACTGGCTGGCGTTATTGGCGCTGCTGCCGGTCGCGACTCATCTGGGTTGGCAGGTCGCAACGCTCGACACGGCGGACGGCATGAACGCGCTGGCCCGTTTCCGATCCAATCGCCTTGCAGGCCTGCTTATGGCGCTCGCATTTCTGACGATTGGTAGCGTCGGATAGCGGCGCGCAAGGAAATACCCCTTCAGGCTAGGATTCATACATGGCGAAAGACAGTCTAACGCCGATGTGGAAATCTGCTGAAAGCCTTTGCGGTGGCGATTCGATTTATGCCACTATCCAATACAAGTAACGGGGCTGAAGCGGTCAATAGCGTCGGGCTGGAATCCAAGGGTCCGGCACAGTGTCGCGAAGGGGCTGACAGCGAGTTTGCGGAGACCTTAATGAGCATTAATATCGGTCCGCCTGCGGTTGAGGAACTGCGTCCGCGCATTACCGTGATCGGCGTTGGCGGCGCGGGCGGCAACGCCATTGCGAACATGATCCAGGCGCAGATCGAGGGCGTGGATTTCATCGTCGCCAATACCGACGCGCAGGCGCTGAATACCGCGGTTTGCGAGGATCGCATCCAGCTTGGCCCTGAAATCACGCAGGGGCTGGGTGCTGGATCCCGTCCCGAAGTCGGTCGCGCGGCAGCGGAAGAGACTCTGCACGAGATCGACCGCATGCTCGATGGCGTGCACATGTGCTTTATCGCGGCCGGTATGGGCGGCGGCACCGGCACGGGGGCTGCGCCCGTGATCGCCAAGGCAGCGCGTGACAAGGGCGTGCTGACCGTGGGTGTGGTGACCAAGCCCTTCATGTTCGAAGGATCGCGCCGGATGCGTTCGGCGGACTCGGGCATCGAAGAGCTGCAAAAGCACGTCGATACGCTGATCGTCATTCCGAACCAGAACCTGTTTTTGGTCGCGCGTCCCGACACTACTTTCAAGGAAGCGTTCCAGCTTGCCGACGAAGTGCTGCAGCAGGGCGTTCGTTCGATCACCGACCTGATGGTCATGCCCGGCCTCATCAACCTCGACTTTGCTGACGTGCGATCGGTGATGGGTGAGATGGGCAAGGCCATGATGGGCACCGGCGAGGCGGACGGCGAAAACCGTGCGTTGGAGGCTGCCGAAAAGGCGATCGCCAACCCGCTGCTCGACGGTGTGTCGATGACGGGTGCAAAGGGCGTGATCATTTCCATCATCGGCGGCGAGGATATGCGCCTGATGGAAGTGGACGAGGCTGCGAACCATATCCGCGATCTGGTCGATCCCGATGCGAATATCATCTGGGGTTCGGCCTTCAATCCCGAGCTGGAAGGCAAGATTCGCGTGTCGGTCGTGGCGACCGGCATCGATCAGGAAGCCGAACAGCCTGTGCAACAGTCGCGTCCGTTCTCGCTGGGTTCGGGCCGCGCGCCCGCACGCACCGGCGCTGCTCCCGCTGCTCCGGTTGCGGCCCCTGCCGCAGCGCCGATCCCTCAGGCCCCCGCGCCGGAACCCGCGATGAAGCTGACCGACCCCGCGGACGATAGCGAACATCTGAATGTGGGCGACGAGGGCGGCTATGCCTCGACCGACGAGCCGCTGGATTTGGGCCTTGATATGGCCGAGGTCGAGGATGAGGACGAATTGCTGCTGGGCGACGGTTTCGAAGAACCCGCAGCGGCAGAGCCGGTCGCAAAATCGCGCGATTCCGGCCCGATGGATGCCTCGGCGCGCACCGAATCCGCGCGCGGCTGGCGTCCGGCTTCGGGTCAGGCGGCGGTTTCGGTCGGTGGCAGCACTCTGTTCGAGCGTATGGCCAGCCTGTCGCGCAATCGGGACGAGGCTCCGGCCGACGACCGTGAGGATGACGACGATGCCGCGGACCTTAATATCCCGCGCTTCCTCGGCCGTAACAACAACCGGCGCTGAGATCCGCCCGCAAGGGCTGACACACGGAAGGGCGGCGGGCTTGCTCGCCGCCCTTGCTGTATTGGTTGGCGGGATAGCAAGCGACGATGCGGGTGCCCAGTCACGCACCATCCGGATCGAGAATCCCGCGGCCGATCAGCGCATGCTCGACGATGCGACCGGGCGGCTGGCCCGCGATCCGAACGATCTTCAGGCGATGCGCGAAGGGGCCGATGCCGCGATGCGGCTGGGCGAATATGATGTCGCGCTGGGTTTTCTGAACCGTGCCGAGGTGGTTCGTCCCGACGATCCCTTCACGCGGGCAATGCGCGGTTCGGTGATGGTTCAACTGGGCCAGCCCCGCATGGCACTGCCCATGTTTGCCGAGGCAGAGCGCATGGGTGCGCGGCCCGCCGATCTGGCCGCAGATCGCGGGCTGGCGCATGATTTATTGGGCGATCAGCCCAGCGCGCAATATTATTACGCCATCGCCAATCGCATCGGGCCCGATCCCGAAGTGACCCGCCGTCATGCCTTCAGCCTTGCCGTAGGCCAGGAGCGCGATGCGGCGGAACGGATGCTGCAACCCTTGCTGCAGGCGAACGACCCTGCGGCATGGCGCATCAAGGCGTTCATGCTGGCCGTGTCCGGCCGCAGCGGAGAGGCGGTTGCAATGCTGTATGCCGTGCTGCCGCGCCAGCTGGCGGATAATCTGGCCCCCTATATGCGATCGGTCCCGCGCCTGTCGGCCGGACAACAGGTGGCTGCCGCCCATCTGGGTATTTTTCCCGCCGATAACAATGTGATGGCGGGCAATGACCGGTTGGTGCCCAGCGGCCGTCCGTTCGGTGCAGACGGCGGTTCGGACGATAATCCTGACGATGAATAACGCGCCCGACGACGAATAGCGGGCCGGATTGTTGCAGTTCGGCATCGCCCGGACCCTAACGCAAAATCCTTATCCACATGCGGTGAACAACAGTATCGCGTTATGCACGGCAGCGATAGGTTAAGCCATTGTAAAGACGGCGAGCGCCGGTCCAGATCGCACAATGGCGGGTCATCGGGGTCCGCGTGACGGAGAAAGAACCGCTGCATGATGAGTGAAAGCCAGACCGAGAACCGTCACGAAGATGCGGCGCCGGTCGATATGCTGGTATCTTTGTTCGAGGCGCGCGGCTGGCCGTACGAGCTGACCAGCGAGGACGAGATCGGCGGCGAGATTCAGGGCGCATGGGCGAAATACCAGCTGCGCGCGATCTGGCGGCGCGAGGATAATGTCCTGCAACTGCTCTGCCTGCCCGAAGTGCGTGTTCCCGAAGACAAGCGCGTGCAGATGTTCGAACTGATGAGCCTTGTGAACGAGCAATTGTGGCTGGGTCATTTCGATCTGTGGTCGGCAGGTTCGGTGCTGCTCTATCGCCATGGGTTGATGCTGGGCGATGACGGGCTGTTGTCGCTGAGCCAGGCGCAAATGGCAGTGGAGCAGGCGGTTGATGAGTGCGACCGGTTCTATCCCGCGTTCCAGTTCGTGTTGTGGGGTGACCGAGACGCCGCCGATGCCTTGGCCAACGCGCTGGTGGATGCAGCGGGCGAGGCTTGACCGGCGCTCCGCGAGCGCGCGCGGCGGGCTGTATTATTACAGAATATTGCTGACTGGCGGTTTTCCTTGAAAAGAACCGCGTCACAGCCGATATTGTCACCAGAGCGCCCCCCGTTTGGGAGGGGCGACTGAGGAGAAGAACAAAGCTATGGCAAACTGGAACGACCCCCAGCCCACGCGTCCGCAGACGCGCGCCGGCTTCGGCGCGTCCACGGGCCTCGGCGCAAGCGTGCCGCGCACCGGATATGATGCCGGCCTGCGCAAATACATGCTTTCGATCTATAATTACATGGCATCGGCCGTGCTGCTTTCGGGCGTTGTCGCGCTGTTGATGGCCAGCAGCGGCATGACGCTGTCGATGATCGGCTCGCCGCTGATGTGGCTGGTGATGCTGTCGCCGCTCGCGATCGTTTTCGCGATGAGCTTTGGCGCGAACCGTTTCTCGCAGGGCACGCTCCAGATGCTTTTCTGGGGTTTCGCGATCCTGATGGGGATGAGCCTGTCGACGATTTTCCTCGTCTATACGGGCGGTTCGATCGCGGCGACCTTCTTTGCGACGGCGGGCGCTTTTGCCGGTCTGTCGCTGTTCGGTTACACGACCAAGAAGGATCTGTCGGGTTTCGGCAGCTTTCTGATCATGGGCGTGATTGGCCTGATCATCGCCTCGGTGATCAATATTTTCGTTCAGTCGACCGCGCTGATGTGGGCCGTCAGCTTCCTTGGCGTGCTGATCTTCGCGGGCCTTACGGCTTACGATACGCAGCGTTTGAAGATGCAGTATTACCAGCTGGCCGGAACCGAGTTCATGGGCAAGGCCGTGATCCTGGGCGCGCTGTCGCTCTATCTGGACTTCATCAATATGTTCCAGTTCCTGCTGGCTTTCATGGGCCAGAGGGACTGATCGGCAATTCAATGCCTTAAGAGCGGGGCGGCTGAAAGTTCCCTCGCCCGGACGACGAAAAACAACGCCCGATCGGACACAGCGTCCGGTCGGGCGTTTTCCTTGTGGACGAGTGGGATAATACCGATGCAGCATTTCTGCCAAAGGCGCATGCTATTGCTTCACCCGGGCGCAAGCTGCGCCCTGCTATAACCGGCCCATGGCGTGATTGGACGCCGTGGCCGCAAGAAACAGGAAAGACCCGTGTCGGGAAGCAAGCCCATCATTCGCATTACGACCGTGGCCGCCGCCGCAACCCTTGCTTCGTGTGGACCGCCGCCGCCGCCGCCGGTCGCGCCCCCGCCGCCTGTGCAAGAGGCTTTCCGCGCGCGCCCGATCGCACCGGGCTATGCGCAGGACAATCTGGCGATCCCGCAACGGAACGAATTGGGCATCCGCCAGACCGTCAACACCGGCCTGTCGACCGAACAGGCGACGTGGAACCTGCGGTCGGCCTATAACGTCGCGGCGCTGAACTGTAATGCACCCGAGGATGCCGCGATTGCCGAGCGGTACGGAGATTTCCTGAAAACCCACTCGCGTGAGCTCAGCACCACGAACCAGAAGGTCGATACCCAGTTCCGCGACAAGTTCGGCCGCAGCGAATACAAGCGCGCCCGCGACCAGTATATGACGCAGGTCTATAATTATTTCTCTCTGCCGCCCGCCTTGCCGCGTTTCTGCGCCGCCGCGCGCGAAACCAGCCTTGCGCTGGCCGATACGCCCAAGGGTAAGCTGGACGAGGCGGCACAGGCCGAACTGCCCAAGCTGGAGCTCGTCTTCCTCGGCTATTTCGACGAATACGAAGCCTATAGCGCAGAGGCGCAGGCATGGGACGCGGAATATCTGGCGACCTATGGCGAACCCTATCGCCATCGCCGCATGGTGCCGCCGCCGGTCGATCCCAATGCGCCGGTTGCCGCGCCCGTGGCCGATCCGGCCGCCATACCGTCTGCCTCTGCCGACAACACCAGCGGCAATTCGGAGGGCTAGCGGGCCAACCGATCTACGCATTTTTGCTTTGACTGGAGCGCGCCTTCGGGTAAGGGGCGCGCTCTTGCACATCGGCCTTGGCGGATGGTGCAGCGAATGGAACGGGGCCGTAGCTCAGTTGGGAGAGCGCGTCGTTCGCAATGACGAGGTCAGCGGTTCGATCCCGCTCGGCTCCACCATTCATCCATTTGCCTCGACCCGAACCGGACAGGCGATCTATTGCCGGTCGCCCGGCCCGATCTGGCATGCTTGCCATTCCGGCCGCTATTCGGATAGCGAGGCATGACGCTGTTTCCGGCCATGCGCGGCAAGTTTTCCGCGCTTTGCCCGCCATCGGATTGATCGCCCATGCATTTTCTCGACCAGGCCAAGATTTACGTGCGCTCCGGCGCGGGCGGGCCGGGCGCGGTCAGCTTCCGGCGCGAGAAATATGTCGAATATGGCGGACCCGACGGCGGCAACGGCGGTCGCGGCGGCGACATTGTGTTCGAGGCTGTTCAGGGCCTGAATACGCTGATCGATTTCCGCTATTCTCAGCATTTCAAGGCGCCGCGCGGCGGCCATGGCATGGGCAAGGACCGCACTGGCGCATCGGCCCCACCGCTGGTGATCGAAGTGCCGGTGGGCACGCAGATCCTGTCCGACGATAAAGAGGAAGTGCTCGCCGATTTTACCGAGGTCGGCCAGCGCATCACCCTGCTGGAAGGCGGCATGGGCGGTCGCGGCAATGCGAGTTACAAGACCAGCACCAACCGCGCCCCGCGCCAGCATCAGCCAGGCGAACCCGCGCAGGAACTGTGGGTGTGGCTGCGGCTGAAGCTGCTGGCCGATGTGGGTCTGGTGGGGCTGCCCAATGCGGGCAAGTCGACCTTTATCAATCAGGTGTCGAACACCCGTGCCAAGGTGGGCGATTATGCGTTCACGACCCTGGTGCCCAAGCTGGGCGTGGTGCGGCACAAGAACCGTGAATTCGTGCTGGCCGACATTCCCGGCCTGATCGAGGGTGCGGCAGATGGCGCGGGGATCGGGGACCGTTTTCTGGGCCATATCGAACGCTGCCGCGTGCTGATCCACCTGATCGACATTTCGGGCAGCGGTCCCGGGCAGGACCCGGCCGAGGCGCTGCGCATCGTCGAGGAAGAGCTGGAAGCCTATGGCGGCGGGCTTGAGGACAAGCCGCGCCTTGTCGCGCTGAACAAGCTGGATCTGGCCGACCGCGAACTGGCCGAAGGCTTTGCGCAGGAATTGCGCGAGGCGGGTGCGGAGAAAGTATTCGCCGTATCTGGGGCGACCGGGCAGGGCGTCAGCGAATTGCTCGATGCCGTGCTGTCGTTCCTGCCTGCCGCCACCAGCACCGAGACCAAGGGCGTAGAGCGTGAGGACGATGCGGGCGACGGGACCGAGGGCGAGAGCAACTGGTCGCCCATCTGATCCCCGGTTCGTTTTCGTGATCGGGCCGCCTGTCGGGAAAAGCCCCCTTTGCATCCGGCGCATGAGTGCCTAACTGCATGGTCATGCAGAAACCCGACGAAATGATCGCCCATCTGACGGACCTTCAATCGCCGGAGGCTTGCGGGCGTCTGGTCGTGAAGGTCGGATCGGCGCTGCTGGTCGGAAAGGACGGCAAGCCGCGCCGTAAATGGCTGACGGGGCTGGCCAACGAGATCGCGCAGGCGCGCGACCGCGGGCAGGAAGTGATCATCGTATCGTCCGGGGCGATCGCGCTGGGCGCGGCGATCCTCGGCCTTGAAAAGGGCGGGCGTGGCAGTCTTGCCGATGCGCAGGCCAGTGCCGCGGTGGGGCAGATCGCCTTGTCCAGCCTGTGGGCCGAATTGCTGGGCAACCACGAGATTGTCGCCGCGCAGGTTCTGATCACGCTGGAAGATCTGGAAGGCCGCCGCCGCTATCTCAACGCCTCTGCCACCTTAAACCGCTTGCTGGAAACCGGCGCCGTTCCCGTGGTGAACGAGAACGATACGGTTGCCACCCATGAAATCCGTTTCGGTGACAACGATCGTCTGGCCGCGCGCGTGGCGCAGGCGGCAAAGGCCCAAGCAGTGATCCTGCTGTCCGATATCGACGGGCTGTATGACAAGCACCCCTCCGAACCCGGCGCATCGCGCATTCCCATGGTCTGGGGCGTGGACGACGAAGTGCGCGCCATGGCGACCGGCGACAGCGATTCGGGCATCGGATCGGGCGGCATGCGGACCAAGGTGAACGCGGTGGAAATCGCCGAGCGCGCGGGTATCGCGCTGGTGATCGCCAACGGCAAATATGACGCGCCCATCGCGCGCGCCATCGGCCTGCATGGCGACGATGGCATCGGCACATTGTTCCTGCCGCGCCGTCACGACACGGGCCGCAAGGCATGGATCGGCGGGCGCTTGCGGATGAAGGGCACGATCGTGATCGACGAAGGCGCGGTCAATGCTCTGCGCGACGGCAACAGCCTGCTCGCCAAGGGCATCACCCGCGTCGAAGGGCGTTTCGTGCGCGGCGATCCCGTGCGGATCGAAGGGCCCGAGGGTGAATGGATCGCCAAGGGCCTGTCCGAATATGACGCGCCCGAATGCGTGGCTCTGGTCGGGTTGCATACCGACGAGCAGGAAGAGGTGCTGGGCTATACCCCGCGCTCTGCCGTGGTGCACCGCGACCAGCTTGTGATGCTGCGATAAAGGCCCGCCCGTGAAGCTGGCCATAACCGGCGCGATAGGATTTGTCGGCTCGACACTGATCGATCACGCGCTGGAACAGGGGCACGCGGTAAACGCGCTGACCCGCCGCGATCAGGCGCCGCGCAAGGGCGTGACATGGGTGCGCGGCGATCTGGCCAATCATGCGGCGCTGGCGGCATTATGCGATGGCTGCGATGCGGCGATCCATGTCGCGGGTGTGGTCAATGCCCCCGACCGCGCGGGGTTTCAGGAAGGCAATATTGCCGGTACGCGCGCGATGGTGGACGCCGCCAATGCGGCGGGCGTGCCGCGCTTCGTCCATGTTTCCTCTCTTGCCGCGCGTGAGCCTGCATTGTCCGATTACGGCTGGTCCAAGGCAGGCGCGGAAGGCGAGGCGGCGCAGGCGAAAAACTGCCTGATCGTGCGTCCGCCCGCGATCTATGGCCCCCGCGATACCGAGATGTTCGAACTGTTCCGCGCGGCGAAAAGCGGCATCGTGCCCCTGCCGCCACGCGGGCGCGCATCGATGATCCATGTCGGCGATCTGGCGCGGCTGCTGTTGACGCTGGCAGTGGAGGGCGCGCAAACCGGCGCGATTTACGAGGCCGATGACGGGCACGACAACGGCTGGAGCCATGAGGAGATGGCCCGCATGATCGGCGCGGCCATGGGGCGCAGGATCGTGCCGCTGCATGTGCCCCGCGCGCTGTTGACCTTTGCCGCTAGGGCGGATCGTGCGCTGCGCGGCAACAAGGCGAAGCTGACGCCCGATCGGGCCAGCTATATGTGCCATCCCGACTGGACGGCCCATGCGGACAAGCACCCTCCCGCCAGCCTGTGGCAGGCCCGCATCCCCACGCCCGACGGCCTGAAACAGACCGCGGACTGGTATCGCGCCGAAGGCTGGCTCTAACCCTTGAGAAAACGGGCCTAAAAGACAGGCTCGTAGCCCGGAGGCAGATCGCCCTCGTCACTGGCGCCTGGGACGGAGTGAATGCCACATTCAGTCTTGTCCCAACCGCGCCAGCGGCCCGAACGCGGGTCTTCCCCATCGGCCACCTTGCTGGTGCAGGGCATGCAGCCGATCGAGGGATAGCCCTGTTCCACCAGCGGATGGCGGGGCAAATCGTGCTTGTCCAGATAGGCCTGAAGATCGGCAGCGGACCAGCCGATCAGCGGATTGACCTTTAACCGGCCCGCCGTATCGCTCTCGTCGATTTCGAACACCGGCAGATCGGCGCGGGTGGCGGACTGGAAAGCCTTGCGGCCCGTGACCGATGCATCGTAACCCGCCAGCGCCTCGGCCAGCGGCTGGACCTTGCGAATGTCGCAGCAACCGTCGGGGTCATAGGACCAGCGCAGTCCGCTTTCGTCCTTGGCTGCCAGAGCCGCCGGATCGGGTCGCAGATTGACCACGCCCTTCAGCCCCAGCCGTGTCACCAGCGTGTCGCGATAGGCAAGCGTTTCGGGAAAATGCTTGCCCGTTTCAAGGAACAGCACGGTCGCCGCCGGATCGACACGCGAGGCGAGATGCAGCAACACCGCGCTTTCCGCGCCAAAGCTGGAGACAAGCGCGATCTTGCCCGCGACGCCGTCTATCAGCACGGCGCGCAGGATTTCATCCGCGCTCGCACGGCCAAAGCGTGCGTTCAGCACGGCGGCATCGGCGCGCGTAAAGCGCGGTCCGGTGTCGATACGGTCGATAGAACGTGCAGCTTCAGCCATCTTGATGCCTTTGGGCCCAGATCGGCACGCGCGTGTCGCTGGACTTTTGATAGACGTTTTCCCAACGCGTGAACGCGGCTTCCACATCGGCCTCGTTCATCGGTACGTCGGGCTGGAATGCGTCGAAACCGCACCGGCGCATCGGGAACAGCTGGTCCACCGCCACGTCGCCCACGGCGCGGATTTCGCCGGTATAGCCTGCTTCGCGCAGGATCTGTGCCGCGGAATAGCCGCGCCCGTCACCGAATGCGGGAAAATTGATTTCGACGCGGGTGATATGGTCCAGATGCGGCAACAGCAGCCGCGCATCGTCGCCCGGTTCGATCCGCACGGCGCCTGCGTTCGACTGTTCGGCAAAGGAATCGACCGTCACTGCCGGCGCATCGCTGGCGTTGTCCTCGCGCAGACGGACGAGTTCGGTAAAGCTGGCGTCAGTCATAAAGAGCCTCCTTGAACGGGGCCATGCCGATACGGCGATAGGTGTCGAGGAAACGCTCCCCGTCGATGCGCTGCGCGAGATAGACGTCGGTCACGGTCTCGACTGCCTTTACCACACCGTCCTCGTCGAAACCGGGGCCGGTGATCTTGGCGAGTGAGGTATCCTCCGCTTCTGACCCGCCCAGCAGCAGCTGGTAGTTTTCGGTGCCTTTGCGGTCCACGCCAAGGATGCCGATATGGCCTGCATGATGGTGCCCGCAGGCATTGATGCAGCCCGAAATCTTCAGCTTCAGCTGGCCCAGTTCCGCGCCCTTGCCATTGGCGGCAAAGCGTTCGGAAATCTTCTGCGCGACGGGGATCGAGCGCGCATTGGCAAGGCTGCAATAATCGAGGCCGGGGCAGGCGATGATATCGTCGATCATGTCCAGATTGGGCGTCGACAGGCCTGCCGCGTCCAGCCGTGCGAACAGCGCAGGCAGGTCCGCGATCTTCACATGGGGCAGCACAATGTTCTGCGTGTGCATCACGCGGCATTCGTCAAAGCTGAACTCCGTGGCGAGATCGGCCATCAGATGCATCTGTTCGACGCTGGCATCGCCGGGGATGCCGCCCACCGGCTTCAGCGAGATGACCGCCGACACATAGCCGTCGGTCTTGTGCGGATGGGTATTGCGGTCGACCCACAGCGCGAAATCCGGATCGCTACGATCGATGTCGCTCGAAAGCCCGGTCTCAAACGCGGGGTCCGCGAAATAGGTCTTGATGCGCTCCAGCTCGGCAAAGGGCGGTTCGACGCCCTGTTCCAGCATGTACGCGTATTCTTCCTCGACCTGACGGGTGTATTCCTCCTTGCCCAGTTCATGGACGAGGATCTTGATGCGCGCCTTGTACTTGTTGTCGCGGCGGCCATAGCGGTTGTAGACGCGCAGGCATGCCTCGGCATAGGTGATCAGCCGGTCGAGGGGCACGAAGTCATTGATGCAGGGCGCGATCATCGGAGTGCGACCCATGCCGCCGCCGACATAGAACGCCGCGCCGGCTTCGCCAGCGGCATTCTTCACGATCTGGATGCCGATGTCGTGAAGGCGCATGGCGGCACGATCGGTATCGCTTGCGATCACCGCAATCTTGAACTTGCGCGGCAGATAGCTGAATTCAGGGTGAAAGCTCGACCACTGGCGCATCAGCTCGGCATAGGGGCGCGGGTCGATCAGCTCGTCCGCAGCGGCGCCCGCGAAATGGTCGGAGCTGATATTGCGAATGCAATTGCCGCTGGTCTGGATCGCATGCATCTCGACCTTGGCCAGATCGGCAAGAATCTCCGGCGCGTCTTCCAGCTTGATCCAGTTGTACTGGATGTTCTGGCGCGTGGTGAAATGGCCGTAACCACGGTCATATTTCTGCGCGATATCGGCCAGCGCATGCATCTGCGCGCCCGACAGCGTGCCATAGGGCACAGCGACGCGCAGCATATAGGCGTGAAGCTGCAGATAGAGCCCGTTCATCAACCGCAGCGGGCGGAACTTTTCCTCCGGCAGCTCGCCCGAAAGGCGGCGGCGGGTCTGGTCGCGGAATTCCTCGACCCGGGTGTCGACCATCTGCTGGTCGTAATTGTCGTATTTGTACATGTCAGATCACCCAGTTGCCGGCGGCGGGGTCGGCGGGTTTCAGCGTAAGATCGGGGCGCACGGTGGGGCCAAGGGCGCGGATGCGTTCCTTGATGTGCGAAGGGCGAACACCCTGATCGTCGGTCGTGGCATCGACGGCATAGGGCACGTTGACGCGGCCCAGGGCTTCCTCGTGCGCAGCGATTTCGTCGGCCTTGTCGCCCACATCGACCGCATCGTTCACATGGAGCGACCAGTCGGTGCCGGTCCACCAGATGACCTCTCCGGTCTTGAGGTCGTTGCCTGTCAGGATTTTCATGCTTTTGCTTCCATGGCAATTCGGGCGAGGGCGGTATCGCCGCCTTCGCGCGTGACTTCGCCGATCACGATCAGCGCAGGGCTGCGCACATCGTTCTCGGCCACGATTTCGGGAAGGCCCGCCAGCACCCCGCGCAGCACCCGCATGCCGGGAAGCGATGCGCGTTCCACAACGGCGACGGCGGCATCGGGGGCAAGCCCGTCTTCCATCAGCTTTTCGGAAATCTGCGCCGCGGTTGCGACACCCATATAAATCACCAGCGTCCGGCCGACGCCTGCAAGGCCCGACCAGTCCTGTTCGGTCAGCCCCTTGCACTGGCCAGCGACGAAGCTGACGATGCTGGCATGGTCGCGGTGGGTCAGGGGAATCTGCCCCAGCGAACCGGCGGCCTGCGCGGCGGAAATGCCGGGAACGATCTCGACCGGAACGCCCGCGGCGCGGCATGCCTCTGCCTCTTCGCCGCCGCGCCCGAAGATCAGCGGATCGCCGCCCTTCAGCCGCACGACATGGCGACCGGCCAGCGCCTCGCGCACCAGCAGGGCATTGATCTCGTCCTGCTTCATCGTGTGGCGCGCGCGCGATTTGGCGACGCTGATCCGCCGTGCGCCAGCAGGGGCCATCGCCATGATTTCGGGCCCGACCAGCCCGTCGTGGACAAGCACTTCGGCCCGTTCGATCAGCCGCGCGGCCCGCAAGGTCAGCAATTCGGGATCGCCCGGTCCTGCGCCGACAAGGCTGACCGTTCCGACGGAACCGGATTGATGGGGCGGGAAATGAGCCATGGCGCCCAGATGGTCGCTGCAACAGCTTAGTGCCAGCCAGAATGCCTAAAAGGGGGGGTAGGTCAGCTTTAGCCGCGAACTATGCGGGCGTTGCAGGCACTTAGGCCGGGGGTTTGCCCGATGCGTCCAGCCTTTGGCCGATGGCTGCGACCAGCTGATCGAATTGTTCGTTCCCGCGCAAATTGATGTCCCGCTGCGGGAAGGGAATCTCGATATCGCTTTCCTGAAACAGGTCCCACAATTTCTTCAACACTTCGGACCGTATATTGCCCAGCCCGTTTTCGGGGTCGCGGATCCAGCAATGGATCGTGAAATCGACCGAATTATCGCCATAGCCCGACAGCCAGACGCTGGGCGCGGGCGTTTTCAGCACGCGCGCGCAGCTGGCCGCGGCCTCCAGCATCAGGCTTTCGGCCAGCTTGATGTCGCAATTATACGAAATGCCGACATTGACCTGCATGCGCACGTCGCGGCTGGAATAGGACCAGTTCTCGACCTGATTGATCATCAGGTTCTCGTTCGGGATCAGATATTCCTTTTCGTCGCGCGTCACGATGGACACCGCGCGAATGCCGATCTTGCGGATTTGTCCGAACGTCTCGTTCCCGGCGGTATCCGACACCGCGATCACGTCGCCCGGCTTGATCGACCGGTCCATCAGCAACAGGATCCCCGCGATCAGATTGCCGAAGGTTTTCTGCAGGCCGAAACCGATGGCAAGGCCGAAGGCGCCCGAAAACACGGCCAGCGCCGTCAGGTCGATGCCCAGAATATCGATCCCGATCAGGATCACGATGGCCCAGACCATCAGGGTCAGAAGCTTGTCGGCCAGCAGATGTTCGGTGGCCGACAGATTGGTGAACTTGTCCAGCGCCCTGTGCGCCATGCGCACACCCAGCCGGCCCAGCACGAAAATGCCGACCAGCACCAGAATCACAAGCAGCGCGGTCCAGACCGAAAAGCGTGTATCGCCGATGGTCACGCCCCAGCTGTCCAGCGTATCGATCACACCGCCCAGCGTGATCGAATGTTCCTGCAACACTTCCTTGATCTGTTCGGCCCCCTCGATCGGGGCGTCCAGCGGTTCGGCGGGCGCGGCACTGGCCGCCTCGTTTGCCGTGTCGGTCGCTACCTGGGTTGCGACGGCTATGTCGGCCGAAGCGCTATCGGCGGCCTGTGGGCTTGCCGCTGCCGTGATCGCGCTCCATGCCCATGTCATCCGCCTGCCTCCATCGCCGCAAACCCCTGCTCAAGATCGGCGATCAGATCGACCGGGTCCTCAAGCCCTATCGACAGGCGTACCGCAAAACGGTCGCCTTCGTCCAATCCGGCCCATCCGTCAGCGGGATTGCCAACGGGCGGCCACGCCCGGACCGAACGACAGGTTTCGGGATCGACGGGCAGGGCAAGGCTTTCGAACCCGCCCCAGCTATAGCCGATACCGAACAGGTCCAGCGCATCGATCAGCCGCGCGCGGGCCGCCGTGTCGCGCCCCTTCAAAACAAAGGCAAACAGCCCGCAGCCGCCGGTAAAATCGCGGCGCCACAGATCATGGCCCGGTGCGCCATCCAGCATGGGGCACAGCACGGCGGCGACTTCCGGACGCTTTGCCAGCCATTGCGCGATTTCCAGCGCGCTGGCCGTTTCCTGCTTCAGCCGCAGGTCCAAAGTGCGCAGGCCCCGCAGCGCCAGAGCGGCATCGTCGGGCGACACGACTGTGCCCAGTTGCTGCGCGGTGCGGCGCAGGCGGCGATAAAGCCGCTCCGTCCCCGATACCGCGCCCATCATCAGATCGGAATGCCCGCCCACATGCTTCGTCAGCGCGGTGATCACCCCGTCGCAGCCATGGGGAATGCCCGAAAAACCGGTCGGCCCCGCCCAGGTATTGTCGATCAGCACCCATGCGCCCGCTGCCTTGGCAATGGCGGCAAGGGCGGGGACGTCGCACATCTCGAACGTCAGGCTGCCGGGCGCTTCCAGCAGGACCGTGCCGATCTTGCCGTCCTGCGCGCACAGGGCGCGGAACGCCTCTATATCCAGCGGGTCGAAGAATTCGGGCTTTACGCCGAAATTCTTCATCAATCCCGTGCCGATATTGCGCGACGGGTCATAGGCATTGTCGGTGATCAGCAACCGCTCGCCGGGGCGCAGCACCGCCAGATAGGCACCCGTGATCGCCGCCACGCCCGATGGGTAGAGCATCGTGCCATAGGCGCCTTTCTCCAGTCCCGTCAGCGCCTCTGCCAATGCCCATTGCGTCGGCGCGCCGCGGCGGCCGTAATAGAACCTTCCGTCTTCGTTGGCGCTGGCCGCTGCCTCTTTCAGTGCGGCGCAGTTTTCGTACAAATGGGTGCTGGCCCGCCAGACGGGGGGATTGACCACGCCGCCGGCCAGATCGGGCACGCTGGTCCATTGCTTGCGTCGTCCGGCCTCGACCACGCGGGTCGCGGTGCGGTGCTGATTATCCTGATCGTCAGCCAATGGCCGGCCCCTCGGCCTTGGGGGTGGCAGGATCGCTGCCCCATTCGGACCAGCTGCCATCGTAAAGCGCCACATCGGTCTTGCCGAGCCGAGCCAGCGCAAGGCTGAGCACGGCCGCCGTCACGCCCGAACCGCACGAAGTGATCACCGGCCGCGCCAGATCGACGCCTGCGCCGATAAGCTCCGCCTCGATTCCGCCCGCGTCCTTCATCGTGCCGTCCGCCTCGTACAACAGGCCGATGGGAAGATTGCGCGCGCCCGGGATATGGCCCGATGCCATGCCGGGGCGCGGTTCGGGCTCCGCCGCCGTGAAACGCGCTGCGCCGCGTGCGTCCACCACTTGCGCAGCCGTGCCGATCGAGGTGAGCACCGCCTGCTTGTCGCGCAGCAGGTCGGGGTTGGGGGCTGCGGTGAAATCGCCCGCAGGCCGCTGTGTCACCTCTTGCGTTTCAGGCCGACCCTCGGCCTTCCACTTGGCCAGACCGCCGTCGAGGATGGAGACATGGCCCGCCCCGAACAGGGTGAACAGGAACCAGCCCCGTGCCGCGCTTTTCAGCGGGCTGTCGTCATACAGAACCACACGGCTGCCCGCCGATACGCCAAGCGCGCGGACGCGGTCCTGAAACTGCTGTGCGGTGGGCACCGTATTGTCGAATCGGCCTGCCGGATCGTTCAGCGCGCCAAGGTTCAGGAATTGCGCCTGCGGGATATGTCCCGCCGCGAATTCCGCCGCGGCGTCACGGCCCGTGGGCGCAAGGTGATAGCTGGCGTCGAGCAGCACGATATCCGCATCGCCGAGATGATCCGCAAGCCATGCGGTGGAAACGAGAAATCCGGTCATGCCTGCCACGCTAGCCGATGCAATGGCACCGCGCCAAGTGCGCTCTCTTGAGTAGTCGGGATCAAAGTGCCAAAGCGCGCCTATGGCCGACGAACATCAACAGCCCCTCCATCTGGGGCAGACCAGCGCGCTTCCCGCATCGCCCGAACAGGCCGTGCTTGATTACGTGCCCAATCCGCGCGCGGGATCGCTCTATATGGTGCGCTTTGCCGCGCCCGAGTTCACATCGCTGTGCCCTGTGACCGGCCAGCCGGACTTCGCCCATCTGGTGATCGATTATGCCCCGCGCGAGACGATCGTCGAATCGAAATCGCTGAAACTGTTCCTTGGCTCGTTCCGCAATCATGCCGGTTTCCACGAAGATGTGACCGTCGGGATCGGCCAGCGCCTGTTCGACGAGATGAAGCCCGAATGGCTGCGCATCGGCGGGTACTGGTATCCGCGCGGCGGTATTCCCATCGACGTGTTCTGGCAAAGCGGCGCGGCCCCGCAAGGGCTGTGGGTGCCCGATCAGGGCGTGTCGTCCTATCGCGGGCGCGGCTGATTCGCGCGCAGGCGGCCAGGCGACGGGCACTGCCCTGTCAGGTTGCAATCAAAACGGTTCGATCACGCCGGTAAACAGCAGCACCAATAACGTGCTGCCCAAAAGCACGCGATAGATCACGAACGAGATATAGCTGCGCGTGCTGACCAGCTTTAAAAAGCCCATGATCACCGCATAGCCCGAGACAAAGGCGACGATGGTCGCCACGATCGTCGGCATGGCCATGCTGCTCGTGAAGTCGCCCCAATAGTTGTAGAGCTGGTAAAAGCCCGATGCCAGCACGGCGGGGATCGCCAGCAGGAACGAATAGCGTGCCGCCGCCTCGCGCGTGTAGCCCATCGCCAGTCCTGCCGTGATCGTGCCGCCCGAACGCGACACGCCCGGGATCAGTGCCATGGCCTGCGCAAAGCCGAAGATCAGCCCGTGTTTCCATGTCAGGTTTTCCAGCGGGCGGCTGCGTTGTCCCAGCCGGTCGGCCAGCCCCAGCAACAAGCCGAAAACGATCAGCATGGTGGCGGTGATATACATGTTGCGCAGATAGGTTTCGATCGCGTCCTTGAACAAAACGCCCAGGATCGCGATGGGCAGCGTGCCGATGATAATCAGCCAGCCCATGCGTACATCGGCCATTTCGCGCTTTTCCGCGCGCGGCAGATATTGTCGGATCCACGCCTCTGCAATGCGCCAGATATCCTTGCGGAAATAGAGGAGCACGGCAGCCTCGGTCCCGATCTGGATAACGGCGGTAAAGGCCGCGCCCGGATCGCCCGACGACAGAAACGGGCCCGCCAGCCGCAAATGCGCGCTGGACGAGATAGGCAGAAACTCGGTCAGGCCCTGAAGCAGGCCGACGAGAATGGCTTCGATAATGCTCATGCGGAAATGATCGTCCCGGTGCGATTTCGCAGTTGCACACATGGCTGCGGGCACAGCGCGACAAGGTCAAGGGGGCGATCGCGTTTGCCCCCGAATGGTAGTTCGAATGCCAAGGGGATGGTGCCGGCTACAGGATTCGAACCCGTGGCCCCCTGATTACAAATCAGGTGCTCTACCAACTGAGCTAAGCCGGCCCATTGCGATCGCGCGACAGATTCGCGGAAGCGCTCTTTGCGTCAAGGCGCGCCGAAGGTCCAGCCCTCCGTTTGCGCGACATCGATCAGGCCGGGCGGATTCCACAGCGCGTCGTCGTGCGCCGCGACGCGCAGCCATGCGGCGGAGAGCAATGCGTCGGCACTGTGATCGTCGATCGGTCCGCTGCCTTGGGGTGCGGGGCTGCCCAAAGCAGTCAGCGCGGCGGCAAGTTCTTCATGGCTGCGGATTTTTGACGCGCCCGCGCGCCGTCCCGCGGCGATGGCGGGGATTGCGGTATAGATCTCGACGATAACGCTGCCCGATTGCGGCAACGGGTCAACCGGCCAAACGGGGATACGCCCGTTCAGCCGGTGCAGGACGCGCATGCCGGTCAGGCTGGATTTCCCGACCTGTGCCGCGCCGACAAGGTTGAAATTGGAATAGGGCGAGCAGCCGAGCGCGGCCTGACGTTCTTCGGTTATGCGGAAACGGCCGCGGCGGTGGCGGGCGTCCGGCGCGTGGAAACAGGCGCCCTCGCGCCCGTTATGGCGGCGGAAAAACGCGCTGAGTTCGCTGTGATCGACGAAACTTGTGGCGCCAAGATGCGCGTCATCGGCGCAAATATGGTCGATCAGGGACCATAAAGCGCGCGCATCGGGCGGGGTTTCGCGCCAGCCGGGGAAAAATCCGCCGCAATCGGCAAAGGGCAGCGATATGCCAAGGTCGAGCCCGACGAGCGTATCGTCGGGCAGCCCGTCCAGCAGGATCGCCAGCACGTCCCGACGCGACCAGCCGCGACCTGCATCGACCAGCACCGGCGCGCCGCCATCGCCATGGGCCAGCGCCATGGCGATCCCGCGGGGGCGTTCCACGGCGGCGCCCGACCAGTCGATGGCAAGGAAATGGCGAAAGCGCGGCATCAGCCGCCCCGTTCAGCGCGCTTCTTCGCCCACCACTCCATCCGCTCGATCACTTGCCGTTCGAAACCGCGCGGGACGGGCTGGTAATAATCCTGCGCCTCCATCCCCTCGGGCCAGTAATGCGCGCCCGAAAACCCGTCGGCCGCATCGTGGTCATAGGCGTAGTCCTTGCCATAGCCGACATCCTTCATCAGCTTTGTCGGAGCATTGAGGATGTTGGCGGGCGGCATCAGGCTGCCCGTTTCGCGCGCACTTTTGAACGCGGCCTTCTGCGCCTTGTAAGCTGCGTTCGATTTGGGTGCGGTCGCGCAATAGAGGCACGCTTGCACGATGGCGAGTTCGCCTTCGGGACTGCCGAGGAAATCATACGCATCCTTGGCGGCAAGACACTGGACCAGCGCCTGAGGATCGGCGAGGCCGATATCTTCGCTCGCAAAACGGACGAGGCGGCGCAGCACGTAAAGCGGTTCCTCTCCCGCCGTCAGCATGCGGGCGAGGTAATAGAGCGCGGCCTGCGGGTCCGATCCGCGCAGGCTTTTGTGCAGGGCGCTGATCAGGTTGTAATGTCCGTCGCGGTCCTTGTCGTAAACGGCGACGCGGCGTTGCAGGAACTGGCCAAGCGCGGCGGGGGTCAGCGGGGCGTCGATCCTTGCGGCATAGAGCGTTTCCGCCTGATTGAGCAGGAAACGCCCGTCGCCGTCGGCGCTGGCGACCAATGCGGCGCGGGCATCGGCATCAAGGGGCAGGGGACGTTCCGTCAGTGCCTCTGCACGGTCGAGCAGTTTCGCCAGCGCTTCTGCGTCCAGCCGGTGCAGGATCAGCACCTGTGCGCGGCTGAGCAAGGCGGCATTTAGCGCAAAGCTGGGGTTTTCGGTCGTTGCGCCGACCAGCGTAACCGTGCCGCGTTCGACAAAGGGCAGAAACCCGTCCTGCTGCGCGCGGTTGAAGCGGTGAATCTCGTCCACGAAGAGCAGCGTGCGTTTTCCCGCCTTTTGCATCGCCTCGGCTTCGGCAAAGGCCTTTTTCAGATCGGCCACGCCCGAAAATACCGCGCTGACGGCGGCAAAGCGCATGCCCACGCTATCGGCCAGCAGGCGCGCGATGCTGGTCTTGCCCGTGCCGGGCGGGCCCCACAGGATCATGCTGGTCAGCCGTCCGGCCTCTACCATGCGCCCGATCGCGCCTTCGGGGCCGGTCAGATGCTCCTGGCCGATCACTTCGCCCAGATTCGCGGGGCGCAACCGGTCGGCCAGCGGCGCATCGGGGGCGATGGCGTCGGGCGGGGTTTGCGCTGCTTCGTCGTCGGCAAAAAGGTCGGTCATCGCCGGCGAAGATAGGTTGCCTGAAAAAATTTTCACCTGCCGCTTGTAAAGATGTTCTTACGATATATCTTAAGAGCATCGAAAAGGAGTTATTGAAGACCATGAAGTTTGAAAAGCAAATGGGCGGCCGCAATCGGGATGCCCGCAATATGGATGTCGAGCGCACGGGTCGTCGCGGTGGACGCGGCGGCGGACGGGGCGGTGGACGGGGCGAACGCGCCGGTCCCTGGGGCGACGGTCCGTTCGGTTCCGGCCCGTGGGGCAAAGGCTTTGGCGATGATTTCGGCGATCGCGTTCCCCGCGGGCGTGGTAGCCGGATGGGTCGTGGCCCCGGAATCGGCGAGGGCTTCGGCGAAGGGCGTGGTCGCGGACGCGGCAAGCGGATCTTTGGCCATGGCCAGCTGCGGCTGGTGCTGCTGGAGCTGATCGGCAAGCAGGAGCGCCACGGCTACGAGCTGATCAAGGCGATCGAGGAACTGACCGGCGGACGTTATGCGCCCAGTCCCGGTGCGGTCTATCCCACCCTGTCCATGCTGGCCGACGAAGGGTTGATTGCCGAGGCTGCCGGGCATGAGGACAGCGCGAAAAAGCCGTTCACCCTGACCGAAGAAGGCCAGACCGCGCTGGCCGCAGAGGCGGACAAGGTCGAGAAAATCCTTTCTCGCCTTGCCGCCATGAACGAAGGCGAAGCGCGCGAAAGCCCGCCGATCCGCCGCGCCATCGGCAATTTGCTGATGGCCACCCGCAACCGTGCGCAGGCCGAGGGTTTCTCCGACCAGACCGCGCACGACATTGCCGCCATTCTTGACGAGGCGGCGGGCCGGATCGAGCGGCTTTAACACCGCTCCCGCCCGACCCTCGGCGCCCCGCAACACCCGCATATTTGGCAATCCGTTCATCTGCGGTATAGGTTGCGCCCGAATTGCGGGGCGTATCGGGAGGGAGACGATCATGGCCAGCAGGGCGATAAAAGTGCCGGTCAGCTTTTGGGTGGTCGCAGGGCTAAGCCTGTTGTGGAACGCCTATGGCGCGTTCGATTACACGATGACTCAGCTGGATGCAGAGGCGCTGATGGGCAATTTCACCGCCGAGGAACGTGCTTATTTCACCAGCTTTCCTGCATGGCATACCGTGTTCTGGGCGCTGGGCGTATGGGGATCGGTCGCGGGGTCGGTTTTGCTGCTGGCGCGCTCGCGCTGGGCGGTGGCGGCGTTTCTGGTGTCACTGGCGGGACTGACCGTAACGACGATCTATTCCGCGATGAAACCCATGCCCGCCAGCCTTGAAGGGCCGGGATACTGGGGCGTGACCATGGTGATCTGGGCGATCCTGCTGGCGCTGCTTGCCTATTCGCGCAGGGCTTTGGCACGCGGATATATCGCCTGAGCACCTGCTGCCCTGCGGCGAAACGGGATCAGCCCTTCGCCGCGAGCAAGCGGCGATAGGTGTCGAGCACGGCGGAATTGATCCGGTCCCAGCCGAATTCCTCGGCCCGCGCCTCTCCCGCCTTGCCATGCTTTGCGGCCAGTGCCGTATCGCTGCAATAGGCTTCCAGCGCATCGGCAAAGCCGCCGATGTCGCCCGGTTTTACCAGCCGTCCCGACACGCCGTCGCGCACCAGGCTTTCGCTGCCCGTTGCCGCCGCCGCGACCACGGGCAAGGCGCAGGCCATCGCCTCCAGCGTGACATTGCCGAATGTCTCGGTCACCGAAGGATTGAACAGCATGTCCATCGACGCAACCGCGCGGCCCAGACCCTCGCCGGTCTGGTGCCCGACGAATACGCCGCCCCGCAGCCGTTGTTCGAACCATTCGCGCGCAGGCCCTTCGCCGATGACCAGCACCCTGTGCGCCACGCCGCGCCGGATCAGTTCGGCGCAGGCATCGGTAAACACGTCCAGCCCCTTTTCCATGACCAGCCGGCCAAGGAAGCCGATCACACGTTCGTCATTGCCGATGCCCAGCGACTGCCGCCAAGCCAGATCGCGCGCGGCGGGCGAGAAAATCGTGCGATCCACGCCCCGCGTCCACAGCGAGACATCGTCGTTCATGCCCTGCTGTTTCAACAGTTCGACCATCGATTCCGACGGCGCGACCAGCGCGTCGCAGCGGTTATAGAACCGCCGCAGACCCGCCACCAACGCGGGTTCGACAAAACCCATATTGTAATAGCGCGGATAGGTTTCGAACCGCGTATGCACCGATGCCAGCACCGGAATACCGCGCGCACGGGCCCAGCGCACCGCGCCATGGGCAGCGATATCGGGGCTGGAGACATGCAGCACATGCGGCGCGAACCGGCCCAGATCCTTCTTCACCGCCGAAGACAGCGCCAGCGGAAAGCGATATTCGCTGCGGCCCGGGATGGGCATGGCGGGAATGCCTACCAGCTCGCCCGTCGGTTCAAAGGCGGGATTGTTCACCTTGGGCGCATAGACCCGCACGTCGCAACCCTGTCGCAGCAAATAGCCGACCAGCCGGTTCAGCGCCTGGTTCGCGCCGTCGCGCACGTAATTGTAATTGCCGCTGAACAGCGCGATGCGCAGCCCATTCATCGGACCCGCAGCCGGGCTTGCGCTGGAAAGGAGCGTGCCTTCGTTTTGCATCGTTTCGGCATCTGCATGGGACATGGCAGCGGGCCATAGACGCATGGCGCGGTTTTGGCGAGGCGGGAAGCGCCCGCACGCCTCGCAATTCGTCGCGAGTTTCCAACATGATCGCCGTGTTTGACATGAATTTGTCAAAAAACTGCGACAATGGCGGTGCCGGGCATGTCGGTCACGGGTCTGCCATCCGGCATATGGCGTGGACGCAATCACGGCCCGATGGCCACAGGAACGGGCATTGCGCCGCTTGTGCAACCGGCGCGCGGCCCATAGGTCTAGGCACCTTGATATTGACGGGTGGGATGAAGAGCTTGCGATTCGGTCGTTTAGGCCAAAGCGGTCCTCGCCTGCGGGGGGTGAGCTTGCACGATGTGCTATGGTGGCTGCTGGCCATCGGCATCGTGATCGCCGCCGTGCGCTTGCTGTGGATGATCGTAACGCCGGTATCGCCGCTGGGCGACTGGCGTCCGGCCAGCGTGCGGGTGATGCCCGATGGCGCGCGCAGTGCATTGATGCGCGGGTTCGATCCGTTCAACCGTACGCCCCCGCAGATCATGGCAGAGGCGGGGCCGGTAGAGACGATCACCGATCTGCCGCTGACCGTGTATGGCATACGGTACAACGCGGCGACGGGCGCGGGCACCGCGATCATCGCGGACAACGATGGCGAGCAGAATATCTTCCGCATCGGCGAGGAAGTGTCGCCGGGCGTGACGCTCAGCGCGCTGGAATTCGACCATGTCGTGCTCAGCCGCGGCGGCGCGCGCGAATTGCTTTACCTCGATCAGTCGCAGCCGGCGCCTTCGATCCAGCCTTCGGTTCGGCCGTCACTGCGGCCTGAACCTGCCGGTGGCGAGGCGCAGAACCCGATTACGGCCAGCGAATTGCGCAGCGGCGTTTCGTTTGCCCCCTCGGGACAGGGCGGCAATTTCGCCGGCATGGCGGTATCGCCCGCGGGCGACGGCAGCGTGTTTCGCGCCGTCGGCCTGCGCGACGGCGATATCGTGGTGGCCATGGGCGGACAGCGCATCAGCTCTCCTGCACAGGCCGCGCAGCTTTCGGGCGCGTTCGCGCCCGGTTCGCAAGTTTCCCTCACCGTCCGGCGCGACGGGCGCGAGGTTCCGGTCAATATAACGGTGGCACCCTAATGCGTGTTTTCAATCAGGCGCTTGCCGCCGCTCTTACCTCTACCATCGCGATCTGCGCCAGCGTGACGCCTGCCCATGCGCAATATGTGCTGAACATGCGCGATGCCGATGTGCGCACCTTTGTCGCCGATGCGGCGCAGGTGACGGGGCGGACCTTTATCGTCGACGGGCGTGTGAACCAGAAGATTTCGGTCGTCTCCGACCGTCCGCTGACCCGCAGCGAATATTTCGAGGTTTTCCTGTCGACCCTGCGCGCCAACGGTCTGGTCGCGGTGCCGACTTCGGATGGCGCGTTCCGCATCCAGCCCGCCGCCAATGCCGCATCGCAGCCCAGCCGCGTAGGCAGCCAGGGCGCGCCGGGCAACCAGATGGTCACCGATGTGGTCCGTCTTGGCGCGGTAGAGGCCGAGCAGGCGGTCAACACGCTGAAACCTCTGGTCAGCCCCGAGGGTTCGATCACTGCCAATCGCGCGGGCAATTCGCTGGTCATCGTCGATTATGCCGATAATCTGCGCCGCATCCGCGCGCTGTTGAAACAGATCGATACCGACAATAGCGCGACCGAAATGATCGCGCTGAACCATGCGGGTGCGCGCGAAATCGCGGCGGCGCTGACAGAGCTGGTGCCGCAAGGGCAGGGCGGCGGCGGTTCGCTGGCCAGCGTGGTCGCGGTCGACAGTTCCAATTCGCTGCTGCTGCGCGGAGAGCGCGAGACGCTGAACCGCCTGTCGGGCATGGCGCGCGAGCTGGACAATCGCGCGGCCGCGGGCAGCGAGATCAAGGTGATCTGGCTGGATTACGCCGATGCGGGCGCGATGGTCGCCATGCTGGAAAAGCTGATCGGCGGATCGGGCAGCTATACCGCGCCGTCGACCGAAACGGTGCGCCGCACCAGCGGGCTTTCGACCATGGGCACCGAAGGCGGGCAGACCACACCTGTTGCAGGCGGCAATGCCAGCGCCGACGGCAATCTGGGCGGCGGCGTGATCGAATTGTCGGGCGGGCGCGGCACGGCGGTCATCACCCGATACCCCGGTGCCAATGCCATCGTCATTTCGGCCCCCGTCAATATCCAGCGCCAGATGGCCGAACTGGTGCGCCAGCTGGACGTGCGGCAGGATCAGGTTCTGGTCGAGGCGATCATCGTCGAGATTTCGGATTCGGTTGCCAAGGAACTGGGCCTGCAATTCCTGATCGGCGGAGAGGACGTGCCCTTTGCCATCACCAATTTCACCAATGTGGCACCCAATATCATCGATATCGCGGGCGGCCTGCTGGCCGACCGTTTCGACGAGACGACGACGGTGATCAACGGCGATACCGTCACCACCAGCACCAATAGCAGCGTGTCCGACATGCTGCGCGAAAACGCGGCGCAGGCGGTGCTGGGCACCAGTGGCGGTCTGGGCGGCTATGCCACCAAGTTCGGCGGCGACAATTACCTTGGCGTGCTGATCAACGCGGTGGAGGAGGATTCGGATTCGAACATCCTGTCCACCCCGCATCTGACCACGAACGATAATGTGCCCGCGTCGATCCTGTTCGGTCAGGAAATCCCGATCTCGACCGGCGAGGCGCTGTCCGATAATTTCGACAATGCCTTCCGCACGATCCAGCGCCAGAACGTGGGCATTTCGCTGGATGTCACCCCGCAGATCAACGCCGGGGACGAGATCAAGCTGAACCTGCGGCAGGAAGTCTCCTCGATCGCGGGGCCGGTCTCCAACGATTTCAACGAGCTTATCATCAACAAGCGCGAGATTGCGACCACCGTCACCGTCGGCAATGGCGAGATTCTGGTGCTGGGCGGATTGCTTGACGATAACGAGCGCAAGACGATCCACAAGGTGCCGTTGCTGGGCGATATTCCGGTGATCGGCGAATTGTTCAAATCGCGCGGGAAAAGCCATGTGAAGACCAATCTGATGGTCTTTATCCGCCCGACCATCCTGCGCACCGCCGCCGACCGGCAGCGCGTGACCGCGCAGCGTTACGGCGCGATCCGCACCGCGCAGCAGAATTTCGATCCCGACCGTCAGCCCGCGATCGACCAGCTGGTTATCGATTATCTGGGGGCAGTGCCGCCAACGATGCCGGTAACGCCTGCCGATACGGTGATCACGCCCGCCGGAACGGTGCAGCAGCCTGCACCCGTCGTTCAGCAGCCGGTGGTGCAGCCGACGCCCGTTCCTGCCTCCACCGCAGGCCAGTAAGACCGGCGCCATGGCCCATCCCGACCAGCCAGACGATATCGCGCTCACCGAGGACATGGCGTTCGCCGGTGCCGAAAGCGTGGCGGCGGAACGCAGCGCGCCCGCGCTCTCCTATGCCGAGGCGCGCGATCATGGCGTATTGCTGGTCGAGGGGGAGGGTGGCGCGCATCTGGCCATGCGCAGTTCCGCCGATCCGCTGGTGCTGCTGGATTTGCGCCGCCGTTTCGGGCGGCCCCTGCGGGTCGAGAAGGTGGAGCCGCAGCGTTTTGAGGCGTTGCTGGCCGAAACCTATGGCGATGCCGGTTCGCTGGCCGCCGACAGTATGGGGTTCGAGGCGAGCGGCGACACCGAGCTGATGGGCCTGCCGAGCGCGGAGGATCTGCTCGACAGCGCGGACGATGCGCCTGCGATCCGGCTGATCAACGGGCTGATCGCGCAAGGGCTGCGCGAGGGCGCGTCGGACATTCATGTCGAGCCATACGAACAGGCGCTGGTCGTCCGTTTCCGCGAAGACGGCGTTCTGGTCGAGAAATTGCGCATGCCCCCGCATGTCGCCCCCGTGCTGGTCAGCCGCATCAAGGTGATGGCGCGGCTGGATATTGCCGAACGCCGCGTGCCGCAGGACGGGCGCATCGGCCTGTCGCTGGCGGGCAAGCTGGTCGACGTGCGCGTCTCCACCCTGCCGAACCGCGCGGGCGAGCGCGTGGTGCTGCGCCTGCTCGACAAGGATAATGCGGGGCTGTCGCTCAAAGATCTCGGCCTCGACGAAAAAGCGGGCGAGGTGCTGGAACGCGCATTGAAAGAGCCCAATGGCATCGTGCTGGTCACCGGCCCCACCGGATCGGGCAAGACGACGACGCTTTATGCCGGTCTGCGGCGGTTGAACGACGGTCAGCGTAATATCCTGACTGTGGAAGACCCTGTGGAATATGCTGTGGACGGGGTGGGGCAAACGCAGGTCAACGCCAAGGTCGGGCTCGACTTCGCGGCGGGGCTGCGCGCGATCCTGCGGCAGGACCCCGACGTGGTGATGGTCGGCGAAATCCGCGACAAGGAAACCGCCGATATCGCGGTGCAGGCCTCGCTGACGGGCCATCTGGTGCTGTCCACCGTGCACACCAATGACAGCGTCGGCGCGATCACGCGCATGCGCGACATGGGCGTCGAACCATTCCTGCTGGCCAGCACCTTGCGCGGCGTCATCGCGCAGCGTCTGGTCCGCCGCCTGTGCCCGCATTGCAAGCGCGAGGCGGCGATCGATCCGGCACTGGGCGCGATCCTTGGCATCAAGCCGGACAGGACCGTCTATGAACCGGAGGGCTGCAAGCAATGCGGCGAAACCGGCTATGCGGGCCGTATCGGCGTGTACGAGGCAGTGCGCGTGGACGAGACGATCCGCCGCATGATCCACGAAAACGCGGACGAGGAGCGGATTGCCGATTACGCATTCGGCAAGACCGCCGACGGCAAGCGGCGCGGCCAGCGCCTTGCCCGCGCGGCAAGGCGGCTGGTGCTGGCGGGCGTGACCTCTGCCGCCGAGGCCGCCCGCGTCGCAAGGCGTGAGGACGAGCAGGGATAATGGCGAAATACGCCTATCTCGCGGTCGATCCGCAGGGGCGCGAAAGGCGCGGGGCGGTGGATGCCGCCTCGACCGGGGCCGCGCGCGAGGCATTGGCGAAAAAGCGCTGGCATGTGCTGAGCGTTGAGGAGAAATCGGCTGCGGCCGCGCCAGTTAAGGCGGGCGGTTTCAACCTGCCGATGATAGGCCGCAAGCTGACAACCAAGCAATTGTCGCTTTTCACTCGGCAGCTTGCCTCGCTGATGATGGTCAGCCCGCTGGAAGAGGCATTGCGCACGATCAGCCGCCAGACCGAAAAGGACAAGGCGCGCGCGATCCTGTCGAACGTGCACGCCGGCATCGTCGAAGGGCAGCCGCTGGCCGAAGCGCTGAGGCGCGAGGAAGCGAGCTTTCCCCCCGTCTATCGCGCGATGATCGCGGCGGGCGAGAATTCGGGAAGCCTGCCATCGATTGCCGAGCGTCTGGCCGACAGCCTTGAATCGCAGGCCGAGATCAGGGGCAAGATCATCGCCGCGCTCGCCTATCCGATCATCCTGTCGCTGGTCGCCGTGGCCGTGGTGACGGGGTTGATGGTCTCGGTCGTGCCGCGCGTGGTCGAACAATTTGACAATGCCTCGCGCCAGTTGCCGCTGCTGACGCGGATCGTGATCGTGGTGTCGGAATTCCTGTCGGCATGGTGGTGGGTTCTGGCCCTGCTGATCGCGCTGTGCATCCTCGGCTTTCTGCGTGCGCTGAAAAGCCCTGCGTTCAAGCTGCGGTTTGATACGCTGCTGTTGAAGACACCCTTTATCGGGCGGCTGATCCGTGACATGCATGCGGCTGCATTGGCGCGCACGCTGTCCACCATGATCGCCGCGCGCCTGCCGCTGGTTGACGGGCTGCGCCTTGCCAGCCGGACGGTACATAATTCGGTGCAGCGCCGCGCATTGGAAGGGATTACCGAAAAGGTGCGCGCGGGCACGTCGCTTTCCACCGCCATGCGCGAGGCGGCGACTTTTCCGCCGCTGCTCGTCTATCTCGCCGCCAGCGGAGAGGCGGCGGGACAGCTTGGCCCGATGCTGGAACGCGCGGGCGAATATCTTGAGCGTGAGTTCGCCAGCTTTACCGCGGCGGCGATGGCGCTGCTGGAACCTGCTATCATCATATTGATGGGCGCGGTGGTCGCGACGATCATCCTCGCCATCCTTCTTCCCATCCTGCAATTGCAGGAACTGACCGGACTGTAAGATCATGACCGAGACCGAAACCCCCAACCCGATATCGCAGACCGCCCGCAAGAAGCGCCGCAAGAACGGCTTTTCGCTGGTCGAACTGATGGTGGTGCTGTTCATCATCGGCCTGCTGGCCAGCGTCGTCATCATCAATGTGCTGCCCAGCCAGGACAAGGCGATGCGCGTGAAAGCCGAAGCGGATATCTCCACGCTGAACCAGGCGCTGGAAATGTACCGGCTCGACACCGCGACCTATCCGGGGGCGGCCGACGGGCTGACCGCGCTGGTCACGCCGCCCGCCGATCTGATGATGCCGCAGAACTACCGTTCGGGCGGCTATATCAAGGAACTGCCCAGCGACCCGTGGGGCCGCCCCTATCAATATCGCGTGCCGGGCAGCAATGGTAAGCCGTTCGACGTCTATTCGCTGGGGGCCGATGGCCAGCCCGGCGGCGATGGCGAGAATGCGGACATCATCGGCTGAACCGGACCATGGCGCGCTTTTCCCAACCGCTTCCCGATGATGGCGACCGCGCGGCAGGGCTGATCGTCCTGCTGGGCGATCAGCCGCGCGATGCATGGCGCTGGTGGCGGGTGTCCTCCACCGATGCGGGCGGCGCGGGGTTGGAGAGCGAGCATAGCTATACCCCCGGTGCCGATGCGCCATGGGGCGATGTCGACGGGGCCCGCGTGGTCGCTCTGGTCCCTGCGGTCGGCGCGCCGGTGCGGATTGCGCCGCGCGGCGATATGCCCGCCGCGCAGGCGGTGGCGGCGGCACGTCTTGCACCGGCAGGTCTGTCGGGCGCAGGGCCGGCGCATATGGCCGCCGCGGCAGAGGGCGATCATGTGCTGTCCTGCCGCGCGGCGCAGCACGACATGGATGTGTGGCTGGCCGAACTGGCGGCGGCGGGGCTGGATGCGGATGCGCTGGTCCCGGCCGCTCTGGTCCTGCCCGCTGCGGACGAAGGCGTGGTGCAGGGTGAGATCGGCGGGCAAATGCTCGCGCGCAGCCGCGATGCCGCCTTTGCCGGAGAGCCCGAGCTGATCGATGCGCTGGCCGCCGGTGGCGTGCGCCGCGAACTGGCGCCCGATGCACTGGCGGCGCGTCTGGCCGAAATATGGCGCGAACCGCCGCTGAATTTGCGTCAGGGTGCCTATGCCCGTCCGCGCGTTTCGTTTTTTCGCTTGCCCGACTGGGCGGGGCTGGCCCGCATGGCGGCAGTGCTGGCGCTGCTCGGTTTCCTGATCCTTGCGGTCGAAATCGTCCGGCTGGAACTCGACAGCAAGGCGCTGGAGGATAAGGCGCTGGCCGCCGCGCAGCAGCGGTTCCCCGCAGTAACCGATCTGGCGAGTGCCGAGGCGCAGGTGAATGCCGAACTGTTGCGGCGCGGGGCAGGGGGCGCCAGTTTCGGCGCGGTTACGTCTGCCGTTTTCGCCGCGATGCAGCCGCTGCCCGATGTGCAGCTTCGTTCGCTCAGCTGGCAGGGCAATGGTACGCTGGCGATCCGCGCCGCCGCGCCGCGCGTAGAGGATATCAATACGATGCTGATCGCCTTGCAGGCCGATGGCTGGGAAGTGACCGTGCCGCCCGAAACCGCGCCCGACGCGACCGGCGCGACCGTCGTCGACATCACGGTCCGTAATCCATGAGCGGGCTGATGCAGGGCTTGCGCGACTGGTTCGCAGCACTGTCGGGCCGCGAACGCTGGCTGGTCGGGATCGCGGGCGTGCTCGCGGTGCTGGTGATCGGCATTTACGGCGTGGTGCTGCCGCTGGGCGCGGCGCATGATGCCGCGCACGACCGCCACCGCGAGGCTGTGTTCGCCTCGTCCCGCGTGCTGGCGCGGCTGGAGGCGCTGGAACAGGCGCCCGATGCGGCGCAGGCGGGCAGCGGGCCGGTGGCGCAGGCCATTGCCGCCGCCGCCGACGCGCAGGGTCTGGTGCTGCAGGCCAATAGCGCGCGCGGCAATGACGGCGCGCAGATCAGCGTGGCGACCGCCGCACCGGGGGCGGCGCTGGCGCTGCTCGACACGCTGGCGGCAGAGGGGATCGCGGCCGAGCAGGTGACGATCACGCCCGCCGCCGACGGTTCGGTCTCGCTCAGCGCATCGCTGAAAAGGGTGGCGCCATGATGGGGCGCTGGATCTTCATCCGCGACAAAAGGCTGACGCGGGCAGCGAAAATCGTGCTGGCAGTCATTGCCATTGCCGCCCTGCTGGCGATGCTGCCGCTGCGGCTGGTGTTGGGCTGGGCCGATCCGTCGGGCCGCACCCTGCGCGCGCAAGCGGTGGAAGGCGTGGCATGGGACGGTCTGGTCGGCGAATTGCAACTGGGGCCTTTGCCGCTGGGGCTGATGGAAGTCGATCTGATGCCGCTGCCGCTATTAATAGGGCGCGCCCAGTTCGCGTTGGAGCGGCCCGATTATCCCGGCGCCCGCCCGTTCAGCGCGCGCGTGCGCGGCAGTGCGGGCAATCTGGCGATCAGCCATGCGAGCGGAGAAGTGCCGCTGGGCGGCATGATGGCTCCGCTGCCGGTGCGTACCTTGACGATGAACGGATTTTCCGCGCAGATCGATGGCGGGGCTTGCGTGGCGGCATCGGGCACATTGGGGCTGGTGGTGCCCGCGATGGGCGCGATGGTCGATGCCGAAACCGTTCTGGCGGGAGAGGCGCGGTGCGAGGACGGGTCGCTGGTGGTGCCGATGACCGGACCTTCAGGGGCGGAGCGCGTCGATTTCCGCATCGCGCCCGATGGACGCTGGACGGCGACCATGTCGCTGATCGGGGTGCCGCCTGAAATGGCTACGCCGCTGATCGAAATGGGCTTCGAACAGCGGCGCAACGGCGTGGGGATGACGTCAAGCGGAACGCTCTGACGCCAGTCCGCTTAAGTGTTTCAGCCAAGCGTGGCCGACAGGAACCAGGTGCGTTCCTCTGCCTGATCGGTCCAGTCGTCGATCAACCCGTCGGTCGCATTGTCGCCAGCCTCTTCGGCCAGTTCCTTCAGCTCTTTCAACGTTTTGACCAGCTGGGCATTGTCGTCGCGCAGCTGACCGACCATGTCCATCGCTTCCAGATCGGATGCGTGCTGATCCTCGACCTTGGTCTTTTCCATGATCGAACCGATCGACGTCAGCGTCGCGCCATCCAGCTTGCGGACACGCTCGGCAATGATGTCGACATTGCCAAAGATTTCGCCTGCCTGTTCGTCGAACATCAGGTGAAGCTCGCGGAATTGCGGACCTTTGACGTGCCAGTGGAAGTTCTTGGTCTTCATATAAAGCGCAAGATGATCGGCCAGCAGCCCGTTGAGCCCGTCGATCAGTGCTTTCTTGGCATTGTCACCCATAATTCTTTCCTCCTGGCGGTAATTCCAAAACTCGATATGGTGTCTTAACGCGAATGCACAAATCGGGTTTCCCGCTTTATGCCAGTTTCTGTGATCGAATTTATCGATACTTAGGTATGGCCCGCGCCGCTTGGCGATTGACCGCGCTTGCCATGTGCCGCTAACGGCGCTGTCAGATCCATGATTCAGCGCAAATTTCCCCTATGAACGGCGTTTCTTCTGCCGAGGAACCGGCCCAGATCGTCGCCCTTGGCGATGCGATCGTCGACGTGCTGGCGCAGCGGGACGAGGATTTTCTGGTCGATTGCGGCGTGCTGAAAGGCACGATGCGCCTGCTGGCGGATGACGAGGCGGAGCAACTGGCCGCCGCCATGGCGGGCAGCGGTGTGGTAGAGGAAGTGCCCGGCGGATCGGCAGCGAACAGCCTTGCGGGCGCGGCGGCGCTGGGCGCGCGGTGCCGCTTTATCGGGCTGACGGGCGATGACCGGCTGGGTGCGCTGTTCAAACGGCATATGGCGGACCTCGACATCGCGTTCGATACGCCCCCGCATGCCAGCGCGCCGACGGGCCGGTGCTTTATCCTTGTCACCCCCGATGGCGAACGCACGATGCAGACATCGCCCGCGGCCAGCCATTGCCTGACGGCCGAAGCGCTGGACGAACAGGCGATCCGCGCCTGCGACACGCTGTTTCTGGAAGGCTATCTGTGGGGCCCTGATACGCCGCGCAGTGCCATGCGCCGCGCGATCGAGATTGCACGCAGGGAAACGCGGCGCATCGCCTTTACCCTGTCGGACAGCATTGCCCTGCCGGGTCGACGCGATTCGATTATCGGCCTTGTCCGCGATGGCGGGGTCGATGTGCTGTTCGCCAACGAGTATGAGGCGAAGCTGATGGCGGGTGTCGACGATTTCGATGCCGCGATGCGCTTTCTGGCCGATATCTGCCCGCTGCCCGTCGTCACGCGCGGGGCCGCCGGCGCGGTGGCCATGTGGCAGGGCGACAGGATCGAACGCCCCGCGGCCAAGCCTGCCGCGATCGTCGATACCACCGGCGCGGGCGACCAGTTCGCCGCCGGTTTCCTTGCCGCGCTGATCGCGGGGCGCGACGTGGCGCAAAGCCTGGACACCGGTGCGCGCAATGCGGCCGAAGTGCTGGGCCATGTCGGCGCACGCCCGCTGAACCGAATGGAGCTTTAAACGATGAGCCTCAACTCGCTGGCCGTCTATTGCGGCTCTGCCATGGGCAGGAACCCGATCCATGCCGATGCCACGCGCGAGCTGGGGCAGGCGATGGTCCGGCGCGGGATCGATCTGGTCTATGGCGGCGGAAAGCTGGGGTTGATGGGCCTGATCGCGGATACGGTGCTGGACGCGGGCGGCAAGGCCTATGGTGTCATCCCCGAGGCTTTGCGCAGCCACGAAGTCGCCCATATGGGGCTGACCGAATTGCATCACGTTGCCGACATGCACCAGCGCAAGGCCAAGATGACGCAGCTGGCCGATGCCTTCGTCTGCCTGCCGGGCGGGATCGGCACGCTGGACGAGCTGATGGAGGCGTGGACGTGGAACGCGCTGGGCTATCACGCAAAGCCGTTCTGCCTGCTGGATATCGGGGGGTATTGGCAGGGTTTCGCGCAATTCTGCGACACGGTGATGGCAGAAGGTTTCATGAGCGAGGGCCGCCGCGCCCAGTTGCTGGTCGCGCCCGATGTCGAGACCGCGCTCGACATGCTGGTCGACGCGACGGAAAAGGCCAGCGCCGGTCCTGTCTGGTAACGGTCCGGTCCGGTAAGCCGCGCGCTCAGTGAAAGCCTTCAGGCGGCGGGCGGCTCCGACGTTTCCGCCAGCCGCCGGATGATCCAGCGCACGGCGGGATCCTCCACATTCACCGAAATCCATGTGCCGTCGGGCGCGATGCTTTCCTCGTCGCAAGAGGTCTGTCCGTTGCTGCTGGTGCAGAACAGGCCGCGTTCGGGCGTTTCCCATGTGCCGGTTTCGACAATCTCGCCGTCCTGCATGTTGCGATAGGTGCCGTCCGCCAGCACCTCTTGCACGATTACCGCGCCGCTATCGGCAGAGCTGATTTCGAAGCGCCCCGTCGCGGTGCCGCCATCGGCAGCGGGATAGACAGGCGCGGTTTCGACGGGGGCAGGGGCTTCCTCGCGCGGTTCGTCGGCACACGCGGTCAGGGTCAGCGGCACCATCGCAAGGAACAGCGCAAGAAAGCGGGTGCCCGGCATCGCGGCGACCGGATTATTCCGCCGCCTGCGTCGGCAAGGCTTCGCTGCCCATCACGCGTTCGATGGTCCAGACATCGTCCGGATCCTCGATATTGGTCGCGGTCCAGCTGCCGTCCACCATGCTTTCGGCATAGCAATCGGTGCCGTCTTCGCCCTCCATCGTGACGCAGAAATTGCCGTCCGCGTCATATTCCCATGTGCCGGGCACATTGCCGACATCCTTGACGACATTGATCATGGTCCCGTCCTGTTTGACGTTTTCCATCATCGTTTCGCCGCTGGAAGAGGTCAGCTTGAACACGCCATAGGGCGGCAGGCCATCGGGCGCCATCGGCTCGGCGGTGGCGGCCTCTGGCGCGGGGGCCTCTTCACTGGCGGGTTCGTCACCTGCCTGACAGGCCGCCAGCACCAGCACGGCGGCGCTTGCGGCGATGATGCGGATCGTTTTCATGGCATTCTCCCCGTATTGAACGGAGCGCAGCCTATAACGCGCACGGCAGGCAGCAAGCAAAAGCGGCTGGCTTCTGCTTAAATGCCGGAGAACTCAACGCAAAATCTGCGCCGGCGCGGTGTCCGCGGATCAGGCGACCGCCAGCGACTCGAAGATGGAGGCGAACAGGGCGCGACCGTCGGCGCTGCCCTGCTCGGGCTCTATTGCGCGTTCAGGGTGCGGCATCATGCCCAGCACATTGCCCTTTTCGTTCAGGACGCCCGCGATCTGGCAGGCCGAACCGTTCACCGCCTCGCCATAGCGGAACGCGATGCGGCCTTCGCCGTCAAGGCGCCGCAGCACCTCTTCCTCAGCGAAATAATTGCCGTCGTGATGGGCGACGGGGATATGGATCGTATCGCCCTTTCGATATCCGCGCGTGAACAGGCTGCTGTCGTTTTCGACGACCAGCGGCACGGTGCGGCAGACAAAGCGGATGCCCGCATTGCGCATCAGCGCACCGGGCAGCAGCCGCGCCTCGGTCAGAACCTGAAAACCGTTGCACACGCCCAACACGGGCACGCCGCGATCCGCCGCTGCAATGACAGAGCGCATGATCGGGCTGTTCGCAGCCATCGCGCCCGACCGCAGATAATCGCCATAGGAAAACCCGCCCGGCACCGCGACGAAATCGATATTGTCGGGCAGATCGGCATCGCCGTGCCAGATGCGCAAGGGAGCCTTGCCCGCAACCTGCTCGATGGCCACGGCCATGTCGCGGTCGCAGTTCGAACCGGGAAAGGTGATGACGCCAGCGGTGAAAGCCATCTGTCGGGTTCCTTCAGATCAGCCTGGAATTCAGCCGAGTTTCTCGACGCGGTAATTCTCGATCACCGTGTTCGCCAGCAGCTTGCGGCACATTTCGTCCAAAGCCTCGTCGCTGGTGTCGTCGGCGACTTCCAGTGCGATTTCGCGGCCGACGCGCACATCGGCCACGCCGTCAAAGCCCAGCCCTTCGAGCGCGTGATGGATCGCACGCCCCTGCGGATCGAGCACGCCGGGTTTCAGCGAAACATGGACCTGCACCTTCATTATGACTGACCTTCTTGATCTGGTGGGTTCAACCTGTCGCTGCCCCTATGGCCAGATGCGCCGTGGTGCAAGCGTGCAGTGGCAAATCCGGTCAGGGAACGGGGGATGGCGCATCTTGCGGCACCACCAGAAACTCCAGCGCGCGCGCGGGATCGAGCCACCGGCGCGCCTCTTCCTGCAATTCGGCCGATGTCACTGCCTTTGCACGTTGCTGCGCAAGGGCGATTCGTTCCAGCCGGTCGCCTTCGCTTTGCGCGCGGTCGGCAATGGCCAGCCAGCCCGAATTGGATTTGAGCAGATTGTCATAGGCCGACACCAGCGGCGCGCGGGCGCGTTCGACCAGATCGTCGGGGATCGGTTCGGACCGCAGCGCCTCGACCGTCGCGGCAAGTGCGGCGCGCGCGGCAGGCAATTGCGCCAGCTCGACCTGCGCCCGGATCGAGAATGTGCCCCAGTCCGGCCAGACCTTGCTTTGCGAATTCGACACGGCGGGCGAATAGGCCTGTCCCAGACGCTCGCGCAATTCGTCGGTGATGGCGATGCGGGCAACGCGTTCCAGCAGTTCCATGCGGATTTCCTGCACCGCGTCGGAATCGTCGGTCGTGGGCCACACCATCTCGACCAGGGATTGCGTCGGCTCGCCCTCGTGCCGCAGCACCACCGCGCCGCGCTTGTCGGTAAAACGGCGGTCCAGCGCGGCGGGATCGGGGGTAAAGCCGGTGTCGCGAGCGGGCAGGGCGCCCAGTGTCTTGCCGACCAGTTCGATGGCGGCACCCTCGTCCATGTCGCCCACGATGGCGATTTCGATTGGCCCATGCGCAAGGCTGGGGCCGATCACGTCGCGCAGCTGATCGAAATCCAGCGCGCGATAGGCATCGATCTGCTGCTGGGTAAAGCGCGGATCATTGTCGCTGATCACCCCGCCGCGCCCGCTGTTCAATGCCGAGGCGGGTGTGGCGCGCAACCGCGCGAAATAATCGGGCAGCGCGTTGCGGAACCGGGTGACAGGCTCGGTCCGCCAGCCCGCATCGGTCAGCAGCGCGGCCATCAACTGCAATTGCAGTTCCAGATCCTCCGCCCGCGTGCTGCCGGTGGAGATGAACGCATCGCTGCCCGCGCCGAAATCGAACCCCACGCGCTTGCCCGCAAGGATCGTTTCCAGCGTATCGGCATCGTGCTTGCCCAATCCGCTGGCGGGCAGGCGCGATGTCAGCTCGACCCCATTGGGCTGCTCGCGGCTTTCCAGCAGCTTGCCGCCCGGAATGGACATGCGGACCAGCACCTGATTGCGCGCCAGATCGGTATGCTTGACGTTCAGCCGCACATTATTGGCAAATCGTACGGTGCGCACATTGAACACCGGCTCGCGCGTGTCGGCCACGACCGTGCCTGCCGGACCGAAATCCGTATAGGCAAAGGGCACCGCCTCGATCGCGGCTTCCTGTGCCAGCGGCGCCTTCATCGCGGCGGTCCATGCGCGGCGCAGCGCGGCCTCGCCCCCTTCGGGCGCGGTGCGGCCGCGAAAGCGGATATGGGCGTTCTCGTCCAGCGGCACCGCCTCGTCGCGCAAGGCGGCGAGCACGGCATCGGGGGTGATTTCGGCGCGCATCGCCAGATATCGTTCGGTCGCCTCGGGCCCTGTCGTCGGGATGCGGCCTTCACCCACCCAGCGCAGAATGCGGTCGACCATGAAATCATTGGTCCGCGTGGGTTCTGACACGGCCGCCGCCTCGTACCGCTCGTCCAGATCGGCCAGCTGTTCGGCGATTTCCGCATCGGAAAAGCCGCGTTCCAGCGCATTGCGATATTCGGCGGCGGCTGCGTTCAGCCCCGCCTGCCAGTGGCCGTCCACGCTATCGACAATCAGCCGCGTGACACGCGCCTTGCGAAACACGTCGCCGGTGCCGAAACCCGCCGATTTGAACGGCGCATCGCTGCGCCGCGCCAGCCGCGTCAACCGCCGGTTCACCGCGTCATAACCAATCTGGCGCAGGACGGTGGCGCGGCGCTCCTCTGCCGTGTCGGGCGCGTTGAGCGCGGGGCCGACGGCGAAGGCAGTGAACCTTTGCGACAAGGCGGGGTGCAAGTGGATCTCGACGCTGGCGGGGCGGTCGAAATCGACCGTGCCATAATCGCGCGGGGCGGGGGCGGGGGCATCGGCCTGCCAGTCGGCGAAACGCGCGGTGATGGCGGCCTCTATTGCGTCGGGATCGACATCGCCCACCACGATCAGCGCCGCATTGTCGGGCCGGTAATGCGATGCCCAGAACGTGCGCAGCCCTGCCGCGTCGGCCTTGTTCAAAGTTTCGACCGTGCCGCCCGCCCAGCGGTCGACATAAAGCGCGTCGGGCGTTTCGAAACGATATCGCTCCAGCGCGTCTTCCAGCTGGTAATTGTCGCGGTCGCGTCTTTCGGCCAGCAGCACGCCGCGCTCGCGCTCGACGGCGTCGGGGTCGAAGTTCAGCTCGCCCGCAATCTCGCTCATCAGCATCAGCGATGTATCGATCAGCGCCGGATCGGTGCGCGGCAGTCCCAGCTTGTAGATGGTATGCTCGAACCCGGTCGAGGCATTGGTGTCCGCGCCGAACGCCAGCCCCTCGCGCTCCAGCAGGCGGATCATCTCTCCCTCGGCCACGTTGGTGGACCCGTTGAAGGCCATATGTTCGACATAATGGGCAAAGCCGCGCTCGCCGTCAGCCTCGTCCAGAGAGCCTGCATCGAAGGCGAGGCGGATTTCGGCAGTGCCTTTTGGCGTGCCATTGGGCCGGATCGCCCAGAACAGCCCGTTGGGCAGGCGTCCCCAGCGGATCGCGGTATCGGGTTCCAGATCGCTGCTGGCCAGTGCCGCTTCGGGCAGGGCGTATCCGCTGCGATTGACGGCCGCAGCGGGTTCGGAAGGCGCGGCAACCGGCGCGTCCGACACCTGCGGCGCGGCGCAGCCCGACAGCAGGGCAATGGCCAGCGTGCCCGCCAATCCTTTGGCCAGTCCCTTGGCCAATCCACTGGCCAGCCCATTGGCCAGCACGCGGTTCAGCCTTGGCCGATAGCAGGCGCGATCAATCAAGCGCGCCCGCCCGGCACATCACCTGCTTACCGCCGGTTCCGGCGTTGTTTTGCTGTTGTCCTCTTCCCATTCAATTATCGCGGTGCGGCCCTTATTTCTTTCCCCGCAACTTGCGATGATGGTTGAGGTCGAAGACTTCACTCGGCCCGTCATCCTGCAGCACGCCCAGCCTGCGGGCGACTTCCTGATAGGCGTCTTCCTCGCCGCCGAGATCGCGGCGGAACCGGTCCTTGTCCAGCTTTTCGCCGGTGGCCATGTCCCACAGGCGGCAGCCGTCGGGGCTGATTTCGTCGGCCAGGATCACGCGGCTGTAATCGCCGTCCCACAGGCGGCCGAATTCCAGCTTGAAATCGACCAGCCGGATACCGACCGCGGCGAACATGCCGCACATGAAATCGTTGATGCGGATCGCCATGGCCGAGATGTCCTGCATCTCCTCGTTCGAGGCCCAGCCGAAACAGGCGATATGCTCTTCCGCGATCAGCGGATCGCCCAGCGCATCGTCCTTATAGTAATATTCAAGCAGCGTGTGGGGCAGGGGCTCGCCCTCTTCCAGTCCCAGACGCTTGGAAATCGAACCGGCCGCGACATTGCGCACCACCACTTCGATCGGGATGATGTCGACCTGCCGGACCAGTTGTTCGCGCATGTTCAGGCGGCGGATGAAATGGGTCGGGATGCCGATATGCGACAGGCGGGTGAACACGAACTCGCTGATGCGGTTGTTGATCACGCCCTTGCCGTTGATCGTGCCCTTTTTCTGGGCGTTGAACGCGGTGGCGTCATCCTTGAAATACTGGATGAGCGTGCCCGGTTCGGGGCCTTCGTAAAGGATCTTGGCCTTGCCTTCGTAAATCTGGCGGCGACGCGACATCTTGCCTTCGCTTTCCAAGCTAATGCGCCCGAATTCCGCCGGTGCAGGGCGGGGGCGGAAAACACCAAGCCCCGGTCTGACCGGTCCCGTCAGGACGGGGCGCGGACACGGCCGGGGCGTTACAATGCGGCCTATAATGGAAGCCCGCCGTAAAAGCAAAGCGCGCGTTCGCGGCGGGCTGGCGGCGGGATCAGAACCGCTTGCGGAAGTCGATTTCAAAGAAGCGGCCTGCCGGATCGGTAAAGTCGGGCAGATAGCTTGTTGGTATAGTCCCGTCCTCGTCCGTCACGCGTTGCTGCGCATCGAAAATATTGTCGATAGAGAACGAGATACGGCTGCCCTTGAAGAAGGGCACTGCCTCGACCAGACCGGTCTGGCGTTCCAGATCGGCGAACAGGCGCAGGTCGAATGTGGCGATCGGATCGAATGTCAGGCCCGAACCGGTGCCTGCCGTATCCTCGATGCTCGCACCGCCAAGGTAATTCCCCGACAGCCGCGCGCCGAACCCGTTATAGAAAATGCGCCCCGTCATCTCCACCTCGTGCCGCGCGACGGGGGTGGAGGTCAGCGACTCGCCGTCCAGCAGGTCGAGCACGGGAGTGCCCGATGCGATCTGGACCGATTCCTCGAACCGGACGGTGTGATAGAGCGCAAGGCCCCATTGTCCGCCGCTGCGCCCGCCCGGCGGTCCGAAGCCCGGCCCACCGCCACCGCCGCCGCCGCCGCGCCCGCCGCGTCCACCGCTTTGGCCGCCTTCGCTGTCCTCTTCGCCCGAAATACGGTCCGAAATGTCGAACCCGTAACGCAGGCGCCGCCCGTCCTGATGCGCATAGGTCACGGGACGCTGGTCGATGCTGACCAGATTGCCGTCGCCTTCGCGCACCACGCGGTCGGGGAATGCCGCCTCGATCGTCGGGGTTAGCGCGGGAAAGCTGCTCGACACATCGGTCGAGCTTTCGTCGTAATATTCGACGATCAGGTTCGACCGGCGGAAGAAGGGCAATTCGTAATTCGCCCCGATCTTCCAGTCGCGCTGCTTCTCGGCGACCAGGTTCGGATTGCCGCCGGTGATCAGGTCGACCACGACCGTTTCGCCAATGGTGAAATCATAAACGGTCGCGCCGGTCGTGACCAGTTCGGGGGTGCCCAGCTGGATCAGCGACGGTGCCTCCTCCGTATAGATGTGGCTGACTTGAAGGTTGAGCCTTTCGAACGGTGACCAGTTTACGCCGGCGCTCCAGTTATACAGGCTGCCAAAGTCCGAGAGGTGGTTAACCCCGCCCGAAAGGTCGAGCGTGATGTCTCCGATCGCGGCCAGCACATTGTCTTTGCGACTGGTCAGTGGAATGCCCAAAGTGATCCCGCCATTGGCGTCGCCACGCGTCAAACGTGTCGTGATCCCCGGGTTGTCGGTGCTGCGGCTGTCGATGTCCGACCAGTCGAACCCCGCCTGAACCGTCACCGCCAGCTGTCCGGCAGGCAGCCATAGCGGCCTGCCTGTAACAGTCGCGAGCGAGGTCGCTTCCTCGGTATTCGCATAGCTGGTATTGAAACTCTGGTCAGGCACAAAGGCCAGCAAGTCGTCGACAGGTGCATCGATACCGACCTGCCCGGCAAGGGCCGCCGCCTGAAGCGCCGACATATCGGTCGGCGCAGTGCTGCGCGATACGGTATCGTCATGGGTCCAGCGGCCCGTTGCCGTCAGATCCCAGTCGCCCAATGGCTTGTTGAATGTCGTGCCGACCTCGAAACCGGCTGACCGGCTGTCTGCGATGCGCGCGCCGCGGCCCAGCGCTTCGGAAACCAGCGCACGCTGCGCAGTTGCACCGCTGCCATCGGTTAGCGAGACCGTGTCCGGCCCTGCGAGAAAATGGGAATCGTTGCGTGTTATGGTGCCATTGATAGTCAAGGAGCCGTTATCGCCGTCTTCGCCCAGCCCGCGCGTCCATGCGCCGTTCAGCGTGAGATCGCGGGTATCCTCGACCAAAGAGCGGTAGTCGGCCGGATTGGCATCGCCATAGACCGGGTCGAAGTCATAGGACGAGACATTGCGCTCGCCCTCGGTCAGCATCGAGCTATCGTCGGCCTCGACCGCCAGGTTGAAGCGGTTGGGGCCGTTGATCGACAGTATCGAAACCTCGACCTCGCTGGTGTGATATCCGCCGTCCTGCGGCAGGCCATATTCCAGCTCGATCCCCTTGGATGCGTAATGTTCCTTCAGGATGAAATTGATCACGCGCTGGTCGGGGCGGAAACCGAAGCGGATTGCCGCTTCCTCGGGCAGGATTTCCACGCGGGCCAGCGCCTCGGGCGGATAGTTGCGCATTTCGCGGAAACCCGAAATGCGCTGCCCGTTCACCAGAATGGCGGGCGGGCCGTCCGATCCGCGCCCGCGTCCCGAACCGGTTTGCGGTGCCAGCTCCTCCAGCAATTCAACCAGAGAGCTGGCCCCGATGCTCAGGATCTCTTCCTCGTCCAGAACGGCCACGGGCGTTTGCGGAATGTCCACGCTGCCGCGATTGACCTGCGGGGCAGTCACGATGATCTCGTCGCTGAGGTCGATATCGTCGTCGCCGCCGACCGGATCGACGGTCTGCTGGCTGGCGGCCATGCCTGCTTCGTCGGTTTCGGCCGCAAGGGCGGGCGTACCCAGCGAAAGCGCCAGCGCCAGCAGGCTGGTCGCGGTACGGGTTGTACGGACGGTACAGGCGGCTCGGGCGCGCAGGCGGGGGCGCAGCATGGGGGAAGTCTCTCTCATAATCGGGGATGTCACGGATTTGCGATCTTGGGCCAAGTCGCCCGATGTATCAAAATGTCGCAATGCAGCATGGACCTTTTCGATCCCGCGCGCGAACGGGAAACGGGCTGGCGCATCATTTTATTTCCTATATCGCGGATAGAGCACGGCCGGGGACGGCAGGGGTTAGCGATTGAATTGCAACTGCGGGCTTTCCATATGCGCTTTGCGCCGCTATGGGGCCGCGCAGGATTTTTCTGACATTTTAGTGAAAGGATGGGCGCCTGGCGCCCGGGCATGGCGAAAGAAGAACTTCTCGAAATGCGTGGCACGGTTGTGGAACTGCTTCCCAACGCGATGTTCCGCGTGCGCCTGGAAAACGATCACGAGATCCTGGGCCATACCGCTGGCAAGATGCGCAAGAACCGTATTCGCGTGCTGGTGGGCGACGAAGTTCTGGTCGAGCTTACGCCCTATGATCTGACCAAGGGGCGGATCACCTATCGCTTTATGCCTGGCCGCGGCGGCCCCGGGCCCAGCTAGTTTCTGGTGCCGTGATGACGGCCCGAAAGCTGATACTCGCATCGGCCAGCCCGCGCCGGCGCGAGCTTTTGGCGCGTCTGGGCGTCATCCCTGCGCAGATCGCGCCCGCCGATATCGACGAAACGCCGCATAAGGGCGAATTGCCGCGCCCCTATGTGCAGCGCATGGCGCGCGAAAAGGCGCTTGCCGTTGCCGCGGATGACGGTTTCGTGCTGGCGGGCGACACGGTGGTCGCTGCCGGACGGCGCATCTTGCCCAAGGCCGAGGACGAGGCGACCGCGCGCAACTGCCTGAAGCTGCTGTCGGGCCGTCGCCACCGCGTATTTTCTGCCATCGCCATGGCCGCGCCCGACGGTTCGGTCCGTGAACGGATGAGCGAGACCATCGTGCGTTTCAAGGTGCTGAGCGCCGGGGAGGTCGATGCCTATATCGCGGGCGGCGAATGGCACGGCAAGGCAGGCGGCTATGCCATTCAGGGCCATGCCGAGGCGCTGGTCGCATGGATTCAGGGCAGCCATTCGGGTGTCGTCGGACTGCCGCTGTTCGAAACGCGCGCCCTTTTGAAGGCGGCGGGCTTCGCCATTGGCTGACTGGCTGATCGAGCAGGGCATCGGCGAAACCCGCGCCGTGCTGGTCGAGGATGGCGCCATCGTCGCTGCAAAAATCGAATGGGAAGGCGAACTCGCCGCGGGCGCCGTGGTCGAAGGCGTGCTGGCATCGCGGGCAAGCGGATCGGCGCGCGGCACAGTGCGGCTGGACAGCGGCGAGGACGTGCTGGTCGACCGCCTGCCCAAAAGCGCCAGCGAAGGCGCGCCGCTGCGCATCGAAATCCACCGCGCCCGTATCGAGGAAGGAACCCGCACCAAGCGCGCGCAGGGGCGGCCCACCGACCGCGCATTGCGCCCCGCGCCCGGCATCGAACAGCGGCTGAAGGCGGAAGGGCACGATGTCCGCGTCGTGCGGCGTTTTCCCGTATCGGGCTGGAGCGAACTGATCGGTGAGGCGTTCGAACGGCAGGTGTCTTTCAATGGCGGCGCGCTGCATATTTCGCCCACGCCTGCCATGGTGCTGATCGATATCGACGGTACGCTGCCGCCCCGCGCGCTGGCCCTGTCGGCGGTGCCCGCGATTGCCGCCAGCCTGCGTCGGCTGGATATCGGCGGATCGATCGGCATCGATTTTCCCACCTTGCAGGAAAAGGCCGACCGCCGCGCGGTGGACGAGGCCTTGTCGATAGCGCTGGACGGTTTTGCGCATGAACGCACCGCGATGAACGGTTTCGGTTTCGTCCAGATCGTCGCGCGGCTGGAAGGGCCGTCGATCCTGCATCGCGTTGCCCGCCACCGTCTTGCCGCTGCCGCCCGCCTGTTGTTGCGCCGCGCGGAACATGTCGCCGATCCGGGCGCGATCCTGCTGACCATGCATCCCGCGCTCACCGTGAGGATATCGCCTGCATGGCGGGACGAGCTGGCCCGCCGCACGGGGCGCGAAATCCGCATCGAAACCGATCCCGCCCTTGCGCCAGAGGCGGGACTGGCCCAATCGGTGCCGCTATGACCCAGACACCGAAACGCGCCGTCAAAAGCTGTCCGATCTGCGGAAAGCCCCGCTCGGCCGATCATGCGCCGTTCTGTTCGGCGCGCTGCAAGGACCGCGATCTCGTTCAATGGCTGCAGGACGGCTATGCGATTCCCGGCGAGCCTGCGCAGATTTCGACCGACCCCGAGGACGGCGATTTCTGACCGCTTTGCAAAGCGATCGAAAAATCCCGCATTTTCCGGTTTGGCCCCTATTTTCCGGTTTGACACCACGCGCGGCTTTGGCCATAGGCGGCGCTCCCGACGCCAAGCGCGATTCAGATCGCAGGCGCCGGTCCCGCCTTTCCGGCGATGCCTGGGTAGCTCAGTGGTAGAGCAGACGACTGAAAATCGTCGTGTCGGTGGTTCGACTCCGCCCCCGGGCACCATTTCCTGCTTTTGTGGAGATGGTGTGACACTTCCCACTCCGTTCCGTATCGCTGCGCTGGCCCTAACGGCGTTTTTGTGCACGCCTGCCAGCGCGCAGGACGCGCCGGTGCAGCCTTCCTGCATGGAAGAGCTGTCGGGCCCCTATGCGGTGCGCCGCATGGAAATTGGCGGCGGTATCCTGCTGCGCCCCGACGGTAGTTTCGGGTACGAGCTGTCCTATGGCGCGCTTGATGAATTCGCGCAGGGGCAGTGGAGTTGCGAAGGCGATACGGTCACGCTGACGGGCGATCCGGTCAATCCGCCGCGCTTTGTGACGCTGTCCGACAAGCCCGTTACCGCCGACCGGCTGGCCATCGAACTCGATCTGGGGGGAGGGTCGGGGCACCCATATTTCAGCGTGCTGGCGCTCTATCCCGACGGATCGCGCGAATGGCTGGATTTTCAGGATCGCGTGCTGACCATCGATCTTTCGGAATCGCCCCGGCCCGTAACGGTCCAGATTATGCTGGAACTCTATCAGATCGCCGGCGACGCGATCCCCGTTCCCGCGACGGGCGGGGCCGATGTGACCGTGCGGTTCGATCGCAACGATATGGGCAGGGTGGCATTCGCAGGTACCACCGCGCGGGTCGATAACGATGTGCTGATGCTGGAACGCTTTGGCGAGGCCCTGCGGTTCGAGAGGGTGGGCGAGCGGCCATAAGCTGCGCCGGCACGCTTTTCATCCCGACCGCCAGACCCTATCTGAACCGCAATGAGCCGTACCCCCGCCGGAACCCCGCCCCATCCCAAGGGGGCCGACCGCTTTCACGAGGATAAGGCCGCCTATACGGTGCGCGGCAGCCAGCCGGATATAGAGGCGGGGCTGGCCGCCATCCTCGAGGTGCAGCGCACGCTGCCCCCGCGTCCCGGCGTCTATCGCATGGTCGATGCCCGCGGCGACGTGCTCTATGTGGGCAAGGCCCGCGCGCTGAAGAACCGCGTGGCCAATTATCTGCAAGTCGACCGCCTGCCGCTGAGGTTGAAGCGCATGGTCGCGCAAACGCGCGAAATGACCATTGTGACAACCAATAGCGAGGCCGAGGCCCTGCTGCTGGAAGCGCAGCTGATCAAGCGCTTCCGCCCGCCATATAATGTGCTGCTGCGCGACGATAAAAGCTTTCCCTTTATCCTGCTGCGCGCCGACAATGATTTTCCGCGCATCATGAAACATCGCGGGGCGCGGCGGGCGAAGGGCAATTATTACGGCCCCTTCGCCAGCGCCGGTTCGGTCAACACCACGATCAATGCGCTGCAAAAACTGTTCCTGCTGCGCAGTTGCACCGACGGCTTCTTCAGCCGTCGCGACCGTCCCTGCCTGCTCTATCAGATCAAGCGATGCAGCGCGCCATGCGTCGGGCGGATCGACAAGGACGGCTATGCCGAACTGGTGCGGCAGGCCAAGGACTTCCTTGCCGGCAAGTCGAGCGCGGTGCAGCAGGAAATCGAAAGCCAGATGGCCGATGCGGCCGAACGGCTGGATTTCGAAACCGCTGCCATGCTGCGTGACCGTTTGCGCGCCGCGACCTTTATCCAGGGGTCGCAAGCGATCAATGCGCAGGGCGTGGGCGATGCCGATGTGTTCGCGATGGCGGATAAGGGCGGGCAGATCGGCGTGCAGGCGTTCTTTATCCGCGGCGGCCAGAACTGGGGGCATCGCGCCTTTTTCCCGCGCCATACCGAGGGGTTGAGCCACGAGGAGGTGTTCAGTGCCTTCCTCGCCCAGTTTTACGAGGAAGTGCCGCCCGCGCGGACGATCCTGCTCGACCGCGCGCTGCCCGATTGCGCGCTGCTGGAAGAAGCGTTCGGCGCCATTGCCGGGCGCAAGGTAGAGATCAGCGTGCCGCAGCGCGGTGACCGCCGCCGCCTGATCGAACAGGCCAGCCGCAACGCGGCCGAAGCGTTGGACCGCCGCCTTGCCGAGAGCGGGACGCAAGCGAAGATATGGCGCGAGATGGCCGAATTCCTCGAGCTGCCCGAAATTCCGCAGCGCGTGGAGATATACGACAACTCGCATATTCAGGGTGCGAATGCGGTGGGTGCGATGGTCGTCGCGGGGCCGGAAGGGTTCCTGAAGAACCAGTATCGCAAGTTCAATATCAAGCAGGCACAGACCAACGACGATTTCGCCATGATGCGCGAAGTGCTGAACCGCCGCTTCGCCCGTGCGCTGAAAGACGATCCCGATCGCGAAACCGCTGGAAAGGGCGATGCGGCATGGCCCGATCTGGTGCTGCTGGACGGCGGCAAGGGCCAGATGTCGAGCGTGATGGACACGCTGGAAGAGCTGGGGATCGAGGATGTGCCCGTCGTCGGTGTGGCCAAAGGCCCGCATCATGGACGCGAAGGGCGCGAGGTTTTCCATTTTTCCGACGGGCGCGAAAAGACCCTGCCGACCAATTCGCCCGTGCTGTTCCATCTGCAACGCCTGCGCGACGAGGTGCACCGATTTGCCATCGGCGCGCATCGGGCCAAGCGCAGCCGTTCGATACAGGCCAGCCCGCTGGACGAAATTCCCGGCATCGGCCCCGCGCGCAAGCGGGCGCTGCTGCTGCATTTCGGCACCGCCGGAAAGGTGCGTGCCGCCGCGCTGGACGATTTGCGACGCGTTCCGGGCGTTTCGGAGCATGTCGCGCGGCAGATCTATGATTTCTATCATCCCGGCGGTTAGTCGGCCGCAGGGGGTGACGGATTGCCGCGGCGAACCTATCTCAGCGCGGATAAAGCAGGAAAGTGACGAATATGAGCAGCCTTGTCGGCCCCGACGAAGACAACCCACTCGGTAAGCCGCCGGTGCCCGAAGACGTGCAGGAAGCGATCCGCACGCTGATCCGCTGGTCGGGCGACGATCCGACGCGCGAAGGCCTGCTCGACACGCCCAAGCGCGTGGCGCGTGCGTGGAAGGAATATTGCCAGGGCTATGGCGAAGACCCCTCCATCCATCTGTCGCGCATTTTCGAGGAAGTGGGCGGCTATGACGAGGTCGTGCTGCTGAAGGACATTCCGTTCCAGTCGCATTGCGAACATCACATGGCGCCGATCATCGGCAAGGCGGCCATCGCCTATCTGCCGCGCGATCACGTGGTCGGCATTTCAAAGCTGGCCCGCGTACTGCACGGATTTGCGCGGCGGCTGCAGATTCAGGAAAGGCTGACGGCGGAAGTCGCGCAGTGCATCTGGGACCATCTGAAGCCGCATGGTGTGGCCGTGGTGATCGAGGCAAGCCATGCCTGCATGACCGCGCGCGGCGTGCGCACGCCCGGCGTTGGCATGGTCACCAGCCGCATGATGGGCACGTTCCGCGACGATGAAAGGTCGCGCAAGGAAGTGCTGTCGCTGATGGGTTATTGAGCCTGACGGGGTGTTGAAGGGGGGCGATAGCCATGCGCCGCCAGCACCTCGCGCACGCGGGCGAGGGCGCAGCCCAGCGGGTCGTCGACGCCCATCAGCGCAAAGCTGCCGGTCACGGTAAAGCTGCAATGGCCGTGGACCACCGCCACCAGCGAGCGTGACAGGCGGAAAATATCGGCATCGCTAGCGGGCGGCAGGGCGGCGCGGATTTCCTGTTCGACAATCGCGGTCAGCGTTTCGCGCTTGGAATGATCCGCGTCGGGCAGGGCGAAACCGTCGGGCAAATGGTGCTCGTAAATCGCCGACCACAGATGCGGGTTTTCCTGCGCAAAAGCGAAATAGGCTGCGACCAGAGTGCCGATCCGGTCTGGCCCTCCTGCTTCCAACCTTTCGCGCAGTTCCGCTGCCCAGATTTCGAAACTGCGCGAATTGATCGCGACGATCAGATGGTCGAGCGATCCGAATACATGATAGATCGTGCCCACCGAATAGCCAGCCTGCTTCGCCACTTCCCGCCCGGAAAAGCGGGCGAGGCCCGTTTCGGCCAGCAGATCGTGACCCAGCGAGATCAGCATTTCGCGCAGCTCGGCGCGCGTATGATCGGATCTTCGTCCCATCCGGGCGGAATAGGCCTGTAATTGAACATTGTCCAATTTTTATATTGAACGCCGTTCAATTATCACCTATTGCGCTTCGCCAGACAGTCGCGCCATGTTCGCCTGTAAAGGATAGCACGGCGGGTTCAGGGAATTTACGATCATGGAATTCTTCCTTCTCGTCGGTGCGGCGGTCGCGCTGGTCCTGTTGTGGAAGCGGGTCGACCGGCTGGAAGAAGACTTGCGCGAATTGCGCGGCTCTGTCGCGACAGGGCAGTACGAGAAGGTCGGGGCGCAACCGCCGTCACCTGCTCCCGAACCGGCACCGCAACCCGCTCGCGAACCGCGCAAGGCCGCGACGATCGTTCCCAAGGTGGCCCGCATCGCGCCCGCGCTGGCGGCAAAGCCTGCCGGACCGGACGCCGCACCCGCGCCGCAAGCGGCACCCCGGCCTGAACGCAAGGGTTTCTCTTTCGATTTCGAGGAATTGTTCGGCCGCCAGCTGCCCATCTGGGCTGGCGGCATCACGCTGGCGGTCGCGGGGTTCTTCCTTGTCCGCTATGCCATCGATGTCGGCCTGCTCAGCCCCGCGGTGCGCGTTGCGATGGGGCTGGTCTTCGGCTTTGCGCTGATCGCGGGGGCAGAGGCAGCGCATCGTTTCAGGGACCGCGTTGCCGATGTGCGCGTGCCGCAGGCCCTGTCGGGCGCGGGGCTTGCCGTGCTCTATGCCAGCGTGTTCCTTGCGGGCACGTTCTATGGGCTGATCGGCACGGGCACCGCCTTTGTCGGGCTGGCGCTGGTGACGGCGGCGGCCATCGGCCTGTCTTTCCGCTTTGGCCTGCCCAGCGCGGTGCTGGGCCTTGTCGGCGGATTCGCAGCGCCAGCGCTGGTGGGGGCAGAGGAATCGAACCTGCCGCTGCTGGCGTTCTATCTGGCGCTGGTCGCGGGCGGGCTGGGCCATGCGGGCCGTAAACAAGGCGCTCTTGCCGAAGGTGGCGGCTGGGCCGGTGGCGGCTGGCTGGGGCTGGCCGGTATCGTCGGCGGTCTGGGCTGGGGCCTGATCATGTTGATCGCGCAGCCCAGCGGTCCGGGCGATGTCGTCGCAGTCGGCTTTTACCTGCTGGTGCTGGGCGCATTGCTGCCCGCGCTGGTCCTGCCCGATCTGCGCGAAAGCCGCTGGCTGCGGCTGGCGGCGGGGGGCTTTGCCTCGCTGCAAATGGCGGCCTTGCTGGAAAGCAGCGGTTATGAACCTTTGTCATGGGGGCTTTACCTGCTGCTGGGCGCGGCCTTTGCGGGGCTGGGGTGGAAGACCGGTGCGCTGCGCGACGCGGCGGCGATTGCGGGCGGCGTGGGCGCGTGGATGCTGGGTTTCTGGTATCAACCCGACCCCGCCATGTTCGCACTGGTCGGCGCGGCCATGGCGGCGGTGTTCGCGGGCGTTCCGCTGGCGCATCTGTGGCGCGGCGACGCACGCGGAGCGGATGTGGCGGCGCTGGCGGTGATGCCGCTGGCAATCGTTCTGGCCGGACAATGGCATTTCGGCGGTTTCGGCGCATCGCGCGAAATGCTGCTGGGCCTTGCCGCGCTGGCGCTGGCCGTGGTCCCTGCGGTGGGCGCGTGGCGAGCAGGCGCGCAAAACGGGTGGCGCACGGCATTGCTGGAGGCGTCTGCCGTGCTGACTGCCTATGCGGGGCTGACGCAGATCGTGCCAGAGGATTATCTGCCCTGGATCGCGGCCGTGGCGGCGGCGGCCTTGGCTTTCGGGCTGGCCGGACGGCGCTGGGCCGCGCGCACCGCGCTGGGCGTGGCGCTGGTCTGGGCGCTGTGGCCGCTGGGCTGGTGGGCGGGCGCGTCGGTTGACTCGCTTGCCGGATCGCCCCTGCTGGTCAGCGATCTGCCCGCGCCGCGCGATGTGCTTCTCTACCTCGTGCCGGCAGCGCTTGCGGCACTGGCGGTCGCCGCGAGCGAATCCGGCCGGCTGTCTTCCGCGGCGGCGGCACTTGCGGCGCTGCCCGCAATGGCGGCGGCGCATATCGGGTTCAAGCAGCTCTTCGCGATCCGCGAATGGCACGACCGGTTCCCTGAATGGCGCGAATTTGTCACCTATGGGCTGGCAGAGCGAACCGCGTGGGAAGCGGCATTGCTGCTGGCCGCGCTGGGTGCGTGGCGGATGCGCCATCGCTGGGCACAGGCAAGATTTACGGCAGCGGGTCTGGCTGCGGCGGCTCTGGCGCATTTCGCTTATTTCACCGGACTTGCGCACAACCCGCTGTGGAGCGAGCAGGCCGTCGGGCCGACGCCGGTCGCGAACCTGCTGATCCCCGCCTATGCCATCGGCGCGGCGGCGCTGGTTTTGCTGGGCCGCAGCCTGACCGTGCCCGAAGCGCTACAGCGCCCGCTGCGCGTGGGTGTGGATGCGGCGCTGATGCTGTTGATCGGCATGTTCGCCCTGTCCGAATTGCGACAGGGCTTTGCGGGCACGATCCTGACCGATCCGCCGGTGGGTCAGGCCGAGGATCTGCTGCGCTCTCTGCTGGGGATCGTGCTGGCGGGCGGCTTCCTGTTGTGGGGCGCGCGCAGCGGCACACGCAGCTGGCGCATCGGTTCGCTGGTGCTGATGCTGGTCGCCGTGTGCAAGGTGTTCATCTATGACACGGCGGGGCTGGAAGGGCTGGTCCGTATCGCCAGCTTCCTTGCGCTGGGCTTCAGCCTGATCGCGATCGGCTGGTTCTATTCGCGGATCCTGCGGGTTCCGGCAGGGGATGCTATGCCTGCGTCCCCGCCCGATCCCGCCGCAGCCGCGCCCGGTTCCAGCGAAGCGAGCTGATAAAGGCCAGACCGATCAGCACCGCGCCGATCAGGCCGGTCACCACCTCGGGAATGTGATATTCGACGTTCAGGAACATGATCGTGGCCAGCGCAAGGATCGCGTAGAACGCGCCATGTTCCAGAAAGCGATATTCGCTCATCGTGCCCTGATGGACGAGGTAGATCGTCATCGACCGCACGAACATCGCACCAATGCCAAGGCCGATGGCGATGACGAACAGGTTGGTCGACAGCGCAAAGGCCCCGATCACCCCGTCGAACGAGAAGCTGGCGTCGAGCACTTCGAGATAAAGGAACGATGCCAGCCCCGACCGCGCCGCCGCCTCGGTCGTGCCTTCGGGCGCGCCAAGGATGTCGCCGATCATTTCCACCCCGATAAAGGTGACCAGCCCGAACAGGCCCGCGGTGATGAAGGTCAACCGCTCGTCCCCCTCCAGCATGGTGGAGGTGCCCCATATGGCGAGGATCATCACCCCGATCTCGAACGCCTGAAGCCGCCCGAATTTCGCCAGCGGTTCCTCTATCATGCGGATCCAGTGGATTTCCTTGTCCGCGTCGAAGAAATATTTGAGGCCGACCATGCCCAGAAACGCGCCGCCGAAACCCATCAGTCCGGTATGCGCATCGCCCATGATCGCGGCGTATCGCGCCGGTTCGTTGATCGCCAGCATCAGCGCGCCCCACGGGCCGAGCGAGGCGGCAATGGCGACGATCACGATGGGGAACACGATACGCATGCCGAACACGGCGATGGCGATGCCCCATGTCAGGAAGCGGTGCTGCCATTTCGGGTCCATGTCCTTCAGCACGGTGGCGTTAACCGCCGCATTGTCGAATGAGAGCGAGGTTTCCAGTACCGCCAGCACGCAGCAGATCCACAGGATCGACAGCATCCCTTCGACCGTGCCGGTATATTCCCAGCCGACAAAGGCGCCCAGCGCCAGCGCCACGACGGTAAAGATGATCGATCCGGTGAAATGCTTGAGCAAGGGGAAGCGGCCTTATGGGGGAAAGAATCAGCGCGGGCCATGACGCCCGCGCGCGGAACCGTCATTGGATAACGGCCGTCTAGATATAGACGGCACGCGACAGATCAAGCGCGCCGGGGGCTGCACGGTTCCCCATTCGCCGACAAGCGGGCAATCAGGGGGCGGGATCGGCGCCTTCGGCCATCCATGCGCCGCCCAATGCCTTATACACCGCGACGGCGGCATTGGCGGCCTCCAGCCGGGCGGTGGCATGGGCCTGTTGCCGCGCCAGATGGTCCAGCCGCGCCGCTTCCAGTGTCAGCCGGTCATCCTCTCCGCCCGCGAAGCGCTGTGCGGCGAGGTCGAACGCCTGTTGCTGCGCGGCGGCGGCACGGGCGGCGGCATCCTCGCGCTTGCGTGCTTCCAGAAAGCGGTTGATCGCGCCCTCGCTGTCCGACAGCGCATTGGCGACGGACTGGCTATAGGCCGCGGCGGCGGCATCGGCCCCCGCGTCGGCAGCGCGGATGCGGGCGCGGATCTGGCCGCCGGCAAAGACCGGCCAGCTGAAACTGGGCCCGATGGCAAAGCGGGTGGAGGCCGGATCGAACAGATCGCCTGCGTTCTGCGCCTGCGTTCCCAATCCGCCCGTCAGCGAGAAGCGCGGGAACAGATCGGCGGTCGCCACGCCGATTTGCGCGGTGGCGGCGGCCAGTTCGCGTTCGGCCTGCCGCACATCGGGGCGGCGGCGCAGCAGGTCGGATCGCAGCCCGACCAGAATGTCCTGCGGCGCGTCGGGAATGGGGGCAGGCGCGCGCAATTCGGGCACGATGTTTTCGGGCGGCAGGCCCATCAGCGCCGCAAGGCGATAGGCCGCGCCAGCCTCTGCCGTGCGGGCCTGCGCGGCAGCGTCAGCGGCGCTGGCTGCTTCGGCGCTGGCGGCTTCGGCGTCGATCCGGCTTGCCTCGCCCGCGAGGTAAAGCTGGCCGGTCAGCGCGGCAAGCCCGGCGCTCGCTTCCTCGCGCTGTGCGGCCAGCGCCGATGCGCGCTGGGCGGCGCGCAAATCCATATAGCTGCGCGCGATTTCTCCCGTCAGCTGGACCAGCGCGTCCTGATAGGCGGCCTCGGCGGCACCGGCGCGGGCGTTGGCGGCCTCGCCCTCCCGCGTGCGCCGGCCCCACAGGTCGATTTCCCAGCTGGCATCGAAACCAAGGTCGAACAGCCCGTATTCGGGGTCGAAGCCGGGGAACTGGCCGATGGGCAGAAACCCGTTTTCGCTGATGCGGTTTTCGGTGGCCGACCCGCTGGCTGACACTTGCGGCAGGCGCTGGCCCAGCACGGCATCGCGATTGGCCCGCGCCTCGGCCAGCCGCGCGCGTGCCTCTGCCAGTGTGGGGGCATCGGCCATGGCGCGGGTGATCAGCGCGCTGAGTTGCGGATCGCCGAACCGGTCCCACCACGCAGGCTGAACCGCGGCGTCGTTCGCCCGTTCGCTATCGGCCTGTTCGATCCACGCGTCCGACACGCGCATTTCGGGCGCTTCGTAATCGGGTCCGACGGTGCATCCGGACAGCAGCGTGGCACCGGCCAGAAACGGGAAAAGGGGGCGGAACATTCGCATTCACTCCATGCGCGCGCGGAACAGCCAGCCCGATACCGATATGGTCACCACGCCGATCAGCACCAGCGGCCACAATAATGGCAGCATGTCGGCGGCGGGCATGGCTTTCAGGAACTGGCCGATCGAGATTTCGAGGAAATAGCGCGCGGGGTTGATATAGGTGATGGTCTGCAACCAGCCGGGCATGTTCTCCAGCGGGCTGGCGAAACCGGACAGAAGAATGACCGGAATGGTCGCCACGAACGATCCCAGAAACGCCTGTTGCTGGGTGGTCGACAGTGACGACACGAACATGCCCAGCCCGACCAGCGAGACGAGATAGACCGACAGGCCGACATAGAACCACGGGATCGATCCGGTGAACGGCACGCCGAATACCAGCGGTGCAACCACCAGATAGACGGTGCCGTTGAACAGCCCCACGCAGAACGGCGGCACCATCTTGCCGATCAGTATTTGCGGCACCGTCAGCGGGCTGACCATCAGCTGGTCGAACGTCCCCATCTCCCGCTCGCGCGCGACGGTCTGGGCGGTGACCGACAGGCCCGCGACCGATACGATCACGACCAGCAGGCTGGGCATGTTGAACCAGATATATTCCAGATTGGGATTGAACCAGTTGATCGCGACCGCCTGCTGCGGCGGAGCGGTAGAGGCGGGGCGCAGTTCCAGACCGGCGTCGGTGGCGATCTGCGTCAGGTAACCGCCCACGATCTGCGCCGCGTTCGACCGCCTGCCGTCCAGCACGACGCCGACGGTCGCGGGCTCGCCGCTGGCGACGCGGCGGTCGAAATCCTCGTCGATGACCAGCGCGGCCAGCACTTCCTGCCGGTCGATCGCGCGGCGCAGATCCTCTGCCGAATGCAGGCGCTTGATCTCGTCGAATGTTTCCGCCCCCGCGATCCGCTGGACCAGTTCGGTGCTGGCGCTGCCGCTCGACCGGTCGAGCACGCCGATATCGACATTCTCGACCTGCAAGGTCACCGCAAAGCTGAAGATCAGCAACTGGATCAACGGCGGCAGGACCAGCGTGATGCGCCCTTTGGGATCGCGCAGCAGGGCCCAGAATTCCTTGACGATCATGGCTTTCAAGGCGCCGCTCATCAATCGAGGCTCCGTTTCGTGACCATGATGCACAGCGCGAAGAAGCCTGCCCCGAACAGCAGCATGATGCCGACATTGGGCCAGATCATCGGCCAGATATCGCCCGCCAGAAACACGCTTTGCAGCAGCGGCACGAAATAGCGTGCGGGCACGATATAGGTGATCGCCTGAATGATCGTGGGCATCGACGAAATCTCGAACATAAAGCCCGAGAGGAGGAAAGTCGGCAGGAATCCGGTCAACAATGCGACCTGGCTGGCAACGAACTGGTTCTTGGTCGCTGCCGAAATGAACAGCCCCTGTCCCAGCGCGGGCATCAGATAGGCCATGGCGATCACCATCAGCGCAAGGATGGACCCGCGCAGCGGCACGCCGAATACGGTGACGGCCAGCAATGTGCATAGCACCATCGATGCCATGGCCAGCACGAAATAGGGCACGATCTTGCTGATCAGGAATTCGGCCATATGCATGGGGGTGGCCATCATCGCCTCCATCGTGCCGCGTTCCCATTCGCGCGCGATGACAAGGCTGGTCAGCAGCGTGCCGATCATGGTCATCACGATGGCAATCGCGCCCGGCACCAGAAAATTGCGGCTGGTGAGCGAGGGATTGTACCAATAGCGCAGCGACAGCTGGACCGGCGGGCTGGCATCGACGCCTTTCGCCGGGGCCTCGTTCGCCATCCATGTCGACAGCAGCCCTTCGGCATAGGCGCGGGTGAAATTGGCGGTATTGGGCATCGACCCGTCGGCGATGATCTGCACCGGCGGCGGATGGCCCCGTGCATAGCCGCGCCCGAAATCCTGCGGGATGACGACGATGCCGCGAATCTCGCCGCTGACCATCCTGTCCTTCAACGGCTGGACGCTGCGCGCGGTGATCACTTCGAAATTCGGATTGTTCTGATAGGCGCCCGCCAGCGACAGGGCAGGGGCGCTCGAATCCTCTATCGCAATGCCGATGCGGGTGTGGGTGGAATCGAGGTTGAGTGCATAGCCGAACAGGAACAGCAGCAGCAGCGGCAGGATAAAGGCGATCAGGAAGGTCGAGGGATCGCGCATGATCTGCGCGATTTCCTTGGCGATCATCGCGGCCAGCCTGCGCTTTTCGACGGGCATGCTCATACGGATTCGCTTTCGGCGCGTTCGCGGCGCGCGTCGCTGGCCTCGATCATGGCGATAAACGTGTCTTCCATCGTCGGATCGTCGAGCGTTGCCATATCGGCGGCCTGCGCCTTCAATTCGTCAGGCGTGCCGCTGGCGATCTGTTCAGAACGATAGATCAGCGTGATCGCGTCGCAATATTCGGCCTCTTCCATGAAATGGGTGGTGACCAGCACCGCCACGCCCTTTTCGACCAGACCGTTGATATGCATCCAGAATTCGCGCCGAGTGACGGGATCGACCCCGCTCGTCGGCTCGTCCAGAAACAGCACGGGCGGTTCGTGCAGCACGGCGGCGGCCAGCGCCAGACGCTGCTTGAACCCCAAGGGCAGCGTACCCGCGGTCGCTTTCATCCGGTCGCCCAGTTCGAAAATATCGGTCACCCGTTCGACCGCACGCCGCGCCTCGCGCCCTTCAAGCCCATAGGCACCGGCAAAAAAGTTCAGGTTCTGCGCCACCGACAATTCGCCGTAGAGCGAGAATTTTTGCGCCATATAGCCCAGCGCCGACCGCGCCTTGCCGCCCGATGTGCGCAGATCGTGCCCCGCCACCGCGCCCGAACCTTCGCTGGGGGTTAGCAGGCCGCACAGCATCTTGAAGGTGGTAGATTTGCCCGCGCCATTCGGTCCCAGCAGGCCGAAGATCGAGCCATAGGGCACGGTAAAGCTGACATCGCTGGCGGCGGTGAAATCGCCGAATCTCCGGGTCAGCCCCTTGGCCTCGATCGCGGGCGCTTCGTCGCCCTCGATCATGCGATAGGCCTCGGCCAGCGCGCTGGTGCCCTTTGGTCCGCCGCCCAGTCGTTCGATAAATCCGTCCTCGAACCGTGGCTGCGCGGGGACAAGGTCAAAGCCGGTTTCGCGCGCCAGCTCGTCCGGCGTTTTCAGCAGCAGGCGGACCGAGCGGCCCTGTATCGTGCCATCCAGCACGCCGTCGCGGTCCAGCATCTGGGTCAGCACATGGCGGCGGCGCCCTTGAAATCCCGTCAGCCGCACGACGCGCCGGTCGACCGATCGAGTCAGCCCGGCCGGCTCGCCGCTGAACAGCAATTCGCCCTCGCTCAGCAGATAGACGTGATCGCATTTCTCCGCCTCGTCCAGATAGGCGGTGGACCACAGCACGCCCAGACTCTGTTCATCGGGCCCATCCGAAATCAGTTCCTGCACCATGGCCCAAAGCTCGCGGCGCGAGATCGGGTCGACGCCTACGCCCGGTTCGTCCAGCAGCAACAGGCGCGGCGTTTTGACGAGCGCGCAGGCAAGGCCCAGCTTTTGCTTCATCCCGCCCGACAGCGCCCCTGCCAGCCGGTCGCGGAACCGCGCCAGATCGGTAAAGGCGAGCAGCCGGTCGAACGTCTCGGCGCGCTGTTCATCGGGCAGGGCGCGCATTTCGGCATAGAGGTCGAGGTTCTGCTGGACGGTCAGGTCTTCATACAGGCCGAAGCGCTGCGGCATGTAACCGATCTGCTCCATATCCTTGCCCGGCGCATCGCCCAGCACGCTGACCGAACCCGCGTCGGCGGCCATCAGCCCTGCCAGAATGCGGATCAGCGTCGTCTTGCCCGCGCCGTCGGGACCGACAAGGCCGGTGACCCGTCCCGTCAATATGTCCAGCGACACGCCGTTCAGCGCCGGTTTCTCCGCGCCTTTGAAATTCTTCACCAGCCCGTCGGCGCGCGCCACCGTGTTGGGCGCGACGGTATCGGGGGAAGCTGGGGGCTTCGCGCCCGACATGATCAGTCCTCCGCCGCCGGACGGGCCGCGGGGATCGATACGGTGACGGGCTGGCCCTGCCGCAATCCCTGATCGGGATTTTCGACGACGATGCGCAGGCGATAGACCAGATCGGTGCGCAGATCCTCGGTCTCCACCGACTTGGGCGTGAATTCGGCTCGCGGCGAGATATAGCCGATGGTGCCCTGATAGGTCTTGGGATTGCCGTCCGCCGTCACCTCGACCTTCATGCCCGGATTGATCCGCGCCATATCGGTCTGCGCGACATAGGCGCGCACCCGCAACGGTCGGTCGATGGCAATGGTAAAGGCGTTGAGGCCGGGGGAGACAAGGCTGCCCGGTTCGATCGAGCGCGTGACCACCGTGCCTGCCAGCGGCGCGGTCAACCGCGTGTAATCGAGATCGGTGTCGATGGCCGCACGTGATGCCTTCGCCGCTTCAAGCTGGGCGCGGGCAGCGGCAATATCCTCGGCACGCGGGCCTTCCTGTGCCAGCGATGCGCCCTGGCTCGCCTCGGCATATTGCGCCTCTGCCGTGCGAAGGGCGGTGACGGTCTTTTCCCATGCGGCGCGGCTGATCGCCCCCGATTCGACCAGCGGCTTGCGGCGGTCGTAGTCGGCCTGCGCATCATTAAGCGCGGCGCGCGCGGCGGTTTGCTGCGCATTGGCCTGCCGGATTTCCTGCGGACGGCTGCCTGCCTGCAATTTCGCCAGCTGCGCGCGTGCCTGCGCCAGTTGCGCATCCGCCTGCGCCAGCCGGTCCTGCGCCTGACTGGGGTCGAGCACGGCCAGAAGCGTGCCCTTTTCGACCCGCTGGCCCTCTTCCACCGGCACTTCGGCCACGCGGCCCGATGCCTGAAACGCCATATCGACCTCTCGGATATCGACATTGCCGTAAAGGGTGAGGGGGCCACCACCGCCCCTGAACAGGCCGAAGCCCGACGTGGCAAGGGCGATCAGCACCAGCGCGGCGATGGCGATACCGGCAATCAGGCGGCGGTTCATGTCAGTTATGCTCCGGTTGGGCGGAAAGGATGCAACGCGTATTGGCGACGAAGCGTTCGATCAGAATGTCGGCAGTGGCGGGATCGATTTCGGAAACGTCCATCACGCGGCAGACCGATGCCCGCGCGGTACGCAGCATCAACGCCTGACCCCACAAGGCTACGGCGCAGGTACGCGCGTCGTTTTGCGAGAAATCGGCACGTGCCCGGCGGATCAGGCCGATAGCCATGCAGAGCAGACGCTCCATCACACCGGTCCAGATACGCTCGAAAGCCTCCGTCGGCTCGTGCTGTTCGCGTACGATGAAATAGGACCAGTTTTCGGATTTGGGATCGAGCATGATCCGGGCAAAGGTCGACAAAAGCGCGCATAATGTGTCGACGGCCTGTTCGGGCGATTGGGGGGGATTGGCCTCGATCGCTCTGACCTCGGGCTCGAACCGTTCCGCCACGCAGGAGGCGATATGGTCGGCGCAGGCCAGATACAGCCCTTCCTTGCCGCCGAAATGATAGGTGATCGACGACATCGCCGTATCCGCCTCTTTCGCGATGGCGCGGGTGGCGGCACCGGCAAAACCCAGCCGCCCGAAATGGGCGATGGCGATATCGAGCAGAACGTCCTTCATCGGCGCGACTCGTTAATTCGTTCGATCGAACAAGTAAAGGGCGGCAAAGCCGCGCGGCCACGAATCGCTGCGCGGCAGGGCAGGCCCGTCCCCGGCATAGTGAACAAATATGTCAGTAATTTGGGGTGATGGTTTTTCCGCCTGTGCGCCCTGTCGGCGCGGCGGAAGAAGTTTGGTCGGGACGAGAGGATTCGAACCTCCGACCCCCACACCCCCAGTGTGATGCGCTACCAGGCTGCGCTACGTCCCGACCGGAGAGCGGCCCTATAGTCGGGCATTTCGGCAAGCGCAAGGCCAGTTACGACCAGGCCGCTGCTGTTTTTCCCAAAGTGCCCACAAGCCGCGCTGCACCGCATGTTTGCCACCTGTGCGCAATGCTGCTAACCGCCCCTGCCATCATTGGCGTGCGGGGCCACACGGCCCTGTGCGCGATTCCCTTTTGCGAAAGCATCGGTTCTTTTTTCATGACCAGCACTCTTCTGTTTCTTGCCGCCGCACCCGCCAACGCAGGCCCGCCCGTTTGGACCAATTTCGTCCTGCTGGGCGGCATGGCACTGATCTTCTGGTTCCTGATCCTTGGCCCGCAGCGCAAGCGGATGAAGGAACATCAGGCCAAGGTCGCGGGCCTTAAAAAGGGTGACCGCGTCGTCACCGCGGGCGGCATCATCGGTAAGGTGGTGAAGCTGGACGACGATTACGTCGATCTGGAACTGGCACAGGGCGTGCGGGTCAAGGCCGTGCGCAACACCATCGGCGACGTGATTCCCGCAGGCAGCGCCACGCCCGCGAACGACTGAGGCCGCTTCGATGCTCGACTTTCCCGTGTGGAAGCGCGTCTGGCTGTGGGGCATCACCCTGCTGGGCGCGCTTTTGGCCGTTCCCTCGATCGTGATGCTGGCGGGCGGTGCATGGCCGTCCGGTCTGCCCGATCCCGAAATCAATCTCGGCCTCGACCTTGCCGGTGGCAGCCATATCCTGCTTGAGGCAGAGACCGACGAGGTTCTGGGCCTGCGCCTGACTTCCATGGAAGAGGAAGTGCGCAATGCCATGGGCAAGGCGGGCATCGGCATCGGCGATATCAGCCGCGAGAACGGCCGCCTGACCTTTATGCTGGAAGAGGCAAGCGACGTCGACGCGGCGCGTGAACAGCTTCTTCCCATGATCGAAGGCGTCGGCCTGACGGGGCAACGCGATTGGGACCTGTCGGTGATGGACGGGCAGCGCATGGTGCTGACCCCGACCGGCGCGGGGCTGACGCAGGCCGTCGAGAACGCGATGGATACCGCGACCGACGTGGTCCGCCGCCGCATCGATGAGCTGGGCACGCGCGAACCGACGATCATCCGGCAGGGCGACAACCGCATCGTGGTGCAGGTACCCGGCCTGCAGGACCCCGAAGCGCTGAAGGAATTGCTGGGCCAGACGGCGAAGCTGGAATTCAAGCTGGTCGATACATCGGCCCTGCCCGACCAGATCGCGCAGGGCATTGCCCCTCCGGGCAGCCAGATCCTGCCCTTCGCGCCCGATGCGAACCAGCAGGGCGTGATCGCCGTGCGCCGCCTTGGCGGGATTCAGGGCGACCAGCTGACCAATGCGCAGCAGGGCTATGACCAGAACGGCGCGCCGGTGGTCAGCATCACATTCAATCAGGAAGGCGGTCGCCGTTTCGCGCAATTGACGACGCAGAACGTCAACCGCCCCTTTGCGATCATCCTCGACGGCGAAGTGCTGTCGGCGCCCAATATCAACGAACCGATTCTGGGCGGTCAGGCGCAGATTTCGGGCGGTTTCAGCGTCGACAGCGCGAACAACCTCGCCATTTCGCTGCGTTCGGGCGCGCTACCTGTCGATCTGGCGGTGGTGGAAGAGCGCACCGTCGGCCCCGACCTTGGCGCCGATTCGATCGAACGCGGCGTGCTTGCGCTGATCATCGGCGGCGTCGCGGTGCTGGTGTTCATGGTCGCCACCTATGGCCGCTTTGGCCTCTATGCCAATGGCGCGCTGGTGCTGAACGTATTGCTGATCCTTGGCATCATGGCGCTGCTGGGATCGACCCTGACGCTGCCGGGTATTGCCGGTTTCGTGCTGACCATCGGTACGGCGGTCGACGCCAATGTGCTGATCAACGAACGCATCCGCGAGGAACGCCGACGCGGCCGCCGCGTGGTGCAAGCGGTCGAGGTCGGCTATCGCGAGGCGCAGCGCGCCATTTTCGACGCCAATATCACCAATGTCATCGCGGGCGTGCTGCTTTTCCTGTTCGGATCGGGCCCGATCCGCGGCTTTGCCATCGTTCTGATCATCGGCATCGTCACCTCGGTCTTTACCGCGGTTGTGCTGACGCGCATGTGGGTCGCAGGCTATCTGCGCCGCAAGCGCCCCGCCGATCTGCATATTTAAGGGAGGGGCAGATATGAAACTCCTAAAGCTCGTTCCTGACACGACGAACATCCACTTTCTAAAGTGGCGCGTGCCGTTCTATATCGTCTCCATCCTGCTGATCGTGGCCAGCTGGGGCCTTGTGGCGACGCAGGGCCTGAACCTTGGCGTCGACTTCGTCGGTGGCCAGATGATCCGCGCCACCTTCACGCAGGATGCCGAAGCGCCCGTGGCCGAATTGCGGCGCGAAATCGGCGCTCTCGGCTATGGCGAGCCGGTGATCCAGCGTTTCGGCCAGCCGAACGAAGTATCGATCCGCATGCGCCTACCTGAAGCGAATGGGCCTGAAGCAAAGGGGCCTGAGGCGAAGGGATCAGAAGGCGGTCAGGCATCGGAAGCGAAAGATCTGGCCGACCGGATGACGGTCGCCATCACCGGCGATATGCAGGCCAATCACCCTGGCGTGCGCATCGACGGCGTCGATTCGGTGTCGGGCAAGGTTTCGGGCGAATTGTTCGAAACCGGCATGTACGCCCTGCTGGGGGCGATGGTGATGATCTCGATCTATATCTGGATCCGCTTCGAATGGCAGTTTGGCGTGGGCGCGATGTTTGCCCTGTTGCATGACGTTTCGCTGACGCTGGGCATGTTCGCGGTGACGGGTATGGAATTCGACCTGAATATCGTGGCCGCCATTCTGGCCATCATCGGCTATTCGCTGAACGATACGATTGTCGTCTATGACCGCATCCGCGAAAACCTGAAGAAATATCGCAAGATGCCGATGACCGAATTGCTCGACCTGTCGGTGAACGAGACTTTGTCGCGAACGGTCGTCACCTCGCTCACCACGCTGGCCGTGCTGCTGGTGCTGATGTTCGTGGGTCCGGCGATGACTTTCGGTTTCGCGGCCGCGATCGCATTCGGCATTTTCGTCGGTACCTACAGCTCGATCTATATGGCGGCGCCGATCCTGATCTGGCTGCGGGTCAAATCCGACAGCTTCGTCCCTCGCGAGAGCGAGGCGGACAAGCAGGAAAGGCTGGCCCGCGGCGAGGTCTGAGGACGAAAATCCACCCGAATCGACGACAAGCCACGAACGCACGGCAACCCTTTACGGGCTGCCGTGCGTTTTGCTTTGGCCTGACGCGGCGCGACGGTGGGACTAATCCAAACGGATTATGGCGGAATCAGGGCAATTCGTCGCGTTGCAACTTGCCGTGGCGAGGCGGTTAACCCTTGTAACGCACGGTATCGCGCGGTTTTGGTGCCCCGATCGCGTTCGGGAACGAACCCGCACTATGGGTGTATCAGCGATACAATCGACGAAAATCCGTCACGCCGCCGTTTGTATCCACAACGAAAGTTCTTCGTTTTGCTGATCCCTGTCCGTGCCGATTTTGATTCCTGGATGCTGTTCCTGGGTCTGCTTACCTTTCTGATTGCGATCTGGTCCGCGTGGCGGCGCGACGCTGATGGCGCGCCCGAAACATTGGGCGGCTGGATCAATCTGAAGGGTAATCAGCGCATCGGTGGCTATCTTCCGCGCAATATCGCTGAACTGTCGGCACTGACCGCGTTCGCCTATGTGGTCGCAGGGGCAGTTATGGGGCAGTTCTATACGCTGCTGATCCCGCTAGGCGCGTTCCTGCTGGCGCTGTCGCTGCGCCAGACGATGGGCTGGCGGCTCAGCCTGCCGGGCATGGCATGGTTGAGTGTCGAGGCGCTGGCGCTCGCTGTCAGCTGGTGGTGGCTGTGCCTGCTCGTGAACGAAGCGCCGCTTCCCCTGTGGAACGAAGCGGCGCTGTATATCGCGATCACCGTGGCGCTGGCGCTGGGCTATCTCGGCTGGATCGAACGGATCGCGCGCGAGGCTTCGCTGACCCACAGTCATTGGCGTCTGCCCAATCGCGCACCGCGTGACGGGGAGCGTCCGGCCCGACACTGGGCGGGTGCCCGCGCCCTGTCCGCCAGCGATCCGTTCGAACCGCGCGTATCGGTGCATCTGCCCTGCTACGCCGAACCGCCGCAGGTGGTGAAGGAGACGATGAACCGGCTTGCCGCGCAGGAATACACCAATTTCGAAGTCATCGTCATCGATAACAACACCAAGGACGAGGCGCTGTGGCGTCCGCTGGAATCCCACGCCGCGCTGCTGAACCAGCGCCTTGGGCGCGAGGTGTTCCGCTTCTTTCACGTCAATCCGCTGCCGGGCGCCAAGGCCGGTGCGCTGAACTGGGTGCTGGACGGGCGGATGGACCCGTCGGCCGAAATCGTGTCGGTCATCGATGCCGATTATCTGGCCGAACCCGATTTCCTGTCGCGCCTCGTGCCGTTTTTCCGCGACCGGTCGGTCGGCTATCTTCAGACGCCGCACGATTACCGCGATTACGAGAACAGCCCCTATCTGACCGGCTGTCACTGGGAATATATGCCCAACAACAAGGTCGATATGTGCGGCGTGTCGGAATATGGCGGCGCGTTCACGATCGGCACCATGTGCCTGCTGCGCGCCGATGCGCTGCGCCGCGTGGGCGGCTGGGCCGAATGGTGTCTGACCGAGGATTCGGAAGTTTCCGTGCGGCTGCGCGCGGCAGGCTATCGCGGCATGTATCTGGGCGAGACCTTCGGCCGCGGCCTGATCCCCGACAGTTTCGAGGATTACAAGAAGCAGCGCTTCCGCTGGACCGCGGGGCCGGTGCAGCAATTGCGCCGCCACTGGAAACTGTTCCTGCCCGATCCCTATGCGCCGCCGATGCCGGGCTGGACCAAGCTGCTGGAAATCCTGCGCTGCTCGGCACCCTTGCAGACGCTGGCGGGTATCGTGCTGGGACTAATCGGCATTACCGCCATCGCCATCGCCGTGCTGGCAGGCGCGATGGATGCGGTGGTGCTGGCCCCGATTACATGGCCGATGATCACGCTGGGTCTGGGCACGGGCCTGGTACGCAACTGGCACCGCTATCGCCTGACCGGATGCCACCGCATTGCCGACATGATCAGGGGAGAGATCGCGCGCGCATCGCTGACCTATATCGTGCTGGTATCGGGCGTCGCGGGCCTGTCGAAAAAGCCGCACGCATGGCGCCGCACGCCCAAGTTCGGCGCGAATGGCGGCGTTGCATCGGCGCTGGCCTGCACCGTGCCGGAGATATTGCTGGCGGCGGTCACGCTGGGAATCGCCGCATTCATGCTGGCCAATATGGCCGTGCTGGGCACCGGTTTCGCCCTGCTGATCGGCATGATCTATGGCTTCCTTGGCCTGCGCTTTCTGGCAGCCCCCTATATGGCGCTGCTGGCCCTGAAAAAGCCCGCCACCGCCGCCGAGACATCGGGCAGCGGGCAACTCGCCTAAAGCGCGCGTACCAGCAGGGCCGCCAGTGCGATCCACGGCGAACCCTGCACGACGATCTGGCGCTGACCCGCTCCGGGCGGAAGCAGCGCCAGATGATCGTCGGAGAAATCGATAAGACGGCCAAAGGCAAAGCGCCCGCCCGGGCGCGGGACCAGCACGTCGCGGTTGATCGCGCGCGGCCGGTCTTCGGGGGCAAGATCGCGCAGCCACAGCCGGTCGCCCGCCCGGTATTCGCCGACCGCGCTGTCCACTTCCAGCACATGGACATTGCCTTCGCCCAGCATGGCCAGAGGCTCCACCGCCTCGCGCGGGGAGGGGAGCGGTTCTGCCCCGTCCGCCGTCAGCCGCGCGACCACCATGGCGGCATCGCGCCGCTCGCTGACCAGCAGCAGTTCGGGGGCGACATCCAGCGCCGCCGCGATCCGGTTCAGCCAGTCGATCGATAAGGTGCGCATCCCCGTTTCCAGCCGCCCCACGGTTTGCGGCGTGGTGGGCGGGGTGCAGGCGGCGGCCAGATCGGCGAGCGTTAGCCCCTTGTCCTTGCGGATTGTGCGAATGCGGTTAATCACGGCGCGGTTCCTTTCGGGAAAATGCATGAACCGGATGGGTTTTATTTTCCTACAACACAAGCCTGCCGCAAGTCCCCTGCCAGTCTTATCAAGGGGAAACGACCATGACCGACGATCTGCATCAGGGCCCGGGCGAATATGTCACGCGCGAATTGACGAGCGAAGGACCGCGCCGGATATCGCAATCCTATCGTGGCGGCGCATCCAGACGTGCCCGTGCGGTTACCGTGAACCTTAGGGAATCGCCGCTCGGCTGGCTGTATGCCCATGGCCATCTGACCGAGCCGCAATATGAGGCGGGCGAGCGGTTGCGCGCCGACTGGGAACGCGCGCAGCTTGCCCCGTCGATCACCATGCGCTGGGACGTGGTGCGGGTCAGCGGGACCAATCCCGATCGCGGGCTGGACCCGTCGGAACGGCAGATCGCGGCCAAGGCGCGTTTCGACAAGGCCGTCGCTGCGGCGGGGCCGGGCCTGAACGATATCCTGTGGCGCGTGGTCTGCGCGGGCGAGACAGTGGGCATTGCGGAAAAGGCGATGGGCTGGCCGGCCCGCAGCGGCAAGCTGGTGCTGAGCCTTGCGCTGGACCGCGTGGCCGGATTTTACCGGATCGGTTGACGCCCGATCCAACCGGCTTGATCTTACGAGCCTCGCATGCAAGCTTCGGTTTCAGTTGAAACCGCCCAAAAGCGAGTCCTCTCCATGAAACCTGTTGCCTTGCACCGCCGCCAGTTCCTTGCCGGAACGGGCACCATTGCCCTTGCTTTTACGCTTCCCGCTGCGGCGCGGGCACAGGGCGGTGCGGGTGACCAACTGACTGCCACGATGGACCGTATATTTCAGGGCGATATGCGGATCAGCCCGACATCGATGACGTCGATGGGGATCGACACCGGCGATAACGCATGGGCGCGCCATCATCTGGGCAAATTCGGCCGCGCCGGAATCGAGGAAGAGGAAGCCCATGCCGAGGCGATGCTGGCCCGTATCAAGGCGATCCCCACCGATGGCCTGTCCGAACAGCACAAGGTGCAGCATGCCGTGGTCGCCGATATGATGGAAAAGCGGCTATGGGGTAAGCCCTATGGCATGGGCAGCGTCTATAGCCCCTATGTGCTGAGCCACATGGGCGGTTCGTACAGCGCGGTGCCCAGTTTCATGGATACCAAGCATCCGGTTGAGACGGCGGACGATGCCAATGCCTATCTGCAGCGCATGGTGCAATTTGCCGAAGGGCTGGACGCCGAGAGCGATTTGCAGCGCGAACAGGCGGCCAAGGGCTATCTGGCGCCCGCATGGTCGCTGGAAACCGCCATCGCGCAGATCACCGCCATGGCCGAAACCCCCGCCGCCGATACGCGGCTGGTGAAATCGCTGGCCGAACGAACCGCTGCCAAGGGTATCGCGGGCGAATGGGAATCACAGGCCATCGCCATCATGGACGGGCAGATCAAGCCTGCCCTGCTGCGTCAGGCAGCAATGCTGGAAGAGCTGAAACCGACCTCTGCCGCGGGTGACGGCATCTGGCGCGTGCCCGAAGGGGCGGAGCTTTACCGCCTCGAGCTTGCCAATTCGACCACGACCGATTTGTCGGCAGAGGACATCCACCAGATCGGCCTGACCCAGGTGGCCGAATTGAGCGCGCAGCTAGCCGGAATGCTGGCCGAAGTCGGGTTGACCGACGGCACGGTGGGTGAGCGGCTGGCGCAATTCAACGCGCGGCCCGACCAGCTTTACGCCAATTCGGCCGAGGGGCACGCGGCGATGATCGCCGACCTGAATGCCAGTAACGATGCGATGCAGGCAAAGCTGCCGCAGGCCTTTGCCACCCTGCCGACCCAGCCGGTCGAGATCCGCGCGGTGCCTGCCGAAATTCAGGACGGCGCGCCGCTGGGCTATTACGAACGGCCCTCGCTCGACGGGGCGCGCCCGGGTATTTATTACATCAACCTCAAACATACCGAGGACTGGCCGAAATACACGCTGCCCTCGCTCACCTATCACGAGGCGGTGCCCGGCCATCATCTGCACGGCAGCCTTGTCCAGCAGGCCGGCGACACGCCGATGCTGCTCAAGAACTATTACATTTCCGCCTATGGCGAGGGATGGGCGCTTTATGCCGAACAGCTTGCGGATGAGTTGGGCGGATATGAAGGCATGGAAAAGGCCGGCGCGCTGCAAAGCTGGCTGTTCCGCGCCGCGCGTCTGGTGGTCGATACCGGCCTGCACCACAAGAAATGGACGGTGGAGCAGGCAACCCAATATTTCGTCGACACCGTCGGCTTTACCCGCACACGGTCAGAGGCGGAGGTGCGCCGTTACTGCATGTGGCCGGGGCAGGCATGCAGCTACAAGATCGGCCAGAATAAATGGGTCGAACTGCGCGCCAGGGCGGAAGGCGAGCTGGGCGAAGCTTTTGACCTGCGCCAGTTCCACGAGCTGGTGAAGGAAGGCGTAATGCCGCTAAGCGTGCTGGAAGCGCGCGTCGACCGCTGGATCGCCGCGCAAAAGGCCTAGGGAAAGAGGCGAGGGGGTGGTCTGGTGTCAAGAAGCGCAGGCTACCCCTCCAGCGCCTCCACTTCTTCGGCCAGTGCCAGCCAGCGTTCTTCGGCCGCATCCTTTTCGCCGCGCAGCCTTTCCAGCGTGGCCGTCAGCGACGCGAACTTGTCGGGATTGGCGGTGTAGAGATCGGGATCGGCCAGCGCTTCCTCATTGGTTGAGATTTCGCCTTCCAATTCCTCGATCCGCCCCGGCAGCAGATCGTAATCGCGCTGGTCCTTGTAACTCAGCTTGGTCTTTTTCTGCGGCGGGGGAGGGGGCGTGGCGGCGGCCTTCTTCGGTGCGGCGCGTTGCTGGCTGCGATCCTTGCGCTTGCGCTCCCAATCGGCATAGCCGCCCGCGATAATGTCCACCGTGCCGCTGCCGTCGAGGCCAAGTGTCACCGTCACCGTGCGGTCGAGGAAATCGCGGTCGTGGCTGACGATCAGCACCGTGCCGTCGTAATCCGCGATCACTTCCTGCAACAGGTCAAGCGTTTCGAGGTCGAGATCGTTGGTCGGCTCGTCCAGCACCAGCAGGTTCGACGTGCGCGCAAATTCGCGGGCCAGCAACAGGCGCGACCGTTCGCCGCCCGATAATGTGCCGATCTTCGCCTCGACCAGACCCGGATCGAACAGGAATTCCTTCAGATAGCCCTGGATATGCTTGCGCACCCCGCGCACGTCGATCCAGTCGCCGCCCTCGGCCAGCACTTCGCGCACCGTCTTCTCGTCCGATAGCAGGCTGCGCTGCTGGTCGATCATCACGCCCGACAAGGTCTTGGCCAGCGTGACCTCTCCGCTGTCGGGCTGCAATTCGCCGGTCAGCATCTTCAGCAAGGTGGTCTTGCCCGCGCCATTGCCGCCGACGATGCCGATCCGGTCGCGCCGCTGGATGCGCAGCGAGAAATCCTTGATGACCGTGCGGTCCCCATAGGTTTTCGAGATGTGCTCGGCCGTGATGACGCTCTTGGTCTTGTTGTCGTCGCTGGCCAGCGCCATTTTGGCCGTGCCCTGCGGGTTGATCATGGCGGCCCGCGCCGCGCGCATTTCCCACAATTTCTCCAGCCGACCCTGATTGCGCTTGCGCCGCGCGGTCACTCCGCGCTCCAGCCAGTGCGCTTCCAGCTTCAGCTTTGCATCCAGCTTTTCAGCCGCGCGCGCTTCTTCGGCATAGACCTGCTCTTCCCATGCCTCGTAACCGCCGAAACCCACATCCTTGCGCCGCAGCGCCCCGCGATCCAGCCAGATCGTCGCGCGGGTCAGGCGGGTCAGGAAGGTCCGGTCGTGGCTGATGGTGACGAAGGCGCCGGTATAGCGGTTCAGCCAGTCTTCCAGCCAGTCGATGGCCGACAGGTCGAGGTGGTTCGTCGGCTCGTCCAGCAACAGCACATCGGGTTCGCTGGCAAGCGCGCGGGCGATGGCGGCGCGGCGCTTTTCGCCGCCGCTCGCCGCCTTGGGGTCGCGCGTCATGTCGATGCCGATCTGGCTGGCGATCGCTTCCACCGCGAACTGCTGCGGGGCATCGTCACCGTGCAGCGCATATTCCATCAGCGTCTTGCAGCCGGTAAAGTCGGGCTCCTGCTCCAGCGTAACGACCCGCGTGCCCGGCACGATCACGCGCTTGCCCTTGTCCATCTCGATCTCGCCCGCGATCAGCTTCATCAGCGTGGTCTTGCCCGCTCCGTTCCGGCCGATTAGCGCCAGCCGGTCGCGCGGGGCGATATGCAGGTCGAGGTCGCGGAACAGCCAGCCGTCGTTCACGGTCAGGCCCCCCTGCTGCAGGCCAAGATCTTCAAGCGAGAGAACGGGAGGTTGTGCCATCGCCGCCGCCTAGTCCCGTAACCGGCCCCCTGCAAGCGTTCCCCGACAATGTTCGGGGCAACGTTCAAGGAACAGCCAGCATGGCTACGTATTGATAGGGACATGTGAAGAGGAGATCATTGTTCATGTCCCGAACCGCTTTCAAATCGCTGCTTGCCGTTCCCGCCATCGCCGTCATGGCCATGGGCGCGGGTGTCGGCGTGTCGGCTTTTCCGGGCACCGCGATGGCTGCCGACGTTGCCGTCGCGTCGCAAGGTCCCGTTGTCGAATTGCAGGTGATGCAGCAGGTCGTCGGCGATCCTGACAAGGCGACGGTGGGCGCGGGGGTCACCACGCGCGCCGCCACCGCGCAGGCCGCGATGCAGCAGAATGCCACCGAAATGGACAAGGTGCTGAAACGGTTGGATTCGCTGGGGATCGACCGCGATTACGTGCAGACCACCGGCATCCGGCTGAACCCGCAATATGATTACCGCAACGGCGAACAGCCGCGCTTTACGGGGTATGAGGCATCGAACGCTGTCTCGGTCGAATTGCGCGATATCGACAGGGTGGGCGATGTGCTCGACGCGCTGGTGGCAGCCGGGGCGACCAACCTCAGCGGGCCCGAATGGGGCATCGTCGACGACAGCGGCGCGCGGGCACAGGCGCGCAAGGCGGCGTGGGAACAATCGCTGGCACAGGCGCGCGATTATGCGCGCATGACCGGATACCGCGATGTAAAGCTGCTGACCGTGTCGGAGAGCATGGGCTTTTCCGCGCCGGTGCAGGAACGCGCGCTGATGGTGCAGGCATCGGCCCCCGCGGCAAAGACGCCGACGCGGCCCGGTCAGGTATCGACGCAGGTCACACTTTCGACAAGATTTGAACTCGTGAACTGATCGAATATGTTGCGTTCCGGTAACGGGGGCCGCTTTCAAATGCCGGAACGCAACATTCACGCCTTGTTCAATGGTCGGGGCTTAGGCAGTCTCTTGTCATGAGGCTGCTGTCCCCCCTTCGTCCCTTGTCCGGCATTGCGCTGTTCCGCCATGGTCTGGCGGCGCTGGCGCTGTGCGGCATGGTCGCCCCCGTGACGGCGGTGCCCGCCATGGCGCAGGCCAAGGACGGGCAGAGCGAGGCGCGGCGCGAATTGCGGGCGGGCAATGTGCTGCCCCTGCGCCAGATCGAACGCAGCGTGGTCCCCCGCATGGGCGGCGCGCGCTATCTGGGGCCGGAATTCGACAGTGCGGCGATGATCTATCGGCTGAAATTCATGGAAGACGGCGGGCGCGTGGTGTTCGTCGACGTCGATGCCCGCACCGGCCGCGTGGTCGGGCGCAGCCGGTAACACAGCGGTCCATTCCCGAAACCGCCCGCATCTTGACCGATTCCCGCGCGGCCCCCATCTTTTCAGCTGAAAACCGGGCGCCGGATACGGGGCCCTATATAATCACGGCATAAGATAACCGGAGACTGCATGCGGATCCTGATCGTCGAGGACGAACCCACGCTGGGCAGCCAGCTTAAAAACACGCTGGAAGCCAATGGCTATGCCGTGGACCTGTCCACCGATGGCGAGGACGGGCATTTCCTCGGCTCGACCGAGGATTACGACGCGGTCGTGCTCGATCTGGGGCTGCCGGAAATCGACGGGCTAACCGTGCTGGGCATGTGGCGCAAGGAGGGGCGCAATTTCCCCGTTCTCGTGCTGACCGCGCGCGACAGCTGGTCCGACAAGGTGGCAGGGCTTGACGCGGGCGCCGACGATTACCTTGCCAAGCCCTTCCAGACCGAGGAGCTGATCGCCCGCCTGCGCGCGCTGATCCGCCGTTCGACCGGCAATGCCAGCAGCGAGCTGACGGCGGGACCCGTGCGGCTGGACACGCGTTCGGGCCGCGTCACCCTTGCGGGGGAACCGGTGAAACTGACCGCGCAGGAATACAAGCTGCTGTCCTATCTGATGCACCACAAGGGCAAGGTGGTCAGCCGGACCGAGCTGATCGAACATATCTACGATCAGGATTTCGACCGCGATTCCAACACGATCGAAGTGTTCGTCACGCGCATCCGCAAAAAGCTGGGCGCCGATGTCATCACCACCATCCGCGGCCTTGGCTATAGCCTCGACGATCCCGCCGAAGCGCCCCGCAGCTGACGCAGGCGGTGGCGGAGCTTTTCGAAGCCGCACCCCGCACCGGCCCTGACGAGGACAAGGCCGGCAGCACCGCTGCGCCCGCCAAGGGAGATGCGCCCGCTGCCGGACCTGACAGGACATCGCTGCGTCCGCCCGCCATGGCGCGGCTGAAGCTGAAAGGCGTGAAGCTGGGCGCGGGCCATACCGGCTCGCTCTCGCGCCGCATGATGCTGATCGCCTTTGCGTGGACGGCGTTCCTGCTGCTGGCGGGCGGCATTGCGCTGGATCGCGCGCTGACCGGTCTGATCACCCGCAATTTCGACGAACAGCTCGATTACATGCTGACCGCGATGGTCGCCTCTGCCGAAATCGGCCCGGACGGAGAGGTGTTCTTCTCGCGCCCGCTGGGCGACCAGCGCTTCCTTGAACCCAATAGCGGACTGTACTGGCAGATCACGGGCGAGGGGCACGAGGATTTCCCCTCGCGCAGCCTGTGGGACCGCACGCTGACGGTGCAGGAAGCCCGCCATGTCGAACCGCTGGTCTATGACAGCGCCCAGTTCGCGGGAGAGCCGCTGCGCATGATGCAGCGCCCGATCTTCCTGCCGGGCAGCGAGACGCAGTGGTGGTTCGTCGTCGCCGCCAGCCGCGAAGAGCTGGATGTGCAGATCGGGCGCATCCGGCACATCCTCGTCTATTCCTTTGCCGCATTGGCGGTGGGACTGATCGCCATGGCGGCGCTGCAGATCTGGCTGGGACTGTCGCCCCTGCGCGGCGTGCGGCTGGCGATCCAGCATATCCGCATGACCGGCGCGTCCCGCGTGACCCAGCCGTTGCCGCTGGAAGTGCAGCCAATGGTGGAGGAGCTGAACGCGCTGCTCGCCCATTCGGAAAAACAGGCAGAAGAGGCGCGCGCCCATGCCGGCAATCTGGCCCATGCGCTGAAAACCCCGCTGACCGTGCTGAACAATGCCGCCGCCGCCCATGCCGATAACCTGCCCGAACTGGTCGAACGCGAAGTGGCGGCGATGCGGCGGCAGGTCGATCACCATCTGGCGCGCGCCCGCGCATTGGGCCGCCGTGCGGTCGGCCTGTCGCGCGCCGATGTCCACGCCTCGGCCGAGGCGGTGGAGCGGGCGGTGTCGCGCCTGTATCCGCATGTCCGCTTCGATCTCGACGGGCCGAAACCGGGCGCGCCGCAGCCGATGGTCGCGATGGAGCGGCAGGATCTTGACGAGATACTGGGCAATCTGATCGAGAATGCCGCGAAATATGGCGGGGGCAGCGTGTTCGTGACGCTGGATGCCGTGCCAGATGCGCCTTTATGCGAAATCTGGATCGAGGATGACGGCGCGGGCATCGATGCTGCCGACCGCGACAAGCTGTTTGCCCGCGGCGCGCGGCTGGACACCAATAAGCCCGGCACCGGCCTTGGCCTTGCCATCGTGCGCGACGTGGTCGAAATCTATGGCGGATCGGTCGCGCTGGACGAAAGCGAGGATCTGGGCGGATTGCTGGTGAAACTCAGCCTCCCCCGCGCGGCCGCGCCGCAATAGCCGCTCGGGCTGCGCCGCAGGCATAGTCGCAGCGAGCACAGGCGCCGCGTCCACTCAGTCGTATGCCACGCCAGCCAGACCCTGCCCGCCATCGGCGATGAAAGCGTCGATCCGCGCTTCCAGCACGGGCAGCGGCACCGAACCCAGCGACAGCACCACATCGTGGAACTTGCGAATGTCGAAACGCGGGCCCAGCGCGTCCTCTGCCCTGGCCCGGACGCGGCGCAGGGTCAGCTCGCCCAGCTTGTAGGACAGCGCCTGCGCGGGCCAGCTGATATAGCGGTCGACTTCGGTCCCCACCTCGTGCCGCGACAGCGCAGTGCGCGCGGCAAGGTAGTCGATGGCCTTTTCGCGGTCCCAGCCATAGGCATGGATGCCCGTATCGATCACCAGCCGCGCAGCCCGCCACATCTCGTAACTCAGCCGCCCGAACCGTTCGTATGGCGTGCGATAGATGCCCATCTCCTCGCCCAGATATTCGGTATAAAGACCCCAGCCTTCGCCGAACCCGCTGAAATACACATCGCGGCGGAACGCGGGCATGGCGGGCTGTTCCAGCGCCACGCCTGCCTGAAAACTGTGGCCGGGACTGCATTCGTGCAGCGTAAGCGCGGGAATATTATACAGCGGGCGCGATGGCAGGTCGTGCGTGTTCATCTGGCACGCATCCAGCCCGCCGCGCCCCGCAGTATAGAACGGCGCGATGGCAGGGGCGACCGGCCGGATCGCGAAGCGGTGGCGCGGCAGGAAGCCGAAATAATCGCCGATCCGCCCGTCCACCCGCTTTGCCACATAGGCAGAGACGCCCATCAGCTCGTCGCCCGTGCGCGCGATAAATCGCGGATCGCTGCGCAGCGCTTCGTTGAATTCGCCGATGCTGCCCGAAAAGCCGACTTCTGCCATGATCGCGCGCATCTCGCCCTCGATCCGCGCCACTTCGGACAGGCCGGTCCGGTGGATCTGCTCCGCCGTCAGGTCGAGCGTGGTATAGGCCCTGATCTGCTGCGCATAATATGCCTTGCCATCGGGCAGGTCATAGGCGGCAAGGCCGGTGCGCGTATGCGGCAGGTAATCGTCGCGCAGGAACGCGAGCAGGCCGGTATAGGCAGGGACGATGCTGTCCGCGACGGCGGCCTCGGCCTCTGCCCGCAGCCTTGCCTGCTCGGCAGCGGGGATACTGGCGGGCATCGTGTCGAACGCGGTCAAAAACGGATTGCCGCGGAGCTGCGTGTAAGGTTCGATCGAAACGTCGCGACCTTCCAGCGACACGCGCGGCACGCTGAACCCGCGCGCAAGGCCGCGGCGCGCATTGGCGATATGTTCGGCAAAATAACGCGGCACATCGCGCATGCGGGCGATGTAATCGTCATATTCCCTGACACTGGCAAAGGGCGCGCCGGCGTTCAGATAGCTCCAGAAATTGCTGTCCGAATTGAACGGCATCTCATGGCTGCGGAATTTTGCATCGCCGATCCGCTCGTCAAGCAGGGCGCGGAACACGGCGGCATTGATTGTCTCGGCAGGCGACAGGCGCTGTGCATCGATGGCGTCCAGCGCGGTCAGCATCGCCCGTGCATGTTCGGCGCGCCGCGCCTCTGCCTCCGGCGTTACCGAGCGCAGCGCAGGCCCCGCTTCGCTGCGCCCGTCGGGCCGCGCGATCCGCCGGTCATCCTCCAGCCGCCATGCGTAATCGCTTTCGTACAGCGCGCGCAATTGCGCATCGGCACTGGCCTGTGCGGCAGGGGTCTGGGCAAGAACCGGAGACGGCAAGACAACGGCGGGTGCGGCCAGCAAAAGGGCCGTAAAGATGGCAAGGCGGGTCATGACAGATCGAGGCATGGAAGGGGACTTAGACCAAGTCCACCTGCCTGTCCGGTTTAACTGTCCTACATCGATGTCATCGTGCATGGGGAAGGGGCACGCCAAGCGTCGGGCCGCTCTTTCAACCTGTGAATTTTCCGCGCACCGCCAAATGTCGTCCGGACGGCGAAAAGCGGTGAAAACCCGCGCAATCCTGCGGCTTTGCGCAGGGTGACAGTGTTTGTACGAAGTGTCACCTTTGTCACCCTGAACAGCCGCAAGCGCGCCCGTTTCGGGGCAGCGGGGAGCCGGGGTAAGGGTCAGCCTTCGGCCGCGATCCTTGCGGCGGTTTCGCGGATCAGCGCGATCATGTTCGGCACGCCTTGCGTCCGGTTCGAAGACAGCTGGTTTTTGAGGTCGAAGGGGGCCAGCACGGCGGCGATATCGGTATCGGCGACTTCGGCGGCGGGCCGGTCCTGCACCGCCGCGATCACCAGCGCGACAATGCCCTTGGTGATGGCGGCATTGCTGTCGGCCAGAAAATGCAGCCTGTCACCGTCCCTTGTGGGATAGACCCAGACAGCGGCGGAGCATCCTTTTACCTGCGTCGCTTCGGTCTTCAGCGCGGCGGGCATCGGTTCCAGCTCGCGCCCCAGCTCGATCAGCAGGCGGTAACGCTCGTCGCCTTCGAGGAATTCATATTCTTCGGCAATATCGTCGATGGATCGCATATGCGGCGGGCTAGCCTTGACCGGCCGTCGCCGCAAGGGGGGCTACAGGTCAACCCCGTTGGCAATCGCCTCCAGCCTGCGGACGCGTTCGCGCAAATCGGCCAGTTCGATCCGCGCGGCGGCAGGTGCATCGCCCTCGTCCGCGACGGGCAGGGCGGCAAAACCCCCCTGCGCCGCGTCCAGCTGCCGCATTTTCAGCGTCAGCCAGCCCTGCCAGCCATAAAGCAGCGCTGCCGTCACGATGGACAGGCCGATCAGCGCGAACAATGTGGTCGATGTGATCTCGATGCTCATGGGTCAGCTTCCTCTCAGCGGTCGCGCAGCAGTTCGATCTCTTCGGCAAGACCCAGCCTCTGGCGTTCGTCGGTGGCGATGCGTTCCAGCACTTTTACCCGCTCTTTCAGCTCGGCGATCTCGGCGCGCAGGCGGGCTTCTTCGGCCTCGTCACGCTGGCGCGCGACCGGATTGCCATCCTCGTCGGTGGCGAACCCGGCCTGCGCATTGTGCCGCGACCGGATCACCTGCGTGATCGATACGATCAGCACGATCAGGACGATGGCGGTCACCCAGCTCATTGATATTGACCTTCCTTCGCGCCCGTTTTCATATCGGCAGAGCGCAGTGCCTCGATCTCGTGCGTCAGATGGTAACCGCTGTCGGTCACGATGCGCTCTACATTGGCAAGGCGGTCCTTCACCGAACCCAGCTCGGCGCGAAGCTGCGCGTTTTCCTGTGACGCCAGCTTCAGCCGCTCGATCGTCTCGTTATCCTTGCTCGGATAGACCGATTTGCCCCAGCTGTTCTCCAGCGGATAGCCGTGGCGCACCCGGATCGCGGTGTTCACCACCCATGCAACGCCGAATGTTACGATGGCTGCGACGATAACGGCAGGGTTAAGCAGATCTTCCATGACTTAAACCTCGTGACGCGGTTTGACGGGTGCGCTCAGGCGCTGGTCGCTTTCTTCCTCGCGCAGCGCCTCGATCTGGCGGGCAAGGTCGGTGCCCTTGTCGGTCACGATGCGTTCCAGCACGCGGACCCGCTCTTCCAGTTGCGCGGTGTGCTGCGCATATTGGGCGGCTTTTTCGGCGGTGGCCTTCACTTGCAATTCGGCCATCTTGGTCTGGTGCTTGGTCCACATCCACAGCCCGCCCAGAAGGAACGGGGCCAGAGGGATCAGCAGGGCAAGTTCGTCTTCCATTGTCTATAGTCCCCTGTTTGTCGCGTCTCAGCGCAGCTTCTCGATCTCGTTCGAAAGCTGGCGATTGCCGCTGACGTAATATTCCTCGACATGCGCAAGTCGGCGGTCGATATCGCGGAACCTGGCCTTTACCTCGCGGGCGGTGCGGGCGGGCGACTGGCGGACACCCTGCCAGAACTGCTGCTCCTGCCGGTCGGTATAAAGATGGGCTGGCTTCTTCGGCGCCATGAAACCCAGTGCGATATAGATGAAGAACGGCCAGCCCATGGTGATGGTGGCGATCAGAAATCCAAGGCGGATCCAGATCGCGTCGATGCCGGTGTAATCGGCAAGGCCCGCAGACACGCCCAGGAACTTGCCGTTCACCTTGTCACGGTAAAAACGGGTGCGTTCGGTGCTGCTCATTGTGCGTTCCTTTCCTTCATCATGCGTTCCAGCTCGGCCAGCTTCAGATTGTCGGATTCCTGGTCCGCGATCAGCCGGGGCTTGGAAAATTCGTCATTGTCTGCGGCGACCAGTCGCTCGACTGTGTCCATCCTCTCGTCGAGGCGGCGGGCAAGACGATAAAGCTCGTCGAGCATCTCCTCGTCACCCTGCGTCAGGGTGGGGGCAGTCTTCCACTTGGTCACATAGTGAAAGATCATGCCCGGCAAGACGACGAAGATGCAGATAATTGCAAGAAAGCCTTCCACGGGATCAATCCTCCTTCTTCGCGGTCGGGTTGCCCATGGCGCGCTTCAGCGCTTCCAGTTCCTCGTCGACCTTGTCGACGGCGGACAGCCCCTCGATCTGTTCGGCAAGCGTCGGCTCGCCCTTCATGGCAATTCCCAGCGCATCGGCCTGCCCCTCGGCATAATCGACGCGGCGCTCCAGCATTTCAAAGCGGGCCAGCGCCTCGTCCACGCGCTCGGTAGTCATCAGCTTGCGCAGGCGGACGCGGTTTTCCGCGCTTTCCAGGCGGGCCGCGATCATCGACTGGCGGCTACGCGCCTCGCGCAGGCGCTGCTGCAGCTTGGCGATGTCTTCCTCATTGGCGCGCAGGCTCTGTTCCAGCACGTCCATTTCGTCGGCCAGCTGCTTGGCCAGATCGGTCGCCTTGCGCTTTTCCAGCAGAGCGGCGCGGGCCAGATCCTCGCGGTCCTTGGACAGGGCCAGCTGCGCCTTGTCGGCCCAGTCGGCCTGCAACCGCTCCAGCTTCACCGCGTGACGCTGCATTTCCTTCTGGTCGGCGATGGTGCGGGCGGCGCCTGCACGAACTTCGACCAGCGTTTCCTCCATCTCGACGATGATCATGCGGATCATCTTTTCGGGATCGTCGGCCTTCTCGATCATATCCGAGAAGTTGGCGGCAATGATGTCACGGGTGCGTGAAAATATTCCCATCAATTGGGCTCCGTTCTGCCTCAGGCTGTTGCCGCCGCGAAAGCGGATCGGCTCTTCATCGTCATAGTCGCGCTGGCGGCGCGGTTCACCCCGGTCGCGATCCGATTTCAGGCGGGCGACCTCGCGCTCGAAGCGCGACGCGGCCTTCCGGTCGATTGATGGCCGATCGATCGATAACCGGTCTCCGGTTTCCCCGTCGTCGGTCCACGGCGTATCGGCCAGCTTGCGGGCATCGTCATCGGCCTGCATCTTGCCCGTTTCGGGTGAAAGCTTGTTCTTGTCGTCCATAGCGTCCTCTTCAGGGATATCTGCTTCAGGCCAGCACGTAACCGAAAGCCGCAGGGGCCTTGGCCGGCGTTACCAGCTTGATGTCGCAGACCGGCGGAAGCGAGCAGGTCATGTCACGCACCGCATAGGCGCTGAGCGAAAGCATCGCGATCGCAGCGAGAATGCTGGTGGCAACTGGACCGATCGGGCCGGATTGGCGAAAACTAAACATGATGTCCCCACATCTTCGAACTATGCCAGATACTATGCAGGGAGCGTGCCAACTCGATATAAGTGTTATATTACAATTACTTGTGAGATCGCTGTGGCGACAGGCGTCGAAAATATTGCCAAGAGTTGGGAAAATGCGCTAACTTCTGGTCAATGGATCGGGGAAAGCAGTTTGTCGGCCAGTCACAGGCCATTCTCGACGCGGTCGAACGGGCCAGTCGCGCCGCTGCATTGTCGCGCCCCGTCCTTGTAATCGGTGAGCGCGGCACTGGCAAAGAGCTGATCGCCGAACGACTTCACCATCTGTCCGACCGCTGGGGCGAACCGCTGGTCGTCATGAACTGCGCCGCATTGCCCGAGACTTTGATCGAAGCCGAATTGTTCGGGCACGAGGCGGGGGCCTTTACCGGCGCATCCAAGGCGCGGGCAGGGCGGTTCGAGGAAGCCGATGGCGGCACATTGTTTCTGGACGAGCTGGGCACATTATCGATGGCGGCGCAGGAACGCCTGTTGCGCGCGGTCGAATATGGCGAGGTTACGCGCATCGGCGCATCGCGCCCCACGACGGTCGATGTGCGCATCGTGGCCGCCACGAACGAGGATCTGCCGACATTGGCCGAACGCGGCGAATTCCGCGCCGACTTGCTCGACCGGCTGAGTTTCGAGGTGATCACCCTGCCGCCCCTGCGTGCGCGTGAGGGCGATGTCGTGGTGATCGCCGATTTCTTCGGACGGCGCATGGCGGCCGAATTGCTGTGGGACGACTGGCCGGGCTTTTCCGACAGCGTGATGGAGCAGCTGGAAGCCTACCCGTGGCCCGGCAATGTGCGCGAATTGCGCAATGTGATCGAACGTGCGGTCTATCGCTGGGACGACTGGAAGACGCCCGTCGGCTCGGTGGTGTTCGATCCCTTCGCCTCGCCATGGGCGCCAAGGGCGTCGCAGCGCGCAGCGACCGGCAGAAGCGATCCCTTGCCGCCGGTCGAATTGAAACCGGTGTTCGACTTTGCCGCCGTTACCGATTTGCGCGCGGCGGTCGACGGGCACGAACGGGCCATCGTCGAATCCGCGCTCGACCGGCATCGCTGGAACCAGCGCCGCGCGGCCGAAGCCCTGGGGCTCAGCTATGACCAGTTGCGCCATTGCATCCGCAAGCACGGGCTGAACGAGGCGGATGCCGAAGGCGGGAAGGCGGCCTGAACGCGCAAACTGCCGGTCGATCCGGCTTGCTTTTTGCGCATCGCGCGCCTATCTGACGACTCATCCCGACATTGTCGCGCACAAAGCCGGGCCGGCACCGCAAGGTTCCGGCGCGCTTTTTCGTATTCGCGGCATAGAGGTCCAACAAGGAATGGCATGACCGATATCGCGCGTCTCACCGATCTGATCGAACAGGAAGTCAAAGCTTCCGGCTTCGAACTCGTGCGCGTGAAACTGTTCGGTTCGGATGACGAGCGGACCTTGCAGATCATGGCCGAGAACCCCGAAACGGGTCAGCTGGTCATCGACCAGTGCATGGCGATCTCGCGCAGGGTGTCTGATGCGATCGACGCGCGCGAGGAAGCGGGCGACGAGCTGATCGAGGGCGCATACCGGCTGGAGGTTTCCTCTCCCGGTATCGACCGCCCGCTGACCCGAGCCAAGGATTTCGCGAACTGGATCGGGCACGAGGCGCGGATTACCCTGTCCAAGGATGCCGAGGCTCCCGCAGGGAACAAGCGCACGTTTCAGGGCGATCTGGCCGCGTTCGATGACGGGATGGTCACGGTCGAGGATAAGAAGCTGGGCACGGTGACGATGCCGCTGGCCGATATTCACTCGGCCAAGCTGATGCTGACCGACCGGCTGATCAAGTCGACCGTCCCGCTGGACACCACCGGCGCGGACGAGGTGGAAGAAGTCGAGGATATGTCGGAAGAGGACGCAGAGTAGGACTCGCGCTTTCGACGGCAAACCATTATGCGGCGGGCCACCAATGGGGCCTTTGCCGGAATTGAACAGGGAAGACGATTAACATGGCGAATGCGATTTCGGCGAACCGCGCAGAGCTTCTGGCGATTGCCAATGCGGTGGCCAGCGAAAAGATGATCGACAAGTCCATCGTGATCGAAGCGATGGAAGAAGCGATCCAGAAGAGCGCGCGCAACCGCTATGGCGCCGAGAATGACATTCGCGCCAAGCTGGACCCGCAAACCGGCGACCTTCGCCTGTGGCGCGTCGTGGAAGTCGTCGAAGAGGTCGAGGACTATTTCAAGCAGGTTTCGGTCGAGCAGGCGCAGAAGCTGCAGGATGGCGCGCAGGTCGGTGACTTCATCGTCGATCCGCTGCCGCCCGTCGATCTGGGCCGCATCGACGCGCAGTCGGCAAAGCAGGTGATCTTCCAGAAGGTCCGCGATGCCGAGCGCGAACGCCAGTACGAGGAATTCAAGGACCGCGCGAGCGAAGTGATCACCGGCGTGATCAAGTCGGTCGAATTCGGCCATGTGATCGTAAACCTCGGCCGCGCCGAAGGCATTATCCGCCGCGACCAGCAGATCCCGCGCGAAGTCGCCCGCGTGGGCGAACGCGTCCGTGCCCTGATCATGAAGGTCGAGCGGTCGAACCGCGGCCCGCAGATTTTCCTGAGCCGCGCGCACCCCGAATTCATGAAGAAGCTGTTCGCGCAGGAAGTGCCCGAAATTTACGACGGCATCATCCAGATCAAGGCCGCCGCCCGTGATCCGGGTTCGCGCGCGAAGATCGGCGTGATCAGCCATGACAGCAGCATCGACCCCGTCGGCGCCTGCGTCGGCATGAAGGGCAGCCGCGTTCAGGCCGTCGTGCAGGAACTGCAGGGCGAGAAGATCGACATCATCCCGTGGAGCGAGGACACCGCGACTTTCGTCGTCAACGCGCTTCAGCCCGCGACCGTCAGCCGCGTCGTCATCGACGAGGAAGAGGGCCGTATCGAAGTCGTCGTTCCCGACGACCAGCTGTCGCTGGCCATCGGTCGCCGCGGCCAGAACGTGCGTCTGGCCAGCCAGTTGACCGAAAGCCAGATCGACATCATGACCGAGGCGGAATCGAGCGAGAAGCGTTCGAAGGAATTCGCCGAGCGTTCCAAGATGTTCGAGGAAGAGCTGGACGTCGACGAGACCCTGTCGCAGCTGCTGGTGGCCGAAGGCTTCACCGAGCTGGAAGAAGTCGCCTATGTCGAGCGTGACGAGCTGGCCGCCATCGAAGGCTTCGACGAAGACCTTGCCGAAGAGCTGCAGTCGCGTGCTGTCGAGGCGCTGGAGCGCCGCGAGGAAACCTTCCGCACCGCCCGCCGCGAGATGGGGGTAGAGGACGCGCTGGCCGAAATCCCGCATCTGAGCGAGGAAATGCTGGTCGTGCTGGGCAATGCCGGTATCCTGACGCTGGACGATCTGGCCGACCTCGCCACCGACGAGCTGATCGCCAAGCGCCGCGAAGGCCCGCGTCGCCGTGGTGGTCCCGATAAGGGCCCGCCGATGAAGCGCGACCGTCGCCCCGAAGACAAGGGCGGCGTGCTGGGCGCGTACGGTTTGACCGAAGAGCAGGGCAACGAGATCATCATGGCGGCCCGCGCGCACTGGTTTGAAGATGAAGTCGAAGCGGTAAGCGCGCCTGCCACCGACGAGAACACGCAGGAGGCCGCCGATGCGGACTCCGAACAATGAGACCCTAACGTCCGACATCGACGGTAAGGCGGCCGAATTCGACGAGGTCGCCGTCACCCGCCGCAGCAGCGCGCGGGGCGATGGTCCTATGCGCAAATGCGTGATCACGGGCCGCATCGCTCCGCGTGAGGAATTGCTGCGGCTGGCGATGGGGCCCGATGCCAATGGCAGGCCCAGCGTGCTGCCCGACGCCCATGCCAAGGCGCCGGGGCGCGGCGCATGGATCGGCGTGACGCGCGCCGAACTTGAAGAAGCGATCGCCAAGGGCCATCTGAAGGGTGCGCTGGCGCGTGGCTTCAAGGGCGCGCCGCCGGCCATTCCGGACGATCTGCCCGATCTGGCACAGCAGGCGCTCACCCGTTCGCTGACCGACCGGCTGGGTATAGAATACCGCGCCGGCAACGTGCTGGCAGGGTCCGACCGCATTGCCGAAGCGGCACGCATGGGCAAGGTCTGGTGGCTGGCCCATGCCAGCGATGCAGGCGGCGACGGATCGCGCCGTCTGGACCAGGCATGGCGCGTGGGAGAGGAAAAAGAGGGCTCAGGCCTTTCAGGCATACGCTTGCCTCTGGACCGGATGGCGCTGTCTGTGGCATTGGGCCGCGACAATACCGTCCATCTGGCGTTGACCGATCGTGCCGCCGCCGGACGTGTTTCGACCTTGCTTGCAAGGCTCAACCGATACCTTGGGCATGATGGTGCACCGCCGTCTGCCGCCGGAAATGCCGGGTCGGACCACCGGGGGCCTGCCGCGCCGCAGGCCAGCGAACCGTAAAGGCGGGCGCGTTCGGCGCACCTGCACAGGCGGGCCGCAGCAGATGACGACGCCGGATGCGGCGTGACGACGAAGACGATTTTGATAGGGCTTTTTGACCAGTATGAGCGATAACGACAACAACACCCGGACCCGCAAGCCGCTTGGATTGAAGCGTGCGGTGGACGCGGGCGAGGTCAAGCAGACCTTTAGCCATGGCCGCACCAACAAGGTCGCGGTCGAGGTGAAGCGCAAGCGCAAGATCCTGAAGCCGGGCGAGGCCGCGCCGGCTCCCGCGCCTGCGCCCGAACCGGCAGCCAAGGCTCCTGCGCCCGCCGCAGCCCCTCAACCCGCGCCCGCTCCGGTCGCTAAAAAGCCCGCGCCCAAGCGCCCCGCGCCCAGCGACGAGACGCCGCAGGAGCGCGTCGCCCGCCTTCAGCGCGAGGCCGAGGAAGATCGCCTGAAGCTGGCCGAGGAAGCCCGCCGCCGCGAGGAAGAGGCCAAGGCGAAGGCTATCGAGGAAGAGAAACAGCGCGCCGAAGCCAATCGCGAGGCCGAAGCCGAAGCGGAAGCGAAAAAGGCCGCCGAGGCAGAGGCCGCCAAGGCAGCCGAACAGGAAGCCCCGGCCGCAGCCGAAACCGGCGAACCCCCCGTTGAGGCCGAAGCCGAAACCGCGCCCGGCGACGATGGCGATGGCGAAGCCGTGCCCGCGCCGCGCAAGTTCACGCCGGTCAAGCGTCCCGAGCCCAAGAAGCCCGAGAAAAAGCCTGCCGCCGACAAGAAGGGCGGCGCCCGCGATGCACGCGGCGATACGCGCAATGCCGAAGCCAAGGGCGCGGACCGTCGCCGTGGCGGCAAGCTGACCGTGAACCGCGCGCTGAACGATGACGAGGGTGCGCGTGCGCGCAGCCTTGCCGCGCTGAAGCGTGCGCGGGAAAAGGAACGCCGTTCGCAATATCGCGGCCAGCAGCAGCAGCGTGAAAAGCAGGTGCGCGACGTGATCGTGCCCGAAGCCATCACCGTGCAGGAACTGGCCAACCGCATGGCCGAAAAGGGCGCGGATCTGGTGAAGGCCCTGTTCAACATGGGCATGATGGTCACCGTCAACCAGACGATCGATCAGGACACCGCCGAATTGCTGGTCGAGGAATTCGGCCACAATATCGAACGCGTGTCGGAAAGCGATGTCGATATCGACAATACCGTCGACGTCGATCCCGAAGAAACGCTGAAGCCGCGTCCTCCGGTCGTGACCATCATGGGCCATGTCGACCACGGCAAGACCAGCCTGCTCGACGCGCTGCGCGGTACCGATGTGACCGCGGGCGAAGCGGGCGGCATCACGCAGCATATCGGCGCCTATCAGATCAAGACCAAGGGCGGTGACCTGATCACCTTCCTCGATACGCCGGGCCACGAAGCCTTTACCGAAATGCGCGCGCGCGGTGCCAATGTGACGGATATCGTCATTCTGGTGGTCGCTGCCGACGACGGGCTGATGCCGCAGACGATCGAGGCGATCAATCACACCAAGGCGGCGGGCGTGCCGATGATCGTGGCGATCAACAAGATCGACAAGGACGAGGCGAACCCGCAAAAGATCCGCGAACGTCTGCTGGAGCACGAAATCATCGTCGAAGCCATGAGCGGTGACGTGATGGATGTAGAGGTATCGGCCAAGAAGAAGATCGGCCTCGACAAGCTGCTCGACGCGATCGCGCTGCAGGCCGAACTGCTGGAGCTGAAAGCCAATCCCGACCGCGACGCCGAGGCGACCGTGATCGAGGCGCAGCTCGACAAGGGCAAGGGCCCGCTGGCGACCGTTCTGGTCACGCGCGGCACGCTGCGGCGTGGCGATGTGTTCGTTGTCGGCACCGAAAGCGGCCGTGTCCGCGCGCTGCATGACGACAAGGGTCGTCAGGTGAAGGAAGCCGGTCCCTCGACCCCGGTCGAAGTGCTGGGTCTGGGCGGCGTGCCGCGTGCCGGCGACACATTGTCGGTGGTCGAGAACGAGCAGCGCGCCCGCGAGGTTGCGGCCTATCGTACAGAAAAGGCGAACGAGAAGCGCACCGCCATGCCGGTCAGCAATTTCGAGAACATGTTCTCGGCGTTGAAGAGCGAGATGGTTGAGTTCCCCGTCGTCATCAAGGCGGACGTGCAGGGTTCGGTCGAGGCGATTTCGACCGCTCTTGCCAAGATCTCGAACGATCTGATCAAGGTCCGCGTCCTGCATTCGGGCGTGGGTGCCATCACCGAAAGCGACGTGACGCTGGCGGCGGCATCGGGCGCTCCGATCATCGGCTTTAACGTGCGTCCCAATGCCAAGGCGCGCCAGCAGATGGAAAAGGACAAGGTGGAGATGATGTATTACGACGTCATCTATCACCTGACCGAGGAAATCGCGAAGCGCATGGCAGGCGAGCTTGGTCCCGAGCGGATCGAGAACGTGGTCGGCCGTGCGAGCATCAAGCAGGTGTTCCCTGCGGGCAAGAAGGACAAGGCGGCCGGTCTGCTGGTCGAGGAAGGCGTCATCCGCAAGGGTCTGTTCGCCCGTCTCACCCGCAACGATGTCATCGTTTCGGCGACCTCCATCGCCTCGCTGCGTCGTTTCAAGGACGACGTGGACGAGGTCCGCGCGGGTCTGGAATGCGGCGTGGTGCTGGAAGACACGAACGACATCAAGCCGGGAGACCAGCTGGAAGTCTTTGAGGTCGAGGAACGCGAGCGCGTTCTGTAACCCCAAGTGTAACGGCGTGGCGGCAGGTGGGTGCTGATCCTGCCTGCTGCCACACAACGCACGCCCGGCGAAGGAGCCGACCATGCCCCGCTATGCCGCCTTCTTTGCCAGCATGAATGTCGGCGGCAACCGGCTTAAAATGACCGATCTGCGCGATGCGCTGGAGCGTGAGAATCTGGAGGACGTCGAGACCGTCGTTGCCAGCGGGAACGTGCTGTTCTCTTTCGACGAGCGGCCCAGCGAGGGGCTGTCCGAAATGCTGGCCTTTATCGTGAAGGACCGCTTCGGCTTTGACACTTTCGCCGCCGTGCGCAGCAAGGAAGAGGTGTGCGCCGCGATCGAGCGCAACCCTTTCCACGGAGAGGGTGAGGACAAGCTTGTCCATACGCTTTTCCTCGACGGAGAGGTCGATCCGGACCAGTTCAACGTGCTGACTGCCGCCTATGAAGGTCGCGGGCCGGAACGGATCGCCATGGGCGAGCGCTGCATCTATGTCGATTATGTCGATGGTGCGGGTAACAGCCGGCTGACCGGCCCTTTTATCCAGCGCAAGCTGGACCGGCGCTTTACCGCGCGGAACATGGCCTCGCTCAAACGCATATTGGGAAAAATGGACTGATCATGGCCCGCAATTCCACCCCCGAACAGCAATCCGTCCGCGTCCTGAAAGTGGGCGAGCGGGTGCGCCACATCCTGTCCGAACTGCTGTCGCGCGGCGAGGTGCATGACGATACGATATCGTCCCATGCGGTCAGCGTGACCGAGGTGCGCATGTCGCCCGATCTGCGGCAGGCAAAGGTCTATGTGAAGCCGCTGCTGGGCGCGGACGAGGCAAAGATCGTCAAAGCGCTGCAGGTCAATACCGCCTTTTTCCAGAAAGAGGTCGCCCAGCGTCTTGGCCTGAAATTTGCGCCCAGGCTGCAATTCCGCGCGGACGAGACCTTTGACGAGGCAAGCCGCATCGACCGCCTGCTCGACGATCCGCGCGTCAGGCGCGATCTGGACGAAGACGAATAGGGTCCTGCGCACGCGATGGCGAAGCTCTATTTCTACTACGCCAGCATGAATGCGGGGAAATCGACCACGCTGCTGCAGGCCGATTTCAACTATCGCGAACGGGGCATGACGACCATGCTGTGGACGGCTGCGCTGGACGACCGCAGCGCGAAGTCAGGTGGGGGAAAGCCGATCCATTCGCGTATAGGGCTGCAGGCCGACGCGCATCTCTATTGCCCCGATACCGATTTGTGGGACGCCGTCGCGCCGCTGCATGCGGTAAACCCCATTGCCTGCGTGCTGATCGACGAGGCGCAGTTCCTGTCCGAAGAGCAAGTCTGGCAATGCGCGCGGCTGTCGGATGAGGCGGGCGTTCCGGTGCTTTGCTATGGCCTGCGGACCGATTTTCGCGGGCGGCTGTTCGAAGGGTCGGCGGCGCTGCTGGGCATTGCCGACGCGTTGGTCGAACTGAAGGCGGTGTGCCATTGCGGGCGAAAGGCGACGATGAACCTGCGCGTCGATGCACAGGGCAACGCCATCGTCGAAGGCGCGCAGACCGAGATCGGCGGGAATGACCGTTACGTGGCGCTATGCCGGCGGCATTTTACCGAGGCGGGCTGCCATCCGGGATAGAGCGGGCACCAAACCGCACCGCCTGACACAAATTGGTGCACGCCAACACTTGTAAAGATGCTCGGTTCGGGCAAGCATGCGTCGGCTAAGAATATTGGGCAGTAAGAGAGGGGGCTGCGCAGGGGACTTGGGACTTGTTGGAGTGCGCCTGTGTCGGGACATATCGTTCATATCGGTTATCACAAGACCGCGACTACCTGGTTTCAAAAAACGGTATTTCCGGCTGCCAGCAGTCACGAGCTGATCGCGCGCAAAGCCGTTCAATCGGCCATGATGGCCCCGCCGGGCATGCATTTCTGCCCGAACAAGGCGCGCCAGATGCTAGGTCTGGAAGGGCGCAACCGCCCCGTCGTTCTGAGCGAGGAGAATCTGACCGGCTATCTCCACAACGGGGGCTTGCACGGCCTGGTCGGTCCCGAAATGGCGCGGCGGATACATGCCACATTGCCCGATGCGCGGATCGTGGTGTTTATCCGCAACCAGTTCGACATATTGCGTGCATCCTATACGCAATATGTGGCGGGTGGCGGCACGTTTTCGCAAAAACGCTATTTCGGCGGAATGCAGCATTGCCGCGGCGCGCTGACCCATCCGTGGAAAGCGCCAGCCTTTGAATATGAACATTTCGATTTCGACCGGCTGATCGCCTTTTACGAGGATCTGTTCGGGGCAGAGCGGGTGCATGTCTATCCCTATGAATGGCTGCGCGATGAGGGAGCCCTGTTGAAGCGGATGGAAACCGAACTGGGGATCGAATTCTGCCACCGGCCGGGCAGGTCGAAGGGGCGCAATGCGGCGCTGGGGCGGTTGTCGGTCGAGATTCTACGCCGCGCCAATCTGTTCACGCGCCAGTCGGTAGTGAACAAGGATTGCTGGCTCGACCTGCCGGGCGGGCAGGCCTATCGCCATGCAGTCAAGCGCGGGCTGGCGGGTATGCCGTGGCTGAACAATCGCAAGCCCGAATTGCGTAGCGATGTGCGCGGCAAGGCGCAGGACGCTTATGCCGAGGGGAACCGACGCCTGATGGCGCGGCGCGATCTGCCGCTGGAGGAATTGGGTTATCCGGTCTGAAGGGCTGGCCGAATGGCGGGTAGCGCCCTATCTGCCGTGCCATGACCGACCAGATCATTCTTGCCGCGATCCTTATTCCTTGCCTGATCGTCGCCATCGTCTTTCACGAAGTGTCGCACGGATGGTCCGCGCTGTTGCTGGGCGATCCCACCGCGCAAGAGGCGCGGCGCCTGTCGCTTAATCCGCTGCGCCATGTCGATCCGGTGGGCACGGTGCTGCTGCCCGGTTCGATGGCGCTGATCGGCGGGCCGGTTTTCGGCTGGGCAAAGCCGGTGCCGGTGAACAAATGGCGGCTGAACAATCCGCGCTTCGGCATGATGGCTGTGGCGGCGGCGGGGCCGGCCAGCAATTTTGTGATGGCTGGCATCGCGGCCGTCGTGCTTGGCCTGCTGGCGCGCAATCTCGATCCGGCAAGCGTGTCGGTGCCGATGCAATGGACGGTGACGGGAATCGACTATTTCATCCTGATCAATATCTTCCTCGCCTTCTTTAACCTGCTGCCGATCCCGCCGTTCGACGGTTCGCATATCGTCGAAGGTCTGCTGCCGCCCAGCGCGGCGCGCGCCTATGCGAAACTGCGTCCCGCAGGCATGTTGCTGCTGGTCGGCGTAATCGCGGTCAGCTGGTTCTTCCCCGAACTGGGCGTGATCGAGAATGTCGTCTGGCCGCCGGTGGACTGGCTGCGCGGCATTTTTCTCGGCCTTGCGGATATGATTGCATCATGAGTGGTGACAGGCCCCTTCCACCCAGTGGCTGGATCATCCTCGACAAGCCGCTGGAGATTGGGTCGACGCAGGCCGTGGCGGCGGTGAAGCGTAATTTTCGCCAGGCCGGTTTCGGCAAGGTGAAGGTGGGGCATGGCGGCACGCTCGATCCGTTGGCGACGGGCGTGCTGCCCATCGCGATCGGCGAGGCGACAAAGCTGGCGGGTCGCATGCTGGATGCGACGAAGACCTATGAATTCACGATCCGGTTCGGATCCGAAACCGATACGCTGGACGCGGAAGGGGCGGTCGTGGAGACGAGCGCCCGCCGCCCGCCGGCCGCTGCGCTGACGGCAATATGCGAGGCGTTTACCGGCGCAATCGACCAGGTGCCGCCAAAATATTCGGCGCTGAAGATCGATGGCGAGCGGGCCTATGACCTTGCCCGCGCAGGCGAGCAGGTGGAGATGAAATCGCGCCGTGTGACGATCCATGCGCTGGGGCCGGTGGGGAGCCGCGGGCGAGGGGCGGATATTAGTTCGACCTTTGCCATCGGCGCGGGGCGACCCGATCCCTATGACGCGGCGATCCCGCTGGAAATGATGGAAAGCGTCACGCTGGAGGCCACCGTATCCAAGGGCACCTATATCCGCAGCCTTGCGCGCGATATTGCCCGCGCCCTTGGAACTTGCGGCCATGTCACCTATCTAAGGCGCACGCGCGCAGGGCCGTTCGGCCTTGAATCCGCGATTTCGCTGGACAAACTCAACGAATTCGGTAAGGGCGCGCCACTTGCTGAAATACTTCTGCCGCTGGAGGCAGGGCTGGACGACATCCCGGCCCTCGATCTCCTCCCCGATCAGGCAGAGGCGGTCCGACAGGGCCGGCAATTGACCGGGCTGGAACACCTTGACGGAACGATCTGGGCGAAATGCGGCGGCAAGCCGGTTGCCCTGATGGAAGTTTCAGGCGGGGTGGCCAGGGTCCTTCGGGGCTTTAATCTGTAATCGATGTCGCGGAGTGAAACTATGTCGGTTACCGCCGAAAAGAAGCAGGAAATCATCAAGGACAACGCCCGTCAGACGACTGACACCGGCAGTCCCGAAGTGCAGGTCGCGATCCTTACGGAACGTATTCGCAACCTGACCGAACACTTCAAGGATCACCACAAGGACAATCACTCGCGGCGCGGTCTGCTGGTGATGGTCAACAAGCGCCGTTCGCTGCTCGCCTATCTGAAGAGGAAGGACGTGGCACGCTATAACGCGCTGATCCAGAAGCTCGGCCTGCGTAAGTAAGAGTTTCCAAAGGGCGGCCCCCAGTGGCCGCCCTTGACGCATTCGGGGCCGACGAACCGGCCCCTTAATACGGGCAATTCTCGCAATCCGGCGAGAGCGCCTTGGGGCAGCAAAAAGGCCCCGCACCGGACCGGGACGGTATCCCCGGCAGTAGGCCCCGCGCTGCAATACGGCACTGCGGGTTCATAAGGAAAATACATGTTCGACACGAAAACCGTATCGCTGGAGTGGGGCGGAAAGACCCTCACCCTCGAAACCGGCCGTATCGCCCGTCAGGCTGACGGCGCGGTTCTGGCCACCTATGGCGAAACCGTGGTGCTGTGCGCCGTGACCGCCGCCAAGTCCGTGAAGGACGGGCAGGATTTCTTCCCGCTCACCGTTCACTACCAGGAAAAATTCTCCTCGGCAGGCCGCATTCCCGGTGGCTTCTTCAAGCGCGAACGCGGCGCGACCGAGAAGGAAACCCTGACCAGCCGTCTGATCGACCGTCCGATCCGCCCGCTGTTCCCCGAAGGTTTCTATAACGAAATCAACGTCATCTGTCAGGTGATGAGCTATGATGGCGAGACCGAGGCCGATATCGTCGCGATGATCGCGGCATCGGCTGCCCTCACCATCAGCGGCGTTCCCTTCATGGGCCCGATCGGTGCGGCGCGCGTCGGCTTTGTCGACGGCGAATATGTGCTGAACCCGCGTCAGGAAACCGCGCTGGAAGACGGACGCCTCGACCTTGTCGTCGCCGCCACCAGCGAAGCGGTGATGATGGTGGAATCGGAAGCCAAGGAGCTGACCGAGGAAGAAATGCTGGGCGCCGTGATGTTCGCCCACGACGAATCGCGCAAGGTGATCAATGCGATCATCGATCTTGCCGAACAGGCCGCCAAGGAACCTTGGGAACTGAACCTGTCGGACGACAGCGCGGGCATGAAGGAAGAGCTGCGCGGCCTGGTCGGCGCGGATATCGCCGCTGCCTACAAGCTGACCGACAAGTCGGCCCGTTCGAACGCGCTGAACGAAGCGCGCGCGAAGGCCAAGGCGAAGTTTGCCGAGGCCGATGGCCAGACGCAGATGACCGCGGGCAAGCTGGTCAAGAAGCTGGAAGCCGAGATCGTTCGGACCGCCATTCTGAAGGACGGTGCCCGTATCGACGGTCGCAAGCTGGACCAGATCCGTCCGATCGAAGCGACTGCGGGCTTCCTGCCCCGCACGCATGGTTCGGCCCTGTTCACGCGCGGTGAAACGCAGGCGATCTGCACCACCACGCTGGGCACCAAGGACGCCGAGCAGATGATCGACGGCCTTGACGGCCTGACCTATTCGAACTTCATGCTGCACTATAACTTCCCGCCTTATTCGGTCGGTGAAGTGGGCCGCTTCGGCGCGCCGGGCCGCCGCGAGATCGGCCACGGCAAGCTGGCATGGCGTGCACTGCACCCCGTGCTGCCGACGAAGGACGAATTCCCCTATACCATCCGTATCCTGTCGGACATCACCGAGTCCAACGGCTCGTCCTCGATGGCGACCGTTTGCGGCGGCTGTCTTGCCATGATGGACGCGGGCGTTCCGATTGCGCGTCCGGTGTCGGGCATTGCCATGGGCCTCATCCTCGAAGGGGACGAGTTCGCGGTTCTGTCGGACATCCTCGGCGACGAGGATCACCTTGGCGACATGGACTTCAAGGTTGCAGGCACCGAAGCGGGCATCACCAGCCTGCAGATGGACATCAAGATCGCCGGCATCACCAAGGAAATCATGGCCAAGGCGCTTGAGCAGGCGAAAGCCGGCCGCGCGCACATCCTTGGCGAGATGACCAAGGCGTTGGGTTCGGCCCGCACCGAACTGTCGGCGCACGCTCCGCGTATCGAAACGATGCAGATCGACAAGTCGAAGATCCGTGACGTCATCGGCACCGGCGGCAAGGTGATCCGCGAGATCGTCGCCGAAACCGGCGCGAAGGTGGACATCGACGACGAGGGCGTGATCAAGATCTCGTCCAGCGACATCGCGCAGATCGAAGCGGCCAAGAAGTGGATCGAAGGCATCGTCGAAGAGGCGGAAGTCGGCAAGATCTACAACGGCAAGGTCGTCAACATCGTCGACTTCGGCGCATTCGTGAACTTTATGGGCGGCAAGGACGGACTGGTCCACGTGTCAGAAATGAAGAACGAGCGCGTCGAAAAGCCGACCGACGTCGTGTCGGAAGGCCAGGAAGTGAAGGTCAAGGTCCTCGAGATCGACAACCGCGGCAAGGTCCGCCTGTCGATGCGCGTGGTCGATCAGGAAACTGGCGAAGAGCTGGAGGACACCCGTCCTCCGCGCGAACCCCGCGAGCCGCGTGGTGATCGTGGCGATCGTCGTGGCCCGCGTGGCGACCGTGGTGGTCGCGGCGGTGGCCGTGATCGCGGTCCGCGTCGCGATCGCGAGGGCGGTGAAGGCAAGGAAGGGGGCAACCCCGACCATATGCCCGCGTTCCTGAAGGACGACTAAGTCCTTTGACGTGACGAAAGAAAGGGGCCGCCGGAGCGATCCGGCGGCCTTTTTCGTAGACAGGAGATTTTCGATGCTGGCGCGCGAATTGCTGGGCACGGCGCAGGTTCCGGGAGGCGAGGAATTGCGCCTCTATTCCCATGGCCGCGATTTCATGATCGTGCTCGACCGAAACGAGCTGATGAGCACCCGCATGCGCGGATCGGAAGAAGCGCTTGCGGTAATGAGCCTGGAGCGGCTGGCCCATGTGGCCGCTCCGCATCTGCTGATCGGCGGCTATGGCATGGGCTTCACCTTGCGTGCCGCGCTGAAACAGGCGCCCCCCAAGGCGAAGATCACGGTGGCCGAGCTGGTGCCCGAAATCATAGAATGGGCGCGCGGTCCCATGGCCGAAGTGGCAGACGGCTGTCTTGACGATCCCCGGGTGACCGTACGGATGGGCGACGTGGCCGATGCCATCGCAGAGCGGCCCGGTCGCTATGATGCGATCCTGCTTGACGTCGACAATGGCCCCGACGGGCTGGTGTGCGAAGAGAACGACCGCATCTATTCCAACGCCGGACTTGCCGCCGCGCACCGTGCGCTTACGCCCGAAGGGGTGCTGGCGATCTGGTCCGCTGCGCCCGATCCGCGCTTTACCAAACAGCTGCAACGCGCGCGTTTCCACGTCGAACCGGTCGAAGTCAGTGCCCGTTACGACGCGAAGGGCAAGGGCAAGGGGCCCAAGCACACGATCTGGTTCTGCTCGCGCCGAGAGGGGTGAACGCCGACATCGGAATGCCTATTCGCCGATGTCGATCACCGATTTTCGTGCACGCCAGCATTTTCCCGCCAGCCAGAACATGATGACCGCGAGGATCATGCCGATCCATCGCAGGCCATGTTCGTCCGTTGGAAGCGAGAGATAGCCCGCCACGAATCCGACGATGCCCAGAACAGACGCCACAATACGGTTCAGTCCCGTTTCCAGACGGCGACCGACTTTGCGGCGATACCAGTTCTCGTGTGGATCCTGCGGTTCCATGGCGCGACCATACTGCAAGACGCGTTAACGACCCACGAAAAAGCCCGCCTTGCACGGGGCAGGGCGGGCCGATCGTTCGATTTTGCTTTAGAGGCCGGTTTACGTCTTTTACCGTACCCGCGGACCGCCAAAAGGCAGCGGCGGAGGTGGACGGCGCGCGCCGCGGGGCAGCTGTGCCTGATAGGCGCGGCCGCAATGTTCGACGCAATAGGGGAAACCGGGGTTCACCTTTTCGCCGCAGAAATGGAAATCGGGCTCGCCGGGGTGTCCCATCGGCCAGCGGCAGATACGGTCGTTCAGATCCAGCAGGCTCGTCTTGCCCTCGATCTCGGGGCTGGGCTTGGCAGGGACCAGACGGCGCGGCGGCGCAGGCGGGATCGGCGATTGCTGATCGCCAGGACCCTGACGCAGAAAGCCACCGGGGCCGACCGAAACGATGCGCGGCTGGTTGCTTTGCGGCGCAGCGGGGCGCACTTCGGGCGCGGCTGCGACCGGCGCTGCTGCCCGCGGAGCCGGTGCGGGTGCAGGCGCGGGGCGCGCGGGCGCCTCAGCCTTGGGCGCGGCGTCGACCTTCTTCGGCGCCGGCTTGGGCTTGGCCTTGGCCGCGGCCTTTTCCTTGACCGGAGAGGGGCGTGCCTTCAGGCCAAGGCGATGTGCCTTGCCGATCACCGCATTGCGGCTGACACCGCCCAGTTCCTCGGCAATCTGGCTGGCGGTCGAGCCGCTTTCCCACATCTTGGTAAGCTTCTCGATCCGTTCGTCGGTCCAGCTCATGCGATCTCCAAAAAAATCCGTCTGGCGCGGCGAGATTAATGCTGGCCGAATCCGGCCATGCCCTTGTTCCGCGGCGCGCGCTTGCCATATCGATTGCCCGCCATTACGCGAGCATTTAATGAACGACCCCGCACCAGAAACCGCCAATAATCCAGCTTTTCACCAGTTCGGAGAGCCAGTCATCGGCCGGATTAACCGGCTGGGGCTGTGGACCCTCTATATTAAGGAAGTCCGCCGTTTCTTCAAGGTGCAGACGCAGACGATCTGGGCCCCTGCGATTACGACGCTGCTCTATCTGGTGATATTTTCGGTCGCGCTGGGTCGCGGCGGGCGCGAAGTGCTGGGCGTGAACTTCACCACCTTCGTCGCGCCGGGGCTGATCGTGATGGGGATGATGCAGAATGCCTTTGCCAATGCCAGCTTTTCGTTGCTGGGCGGCAAGATACAGGGCACGATCATCGATTATCTGATGCCGCCCCTATCCACGCTGGAACTGTTGATCGGCATCGTCGGCGCGGCGGTCACGCGCGGCATTCTGGTCGGGCTTGCCGTGGGCGCGGCCGTTTGGGTTTATCCCGGCGCAGAGCTGCGGCTGGCGCATCCGGTGGCGATCGTCTGGTTCGGCCTGATGGGCGTGATCCTGCTGTCGCTGATGGGCGTGCTGACGTCGATCTGGGCCGAGAAGTTCGACCATAACGCGGCGGTCACCAATTTCATTGTCGCGCCGCTGGCGCTGCTTTCGGGCACGTTTTACGTGATCGACAATCTGTCGCCCGTCTTCCAGACGATCAGCCGGTTCAATCCGTTTTTCTACGTGATATCGGGCTTCCGCTATGGCTTTCTGGTCGAAAGCGACATCGGTAATAACGGTCATGCGGTTCTGTGGGCAGGGATCGGCCTTGGCGTTCTGAACGCGGTTTTCCTGGTCGCGACCTATTTGGTGCTGAAGTCCGGCTGGAAGCTGAAAAGCTGATCGCGGCGATAGCGCGATGCGCTGACGGCGGGGCGAACAAGCCCCGCCCCGCAGGCTGGCAGCCTAGTGCCTCAGGCTGCGGTGCAGCGTATAACGTTCGCCATCCAGATCGTAGTCGCCGAATACCATTTCGATTGAAGGATGTTCGACCGGACCGCCGATACCATCCTCGATCAGGTTTTGCTGGCTGACATAGGCGATATAGCTCGATTCCTCATTCTCGGCGAAGAGGTGATAGAACGGCTGGTCGCGCATCGGGCGCATGGCACTGGGGATCGATTCGTACCATTCCTCGCTATTGGCGAAGACGGGATCGATATCGAATACCACCCCGCGAAAATCGTGCAGCTTGTGGCGCACGATATCGCCGATGGCGAAGCGGGCTTCGGCAATTTTCGGTGCTGAAACCGTGCCTCCGGCCTGCGGCGAGAAGAACGAGGAGCGGGTATCGCGCTCTGGCGCGCCCTGGTGCGGGATGTTGCGAAAACTTCCGGGCATGGCTCTAATATAGGTTCCAGCGCGTTAACCCACAAGCGGAAGCGACAGGTTAACCCCGAAACATTGAAATTGCCCCTTGGCAAGCGGTAATTCATCGGCTAACCGCCCGGCTTCCTAACGACCGGCGGGCATTTTCGTCCGCGTGCAGTCCTCGCGGAGAGGTGGCAGAGAGGTCGAATGCGCCGCACTCGAAATGCGGTGTACGGGCAACCGTACCGTGGGTTCGAATCCCACCCTCTCCGCCAGTCACCTTTCCTCAAGCGTCCGGAAACCCACGGTTTTCCTTGATTTTTGGCCATTTTCGGCTAATTTGCGTTCTCTATTTGTTTCGATTTTTCCATATGGATCCACCACATTTGGGGGCACATTTGGGGGCATCGAATTGCAAAATTGGGGGCACAGATGCTCAGCGAACTTGCAGTGCGGAAGGCTAAGGCGAAAGAGAAGGATTACAAACTCGCTGATTTCGAGGGGCTGTACCTATTTGTCGCTAAATCCGGTCGTCGCAGTTGGCGGTTGAAATATCGGTTTGCGGGAAAGGAGCGCAGGCTCATTTTGGGGACCTATCCCGAACTTTCCTTGCAGGAGGCTCGCGAGCGTAAGCTGGAGGCGCGCAGGCTGTTGGCGGATGGGAAAGATCCCGGCATCGAAGCCAAGAAGGCTGCCATTGCTCGGACTTTGGCTAAAACAAATACTTTCGAGATTGTGGCCAGGGACTGGTTTGCTCTGCAGGAGGATCGTTGGTCTGCCGTCCATGCGAGGGATGTGATCACCAGCCTCGAGAAGGAAATATTCCCGTGGATCGGTGCGCTGCCAGTGACAGAAATCGATGAGCCAGTGGTTCTTTCGGTGCTTCGAAAGATTGAGCGTCGTGGCGCCATTGAGACCGCCCATCGCGTTCGGCAGAGAATGTCTGCCGTCTTTGTGCACGCAATTGCCGAGGGTCGATCAGGCAGAGATCCAGCAGCCGTCGTTGGAAAAGCCCTCAAGCCGGTACCGCGTAGCCGCAAGCGCCCCGCCATTCTCAGCGTGGAAGGCTTGCAGGATATGATCCGTAAAACCGAGATCGAATTTGCCTCACCGCTCACCAAGCTTGCTTCGAGATTTGTTGCGATGACGGCCCAGCGTCTTGGGGCCGTGCGGTCGATGTCGTGGACCGAACTGGAGGGCATCGATTGGGAAGGCTCAGAACCCTCCACCTCTGCGATCTGGCGAATTCCTCCCGGTCATATGAAGCTTACGAGTGAGCTTGTCAACGGCGGCGTAAAAGTCGTCCATTGGGCGGAGCAAAACCAGGCCACTTGATCCGGGTGTTGGCGAGCGCCGGGAGGGCGTAGCCCGAGCGGGGGTCGCCAACACCCGGATTGCCGTTTCTGTCAGGGGTTGGGACGTGCTTTGCGTGCCTGGCTCTGGGCCAGGCGATAGCTCTCGCCGTTCATCTCGAGGATGCTGACGTGGTGGGTGAGCCGGTCGAGGAGCGCGCCTGTCAGGCGCTCGGAACCGAACGTCTCGGTCCATTCGTCGAACGGCAGGTTGCTGGTGATCAGCGTCGAGCCGCGTTCGTAGCGCTGTGAGATCAGCTCGAACAGCAGTTCCGCGCCGGTTTTGGAGAGGGGCACGAACCCCAGCTCATCGATGATGAGAAGCTTATAGCCGGTCATCTGCTTGTGTAAGCGCAGTAGGCGGCGTTCGTCGCGTGCCTCCATCATCTCGCTGACCAGCGCGGAAGCAGTGATGAACCCGACCGTCAGGCCCTTCTGGCAGGCCGCCAGGCCAAGACCGATCGCGACATGGGTCTTGCCGGTCCCCGACGGGCCAAGGGCGATGACGTTCTCGCGACGGGTAATCCAGTCACAACGCGCCAGTTCGAGCACCTGCATCTTGTTGAGCTTCGGAATGGCGGCAAAGTCGAAGCTGTCGAGGCTCTTGGCGGCCGGGAACCGCGCGGCCTTGATCCGGCGCTCGACCATCCGGCGTTCCCGGTCGATCAGTTCCAGTTCGACAAGCCGAGCAAGGTAGCGGACATGATCTACGCCCTCTGCTGCGCATTGCCGGGCCAGCTTGTCATGCTCGCGCAGGAAGGTTGGCAGCTTGAGCGTCTTGAGGTGGCTGGCGAGCAGCAGTTCGGGAGCTTGGCTGCTCATGCCGCTGCTCCGCCGGTCAACAGCCGCATGTACGAGCGCGCCGATGTTGTCTCCACTCTGGCCCTGGGCAGGTAGGGATAGATCGCCATGTCCAGTCGGGGCGGGCGGCGCTCCACCCGGCATAACAGGAGATGCTTCACCGCATCGAAGCCGATCGCGCCCATATCAAGGGCCTGCTTCACCGCGCCATGCAGATCGGCCAGAGCGAAGCTCTCCAGCAGGCGCAGTACCTGCACATATTCGCGCCGGCCATGCTTGCCCATGCGCGTCTCCATCAGCCGGCGCAGCGTTGTAAATACCTCGGGCAGGTCCCAGCCCTGCAATGGTGCGGCCTGATCGAGGGCATTGATCTTCTGTTCGATCAGGGGAAGGTAATGGATCGGATCGAAGATCACATCCTCGCGCTCGTAGCTGCGCACATGGCGGGCAATGATCTCGCCCCGGCAACCGATCACCACCTCGTCGACATAGCCCCTGATCCACACCTCCTGGTGGCCGAAGCGCACCGGCACCGAGTAATCGTTGGTCCGGTAACGCACCAGCGCCTGCGATGAGACCTGGCCGCTGGTCTGGTCACAGGCCTCGAAGGGGGAAGCCGGCAGTTCCTGCATCGCCGCCAGATCGCGCCGCAGCCTCTCGCCAATCGTCTCACTCTCGCCCCGCAGCCGGTCGTTCTGCCGTTTGCGGCATTGCTCCTCGAGCCACAGGTTGAACGCCTCCCATGTCGGGAACCGGGGGATCGGCACCATGAAGTTGCGCCGGCAATAGCCGACAAGGCCTTCAACGCCGCCCTTATCGTTACCCTTGCCGGGGCGGCCGTAACGATCACGGATCAGGTAGTGCGACAGGAAGGCGCTGAACAGCCTCGCGCGCAGCCGCGTCCCGTCAGGCAGGATCTTCGAGACCAGGCAGCGGTCGTTGTCGTAGACGATCGACAGCGGCACCGCGCCGAAGAACGCAAAGGCGTGGACATGGCCGTCCATCCAGGCCTCGGCAACGGCAGCCGGATAGGCGCGTACGTAGCAGGCGTCGCTGTGCGGCAGATCGAGCACGAAGAAGTGCGCCTTCTGCTCCACCCCGCCGATCTCGACCAGAGCTTCTCCAAAATCTGCCTGCCCATGGCCGGGTGCGTGTGCCAGCGGCACGAACATCTCCCGGCTGCGCTGATCCCGATCCCGGATGTAATCCTTGATGATCGTGTAGCCTCCGGTGAAGCCATGCTCTTCGCGAAGGCGATCGAACACACGCTTCGCCGTATGGCGCTGCTTGCGCGGGACCGACCGGTCCCCATCCAGCCAGCCGTCGATGATCGGTATGAACGCTTCCAGCTTCGGTCGCCGCACCGGGGCGCTGCGACGGTAACCGGGCGGCTCGGAATACGACAGCATCTTGCGGACCGTGTCGCGCGATATGTTGAAATGCTTCGCTGCCGCCCGGGCGCTCATGCCGCCCGCGCAGGCAAGACGAACCTTCAGGTAAAGTTCCACGGTGTAAATCCCTCATCCCTCCTCGCCAGCATCGCGAAAAGGGAAAAAGTGGACGACTTTTACGCCGCCCGCAGCAGCACTTCGCCGCCGCTACCGTGGTCTAATTTTGCACCGCCGTTCTCAGGTCACGCAAAAGATTCTGGGCGATGCGGGTCAGATAACCGCTGGGATTACGGAGCGTTGTTGGTACGTCATGTCCAATTACTCGGGTGAAGGTCTCCTGTACGAGGTCCTGCGCCTCGTCGGGACAGGCGGTGCGTCGCCGGAAAAAACGATGTAGGCGGGGTGCTTCGGCTGCATAGAGCGCTGCTGCATCCGGCTTCTGCCGAGCTTCCATGCCACCGGCGTCCGCTTCCGGCGCGTCAATAGGCTCGGCCTCGGCCGGGTTCACCCGCACGTCAGGTTTGGACGGCAACGCCGTCCCTCCCGACCATCGTAAATTGCAGTCTTATCCATTGACCGGCCTCCGCAAGCGAGGCTCGGCCTTTAAAAAGCCGGGTGATGAGAACGTGCTTGGGAAAACACGCGCCGACGCCTTTAGCCGCGCACGACCTGGACATGCACGCCGACCACCCGGCCGCAGAAAGCAACCGGTGACTTGTCCCAAGCGAGGTTCTCACGCCTCGGCGCCGCCCTGATTGCGGCGCGCCAATAGACTATACTGGCGTCGCCATAGTTCAAGCTATGACAGTCAAATCATCTGAAAAGTGAAGTAAGCTGCGGAGAGGTTGCTACAAATTGAAGTACAGCGAATAAAAGGTCTCTCGCGCCAGTTGAGTGATAACTGCTGTTTCGCCTTTCAGTCAGAGCGAGCGCAGGAGCGGTTAACGGGAACGACGGCGTGAGCGATGCTGCGCTCCGTTGGGCTTTGGCGGATTGTCCACCGCCGACTCAATGTTGGGCGTCGCGCCGCAGCAGGTCGAGGTGATCGCGGCAGACCGCTTCGACGATTTCGCGAAGCTGTTTCACTGATGCGGAGATAGCCTCAAGATCCTCGGCACCTATTTCGTAACTCGCCGAATAACGTGCTTCGACATAGGCGCGTTTCAAAAGCTCGAACCGTCTGCGGTCAGCCCTCGATCCACGCGACCACGCCTCGATCAGCCGGGGCTCCTTGTCCTCCGCCAGAGAACGCAGGAATTTAATATTGTGCGAGCGGGGGAAGTAGAGTGTGCGGACCAATAGAAAGCATGCGTAGGCCGTTTCCGTAGCCTGATGAAAATTGAAGGCAGCTTTGTTTTGCCATGAGCCCGATGCCCCTTTACTAAAAGCCATTTCAGCCAGTTCGATCCATTCGCCCAACGAAACAATTTTTTCGTCAAAATACCGTTTCGCCATCTCATACGCATCCGTTGGTGCTAGTGGCTGGGGCGCAGTCAGGGCGTGGTTCGGCAGTTCATAAACCACTATTCCGTCGCGGACGATATCGACCCAAAAATACTCACCGCGTTCGAGCGCCTGATTAACTTCCTGCAGCGTGTGTACGATTATATTGACCGGGCGACCGACCGTCGGGTCATGCAGTATTTTGTCCTCGGCGATGTACCAATAGTCGGCGATGTCGGTCAGGCTTTCGTGATTGACGATGATCAGCAAATCGAAATCCGACTGATACCAAGGCGCGCTGATCAGAACCCATGAGCCCATTGTCGCATTCCAATGGACATGATGCGCCACGGCTGATCGACGAGCTTGTTCCATGCGAAGCAGCAGTGGTCGACGATATCGTCGTAGGATTTGAAGATGCGGTTCGACAGCCAGTTGTCGCGCATGAACTGCCACAGGTTCTCGACCGGGTTCAGTTCAGGGCATCGTGGCGGCAGCGGCATCAGCGTGATGTTGGGCGGAACGATCAGTTCGGCCGATCCGTGCCATCCAGCCTGGTCGAGGATCAGTACGGCGTGGGCGCCCGGCGCGATATGGAAGGCGATTTCCTCCAGATGCATACTCATCGCTTCGCTGTTGCACCGGGGCATGACGATGCCGGCAGCCTTGCCTTCAGCGGGACAGATCGCGCCGAAGAGCCAGGCTGAAGAGCGCCGCTGATCTTTGGGCGCCGACGGTCTCGTGCCGCGCTTCGCCCAGCGCCGCGTGAGCTTGGTCTGCTGACCGATACGGGCTTCATCCTGCCACCATAGCTCTACAGGCGTTCCTTGCGGGAGGCTGCATCTGATTTGCGCCAGGCGGGCAGCGAACTCTTTTTAAAAATGGCAATGTCTTCACGCTTCTGGCCGCGATGGCGGGGTCGGGCCGAGAGCTTGCGATAACCCATCGCACGCAGTTCGCGCCCAAGAGTGTGGCGCGTGACCGACAGTTCGAATTCGTCCCAGACCCACTGCGCCAGATCACACAGCCGCCAACGCACTACGCCATGCGACGCGGGGATCGGGCCCGCCTCGACGATCTCGGCCAGCCGGGCGCGCTGATCGTCATTCAAGATCGAAGCCCGCCCCGGAGCCTTGCGAGTGGCAAGACCGTCGGGGCCACCCTCGTTGAAGCGCAGAACCCAGTCGCGCACGATCTGCAGCGTCACGCCGGCAATCTTCGCCGCTTCGCTGCGGCTCCCGCCGTCAAGAACCAGCGCAATGGCCAATAGGCGCCGGACCTGATCGGCATCATCGCATCGTCGCGCAAGCCCTCGCAAATCCGTCGAAGTGTAGTCAGATCTAATCTCAATCGCTGCCGCCATCGCAAGCCTCCTGTGCTTGCCATGGTGAATCAGAAAATCATCAACTTGGGAATCCCCGGCGTGAGTCAGCCTCAGCGCGCCTTGGTATGATACCCATTGTCCGGCTCATCGACCCAGTCGTCGCGTGCATAGCTGCCGAACAAGATGATCTTGAGGATACGCCCATTGCGCTTCCACGGCTGGGTCGCGCCGGAAATCGCCCGCGAGAATTCGGTCATCAACGTCTCGCGGACGCGTGCAAGTTCTGCTTGTTGTACTTCGGGAAGATGATCGAGGTCGACGCGCATAGTTGTCCTGTCGGCAGATGCCCTGACTGTATCGCCGAAGACTCCGCTGCTCAATGGATAGCCCTGCCCGGGCGTTGAGAAGTCGCTTGGAAACAACCGCCGGCACCCTTAGTGCAAGCACCTGGACACAGCGCCGACCACCCGGGCAGGACCGGATACAGTTTGACGACCTGATATGGATAGGGGAAGCGTCCCGAGGCTTTCTCCAGAACATTGGCTATCTCGTGGTAAATGTTTGAGCTGGATGACACCACTTGATTTAGAGCCGCTAGTTTGGACAGTCCGGAACGGCGGCTTTTGGAAAGCTCGATGGGATAGCGGACGTTCCGATCGGCGCGCCGGCGTGTCAGCTTAGCGCCCGAATTCGGTCATGAGACGCGGCTCTTCGGTTGCCCGAAAGCGGACATCAATTTGTCAGGTCGGAACGGCTGCTGCGTCGGACACCGCGTAATTGATGTAGCCGCCCTCCTAGATGGTACGAAGTCGCATGAACGCTTCAATGCAGGAGGGTGACCAATGTCGATCTATGCAGGGTTGGACGTAAGCGACAAGACCACACATGTATGTCTTGTAGATTCCGAGGGGGAAATTCTGCGACGTGATGTCGTAGCGAGTGATCCGGAGGTTCTGGCCAGATGGTTCGAGAAATATGGCCCTGATCTTGTTCGCGCCGTGCTCGAAACCGGTGCACTGGCCACATTCCTTTATCATGGCCTGACCGAGCGAGGTGTCCCCGTCGAGTGCATCTGTGCTCGACATGCCAAGGGTGTGTTGGCCGCGCGGGTCAATAAGAGCGACGTCCATGATGCTGAGGGGCTGGCGCATCTTGCGCGGACAGGATGGTTCAAGCGCGTCCATATGAAGGCATCGGCCACACACATTGACCGAGCTGCCCTCCGTATTCGCATGCAACTGATCACTGCGCGAAATGCCATGGCGAACCAGCTGCGGGGGCTCATGAAACTCTTCGGCCTGCGGATGGGATCGGTGAATACGACCGGGAAGCGCGCAGAACGTCTGCATGCGCTGTTCCAGCAGCGACCGGATCTCGAACCGTTGTTTGCCCCTTTGATAACTTCAATCGAGGCCTTGGAGGAGCAATTGCGTGCATCCGGCCGACTGCTTGAAAGGCGTGCGGCGGCCGATCCCGTCTGCGTTCGCCTTATGACAGTTCCAGGCGTAGGTCCGATTACAGCGCTCACCTATGCCGCCAGTATCGAAGACCCTCATCGCTTTGCGCGAAGTGAGGATGTCGGTGCTTATGCTGGTCTCGTGCCGCGTCGAAGCCAATCTGGGGAACGCGACACGCTGGGCAGTATATCTAAAGCCGGTGACGGGCTGCTGCGCCGTGCCCTCTATGAAGCTGCCAATGTAGTGCTATCTCGTGTCCAGCGCCCCTTCGCGTTGCGGGAATGGGGCAAGCGTATCGAAGAGACTAAAGGCACCAAACGTGCACGGACGGCGGTAGCCCGCAAGCTCGCTATCCTGCTCCATTCGCTTTGGCTGCACGAGACAGAGTTCCGCTGGGTCTGAGCTTGGCGTATCTCTTCCCGAACAGCCATGCCCGGATGATCTCGACCGGATCGTCGAGGTTCTAACCTCGTGTCGGACACAGAGACATCCAACCCTGACCGCCCGGCCGCGATCATGAAGGCTTGGACAGCAGGCTGGCAAAGCCGTCCAATGACCTCGAAGACAACCCTTGGCCAACGGGAAGAAGGAAGTCCGATGATCAAATCAATTAGACAACGATCCGGAATGGCAGGTTTTACGGAGCGATACCGGGATAGCGGACGCTTTATCGTACGAGATGATGCGTCAGCTACGCGCCCCAATTAAGGCCATCGAATTCCATGCGACGATCACCTCGAAGCGGACATTAGAATGCATCGGTGGCGATCTGTCGGCAAAGCTTCAGCAATCATCAGGCATAGCCCATGTCAGCCAGCCCCCGGAACTGACCAAATAGAAAAAGAGACCGCTTGACGAAATTACATTGCAGCCCATATTATGGCCAGCCAGTTAAAAGGACCGATGCCATGAAGATACTCTATACTGCCCAGGTCACTGCCACAGGCGGTCGTAGCGGTTGCGTTGCCAGCGACGATGGGTTGCTCGAAGTCGATCTTGCCCTGCCCGCAGCACTGGGCGGAAAGGGTGGAGCGACCAATCCCGAACAGCTTTTCGCGGCTGGTTACGCTGCCTGTTTCGGCAATGCGGTAATCCACGTCACCCGCAACACGCACAAGATCGCCGATAACGACGTCACAGTCGTCGGTACGGTCTCGATGTCGCCGAATGCCGAAGGTGGCTTTGTCCTGTCGGTCGCACTCGATGTCGCTATTGCCGGGGTCGACCAGGACACGGCTGAAAAGATCGTGGCACAGGCACACGAAGTCTGCCCCTATTCCAACGCGGTGCGCGGAAATGTCGATGTTGACCTTAAGGTTCGGGCAGAGGCCTAACGGAATCGCCCGTGACGACAGAGCACCGTCCATCAGCTGAAGAGGAGGATGAACTGCTGCGGCTCGACCGGCAGCTGTGCTTCCCCCTCTATGCCGCAACCAATCTTCTCCAGCGCCTGTATCGGCCGCTGCTGGAACCGCTTGGCCTGACCTATTCGCAATACCTCGTGATGCTGGTTCTGTGGGAGCGTGAGCCCGTCACGGTAGGTGCGCTGCAGTCCTGCCTGCACCTCGATGTCGGCACGCTCAGCCCCATGCTCAAGCGCATGGAGCGTGCCGGGCTGGTGGAACGGATGCGCGATCCGCAAGACGAACGCCGCGTTCTGATTGCACCCACTGCGCATGGGCGCGATCTGCATAGCGCAGCTCGGGAAATACCGCGTGCCTTGTCGAAGCAGGTGGGAATCGAGGAAAACCAGCTCGCCGATCTGCGCGCCATGACCAGTGCCTTGGTCGAGCGTTTGGGAGAGGCAGCGGAGCAGGACGGCCATCACTCCGCATGATCCTGACCCTTGCGCCAAAAACAAACTATGCGCCCACTCCAGAGGATAAACGCATGATCGTCGTTCACCACCTTGAAACTTCGCGTTCGACACGTATTCTGTGGCTATTGGAAGAGCTTGATCTCAAATACGAGCTGCAAAGCCACGCCAGGGTTGGCGGACGCGCGCCCGAAAATCTCAAGCATATCCATCCGCTGGGCAAGGCGCCCTTCATCGTCGATGGCGATCTGGTCCTTGCGGAATCGAGCGCGATCCTGCGCTATATCGACGCTCGTTACGGCGATGGCCGTCATTCTCCCAAGGCGGGCACCGCACAGGGCGCGATGCACGACCAATGGCTCGATCTGGCGGAGGGGTCTGCCAGTTTTCCGCTTCTGCTGCCGTTGCTTGGCCGGATGATGGGCGGGCTTCCCGATCCGATCGCGCAGTTCGCGGATGCGCGAGGCAAGGATCTGCTCGCCTACATTTCCGAAGGGGTGGGCGAAGGGCCTTTCCTGATGGGCGGTGAACTGACGCTAGCCGACATCCAGATGGTCTATACGCTTGAAATGGCCAGAATGGCAGGCGCCCTCGATGCCTTCCCTCTGCTGCAATCCTATCGTGACCGGCTGCATCGGCAAGCGGGCTTCATCAAGGCGATCGAGATGGGCGGCCCGCTCGTGCCGCCAGGGTGGGCGAGCGCCTGAATCCCCCGCGGGAGCGGGCAAGCGCACACCACGTTGCCGACCCTTTATTTCATCGCTTGATTAAATAATAATTGCGTCTATCTGTCGGTCCATTCGCGGCGCGTGGAAGGATCGATCATGACGCAAACCGAACGTGGTCGTGGCAGGCCCAAGAGAAACGAAATCGATTCCGTGCAGGCCATCATGGAAAGCGCGGTGCCCATCTTCGCCGCCAAGGGTTTCGACGCCGCCAACCTTCGTGAAATCGCCGATGAAGCCGGGGTCAACATGGCGCTGGTGTCTTACAATTTCGGGTCCAAACTTGATCTGTGGAAGCGGATCGTCGAGATCATCGGCCAGAAGATCGAGGCGACCCAGACGTCGCTGGCACGCAGCACCGGCTTCAGCGATTCGGGTGCAGCGCTGCGTGCCGCGATGAGCGCGTACATCGGCTTCATGGCGGCCCGGCCTGAGGCAGCACGCTTCATGGTTCGCGACATCGATCACGATCCCGAACGCGCGCAATGGGTCTACGAGCATGTGACTCGCCGCCTGCTTGACCAGTTCCTTCCCCTGATCGCACGCGCAAATGCAGATGGCGCAATCCGCGCCGCACATCCCGAAATGACCTTCCTGCAATTCGCCTTTGGCACGGCCGCCTGCATCATGCGGCGTGACCGGCTGACGCAGGATTCCCCTGAATTTTCCGATGATGGCCGTTTTCGCGCAGCCCTGCACGAAGCGCTTGTCGAACCCCTGTTCCTTGATGACTGACTCCGCGCTTTCTTCCGGCGGCTATGTGTTCAAGCCGCATGAGCGGCCTTTCCTGGCAGGCTCTCCCGCCACGCCGGATCATCCGACGGCGCGCAAGGTGGGCTATCTGCTGATCGGAATATATCTTGCCGTGCTGGGCGGTTTCCAGAACGGCCTGCTGCTGGCCAATCTCACCGGGCTGCAGGGGCATCTCGCGCTCACCACGGTGGAATCGGGCTGGGTCACGGTCGCTTACAACATGACCAATGCACTGATGAGCATATTGCTGTTCAAACTTCGCCAGCAGTTCGGCATCCAGCGTTTTGTCCGTATCGCCATGGGCACGCTGCTGCTGGCCAACTTCGTGCAACTGTTCGACGCAGGCTACGAGATCGAGCTGGTCTCGCGCGGGATTTCCGGCATCGCCGCCAGTGGCCTGACGACGCTGGGCATCTATTACCTGATGCAGGGGCTGCCGTCGAAGGCGCGGATCGCGGGCGTCCTGATTGGCCTTGGTCTGTCGCAAATTGCCCTGCCGCTGGCGCGCGCCATCTCACCCGCACTGGTTGCCGGGGGCGACATCACCCACCTGTTCGACCTGCAATTCGCACTTTCGCTGGTGGCCTTCGGCTCGGTATTCATCCTGCCGCTGCCGCCCGGCGATATCGAGAAGGCTTTCGAGAAGCTGGATCTTGTCACCTTCCCGCTCCTGGCCACCGGGATGGGGCTGCTGTGCGCGTTCCTCGTGCAGGGCCGCATCCAGTGGTGGAGCACCCCGTGGCTGGGATGGGCGCTGGCGGGCGCCATGGTGATGATCGGCGCCGCATTCCTGATCGAACATAACCGCGCCAATCCCATGCTGCATACCCGCTGGATGACGAGCAAGAACATCCTCATCTTTGCCGTTACCGGCGCCCTGATGCGGGTTTTGCTGTCCGAACAGGGTTTTGGAGCTGGCGGCCTGCTGGCCACAGTCGGCATGATAAACGATCAACTGGTGACCTATTACTGGATCATCACCGGCGCGACGTTGCTTGGCCTTGTGGTGCTGATCGTGCGACTGGATGTCAGTGATCTGCAACGCCCATCGCTGGTGGCGCTGGCGCTGATAGCCGTGGCGGCTTTCATCGATACGCGCGCCGGCCTGCTGTCGCGCCCGGAGAATTTCTACTGGACGCAGGCGATGATGGCCTTTGCCGCGATCTACTTCATCGGATCGGCCATGATGGAAGGGTTGCTGCGCGCACTGGCACGGGGGATGGACTATATCATCAGCTTCATTGCCGTGTTCTCGCTTTCGCAAACACTGGGCGGGCTGGCCGGTGTTGCCGGGCTGGCCGCGTTCCAGACCATTCGGACAAAAGTGCATCTGATGGAAATCGGGCGGGAATTATCGCTGACCGATCCCGCCGTTGCGCAGGCCATCCAGCAGCGTGCTGCCGCCTATAACGCCACCATGGCCGATCCGGTGCTGCGGCAGGCCAGCGGCGCCGGGCAACTGATCCAGCAGGCGGGGCGCGACGCGGCGATCCTTGCCTTCAACGACATGTTTTTCCTCATTGGTGTGATTGCGTCCATCGCCTTTGCAGTGCTCCTTGCGAACTGGCTCTACAACCGTGCGCGCGGGATCAAGCCCCTGGCCAAGGAACTTGAGGCGCTTGCAGCGATCATGGGCGGAGCAAAAGAATGAGCCAGAAAAAGCCAGACCAGCAAACCGAAGGGGCCGGCAAAGGGCCGGACATGCAACCAGACAAAACACCTGATAACGGCACCGGTACAATTCCCGGTGAAGGGGGTTCCGAGGCAGAACCCACGGCGCACGAGACCAGTGCCGAAGGATGGGCCCCGGAGAGATCGCGCCTCAAGACGATCTTCTTTGCCCTTGCCATCATCGCTGGCGCACTGGCCGTGCTCTATGCTTGGCAGTTGCTGCCGTTTCAGGCGGACAGCCAGACGACGGACAATGCCTATGTGCGCGGCCAGACCACTGTCATCAGTCCGCAGGTCGGCGGATATGTCACCGAAGTGCTGGTGCGGGATTTCGCCGATGTAAAAGAGGGCGAACCGCTGGTGCGCATCGATGACAGGATCTACCGGCAACGGGTGGCACAGGGCGAGGCCGGCATGGCAGCGCAGAACGCCAGCCTCGCCAATGCGGCACAGAGCCGGCGCTCGGCTGAGGCGCAGCTGCGCCTGCAAGAGGCCTCCGTCGCCAATGCCCGCGCCCAGCTGGCCAAAGCGCGGGCCGATATACGCCGGGTCGACGAACTGGTCGGCGAAGGATCGGTATCGCTGCGCGAACGCGACCAGACACGGGCTGCCTTGCGTCAGGCAGAGGCGGGTGTGGCGCAGGCCATGGCTCAACGCGACATCGCGCGCGAGCAGCTGCGCTCGGTCGATGTCGGGCAAGGCGGGTTGGAAGCGCAGGTCGAAGGAGCCACCGCATCGCGCGACCTTGCGCAGATCGATCTCGACAACACTGTTATTCGCGCCCCGCGCGATGGCCGTCTGAGCGAGGTTTCGGTGCGTGAAGGGCAGCTCGTCTCGCCCGGCACGCAGATGATGTATCTGGTGCCGGAACAGCTGTGGGTGGTCGCCAATTTCAAGGAAGCCCAAACTGCCGGGATCAGAGTGGGCCAACCAGCCACACTCAGGATCGACGCGCTGGGCGGGCTTGAACTTGCAGGCACGGTGCAGAGCGTCTCGCCCGCTGCGGGTAGCGAATTCAGCGTCATCAAGCCCGATACCGGCGCAGGCAACTTCGTAAAGGTTCCGCAGCGCATCGCAGTGCGTATCCGCATCGATCCGAACCAGGAAGCGGCGGCCAGACTGGGGCCGGGCATGTCGGTGATCGCAACGGTTCACACGGGGGATCGCTGATGCGCCGCCACACCGCCCGCCGTTTGACCCCGATCGCCTTCCTTGCCGCTTTGGCCGGATGCGCACCCACGCTTGCGCCAATCCCCGATACCAGCGTGGTGACGCCGCCTGTCGCATGGCGGACGCACCTAGATGCGCGCGGCGATGTAGAGCGGCAGTGGTGGGATGCCTTTGGCGATCCGGCACTTTCGCAAATCGTGGCCGATGCACAGGCCAACAATCCCGATATCGCCATCGCAGCCGCGCGCGTTCGTGAAGCGCGCGGGCAGGAACGCGCCGCGCGCAGCCTGCTGCTCCCCACGCTCAACGCCACGGCGGGGATCAGCGAATCGCGCAGCCTGAACGCCTTTGGCAGCGCCAACGAGGGGCTGGCCGCGCAACCGCTGTTTCAGGCGGCTTACGAGATCGATCTGTTCGGCCTCAACCGGGCACAGATAGATGCCGCGCGCGCCAACAGCGCGGCAACACAGGCAGCGCGGGAAGCCGCCACGCTAGCTGTTACAGCAGCTACGGTATCTGGCTATATCACCCTGCTGGCGCTCGATAGCAGGCTCGAAATTCTGCGGGAGGCGCTTGCCGCGCGCGCCGAGGCGCTGAGGATCGCGCGCGACCGTGCGGAGGCTGGCTATACCTCGCAGCTCGAACTGCGGCAGGCAGAGGCCGAATATCGCGCCGCGCAGCAACAAATTCCCGCGATAGAAGCCGCGATTGCCAGGCAGGAAAACGCGCTGTCGCAGCTGGTCGGGCAAACCCCGCGCGCTGTCGCCCGCGGCGGAACCGTCGCCGATCTGCAAGCACCCGCCATTCCCGCCGTTCTCCCAAGCGAATTGACGCGGCGTCGGCCCGACATTGCTCAGGCGGAATTCACTCTGGCCGCTAGCGACGCCCGCCTGCGCGCGGCGCGGGCGCAGTTTCTTCCGCAACTGCGCCTTGCCGCCTCTGCCGGTGCGGTGCTTTCGTCGAACCTGGACGATCCGGTGGGGATCTGGTCGCTTGGCGGTAGCGTCCTTGCACCCCTGTTCAGCGGTGGCAGGCTGGAAGGGCAGTTCGACGCCGCGACAGCCCAGCGTGATCAGGCCGCCTTCGCCTATCAGCGCACGGTCCTGACGGCATTTCGCGAGGTAGAGGATCAACTGGCCGTGATTGACCGTCTGGCACAGCAGGAGCGCGCCCTGCAGGCCCAGCGCGCAGCCGTGGCCGATGCCCTTCGCCATGCCACCAACCGGTATCGTGCAGGCTATTCGCCCTACCTCGAACAGATCGACGCGCAGCGCGCGCTGCTGTCGGTCGATCTCGCGCTAGTTCAGATCCAGAGCGACCGCCTCAATGCCCATGTCGCGCTATACCAGGCGCTGGGCGGCGCTCCGGGCGACTCGCCGTCATGAACAAAATCCAGTAACTGGCTTGATGTCGCACAGTGGCCAATTTTCGCCTGTCATCGGCCCGCGTAAATACGACCGTTTCCAGCGCTGCGAGGTTGAGCACTGATGGCATTCGTGGGGGGATGGAAGAGGGAAACCAGACAAGCCTGAGGTTTGCCCTCGCGCCAATTGCCCTTGTTCAGTAGGCACAGTTTCACCGCAGCATTGCTGCCGTCGGCCCAAAGCGCCGACCCCCTTACGAAACTCGACATATCGCTGACCAGGAACAGCGCATGCTGCCTACCCGATCTTAGCGACCACTGTCGCATGCCGAATGTCGGCATTCCCCCGTCGCCCGGCTGAGAGAAGACGGTCCAAAATCGGCCACTTTTACTCGTAATCAGCCGCGTGAATGTACGGCAGATTTCGGCGGGGGGACAGAGGCCGGGAATGACGGCTATGTCGGCGACTGCGGCCTATTGGAATAGAGACGCCAAAATTCGTCACCCCCTCCAGACACACTGGAACAGTGCCCGCCATTGCCCTTCGAAAGAAGAGCGTTAGAGTCGTCGGAAGTCGCTCAATCAATAGTTTGAGAGGACGGGCTGCACGCTTGCAGCCTTTGCGCGAGCATCGGCTCGCTTAAGCGCGGACCGCTTTGCAGTTGTGCGCCGCGCTCCCCCATTTCGGCATGACTCAACCTCTAACACCCCACCCTTGGGTGCCTGCTTGGCCTTGCGCGCCTTCACGCCTGCAAGATAGCCGTTGAGTTCAAGCGTCTTCATGGCTTCTCAGATAGTCCTAAATGCGCCGGATTACCAGATTCTTCGATGATACGCCGATAGAGGTAAGCAAGGTCTAACTGCCTAGAGATCACTGCTTCCTGTCAGGCAACAAACCTTCATCCTTGCCGAGAAAGTCTTGCAGCAATCTTTGAAATTCTTCCGGCGCGCTCATCAGGATAAAGTGAGGCGCCTGTTCGACCGGGATTAGCGAGATGTCACCTGCCGCCTCCAGCGGGGCGACATGCTCTCGGGCTCCGTCAAATGGGGTCTTGGGATCGAGCGTGCCGTGGAGGACGATTGTGGGAGGAATATTTTCAGGGCTTTTCCCGAAGTTTGCATCCGGCTCGTAGGTCGGGATACCGCCTGACAGCAGAAGTGACGGCAGGGGACTGGCGAAGAGATATCCCTCCGCTTCGTTCTCGATTATCTCAGCTGTCAGTTCCGGACGCGCATTGTTCTCCGAGCGACTGATCAGATTCACCAGTGGAATGGATGAGCCGCTTTGCGGATAGGCTTGGAGAACGGAACCGATGCTTACCAGCTGGTCTATGGCATGGTCCAGCCACGCAGGATCGCCTGCCTGCAATCCCGCGATAACATCGGGAAGCATCGCTCGTGCTTCGGGAAAATCGAGCAGAGCAGACAGCCTGTATCTTGGATTCGGGCCAGTCAGTTTCTCGATATCGTGACGCTTGAGAACTTCAGTGAGAGCCCGCTCGGCTCCATCGGGGAAATACCGGCTGCAATCGGGTACTTCGTCGCATTGGCGCAGCACTTGCCGGCCAATGCGGTCAGTGATGGCTGACCGGTGGCTCAAATCTAGCTGATTGTTGCTCTCAAGCGGGACGAGCGAGTCGAGAATGACCCCGTCGAGATCATCCTGCGGCGCCAGTGTGAGCATACGTAGGACCAGTTGAGTGCCGTATGAGACGCCGTAGAGATACGAGCTCGTGCCAAGGTCGAACCGGGACATCAAGAGATCAAGGTCATGCGCGGCATTCGAGATGGTGAAAGACCTGGTCCGGTCCGCATTCGCATTGAGCGCACCAAAGCATGTACCCCATTCGTCGCCGACCAAAACAGTCCCTGCGGCACTCGCCGGATTCTCCTCTGCCGGACAGAGCCTTGTCGAAAAGCCCGTTCCGCGATGATCGGGGACCATCAGGTCGAAGCCCGGGGCCGCCGCACGTATGGTCTCGATGTATGGATAGAACGAGGCACCGGACTCTCCCGGACCGCCAGCAACCAGCCACAACTGGCCCTTGCTGGCTCCCTCGGCAGGAAACTTGCGAAGGAATAGCCGAACCGTTCCGGCGTCCGGCATGGAGTAGTCGAGCGGCACGTCGATACGAACGCATTCGGTCCCGAGTAGCGAGACGTGCGAACCGGCATCCTTGCATTCGGCGAACTCCTTTGAAGCCGCTTCAGCATTGCTTGCATGGGCAGGGTATGCCAGCGTCAGAGAAACTAACGCCAATAACATCCATATCCGAAAGGCGACGACCACTGTTCTCTCCGAATGGCAAGCGAGAAGCTCGCGGCCTAGTGGTTCGCCGGCACTTGCACAATTAGCTGCTGTTGCCGACCCCCGACCCCGGGATGAAGGTAACGATCTGCTCTATCGCAGTATAACAACGGACTTTTGGCAACCTGCCTGATACCTTTCAATCCGAGAGCCAAATTTTGTGCTGAACGAACGCCTGCTTTCGGCGAAAGGGAATGGCTCTGGGAAGGTTGGCTCTGTCGGCGCTCGTGTACAACGCTGGGCGTGAACATTAATGCTCTAGATCCGTATGTATCGATCGGCTCTGCTGGAGTTCGGCTCGCAGCGTCTGAACCAGTCTGGCGGCCGACATAGCACGATTGAGCGGCGCACCCTGGCCGGCCCATTGCGCACCAAAGGCATGCTCGCCTTTTGCCTTGGCTGCAGCGTGAAGTGCTTTTCCGGCATCGTAGGCTATCGGATAATCCGGTGGAAGCCGCTCCCCCAGCCGATCCGCCATGGCCGTGAACCGATTGGCGACCGCTCGCGCAGGACGGCCTGATATAAGCGATGTCAGTACAGTGTGATACGCTCCCAAGCCGTTCAGCGCCGCACGATAGGCATCGTCCGCAGCCGATTCCGGGCATGCGATAAACGCAGTGCCGAGTTGCGCCGCGACAGCGCCAAGATCGAGCACTGCCGCGATACCGGCGCCGTCCATAATCCCACCGGACGCAATGACAGGGATATTCAATTCGCTAACCAGCAATCGGGTCAAGGCAATGGTGCCCAACGCTGGATCTGGTGCGGCAGGGTCGAAGACACCTCGGTGGCCGCCCGCCTCGATGCCTTGTGCGACGATGGCGTCGATTCCCGCGGCCTTGATGGCCCGAGCCTCATCAAGGTTGGTTGCCGTGGCGATCAGATAAATACCTCGCTCGCGCAATGCCGACAAAATGTCAGCGGAGGGCAGGCCGAAGTGGAAGCTGACAGCAGGGGGCGCCAGGTCCAGCACCACCGACAACATGTCGGGATCGTGGGCAAAGCTTTTGTAGATTGTATGCAACTGTGTTGGTGGCTCGGCATCGAATTCCGCGAACAGCGGAGCGAGCCATTCGAGCCAAGCCGCCTCCCGATCCGGATCCGCGCTGGCAGGACCATGGACGAACAGGTTGACATTGAAGGCCCGGCGGGTGCGGCCGCGTAATTCCTCAATCATCGCTCGCGCAGCCGCGGCGTCACTTGATCCCACCCCAATGGATCCAAGCCCACCCTCTTCACACACGGCAGCAGCCAGCGAAGGAGTGGAGACGCCGGCCATGGGGGCCTGGACTAACGGTATTGTGAGTTTGAGCTGATCGATGAAAGACATGGACGCGCGCTGATCGAAACTGAAATGACGGTCTGCTTATGGACGTCCCTGAGTGCCATGGGAATGGATGCTATGTCGGCGGATGACGAAGTTGACCCCCAGTCAGCGTTTTTTCTTGGCAATGGTGGCCGTGAAATCGGGGTCCTTATTCGCCACCCAATCGACGAACTTGCGGACTGCGGGATCGGCCAACAGGCTCTCTATGTCCATTCCGTGCCGCTGCAGTTCGGAATTGGTGAAATTGGCGATCAGCGTCTGCTGACAAATCGGATGCATGGGGACCACGTCTCGACCACCTCGGCTTTTGGGTACGGGGTGGTGCCAGACAATGGTCTTGCCGGTCGGCCGACTGCAGAGCCAACAGTGGACCACGCTCTCAGGCACCTCTTCCTCCTGGTGCACGTCGCCATAGGGATCATTTTTCGAATGCTTGCGGGCCATCGGTCTGCCTGAATTTGCGTTGTCAGTCTCATAGCGGGCGGTGCTGGGATTACCATCCTCGCGGCGTCAGTCAGAGCCTTCTTCCTGATTGACGATTATTCGGCATGTCCAGAGTCCGAGCTGCGGTCTGAGTGCCAGTAAGAGGAAAGCAGGCTTGGGGCCTTATGAGGCCCCCAGACGGATTCATCCGAACGGACACCCGGACTAACTCCGGGAGCAGGCAAGGGCCTCTTTAGGAGGTCTCGCATGTCACACGCAAATACTGCTTTCGCATTCTCCGATACCGCCGAGCTGCAAGTATTGGCGGCGGCGAGGGCGCTAGCTGTACTACTCGCTGCCGATCAAGCCATCTCACGGCGTACAGTGAACGCAACAATGGCCGATCACTTCGGCGGTAGCGACGCCGAAGGACGCTGGTCCGTACGCGATGCCCATGCCGCGCTTGAATTGGCGCAGGTGCTGTTTCTTGCGCAGGCAACTGAATTCTCTCTCGCGATGCCATCCAGCGCTGCCGATGAGGCTTTCACGCGCCTTGAACGTCTGGTCCCGACCCAGTCCAACCGGAGCGATGAGCAGATCGAGTGGCAACAATTCGCGACGCCGCCCCGTCTGGCCTGGATGGCTGCAAAGGCATGCGCGATTTCTGCCAATGAACTGGTTCTCGAACCGTCGGCCGGGACCGGCATGCTGGGCGTATGGGCTGCAAAGGCAACTGCGCGTCTTGCTCTCAACGAGATATCGCCGCTGCGCCGCGAATGCCTGGGCGCCGTGTTTCCGGAAGCGACAGTTACGGGAATTGACGGGGAACTGGTCGACGAACTTCTCACCCCCGACGTGGGTCCGAGCGTGGTGCTGATGAACCCGCCTTTTTCACACAGTATCGAGAGGGGCCACGATAGCCGTACTTGCGATCGGCACTTGCGTTCTGCCTGGAAGCGTCTTCTGCCAGGTGGCCGCCTGGTCGCAGTGATGCCCGAGTGGTTCGAGCTTCCGAAGTTCCTCGCCGGGATCGCCGGTCCCGTCGCGCTCCGCCTCAACGCGACAATCGAGCGCGGTTTCATCAAGCAGGGCACATCAATCTCAACCCGGCTGCTGGTACTCGACAAGGCTGAGGATGGTACCAGCCCGATCATTGCCCAGCCGGCAGATTTTGCCGAGCTTCATTTGCTGATCGATATGCTGCCTGACCGGGTAAGCCTGCCCGCCGAACCCAGCATCGGCACCAAGCCAGCCTTGCCGCTGCGACTGGCGGCGGGAAAGAAGAACCCGGTTCCGCTTAGCGCCCGTCCAGCCGCTACGGCGCCGTCGATCCTGCCGCTTGCATTTACGCCGCGCGAAGCACCTGCGCCGATCGAGAATCAGGTTGGGCATTATTTGCCTTACCGACCGAGCCGGATCTCAATTGCAGATGCTGTCCCGCATCCGACCCCGCTGGTCGAATCCGTCGCGATGGGTTCGATCACCGCACCCGTGCCCGAAGTGGTGCCTCAGCTTCCTTCGAGCATCATTGCTGGAGGCGTCTTATCCGCTGCACAGGCCGAGACCCTGATCTATGCCGCAAGCGCGCATGCCCGCGATCTGCCGGGCCGGTTTGAGCCCGACGACAAAGGTTGCGCCTTGAAGCCGAGCGCCGAGGGGCACGCCTACCGCATGGGCTACTTTCTTGGTGACGGAACTGGCGCAGGCAAAGGCCGGCAAGTCGCATCTGTCATCCTCGACCGGTGGGTGAGGGGCGAGCGGCGCCACATCTGGATTTCCAAAAACGAAGCTTTGCTCGAAGACGCCCGCCGCGATTGGAGCGCGCTCGGCGGCCTTCCCATCGACGTTCAGCCCCTTGGTCAATGGAAGCTCGGTGTCCCGATCGGGATGCGCGAAGGCATACTCTTCGTGACTTATCCCACACTACGCTCGGGACGCGGCGACGCGACCCGGCTCGAGCAGATTCTCGAATGGGCAGGGGAGGATTTCGTCGGGCTCATCGTCTTTGACGAAGCCCATGCGATGGCCAACGCCGCTGGCGGGGAAGGCTCACGTGGTAAGGTCAAAGGATCGGAACAGGGCATTGCCGGTGTTCGCATCCAGAATCTGCTGCCGCGCGCCCGCGTGCTCTACGCTTCGGCGACTGGGGCATCCGACGTCAATAATCTCGCCTATGCCACCCGTCTTGGCCTGTGGGGTCCCGAAACGGCTTTTGCCAATCGCGAAGCCTTTGTCGCAGATATCCGTGATGGCGGTATCGCTGCAATGGAACTGGTCGCCCGTGATCTGAAGTCTCTGGGGCTTTACGCGGCGAGGGCACTTTCATTTGCCGGGGTTGAGTACGAGATTCTGGAGCATTGCCTGACCCCCGACCAGGTAGCGGTTTATGACGCCTATGCAGACGCCTGGGCAATCATTCATGCCAATTTGCGGGAGGCGCTCGAGGCAACCCGGATCGTCGACACTGACAGTGGCGATACCCTCAATTCAGGTGCCAAATCGGCTGCGCTTTCGGTATTTGAAGGCACCAAGCAGCGCTTCTTCGCGCAGCTCCTTCTATCGACGAAGCTGCCGAGCCTGCTGCCTGCGATTGATACGGCGCTTGCCGACGGCAACGCGGTTGTGGTGCAACTTGTCTCGACCGCCGAAGCCATGCTCAACCGCCGCCTCGCCGATCTCTCCGATGCAGAGCGTGAAGCGCTCGAAATCGATCTCTCCCCCCGAGAATATGTGTAATGTTGAGCTCAATATTAGACATATTCTTTGCAGTCGCAGTTTATGTCGAGCGTGGTGGCGGGAGGCGCAGGTTTCCTTCGGTTTTCCATGATTTCACTCCAGATAATTGCCTGACAAGGTTGAATGCTGGGGCCGTTAGGATTGTCGGCACCGCTGGAATGGTGCAGGTTGTAGAAGATCCCCGAGGCAGTCGTTCGTCGCTTTCAATCGAGGTCCCGATGCAAGGCTGTCCGCCATGGAGATATGCCATGCCGAGCAAACTGCCCAAGCGCCCCATTATCGTTTTTCTCGCAGGGATTTTTCTGGGCTTGCCCGGCGTCGCATGTGCAGTGACATTGACGTCATTAAAAGGCATGGATCTCGAAGGAAGCTATGGCTCGTATGCGCCGCGTGGCGATTGCTCCCGAGGGGCGAGCCTTGAGATCAACGAAACCGGTTTTACTTTCAAAGCGTCTGGTCAGACTGTAAAAAGCACCCGGTTTGAGTACGCGGCTTCGTTTCTTGGCCCGACCTATGAAGGCATTAGCGCGGTCTTTTTTCCTTTTCCTGTCAATGCCAACGATTTCGGACGCGTGATCTTGACGGTCAATGACGACGAAAAGCGAGGCGTAGTCCGCCTTGAAGCAGACGTCGCGCCGGGACAGCGCCTGGATCCGTTCAAGTCAGCGCTCGTGTCGCAATCCCCATTGCTTTTGTGCAATGGGTCTGGGCTGGCATCTGCTGCTTCAAAAGCACCGCTGCAAGCAAGGCCAGTCTTGGGAAAACCGACGCCGCTAACCTGGACCAATCTTGCCAGTTCCGTAGGGAAATTCCAAAGTGATTCCGATCCCAACGGAATAGATCTTTTGACAAGGGGTCCGATAGCTGACGCGATACGTTCGCGTTTGGGCCGCAAAACAGACCTGCTGGCCAGCAATCTTTCGGCGATATCCGGTCTCCAGCGACAAGGGTCTCTCTATTGGGTTACCGGAAATGCGCCGCATCAAGGCGGTGTAGAGCAAGCCTATGTTTTGCTTGATGCAAATCGCCGTGCTGTTCAAATTGGCCTTTGGGAAAAGGGAAAGTTGACGGTCTATGCGCCTCAAGGAGGCCGCTTGCCCGTGCCCCAGGACATTGCTCGCCTGCTTATGGACAGCCCACCTGAGGACGCAGTGCCGCTGCCTGGGACTGCTTGGGAGGTCGTGCCGGTCCAAGGCCGCGCCCCAATGGCCTATGTCGATGTAGCTGCGTCGCCAAACATCAAGTCGTTTAGCCTGTTTTGTGAAGGCAACCGCCCCATGATGGCCATGCTCCTTAACAAGCCCGCGACGGTGCCGCGCGTTACGGTTACATGGAATTTTGCTGGTCGATTAATTGACATTCCGACCGGCCGCGCTAACGCTCAGAGCACGTTTTGGCAGGCCAACCTCACTGGTTCCCAACTCATTCCGATGCTTCTCCGTCAAAACGGTTCGGTTATGCTGCGCATCAACGGCCGCCTCGAAGGCGAAGCTTTGTTGGCGGGAGCGCCACTGGCGCTTCGGACTGCGATGCGGAACTGTGTCAAATTTTGACATGACCTCCTGCACGTATTTCCTGAAGCATTGATAGTAGATCGTCGCTTTGCGGCTTGAAGCGCCCGGGCCTGATGGCAGGGGCGCCGTGCGACGCGAGAATTTGCAGCTTTTCCTCGGGATCAGCGCGCAAATAGGTCTCAGTGCTCTGGATGCTGGCGTGCCCGAGCCATAATGCGACCTTGCGAATGTCCCCGGTCGCCGCGAGCGTGTGCATTGCGCAGGAATGGCGCAGCACGTGCGGTGTTACGCGCTTGCCAAGGATCGACGGCTGCTTCTCTGCCGCGCGCTTGACGTGCTCCGCCAAACGGAACGCAAATCCGTCGCGGGTCATGGGTTGCCCGCTGGCATTGAGGAATATCTCGGCAGCTTGCGCATCGGGGCGGATCGCAAGCCACGCGCGCAATGCGAACTGAGTCTCCTTCCAGAGCGGGAGGACCCGTTCACGCCGTCCCTTGCCCATGATGTGCACGGTGGACAGGAAGCGGTCCGGGAAATCGCGCAGTTGTAGCGTTACGAGTTCCGACACCCTCAGCCCGCCAGCATAGGCCAGATGCAGCATTGCGCGATCGCGGGTGCCAAGGCGTGTCCGGGGATCCGGGGCGTCGAGCAAAGCCTTGATCTCTGCCCGGTCGAGGTAGTCGATCAGCGCCTTGTCGGTCTTCTTGGTAGGGATCGATCTGACGCGAAGGGCCTGATCCAGGCAGGCCGGAATACGATACTCGATGTAGCGGAAGAAGGACCGGATCGCGGCGAGCCTGCCATTGCGGGTCCGAACACAGCTGCCGCGACCGTTCTCGACATGGTCAAGGAAGGCCATGATCATGTCGGTGTCGAGATCCTCGATCTCGAGATCGGTCGGCCGACGCTTCAGCCGATCGGCAGCGAACTGGACCAGGAGGACAAAGCAGTTGGCATAGGTCTTCACCGTGTGCGGACTGACAGCACGTTCGCGCGGCAGATGTTCACGCAGGTAGATCGAGAGATGCGGAGCGAGTGCCGTCATGCCGCTTCTCCCCGGTAAAGTTCCTCGCTGGCGACAGCGATATCGCGCAGCAGCACCGGAGTGGCCTCGAGATACCAATAGGTGTTGGCTACCGACGCATGCCCCAGATATACGCTGAGTCCGGCCATGTGGTGTGCGATGGCTTCCCTGTCGCGCGGACAGGACTCAAGGGAACGCACGGCGAAAGTGTGCCGCAGGTCGTGTAACCGCATCCCGGCCGTTCCGGTCGGTCCGCGGTATCCGAGCTGCCGGGCCAGCCTGACGAACACCACGTGGGCGCGCACCTTGTGTGGTGCTCTCCCCCGAATGGTCACGAACAGGTCATTGCCCGTGGCGCCAAGCCTTGCTCGGGTGGCGAGATATGCTTCGAGCGCCCGACGGGTCGATGGCTGCAAGGTAATCAGCCGCTGCTTGCCGAACTTGCCGTTGCGGACGATCAGGCCATCCTCGACCAGATCGTTGCATTGAAGAGCGAGGGCCTCGGAAATCCGGAGACCTGTCGCCGCCAGCAAGCCGAACAAATAATGGTACGTGTATGGGCTGATCGTGTCTTGGGACGCAACGTCCAACGCCGCGGTCATGATCGCCCGGACCTGTTCCGGTTCGATGATGGTCGGGGTCGGGCGTGGCCGCTTGCCCCGACCGAAGACACCGACAGGCGGAACCTCGTAAACTGGATCATCGGCTTGGATAAAGCGGCTGAAGTTGCGAACGGTATCAAACCTCCGGCGGGCCACATTTTGCGAACTCGCCGTGTGGCACCAGTCGTAGATCCGCTGGACTTGGATGTGCCGGTCGCCGAATTCTTCGGCGTAGGCGGCGTACAGGCGCAGCATGCGTTCCTGTTCAGAGAACTTCCGCCCGAGGCTGCGATGCAGCGCCACGTATCTGGAAATGTGGATGTTCAGCATGACTGTTCTCCCGGCCAGGGCTGCGTGATCTTCATGAGCATCGGCAGATCGACCTTGGCGTAGATGGCAGTGGTCACGGGCGAGCTGTGACGCAGGATGGTCCCGACGGACTCCAGGCCTGCGCCTGCGCGCAGCAGGTTGGTGGCAAGCGAATGCCGGAATATGTGTGACCCGGTCGGCACTCCTTCGATCCCACCGCGGTCGCGCGTACGAGCGACGATGCCCGCGATCTCAGCGGACGAGCGGAATGGCCGAAACGGTGCTTGTGCACGCAGGAACAGATGCTTTTCGGCGGTCTTCGGGCGGGCTGCCGCAAGATATGCCAGGATCGCGTCGCCAACATCCTGCGGCAATGGCAGGCGGTCCGGTCGACGCGTCTTGCCCTTGACCGTCAGGTGGCCGGATCGCCAGTCGATGTCGTCGAGACGCATGTCCTGAATATCGGCAGCCCGCAGGCCGAGCCTGGCGAGCAGGAGAATGATGGCCTTGTCCCGGACTTCCACCGGACGATCTGTCGGACAGGCCGCAATGATCCTCTCGATCGTTGCCGTGTCGACATGGCGCGGCAGCGTCGAAAGGCGGTAGCGCTGCACTGATGGAACTGCATGCAATAAAGCCGGCCGGCACTCGCCACGCACGACCAGAAACCGGATGTAGCTCCTCATTATCGTGACGAGCAGCGATGCCGAGCCCGGCGTCTCCTTGCTTCGTCGTTGGAATGCGCTCCTGAGTCCGGCGGCATCCCATTGCGCAGGCTCGCCCAGCATTGGCATGAGCCGTCTGATATCAGTCCGGTAGCGCCGGATCGTCTCGTCCGTGGCGCCGCGGTGTTGCTTGAGCCATGCCAAGTAAGCCGACATGTGCGGGTCATCGTCCGCCACCGGTTCAACCAATGGGATGGCGCCCCGGCCTCGCAGGAACTCGACGAAGTGCCGTGCGCATCGCCGCCGCCGCTTGGTGCCCGTTGCGACCAGCTTGCCCCGCTTGCGCCAGACCGGGCATCGGCAATCATGCGCTGCATAGTGGTCGATGATCGCGTCATCGATCTCGATCCATTGGCGCCGCGCCATGCGAAGCCAGGCCACGAAATGCTCGGCCTCGGACCGATAGGCCTGTGCCGGTCCCTCGGCAAGTTGCAGGCGATCGATCGCATCGGAATAGTCGGCGAGGTGCCGTGGCAGATCGTCGATCCCGTCGTCGACTTCGACGTAGCCTTGATCTTCCAGGAACCGGACGAAGCGCCTGACCCTTGCTGCTTGGTCAGCCTTGTAAAGCGCTTGCTGCGCCGAATACCGGTGGCACCGGCACCCATGCTTCTCGAACCGCCGGACAGCCCGATCGTCAATCGTGCGGATCGCGATCTTATGCAGGCCCAGCCAATGCAGGAAATGGCGGACCGCCGCGCCATACAGAACCGCACAGCCTGACTTCTCGTCGAGCGACAGAGAGGAGAGGAATGCGGTGAGAAGGGCGCCGTGACTGGGCGGGTCTTCGACCCGGAGCGGGGCCGCTCGAAACGGCAATGATGATCTTGATCGCATGTTGGTTCCTTCGACTTGTTGAGGTCGAGGGAACCGTAATTATCTGGAGTGAAATCATGGAAAACCGAAGGAAACCTGCGCCTCCCGCCACCACGCTCGACATAAACTGCGACTGCAAAGAATACGTGGTCGATTACCTCACCAAGAGCTTTCCGGTTCGGTTGATGGCCGTGTTTACGGACGAAAATGGCAATGCCCGGTCTGAACCGATGAGTGATGAGAATGGTGCTCCTGTTCTGTGCCGTTCGGCGCTTGCCGCGCGCGATCGCATGATCGAGCAGCTCTGTGCCTTGCCGCCGATCGCGACGGCGCTCGATGCAATTATCGAACGGTTCGGTGTCGATCAGGTCGCCGAAGTCACGGGCCGTACCCGCCGCCTGATTGTTGGACACGATGGGCGCCAAGTACTCCAGTCGCGCTCTCCACGCGCCAATGTCGCCGAAACGCGAGACTTCATGGACGGGACCAAGCGAATTCTGGTTTTCTCCGATGCCGGTGGCACCGGCCGCAGTTATCATGCCGACCTTGCGGCAAAGAACCAGATGCGCCGGATTCACTTTCTGCTTGAGCCGGGCTGGCGGGCCGATGCCGCAATTCAGGGCCTTGGCCGTACCAACCGTACCAATCAGGCATCTGCCCCGCTGTTCCGCCCGGTGACGACCGATGTGCGCGGCGAACGCCGGTTTATATCGACCATTGCACGGCGGCTCGACAGCCTCGGGGCACTGACCCGAGGGCAGCGCCAGACAGGTGGGCAGAACCTCTTCGATCCTGCCGACAATCTCGAGAGCACCTACGCCAAGGAGGCGCTTCACCGCTGGTTCGGCCTGTTGTTCGCGGGCAAGCTGGAAGCCGTTACGCTTTCTCGGTTTGAGGAACTGACCGGGCTCAGGATCGAAGGGCCCGATGGCGCGATGGTCGATGACCTGCCAACAATCCAGCGCTGGCTCAATCGCATCCTCGCTCTACCGATTGCTCTGCAAAACGGGATATTTGACGAGTTTCTTGGCCTCGTCGAAGCGCGGATCGACGCTGCACGCCAGGCGGGCACGCTCGACATCGGGGTCGAAACCATTGCGGTCGAGCATTTCGAGGTGCCCGCGCGCTCAAGCCTTTGCGTCTCGAGCGGCTCGAGGAGCTCTACGGCTTTTCGGGCTCGCGTCAGCAGTTTCTGCGTAATGCGCGCTCAGGCCGGATCGGCCTGCTCGTCCCGGCGCGCAGTCTGCTCACCGACGACGGTATGCGTGTGGCCCGCTTCGAGCTTGTCCGTCCCTTGAAGCATGGGCACATCACCGCCGATCAACTCGCGGAGAGCAGCTGGGAAACGGTGGATCCAACCGAATTTCGCCGCCTGTGGCAGGTGGAGGTCGATGACGCCGCCTCAAATCACAAGCGCGAGCGCCTGCATCTTGCAACCGGCCTGCTGCTTCCGGTGTGGGACAAACTCCCTTCCGACTATGTTCGGGTCAGCCGGATTTCGGCGCGAGATGGACGCTCGCTGTTAGGCCGGGAGGTTCCCCTCCATTGCGTGCCCGAACTTTGCCAGGCGCTTGGGCTCGAAGACGAACATGCCTTTTCGGCAGAGCAAATCGTCGATGCGGTGCTCGGGACAGGGCGACCGATGCAAATCAAAAGCCGCGAAGCGCTTACGCTCAAGCGCAGCCTCGTCAATGGCGCGCAGCGGCTCGAACTGGCTGGTTGGTCGGTGTCGCGCCTCGACTGGTACAAGACACATGGGTGCTTCACCGAGATCATACGCTATCAAACGCGACTTTTCGTCCCGACGACGAGCGCAGTAGCGGTCTTGGCGCGACTTGTGGGATGAGAATCGTTATCTTGCCAATTGGCATCCAAAGTTATATATGATGCCATATGGAGAATGCTTATGTTGGCACTGCAACCCGTTGATACCGTCCCCCATGCCTTTCGGCCCGATCCTGTAACCCAGGAGGAAGCATCGGCGATGTTTCGCGCCGTGCTGAACCTGTTTGGGAAATGGGAACTAACCGACGAACAAGCCGCGACTTTGCTCGACATGCCTGTTCGCTCCTACCGGCGGTGGAAGGCTGAGGGTGCAGGCCGTGTCTCGCGCGATGGCGCGGCGCGGCTCTCCAACCTGATGGGTATCCACAAGGCGCTGAGGATCATCTTTTCAGAAGCTCCGCGTGGCTACGCCTGGATCAAGGCAGGCAACGCCGCCTTTGCCGGAGCGAGTGCGCTCGACGTCATGCTTGGCGGCGAGCTGACCGATATCATGCGGGTGCGTCGCTATCTTGATGCCGAACGTGGTGCCTGGTGATTGATCCCAAGGCGATTCCGGTTGCCCAGGTCGAGTGGAAAGGTGCGGTACGAATTATCCGCAGTGCCTTTCCACCGATCGACCTGTTCGAAGATATCGCAGACCCCGCAGATTGGCCACTGCTGATCTCTGCCGAGCAAAAAACCAATCCTCGCATTATGGCGACGATCGGCAATCTCGATCTGGTACCTGCTGACCGCCGGGTAGGGGGCAACGGCGCATCCTATCTGATGGCCCCGTTCACGCATGTCAGCACCGACCGACCTAGTCGCTTCACCGATGGGACCTACGGCGTCCTATACGCGGGGGATACATTCGAAACTGCGCTGTTCGAGACAATCCATCACCATGCCCGCTTCATGGCTCGCACTGTAGAAGCGCCAGGCTGGACCTCACAGTTCCGTGAGATCATCCTTTCGGTAAGCGCCGATTTTCACGATCTCAGGAGCCTTGCCGCAGGCGATCCCGCGCTTGATCCCGACAACTATGCTGCATCGCAAGCTCTCGCTGTTGCGCTCAAAGGGGACGGGGCCGAAGGTGTTGTCTATCCGAGCATCCGGCATTCGGGTGGTGAGTGTGTCGGATTGTTCTACCCGGATTGTGCATCCGACCCCACTCAGGGACGTCACCTCGACTACCACTGGGATGGAACGGGTGTCGATCTGGTTCGAGACGCGGGAACAGGTGCCGTGTTTCGAGTGGTGGACACTGACTGAAGATCCAACATCCGGCTTGCGCTGCGGCGACTCCGGCAGCTTTGCGCCCCTCAAAGGTGTATCAAATAACCTGCACTTGGCCTTGAAAGCTGACATCAAATTGGCTCAAGATCGGGCGTTCTCGCGCTTTCGGTTGAATGCTTCTTTAATTCGCTCGGTCATTATGCCCCATGCCGTGCGCTTTCTGGCTAACGAAGCTCGCATGGAATGCAGAGATTTTTCACGCCAGCGTTCGTCAAGGCGCTCGTCATTTTGGAATGTATCGAGGACCGCTGAAGGATCGTTGCGCATGTGCTTGTGCGCCTTGCGGCCTACGATGTCGCTCGAAAGGTAATCATAGAGGGCTTGAAGAACGCCTGTAACGTGCTTGCTTTGGCCATTATCTAATTGCTCGAGAAGAAATTCGCGCAGAACAATTGGTGAAGCGTTGAGCTGATTAAGGGTCAGGTCGGTTTCCCTTTTGAGCTGGACAACGTTGGCTAGGCGGCTTTGCAGGCAATGAAAGGGATGCATTATTGGGACATGGAGCTCAGCCGTCCCTTCAGTCATCCTGACATTCATTCTTATCTGGATGGCTTGCTTCTTTAGCTTGGCGCCATCGACGCCCATGACATGCCAGAGAAAATCGATTTCAATCGGGTGCCCATCGATCTCAGCATGCACTATGGCCGTCTGCGGTGTGTGGTTGTCGGTGTCGGGGATGGCAACGGAACCACCAAGAGCGTTTGCAAGCTTTTCTGCGGCTTCGCGCTGACCAAAGTAGTCAATATCTTTGGATGTGTAGGGCCCGTAGGCATCGAGCTCGGCTACATGGCTGTAGCGCTCTGCCCACAGGTTGAGCGCTTGGCCTCCGACGATGAAGGCATCGTCACTCAATTTCAGGATGCTTGCTAGATCATAGACGATCTTGGCAGGTAGAACTGCTTGATTCAGGCGAAAGCCTCTTCGCAGATGATCGACGATTCGACGATGTCCAGCGAGGAGAAAAAACCATTGCGGGCACGCATCTCGTCGCGCGAAATACGGCCAGAACGCAGGTCGTCGGCGTCGGAAGCGCGTTGACGCTCCTTCTCCTGCTGGCGTTCCGCCGGGCTGTAGTAGCAAGCCTGCTGCATGGTTTTCTCCGTTAGTTGATATATTCTGCGGAAGGTTACCAGTCAATGAACTGTTTAATTCTGCCCTCGTTCCCTTTTCCTACCTCAGATCTCTCTTTCGCGTCACAGCATTGAAAGCGGCCTTGGCGCCACTCCTACCTAGCGGGGGAAACGCGTTTTCAAGAACTTGCTACGAAGGCCTCGGCACCGTATATTCTTGATATGTTCTCATGGCCGCGCCTTCGATGAAGACTCTCACGGACAACCAGCTGACTGGCGAGTTGGGCGAAACCGTAGTCAAAAGCAAGATTCTTGAGCTCGGCCACGTTTTCGAAGGCCGTGGGCGCCTGGAAACGGGCATCGATGGGACGATCGAATTTCGAGATCCCGTTACGCGCTCCATGACCGGTCTCACCGTCGCAGTTCAAGTGAAGACGACGAAGTCCACCAAATATGTCGGCGAAAGTGACGACGAGTTTGAATACAGCGTTCGCCAGCAGGATATCGATTATTGGAAGCGTTGCAGTCTCCCTGTCGCACTGATCCTCTACCGACAGGAAGACGGATCACTCTATTGGCGCGACGTTGAGGCTGGAGAGGAAGGCAATGAACGGCGCCTCAAATTTCGCAAGGATCGAGATCGCCTCGATTCCAGCTCGATCGAGCGCCTGGCCGCAATGGCAGTCCGCCGCGGTAAGGATGGCACATTCCTCCCATCGCTTCGAGTGGGCGAGCAAGCGCATCTAAATCTGATGCACGTCGGACTGCCTTCATCGATCTTCGTTGGCGAAAGTCCTTTTGCCTCGGGCCGTGACGCGGTTCCGGAGTTATTGCGCGCTGACGGCCATCACTTCGACTGGGTTATTCGCGGCCGCCGTTTTCTGTCCTTTCGCAATCCCAAAAGTACACCGCTCGAAGCGATTGTCGATATCGACACGGTCGAGGAAGTCGATACGGAAGACGTGTCGATTAGCCCGTCGTATTCACCAAACCGGTCCTAAAGGGTTAGCGGGAGTGGCCTAAGCCTCTGATCTGAATTAGGAACTGGGTGTCTAAGCCGAACCTGCCGCAGGGCAGAAAATGCCACAGGTCACCCCCGCATGAACAACGATATCGCAAGCGCATTTGGATTCCCAGCAGTCGGCCGCAAGAAAGTCACAGCCGCTTTCGACGGCGGCCGGCTTACCTCGGATGGCGGCGTGTTGCTGCTGGCACAGGCCGAACGAGCGATGGGGATCTGCCAGCGGCTTGCAGCCTGCATTTCCGATCCGCGTGACCCGGGCAGAGTGGTGCATCACCTCGACGATATCCTGCGCGCCCGCATCTTTGCGATCAGCTGTGGCTATGAGGACGCCGATGATCTCGACGCTCTGCGCGACGATCCGGGCTTCCGCCTGGCGCTGGGCAAGCTGCCGGGATCGGGCGTGGGGCTTGCGAGCCAACCGACCATGAGCCGGTGGGAAAATGCGCCGACTACGCGCGAGTTGGCCAGGATGATGGCCGCGATGATCGACATCTACTGCGCCAGCTATCCCGCCGCGCCGGCGGCGGTGACGCTGGATATCGATGACACCTGTGATGTCGTGCACGGCTATCAGCAACTCTCGTTCTGGAACGGTCATCACGGGGAGCGCTGCTTCCTGCCGATTCATGTCTACGACACCGCCACCGGTCGGCCGGTGGCAATGCTGCTGCGCGCCGGCAAGACACCGTCGGGCGCCGAGGCTGCCGGACACATTCGGCGCCTGGTGCGCCATCTTCGGCGGCACTGGCCCGATACCCACATCACCATCCGCGGCGACGGGCACTATGGGCGGCCCGAGGTCATGACGTTGTGCGAGGCGACCGGCGTCGATTACGTATTTGGTCTGCCGACCAACGCCGTGCTGCGTGCCCATCCCGAAATCGTCGTTGCCGCCGATGCCTGTGCGGTCAAACGCGCTCAGCGCCAGTACCCGGTCCTGCGCACCTATGCCGAGACCCGCTACGGGGCCAAAAGCTGGAAGTGCCAGCGCCGCGTCGTCGCCCGGATCGAGGCCAGTACGATGGGCATGGACATCCGCTATGTCGTCACCTCGCTGACCGAAGGCTCGGCCGAGCACATCTACGACACGCTGTACTGCGCCCGCGGTCAGGCCGAGAACCTGATCAAGCGCCACAAGAGCCAGCTCGCCAGCGATCGCACCTCGTGCCGCTCGGCGGGCGCCAACCAGATGCGCCTCATCCTGCACACCGCCGCATACTGGCTCCTGTGGCGAATCCAGCAGGAAATCCCAAGAGCCACCGCACTCGCCACCGCCGAGTTCGCCACGCTGCGCCTGCGCCTGCTCAAGGTCGCTGCCCGCGTCATCGAAACCGCCACGCGTATCCGCGTCGCCTTCGCTTCGGCTTGCCCGGATGCCGGTGTGTTCAAGGCCATCACCACCAGTCTGCGACCAGCGCCCACATAGCAAGAGCGGCGGTGCCGCCGAACCCCTGAGCCCCAGTCCATCAACCTCGAAAAGCCCATTGCTCCTGCCGCGGTGAAAAACGCCGGTGGAGGCGTGCGCCTTGATCAATCAGGCACCGCCACATCGCCGTCCGAACAACACGAAGCGGTAGCCTCATGAATAGGACGGGTTAGCGATGATCATGATGATGCGGTGATGATGATCGAACTGCTGCGCCGGACAATGGCCGAACAGTTCTCGGATATCCTCGCTTTCGACCGAAAAGCCCGGCTCTTCTATTTCAAGGCCGAAGAGAGGTATCAGCCGAGGCGATATTTCTATCGATCCCTGCGCGAAACGACATCCGCGACGGTCGTCCAAGTTTATGACTACAAGAAGGGAAAACGCAAAGGACAGGTCAACTACCTTCGCCACCACGCTTTCTCACCTCGCTTCCAACAAATCGGGAGCAATTGGTTTCTATCGATTTCCCCTACCTTTGTTTTCACCGAAGACGGTTTCCGCGCTCATAGGTTCGCCTCCGATCTCCTTGCTGGGAAGAAGAGGCTCGATCGTAACGGATCGATACGCGGACAGATGATGATGTTCCGTTTTCTGCTTTCAGGAATTGATCTTCAGCCGCACGCGAAGTTCGATCTTTTTCAAGAAGCCGAGGAAGTCAGCCCGGTTCTGACATTCAACGTCGTTGAACCCGTAGCCATGGAAGCGGCCGTTCCTGAGAACGCTTGGTCCGAAACAGATCCGAACGCCAAACGGATGAAGGTTCAGGACGATGAGTCCACACAGGGGGAGTTGGGAGTAGGCGTGTGACATTCACATTCGAAACTCGCTGTATTCCCGAGCCAGATCTCGAATTTGGGGATGGCGGCCTGTTCCTCGACCCGCGTGTCGGATTGATGCGCCACGGCCCTCTGCAGCCAAAGCCTGGCGACCTGATTCGGATCGGAGTGGTAGGCACATCTGATACGGTCGATGGGTTTGCCAAATACATCGACCGCGCGATGCAAGGTATCCCGAGCGACAATGAAAAACTGGGGAATTTGCATCCAGATTTCCCCGGGCTTGGAAACCAGAACCCCTTTCGCTGCCGCTTCGAAGTGCCTCGGGAAGCCTGCCAGACGGTTCTTCAATCCGAGATAAAGAGGATTGTTGCGATAAGGAACCACGAGGAAGCGGTTCGCGCCGCTGTCGATCTGCTGATCGTGCAGGCGCGCATTTTGCTTGAGGGCACTTCGCGTCCCGAGGTGATCGTCATCGCCCTACCGAAAGTTCTGATCGAAAAGGTGGTCAACGCACGTAGCATCGTGTCCGAAGATGATGATGACGATGATGAGGAGGAAGCCGGCCCTACCGAGCTCAATTTCCGTGATCTGTTCAAGGCAAAGGCGTTGAGCCTTAGCGTGCCGACGCAGATTGCTTGGCCTTCGGTCTGGGATGACGCCTTCAAGCTTTCCAGGAAGATGAAAACCACTGAGCGCAAGGTGCAAGGCCCAGCTACGCGGGCTTGGAACCTGCTCAACGCGATTTTCTACAAGGCCGGTCGCGTGCCGTGGCGTCTACCCAAATCCGACGGATATGAAACATGCTATCTTGGTATCGGATTTTATCGGGACCTGGACGGCCATCGGCTTTGGACAAGCACCGCTCAGATGTTTGACGAGCGGGGTAAAGGGCTGATCCTTCGCGGAGCGAGGGCTCGTACTGATCGGCCAGGAAAGCACCCCTATCTGGCCCGCGCAGATGCTTGCGATCTCGTCAAGCGCTCGCTTGAGACTTATTTTGAGCATCACCGCACGATGCCGGCCCGGATCGTCATTCTGAAGACGTCCCGCTTCGAGAATAGCGAATCTCGTGGCTTCGCAGAAGCTATCGAAGAGATGCGCGTCGCCATGACTGATATGGTTTGGGTATCGGAAGGTGGCCATGTAGCCCTCTTCCGGGAAGGTGATTACCCCGCGCTCAGGGGGAGCTTCGTCCGCATTGGAAACGACGGCATCCTCTACACGCGGGGTAGCGTCCCATACTACGGCACCTACCCGGGCGCACGAATGCCCAACGCACTACAGCTTCGGCCCTATGAATGTGAAACCTCGCTGGACGAAATAGCTACCGAAATCCTTGCCTTAACCAAGATGAATTGGAACTCGACCCAATTCGATCACGCACTTCCCATCCCCATCCGAGCAGCGCGGGAAGTCGGACGGGTTTTGAAGCACGTTAGCTATGCCGAGCGAGATCAGCCCGACTTTCGCTATTACATGTGAAGGCTGGCACGAGTTGGGGCTGCGGCCAATTCGTTACTAGGGCGTAGACTCATTAGCGGCGATCCATAGGCGTGTGCAGAAGAGCTTGATGGCAGCGAGGAAGTTATCGCTTCGTTTGTCGTATCTGGTGGCCAAGCCTCTGGCGTTTTTGAGTTTCCCGAAGAAACGCTCGACCAGATTACGGTAGCGATACAGGAAGCTGCTGAACGCGAAGCCTTTGCGACGATTGCGCTTGACTGGGATGTTGGCGAAGCCACCCTGCGCGGTGATCTGACTGCGAATGGCATCGCTGTCATAAGCCTTATCGGCGAGAAAGGTGGTGGCGTTCGGCACGGCGGCCAGCAGCCTCTCGGCCTCACGGCAATCGCTCGCCTGGCCTTCGGACAGATGCAGTTGGATCGGCAGGCCGCGACCATCAACCAGGGCATGGATCTTGGTTGTCAAACCGCCCCGGGAACGTCCCATGCAGCGATTTGGGTCCCCCTTTTTAGGGTCGCACCGTGCTGGTGGACCCGGATGGAAGAACTGTCGATCATGACCAACTCGCCGTCGAAGGCTTGGCTCACCGCTTCGAGAAGGCGGTCCCACACACCGGCTTTGCGCCAGCGCACGAAACGGTTGTAGCAGGTGGTATGTGGGCCATAGCGCTCGGGAATATCAGCCCAAGGACTGCCCGTGCGAAAGCGCCACAATATCCCGTCGATGACCCGCCGGTCATCCACACGCGGAACCCCGCGAGGCTTGTTCGGCAACAACGGCTCGATCACCAGCCACTCATCATCGGTCAGTTCAAATCTACGACGCGTCATCCAAAGCTCCTTCCCGAAGCCTTGAATCAACCGCGCCCGCGCCGCGCAAGTCAGTTTATGAGTTTACGGCCTAGCTGTCTGACATCTACCCTTCATTCTCCCTCGCCATGTCTCAGTTTACGTATTTTCGCCGGAGGAGTGCGAGCAGGTCATCCGCTAGACGGCTGCGTTCGGCCCGCAATTCCATGCGTGTCCGGTCTGCCCGGGTGGGCAGGATAAGCGCGCGTTCTTCCTGGTCGCCGCGTGCGGCACGTCGTTGTGAGCCGTCCTCAGTTCGAACCTCCCGTGGTGAAGGGAGGAAACGCACACGCCCGTCGACGTGAGCTTTCTGGCATTTCGCTCTCAATTACGGGCCGACCGCAATCGGCCCACCCGCGGTCATAGAGAGGGAAGGGGGCTTGCTTCTGTTTGAGCCGAATGGGCGTCGAAGGTCGATGCCCGTGCTCATATTCAGGAGTATGTTCCATGATCAAGTCGATCCCGCTGGCCAAGTTGGTCCAGTCCCCTCGCAATGTGCGCCGTCACGGTGACCCAGCCGCAGATTCCGAACTGAAAGCGAGCATTGCAGCCCATGGGCTGTTGCAGAACCTCATCGTTCGGCCTGCGGCTCGTGGCAAATTCGAGGTCGAAGCCGGAGAGCGCCGCCGCTGCGCCCTGCTGGCGCTTGCCGAAGAGAAAGTCCTGCCGAAGGGCTACGAGGTTACCTGCCTCGTGCTTGAGGACGATGCGGAAATCGCAGTCGAAACGAGCCTGGCCGAAAACTTCCATCGCCTCGCGATGAACCCGGCCGACGAAGCGCAGGCGTTCGCTGCCCTGATCGAGGCAGGTGCATCGACGGAGGACGTCGCGCGCCGGTTCGGACTGACGGTCCGCTTCGTTGAAGGCCGTCTGCGTCTCGCCACCCTTGCACCCGTCGTCTTCGATGCACTGGCGGCCGGCGAAATCACTCTCGATCTCGCCAAAGCTTTCGGCGCGACCTCCGACCAGGAAATTCAGGCTCGCGTCTATGAACAGGCGTCTTCGGGCTATTATGCGCCCAGCGCCGACAGTATCCGGCGCATGGTGCTCTCCGGCACGGTTCGCGGCAACGATGCTCGGGCCCGCCTTGTCGGTCGCGAAGCCTATATCGCTGCAGGTGGCCGGATCGAACGCGAACTCTTCGACGACGATGACAGCGAGTCCTGGGTCGATGTCGCGCTTCTGGAAACGCTCGCCGCGGAGGAGATGGAAAAGCGCGCCAAGGCGCTCGCAGCAGAACAGGGTCTTGCCTGGGTCAAGCCGACGCTTGACGCCTATGCCAGTCACGATCTCGTCGAAGGCCTCATTCGACTTCCAGCCGAGCCGGCTCCGTTGACTGACGCCGAACTGGCCCGCCTTGACGAGCTCGATGCCTCGTACGACGAGCATGCGGCCATTCTTGAGGACGAAGACAGCGCCGAAGAAGCAATTGCTGCGGCCGAGGCGACGATCGAAGCGATCGAGCGCGAATGCCAGGACATTCGGGCAAAGCCCCCGGAGCTGGCACCCGAACTGAAGGCCGATGCCGGAATGATCCTCGTTCTCTCGCGCGACGGCACACCGGTTCTCCAGCCGGTGTTCTACGGCGAGCGCGACATCGAAGTCGTTGGTGACGAAGATGTCGTCGAAGTCGTTGCGAGTGTCGGCAGTGATGGCAAACGCCGTGCAGCGCTTTCCAAGCGCCTGGTCGACGAACTTGCGATGCAACGTCGTGACGTGCTCGCGCTCCACGTGGCCTCGGATCCCGGCCTTTCGCTTGACATCATGGTCTTCACCCTCGCGGATGCCGACACCCACGACTGGCGGTCGCGCGCGGCCACGACCCTGCGTGGCGGCGTCCCTGCGGGTCCGATTGTCGGGTTCGAAGCGAAGGATGCGCCGGCAAGCGCATCCCTTGCGGACCTGCGCTCTGGTCTCGATGAGAGCTGGCGATCTGGCGAAGACGCTTCGTCGCGCTTCAAGATGTTTCGGGCACTCGCCGATGAAAGCCGCGCAGCATGGCTCGGCTTCGTCGTCGCTCGCACGCTCGAGGCGAGTCTCAACATGGCAGGCGAACGTCAGATCACGTTTCAGGATCATCTGGGCAGCACGATCGGCATTGACATGTCGCAATGGTGGCGTCCGACCGCGGCAAACTACTTCGACCGCGTCTCAAAGCAGGTCATCCTTGATGCGCTCACCGATGTTGGCGGTTTGGAACTGTCCTCACGCTTCGCATCGGTGAAAAAGGGCGATCTTGCGATGAGCGCCGAGCGCGTCTTCGCGGGGACCTACATCACCGAGGTCGAAGTTCGGGAAAGGGCCCTCGCCTGGGTGCCTGAAGTCATGCGCTTTGCCGACCAGCCGGAAATTCCTGCCGACAACGATGCGCAAAGTCCCGACGCGGATTTCGTCGCCAACGACGACAATCAGCCCCCGAGCGAGCTGGCCGCCTGACCTCCTCCTGACAGGAACGGCTGCTCGCCACGGTGAAGCGGTCCTCCGGCACATGCCGGGGGGCCGCTTCCTTCATGGAAAGAGAGCGGAGGGGGCTCCGGGATCTCCGGCACTGACCGACGGAACTGTCGTCAGGCCATTTCAGGAGATCCAACATGGCCTATCGCAAGGGACAAAGCGGCGCAGTGTCGCCTGCTACCCGTATCACCCAGGAAATCATCGCCCGCCTCGAGTCCGGCACGAAGCCCTGGATCAAGCCATGGCGCGGTGTGCCAGTCTCGCGCCCATTGCGGGCGTGCGGCATCCCTTATCGCGGCATGAATGTATTCTGGCTCTGGATGGTTGCCGACATGTGCGGTTACGCCTCGCCGTTCTGGATGACCTACAATCAGGCCAAAGAACTGGGCGCACAGGTGCGCAAGGGTGAAAAATCCACCATCGCCATCTTCTACAAGAGCTACACCAAGGAAGTAGAAGCACCCGACACCGGCGAAAAAACCGACGAAAGCCGTCGCGTGTTGAAGGCCTATCCGGTTTTCAATGCTGATCAGGTCGAAGGTCTTCCGGAACGTTTCCATCCCGCCGCGACGCTTGAGGTGGTGGAGCCCGAGGGCCGTCAGGCTGAACTCGACTCATTCTTTGCCAGTATTCCGGCCGTCCTGCGTCATCAGGGCGACGAAGCCTATTATGAGCCGGTAGCTGACCGGGTGACAATGCCGCCCGCGCATCTCTTCTCGGGCTTCGACCACTATTACGCGACGCTCGCGCACGAGCTATCGCATTGGACCGGTCATGCCAGCCGCCTCGACCGTAATCTCAAGAATCGATTTGGCTCTGCAGCTTACGCTGCCGAGGAACTCATTGCCGAACTTTCGAGCGCCATGCTTGGCGCTGAACTCGGTCTGCCAGTCACACACCTGGATAGCCATGCGAGCTATATCGAGCATTGGCTCAAGCTCCTGAAGCAGGATGACCGTGCCATTCTCACCGCTGCCGCGAAGGCTGAGGAAGCATCAAGGCTTTTGCTCAGACTCGGAGGACGGATCTCTGCCGATGATATTGACGAAGCGTCTGACGACGCTGCGCTGGCCGCTTGAAGGAGGGCATCATGGGCCGATCGGTCAGCTATCCCAGCGGGGCCATTGTCGCCTTCACCGTGCTCGAAGTCGAAAACGACGACGACTGGGACTTCGAATATGAATGGCTCCGCGAGGATTTGCGCGAGCGCGCAGGGCAGGCATTCCCTTCCCTGATCGCGCACGACGGTTGGCGAAGCCGCGAAGACCGTATCCTCATGCGCAATGCCTATGCGGATTTCGGCGTGTCGGTTTACGCCGGCCTGGTTGCGGTATGGATCGTCGAGCGCGACGATGGCGCCTATTGGGATGCCGATTGGCGCACGGCCAGATCGCCCAGAGCACAACGCTGGCTGTCCCAGATCGCCTCGCGCTTTGAAGCGTTGTTCGGCGACTACGTCTGCCTCGGTCACATGTCGAACGGTGAGGGCGTCTACGCAAAACGGGTGGCCTGAATGCGCCAGTCACTTTGATCGTGCCGAGGTGCCTGTTCTCCCTGACGAAGCCTTCAGGTGCACTCATGGTCTGAAGCCATGCGAGAGAGGCCCTGGGCCAGCCGCCAGTCTTCCGCAACCCGGCTTGCGCAGGCCCGAGTTGGCCCGGCCCTGTGGGCCGTTGGCCTGCCCGCGCCAGCCTGCCCAAGCGGGTTTCCCCTGTCGGGTGCGGAGACTGCCTCAAGCTGGCCCTGACGGGCTCTCGCTGGCGCAGCCATGAGCGGGTGCGTCAGCCTCACGCCAGTCAGGAGGACAATACCCATGCACTCATCATTTTCTGACCAACTTGCCGGCCTCGATCTTTCCGGTTTTTCGATTGGTCCTGCCCCGGTTTCCACCAATGATTTTCCGGTCCACGATGCGGTCGTCCATACTCTCGAAGCGGTCTGGTCCGATCTTTTTGCGATGGTCTCTGGGACTGCGCTGGAGGCCGATGCCGAGGACCTCGGCTGGGCGTTCGTCAACATCTTCCACCGTTCCGCGACCCGCAAATCGACCGTCGTCGACCGCGCAACCGACGAAGTCCGAGCGCTCCTGGCCACTGCCGATGGATCCGAAATTCACACCCATGAACTCGAGACCCAGGTTGAGCGTGCGCAGTGTGCCGAAGGGGCCATGATCGCTCTCGAAGAGATGCGCGAAGTGGCCGCTGCCCTCTATCTCAACGAATTCGGCTCCTCGTGGAAGCCCGTGTCGAGTTCGCGCTTCAATCACAGCGCCATGCTGACTTCCGCGCTTGTGGAGGGCCGCGAGTTCGTCCGAGCCCGGTCCGAAGCCAAGCGCCGCGCCGCCATGCCAGAAGGTACGCCGGTGATCTTTGCCGGTGGCCGCACACGCCATCCAAACGAGCAGGACGCTCTCACTTTCGCCAACAACGTCTGGGCTACTCTGGACAAGGTTCACGACCGGGTTCCTGACATGGTTCTTGTCCACGGCGGTGATACCAAGGGCGTTGACCGTCTGGCATCTTCTTGGGCGGAACGACGCAACATCCCGCAAATCAGCTTCTCCCTCGACATGCGCCTGGGGGCACGCGCAGGCTTCAAGCGCAATGAGCGTATGCTCTCGCTTGACCCCCGTTATGTCGTCGCCTTTCCCGGAAACGGGGTCCTGGAGCGCCTCGTCATCGAAGCGAAATCCCGTCGGATTACCGTCGTAGATCGCCGCGGTCCTGTCAACGGCGGCGTAAAAGTCGTCCATTGGGCGGAGCAAAACCAGGCCACTTGATCCGGGTGTTGGCGAGCGCCGGGAGGGCGTAGCCCGAGCGGGGGTCGCCAACACCCGGATTGCCGTTTCTGTCAGGGGTTGGGACGTGCTTTGCGTGCCTGGCTCTGGGCCAGGCGATAGCTCTCGCCGTTCATCTCGAGGATGCTGACGTGGTGGGTGAGCCGGTCGAGGAGCGCGCCTGTCAGGCGCTCGGAACCGAACGTCTCGGTCCATTCGTCGAACGGCAGGTTGCTGGTGATCAGCGTCGAGCCGCGTTCGTAGCGCTGTGAGATCAGCTCGAACAGCAGTTCCGCGCCGGTTTTGGAGAGGGGCACGAACCCCAGCTCATCGATGATGAGAAGCTTATAGCCGGTCATCTGCTTGTGTAAGCGCAGTAGGCGGCGTTCGTCGCGTGCCTCCATCATCTCGCTGACCAGCGCGGAAGCAGTGATGAACCCGACCGTCAGGCCCTTCTGGCAGGCCGCCAGGCCAAGACCGATCGCGACATGGGTCTTGCCGGTCCCCGACGGGCCAAGGGCGATGACGTTCTCGCGACGGGTAATCCAGTCACAACGCGCCAGTTCGAGCACCTGCATCTTGTTGAGCTTCGGAATGGCGGCAAAGTCGAAGCTGTCGAGGCTCTTGGCGGCCGGGAACCGCGCGGCCTTGATCCGGCGCTCGACCATCCGGCGTTCCCGGTCGATCAGTTCCAGTTCGACAAGCCGAGCAAGGTAGCGGACATGATCTACGCCCTCTGCTGCGCATTGCCGGGCCAGCTTGTCATGCTCGCGCAGGAAGGTTGGCAGCTTGAGCGTCTTGAGGTGGCTGGCGAGCAGCAGTTCGGGAGCTTGGCTGCTCATGCCGCTGCTCCGCCGGTCAACAGCCGCATGTACGAGCGCGCCGATGTTGTCTCCACTCTGGCCCTGGGCAGGTAGGGATAGATCGCCATGTCCAGTCGGGGCGGGCGGCGCTCCACCCGGCATAACAGGAGATGCTTCACCGCATCGAAGCCGATCGCGCCCATATCAAGGGCCTGCTTCACCGCGCCATGCAGATCGGCCAGAGCGAAGCTCTCCAGCAGGCGCAGTACCTGCACATATTCGCGCCGGCCATGCTTGCCCATGCGCGTCTCCATCAGCCGGCGCAGCGTTGTAAATACCTCGGGCAGGTCCCAGCCCTGCAATGGTGCGGCCTGATCGAGGGCATTGATCTTCTGTTCGATCAGGGGAAGGTAATGGATCGGATCGAAGATCACATCCTCGCGCTCGTAGCTGCGCACATGGCGGGCAATGATCTCGCCCCGGCAACCGATCACCACCTCGTCGACATAGCCCCTGATCCACACCTCCTGGTGGCCGAAGCGCACCGGCACCGAGTAATCGTTGGTCCGGTAACGCACCAGCGCCTGCGATGAGACCTGGCCGCTGGTCTGGTCACAGGCCTCGAAGGGGGAAGCCGGCAGTTCCTGCATCGCCGCCAGATCGCGCCGCAGCCTCTCGCCAATCGTCTCACTCTCGCCCCGCAGCCGGTCGTTCTGCCGTTTGCGGCATTGCTCCTCGAGCCACAGGTTGAACGCCTCCCATGTCGGGAACCGGGGGATCGGCACCATGAAGTTGCGCCGGCAATAGCCGACAAGGCCTTCAACGCCGCCCTTATCGTTACCCTTGCCGGGGCGGCCGTAACGATCACGGATCAGGTAGTGCGACAGGAAGGCGCTGAACAGCCTCGCGCGCAGCCGCGTCCCGTCAGGCAGGATCTTCGAGACCAGGCAGCGGTCGTTGTCGTAGACGATCGACAGCGGCACCGCGCCGAAGAACGCAAAGGCGTGGACATGGCCGTCCATCCAGGCCTCGGCAACGGCAGCCGGATAGGCGCGTACGTAGCAGGCGTCGCTGTGCGGCAGATCGAGCACGAAGAAGTGCGCCTTCTGCTCCACCCCGCCGATCTCGACCAGAGCTTCTCCAAAATCTGCCTGCCCATGGCCGGGTGCGTGTGCCAGCGGCACGAACATCTCCCGGCTGCGCTGATCCCGATCCCGGATGTAATCCTTGATGATCGTGTAGCCTCCGGTGAAGCCATGCTCTTCGCGAAGGCGATCGAACACACGCTTCGCCGTATGGCGCTGCTTGCGCGGGACCGACCGGTCCCCATCCAGCCAGCCGTCGATGATCGGTATGAACGCTTCCAGCTTCGGTCGCCGCACCGGGGCGCTGCGACGGTAACCGGGCGGCTCGGAATACGACAGCATCTTGCGGACCGTGTCGCGCGATATGTTGAAATGCTTCGCTGCCGCCCGGGCGCTCATGCCGCCCGCGCAGGCAAGACGAACCTTCAGGTAAAGTTCCACGGTGTAAATCCCTCATCCCTCCTCGCCAGCATCGCGAAAAGGGAAAAAGTGGACGACTTTTACGCCGCCCGCAGCAGCACTTCGCCGCCGCTACCGTGGTCTAATTTTGCACCGCCGTTCTCACTCGATGGTCGGCAATGCCGACAAGGAAAAGCTCGTGCGGCTTGCGAACCTGCTTCAGCTAGACCGCTTCGCCAGCATCGGCGACAGGAAGCAATTGGGCGCTGTCGATGCGGGCAAACCCTTCGACGTCATGCAGAAGGCTGGTGTTGAAACCGCGATCATGAGCACCAATCTGCGCGCCCGAGAAAGAGCGCTGCGCGATGCGCAATATGCAGCGCAAGGCGGACATATTGATAAAGCCTTGCGGCATCTCGGGCCACATGTCGTTGCGTCGGGTAATGCAGCTGCCGTCGATGCTGCGGCGGCATGGCTCTCGCTATCGCCGGCCGAGCGCGAGGTAACCGCGATCTATGCATCGGGTCGCAACTTGCGCGGACAGGTCAACGAAGCGGTCCAGACCGGACTCAAAGCCAATGGAGAATTGGGGCCGGGTTCGATGCGGCTGAATGTCCTTTCGCGCGTCAATCTGACGCGCGAGGAAATGCGCTATGCGCGCAGCTATGCGGCCGGCATGGTGCTCGAAGTCGATCGCCGGCAACGGGCGCAGGGGCTTCAGAAAGGCCGCTATGAGGTGATCACGACCGATCCTTCCCGCGAACGCGTGACCCTGCAGAACGGGAAGGGCAAACGCATTGAATTCCGGCCGGGTCAGATGCGCCCGCAAGGCGAGCAGGATTCCCTGCGGGTTTTCGAGCTTCGCCCTCTCGAAATCCATGACGGCGATCGCATTCGCTGGACCGCGACCGATCAAAAGCGCGGGCTCTTGAATGCCGATCAGGCGCGCATCGTGGCGGTCGATGGGAAATCGGTGACAGTGAAAACCTCGCTCGGTGTCGAACACCAGCTGGGGCTAAAGGATCCCATGCTTGAGCGGCTTGATCTCGCCTATGCGCTCAACGCGCATATGGCGCAGGGCCTGACCTCCGACCGCGGGATCGCCGTCATGGACAGCCGCGAACGCAATCTCGCGAATCAGCAGACATTTCTCGTGACGATAACCCGTCTACGCGACGGCCTCACCCTGTTTGTCGACAATGCCGACAGGCTCGAAGCCGCAGTCGAGCGCAATCCGGGCATGAAGCGCTCGGCGCTCGAGACGGTCGACCTGCTGCGCCATGCCGCAGCCACCGGTCAGGCCAAGGGAAGGACGCCCGATCCGTCGCAAGCACCCGCCCGCGAGCCGCCCGAACTCGACCGCTCGATCACCAAGCCCTTCGAAATCGGGATCTAGCGCAATGCGCGGCCGAACCAGAGCACGCGGCCCACGATATTGATTGTGCGCTTCTCCAGCCCGCGCCAGCTGGGATAGGCGGGATTGTCGCTCAGCACCGAGACGCGCTTACCCTGCGGCTCGATCGCGACCCGCTTGACGCTCAGCATATCGTCCATGCGCAGGACATAGATTCCGTCGCGCAGCCGGGCCTGGCCGTCGCTCAAATCGACCATGACCTCGTCGCCATTGGCCAGCGTCGGCGCCATGGAATCGCCATGCACGGCGATGATCGAAAGGCTGCTTGCCTTGCTCGCCGTCAGCCGGCGCAGCCAGTTCTCGTCGAACCCGAACTGGGCACATTTGGCTTCCATCTCGGCGAGCGCGCCGTGTCCCGCCGAGGCCTCGACATCGAGAATGGGCACATGGACCAGTTCGACCACTGGGCCTGCGCGACGCTCGGGCGCGCCGAGGACTTTCTCGTCCACCCCGAAGAAGCGCGCCAGAACCGCGCGATCCTGCTCGTCCAATTGCCGGGGGCTGCCGCGCCGGATGTACTGCTGGATATAGGCCGCATTGCGTCCCAGGAGCCGGGAAACCGAAGAATAGTTGCAGCCTCTTTGCTGGATCAGTTCGTCCAGAGCTCTACGCGCATCGTCCATCGCTGTTGGTCCTGTTGCGTCAGTCTAGGAATTTCTGTCCTAGACTATAGGAACCCTTCCTATTAAGAACAAATTAAGAACGCAAGCAGAAAGTGAGTCGAGGTCGATGGAGCTTTTGGAGCAGATTGAAACCTACATGGCGCACACCGGAATGCGGGCGAGTACCTTCGGGAGAACGGTCGTCGCAGACCCTCGTTTCGTGCAGGACCTTCGCGCCGGGCGGCGACCGAGGCTCAAGACGCGGCAACGTGTGTCGCAATATTTGACGGGTGACTGTTGAGCGGGAATGATTGGAAGGCCAAAGCTATGAAAGGGTAATGCCCCTTTGCGCCCATTGGGCCAGACGTTCGGTTGCACTTGAGCCGAGCGCGTTGGCGCGTTATAACCATCGTATGAACGCGAGCCTTAAGATCACTAAAATCGGTAATTCTGCCGGTGTGGTTCTGCCCAAGGAACTGCTTGCCACGCTTCGGGCGGGCGTGGGTGATACTCTATACGTTTCTGAGACGCCCGAAGGAATCCGCATTACCGTGTCGGACCCGTCGTTCGAAGCCAAAATGGCTGTGGCAGAACGTATTATGCGTGAAGACAGGGATATCCTGCGCGCACTAGCGAAGTAAAATGGTGCAAACATCCGAACCGGTCTGGATCGAGACCGAACTGGCGCTTGCCATTCATGATCGTCAATTGGCGGAGCATGGCGGCCCCATCGGACTGCGCGATGCGGATGCATTGGAATCTGCTTTAGCCCGTCCTCGCAATCAGTGGGCTTATGGCGATACCGATCTCTGCAAACTCGCTGCTGCATACGCCTATGGTCTGGCCCGTAACCATCCATTCACGGATGGCAATAAGCGGACTGCCTGGGTGCTCGCGCGGCTTTTTCTGGCGCTGAATGGCTATAAGATTACCTATAAACCAGAAGATGCAGTCCGGATGGTACTTCAGCTTGCCTCAGGCGAACTCGATGAGGGGGCTATTGCCGAGTGGCTGACGACCAGGCAGGTCGAGTGAGCCGAAAGAGCGGCAACGCAGTTTCCAGTAGTTTTCCTGTCGGACAACCTGCCTGCCGTACATTCGGTCATCTACACGCGATGTAACGGCCTTCAGTGGTATCAACCTCGCGCCAACCATTGGCGAATGCGTTGCAGTCAGCGTGATGTCTGTTCCGCACGCGCCGCTACGCGCTCCTATTTGTTGAAACCCAGTGAAGTGCGAATGCTATCGAGATCGAAGTTATCATATCGATGGCGGCGGCTTGCCAGATAGGACTGGGCTTTGCCGGAACGGATGAGTTCGAAGATTTTGATTTTTGCATCGATGATGCTGTCGAACCTTTGCTTGCCCAGAACATTGTTCATCGCGATGCCGAAACCATCGGTGGTTTCACGAACTTCGACCAGAATTCCTTTTTGGCTGATTACATGTGTTCCGTCAGGCCTGATCTTCCAACGCTTTGAACCCACAAAGCGCTTTTTCGCATCGATCGATTTCAGGTAGATCTCGTGATATTTACTCGCGTCATTTGTTTAAGTTAGATGGTCGCAGCAATCGGTTCCGACGGCCATCGCGCCCCATGCTTCATGTTCGATCGCATAAACGTAGCGAATTTCGGTTCCGCACAACTCGCAGTTACCATCCAACTCGCCCAAATCATCAACGCCAACCCACTTCCATCCGTCACGCGGCATGACATGACCATGCTCTTCGGCATGGCACCCTTTGCAAAGGGCTTCGCAGTCTGTCGTTTCATAATCCCACGGCAATCGCCCGCGAATGTATCGTTTGTGATGCACTTGCAGTACTACGTCGTCGTCTCTGCCCGAACGGAGACAACGGAAACAACAGCCGTTGTGTAATTTGATAACGTCCTTTCGAAACGCAATCCAATTGGCGTGGCGGTATTGCTTCATAGCTTGTCTCACTTCCCATCATAACGCACTGCGCTGTGCTTTTTGAAGGGGAAGGGGAATTTGAAAATCTGTGACTTTTGCACCGGTTTTGCTACGAATGTTCGACCGACTGCGACGTTCCTGAACGCATTTAGCTTCCCATATGAAATAATGCAGCGACAGGGCGGCTGACACGTTTCTGAATGAAGACTAATAGTTACTGATGCAGGTCAATCAGCCTATTCCCGATTCCGATGATGTATGGGCTCTGTCGTTGGAAGGTGGCCTGCGCATCAGGGCAACCGCCAGCCCAGCATCGCCCATAGTCGATGAATTTTTCGAAGCCTATGAACGCGCTTTCGTGCTTCCCGACGAGAAGGAGGATATCGCGGGGTTTCGTGCCTGCCTTGCGATGAATGAAGACAGGGGGTGTTCCGGTCCGCCATCGCACCGCGAACTCATCGCTGTTATCGAGGATGACGGGGGAACCCTGCTGGGTGTCAACGGCGGCGTAAAAGTCGTCCATTGGGCGGAGCAAAACCAGGCCACTTGATCCGGGTGTTGGCGAGCGCCGGGAGGGCGTAGCCCGAGCGGGGGTCGCCAACACCCGGATTGCCGTTTCTGTCAGGGGTTGGGACGTGCTTTGCGTGCCTGGCTCTGGGCCAGGCGATAGCTCTCGCCGTTCATCTCGAGGATGCTGACGTGGTGGGTGAGCCGGTCGAGGAGCGCGCCTGTCAGGCGCTCGGAACCGAACGTCTCGGTCCATTCGTCGAACGGCAGGTTGCTGGTGATCAGCGTCGAGCCGCGTTCGTAGCGCTGTGAGATCAGCTCGAACAGCAGTTCCGCGCCGGTTTTGGAGAGGGGCACGAACCCCAGCTCATCGATGATGAGAAGCTTATAGCCGGTCATCTGCTTGTGTAAGCGCAGTAGGCGGCGTTCGTCGCGTGCCTCCATCATCTCGCTGACCAGCGCGGAAGCAGTGATGAACCCGACCGTCAGGCCCTTCTGGCAGGCCGCCAGGCCAAGACCGATCGCGACATGGGTCTTGCCGGTCCCCGACGGGCCAAGGGCGATGACGTTCTCGCGACGGGTAATCCAGTCACAACGCGCCAGTTCGAGCACCTGCATCTTGTTGAGCTTCGGAATGGCGGCAAAGTCGAAGCTGTCGAGGCTCTTGGCGGCCGGGAACCGCGCGGCCTTGATCCGGCGCTCGACCATCCGGCGTTCCCGGTCGATCAGTTCCAGTTCGACAAGCCGAGCAAGGTAGCGGACATGATCTACGCCCTCTGCTGCGCATTGCCGGGCCAGCTTGTCATGCTCGCGCAGGAAGGTTGGCAGCTTGAGCGTCTTGAGGTGGCTGGCGAGCAGCAGTTCGGGAGCTTGGCTGCTCATGCCGCTGCTCCGCCGGTCAACAGCCGCATGTACGAGCGCGCCGATGTTGTCTCCACTCTGGCCCTGGGCAGGTAGGGATAGATCGCCATGTCCAGTCGGGGCGGGCGGCGCTCCACCCGGCATAACAGGAGATGCTTCACCGCATCGAAGCCGATCGCGCCCATATCAAGGGCCTGCTTCACCGCGCCATGCAGATCGGCCAGAGCGAAGCTCTCCAGCAGGCGCAGTACCTGCACATATTCGCGCCGGCCATGCTTGCCCATGCGCGTCTCCATCAGCCGGCGCAGCGTTGTAAATACCTCGGGCAGGTCCCAGCCCTGCAATGGTGCGGCCTGATCGAGGGCATTGATCTTCTGTTCGATCAGGGGAAGGTAATGGATCGGATCGAAGATCACATCCTCGCGCTCGTAGCTGCGCACATGGCGGGCAATGATCTCGCCCCGGCAACCGATCACCACCTCGTCGACATAGCCCCTGATCCACACCTCCTGGTGGCCGAAGCGCACCGGCACCGAGTAATCGTTGGTCCGGTAACGCACCAGCGCCTGCGATGAGACCTGGCCGCTGGTCTGGTCACAGGCCTCGAAGGGGGAAGCCGGCAGTTCCTGCATCGCCGCCAGATCGCGCCGCAGCCTCTCGCCAATCGTCTCACTCTCGCCCCGCAGCCGGTCGTTCTGCCGTTTGCGGCATTGCTCCTCGAGCCACAGGTTGAACGCCTCCCATGTCGGGAACCGGGGGATCGGCACCATGAAGTTGCGCCGGCAATAGCCGACAAGGCCTTCAACGCCGCCCTTATCGTTACCCTTGCCGGGGCGGCCGTAACGATCACGGATCAGGTAGTGCGACAGGAAGGCGCTGAACAGCCTCGCGCGCAGCCGCGTCCCGTCAGGCAGGATCTTCGAGACCAGGCAGCGGTCGTTGTCGTAGACGATCGACAGCGGCACCGCGCCGAAGAACGCAAAGGCGTGGACATGGCCGTCCATCCAGGCCTCGGCAACGGCAGCCGGATAGGCGCGTACGTAGCAGGCGTCGCTGTGCGGCAGATCGAGCACGAAGAAGTGCGCCTTCTGCTCCACCCCGCCGATCTCGACCAGAGCTTCTCCAAAATCTGCCTGCCCATGGCCGGGTGCGTGTGCCAGCGGCACGAACATCTCCCGGCTGCGCTGATCCCGATCCCGGATGTAATCCTTGATGATCGTGTAGCCTCCGGTGAAGCCATGCTCTTCGCGAAGGCGATCGAACACACGCTTCGCCGTATGGCGCTGCTTGCGCGGGACCGACCGGTCCCCATCCAGCCAGCCGTCGATGATCGGTATGAACGCTTCCAGCTTCGGTCGCCGCACCGGGGCGCTGCGACGGTAACCGGGCGGCTCGGAATACGACAGCATCTTGCGGACCGTGTCGCGCGATATGTTGAAATGCTTCGCTGCCGCCCGGGCGCTCATGCCGCCCGCGCAGGCAAGACGAACCTTCAGGTAAAGTTCCACGGTGTAAATCCCTCATCCCTCCTCGCCAGCATCGCGAAAAGGGAAAAAGTGGACGACTTTTACGCCGCCCGCAGCAGCACTTCGCCGCCGCTACCGTGGTCTAATTTTGCACCGCCGTTCTCAACTGCTCCGTGCTGCCTTCAGCCCAGACCGAGTTACCCGGATGGGCGATGCCCGGCCTGCGCCACGATGCGATTTTCCTCCCGGGGACACGTTTGTGCTTGGCCCGCAGCCACAGCCAGAGACGTTGCCGCACATGCCAGTCGAGACTGGCGAAGATCGACTTCGCCCCCACGCAGTAGCGGTAGTACGCAGACCACCCGCGAAGGTATGGATTGAGTTCCTGAAGCATGGCCTTGAGCGAACGCCGGAGCGTCTGCCGTCGGGCCAGTTGATTTACCCGTATCCTGAATCCGTTGATCGGCTCGCGCGGGATTTCGATGCGGGCGTGCAGCCCGAACCGCTTGTCCCATTTGAGCCTCACGCGGCATCCAAGGAATCGACAGCCCTCGGTCAGCGCTGTGATGCGCGTCTTCTCGGGCGAAAGCGTCAGACCCATTGCTTCGTGCAGGTAGGTCGCCAGCGCCTGCTTTTCGGCAAGGGCGTCAGCTTCCGTTCCCGACACGAAGATCAGGAAGTCATCGGCATAGCGGACGGGATAGAAAACCGGTCGCCCGGCCTTGCGATCCTTGTCGCGCCTGATCGCCGCCAGCCTGATCCCATCGGATTTCAGCTGTGGGTCCTCGCGGCGTTTTACCCAGTCCCGATATCTTTCCTCGATCACGCCAAGCGCGATGTTGGCCAGCAGCGGTGAGAGCACTCCACCTTGCGGCGTGCCGGTGTCTGTCGGGCTGTACGAGACATCCTCCAGAACCCCGGCCTTGAGGAACTGCACGAGCAACCGGTTCACCTTGCGGTCCGCGACGCCGTGGCGCACGCGTTCCATCAGCGGGTGATGCCCGATATTGTCGAAGCAGCCCTCAATGTCGCCTTCGATTACCCATTGGTACGGCGCTTTGTGTCGGCGACCGTCCGCCGCAGGTCTGCCCCGCGACTGGATGGTCACACGGATATGTTCAAGGCAGGCCTGACTGCCCCGTCCGGGCCGAAACCCGTAAGAGACTGGCCAGAACCGGGCCTCGAAGATCGGCTCCAGTACTTGCTTGACCGCGCACTGCACCACGCGATCCTTGACTGTAGGGATACCGAGGGGTCGGAACTTCCCTGGTTTGCCCGGCTTGGCGATCCATTTCCTGCGTGCAGGGGACGGGCGGTAGGCGCCCGACCGAAGCTCCTCGCGAAGCTTCCGCAGAAATTCCATGGCACCAATGCCGGATGCAATTCTCGCTACGGTCTCCCCGTCGACTCCCGGAGTGCGCTTGCCTCGATTACCGGCAATCGTTTTCCAGGCCAACTGCAGGTTGCGGGGATCGGTTACCCAATTCCACAAGTCGCAGTATGGTTCTTCAGGGTGTTCCCGACTCCACTGGTAGAGCTTTCGCTGAACGCCGAGGAGCCAGACCTGTGCGGCCTGATTACCAGAGTCCACTGGTAGTTCCTCCGTCATGACAGCCCACCGGCTTCCTGCCTGCCTTCGCCATGTGGACGGCTTTCCCGTCCTCGGACTACTACGCAGGCTCCGCCCCACCAGCGCCCATCCCCGGTCTCCGCGGATAGCCTGCTCCGAAGCAGGCGGACGATGGTGGTTCCCGTGTTCCGACGATCAACCTTGGACCCGTAGGTGCGACGCTTAACCCCTTGCGGCTCGGGCGTGCGGACAAGAAAGGACGACCCGCACACGAGTGCTCTGCGAGCACCCACCAGAAGGCAGCGCAACACGCCAACCGGTTCACACCGCGATCTCCCCACCCCGTCAGGTGATCGGGAGTTCAACTGTAAATAAAGAGGCTTCAGACACGTCATTCGCTTGTATCTCACCATAGATCCTGTGGTAGCCCGGCCTGCGGCTGACGGGCCGCATCCGGTACAGTTCAGGTCTCCTGCTCTGAGGCCGACCGCCGGATCGCGGCAAACCTTGGAGACCCCCTTCCGCCCCGACTCCTTCCGCCGGGTGGGGTGGCATCGCAGCCACCGGTCATTCGTCAGCAAGACGATGAAAGGATATGTTGTTGTATTACATACATATTTCCTTTCTGCGCCGTCACGGCGCTCGCGCGCAGCAGTTCCGCTTGCGCCAGACGAGGTATCCCATGTCTTCGCCGATGGCGGGGATGACCTGTCCGGCCGATTGAAAGGTGGTGGAGGCACCGATGGGCGGGCAGGCGTAACGGCCCGAGGTCGCCGGGTTGGGGTTGGTGGCCTGGAAGCGGTATTGCTGCTTACGCATCACCGGCATCAGGTATTTGCCGCACAGGCCCTTGGACCCCATCGTTCCCCACGAGACGAGTTCGCGGTGGAGCTTGTAGGCAAATCGCGAGAGCACGAGCCGCGAGGCCTGGACGTGGCCTATGCTGGCCGAGACATTGCCGTTCATCGGGTACATCGACCCCTGGCACCCCGCGCACCAGAACATCTCGTCAATCGGCAGCTTTGCGGTCGAGGCGACGCAGTCGGCCGCACAGGCAGCGAGCGCCAACGGGTTGGCGAAGAGCACGGCTTCAGGGTTGATGATCGCCGTGAGCTCGGAATCCTGCCACAGCGGATCGATCTCGGAGATGTAGAGGATGTCGATCGAGCCCGATTCCAGGCATAGGAAATCGGCGACGATCTCCATCCAGTAGATCAGCGGATAGGCATACCAGTGGACGTGCCAGCTCGAATAATACTGGCTCGCACCGCCCACCGCCGATGGACCCGAGATTGACCGGAATCCGATATCGAAGCCCGGATCGAGTTTCATGCCGCCGAGGTTCACGAAGCACCACGGCTTCATGCTGACATCGGCAAGCCGCACCGGTTCCCAGAAGCCCATGGCGATCCCGGGCCTCAGACCGCACAGGCAAACCGGCAGGTCGGGGTTATCGGGATCGGGCCGGCTCGACGGCCAGATGTCCAGCCCGCCGATCGAGATCGGGAAAAGGCACGACCAGCAGATGTCGGTGATCGGGTTGACGAAGCTGCCGGTGCAGCGACCGGGACCGGCATCGGCCATCGCAGGCGTCGCGGTCGCGAGACCAAGAATGGCGGCCAGCATGAGCGCCAGCTTTCTTAAGTGCGTCATTGGGCTGTCCTCCTTTTCGGTGGCAGCGCGATTTCGCTGACTTCGAGCAGGCGGCCCTGCTGGCGCACGCGTGCGGGCACCGACCTGATCCCGAACCTTTCCGTGAGCTTGCCGCCCTGGTCGAAATAGAAGCGCCGCTTACGGGCCTTCATCAGCTCGAGCGGCGCGCCCTTCACCAGGATCAGCTTGGCATTGGCGTCCTGCTTGAGCGCCCAGGCGAGCTGGTCGGGATCGTCGCCGTCGAGGAACAGGAGATTGCCGCGAAGGCCGACGCTGTCGAGCGGATTGACCCTCGTGCCAGCGGCATGGATCAGCTCGCCTTTTGCGCCGCGGATATCGGCAGCGAGCGTGATCGTCGGGTCGAATTGCCAGCGCCGCGCTTCGCTGGCCCGGACGATCCCGGCGACGGGGTCGGGCCGGCCCACCCGCGCGATCGTGCGGCGCTTCAGGTCTTCATTGAGCCGCGCAGTTTCGCCCGAACGTTCCATCTGCGTCAGGCGGGAATGGATCTGCTCGAGGAGGTCGCGCTCGATCACGGGAAACACCGTGCCGCGCTGGCCATAGTCGCGCGCCAGCACCTCGGCAGGGCAGAGCAGGACTGCAAGCAGGGCCGCAGGGAGGATGAGCTTGCTCACAGGATCGCCCTCCCGCTGCCGAGGATCTGGCCGCGGCAGACGAAACCGATCTCGGCGTAACGGCTGTCGAGGCCGCGGGGATGGCTGGTCCCGGTGTAGAAGCAGCCGTCGGGGATCGGGCCTTCGGGGCCTTTGTGAAGCGCAATGCCGAGACGGGTCTCATCGAGCCGCGCGGCGATCTTGCGACCGTTAATGAAGACCTCGTGACCGCGGTGGCTCACGACATCGCCCGGCACACCCAGCACCCGTTTGCCGAAGAGCTGCGCGCCTTTTCCGAAATGCATTTCGACGAGCCTGCTTGCGGGCGGCTCGAAGAAGATCAGGCTGCCGCGCTCGATCCGCGCGTGCTTGTCGAGCCAGAAGGCCCAGTTGGGCAGGCTCGGGCTGGCATTGATGAGGAAGGCATGGTCCTTCGCGAAGGCGTCGATTGCGGCCCATCCGAGTGGCAACAACACCAGCGCGGTCAGGACAAGTGGTCGTTTGATCGTGCGGACAACGCGAGCGGCAAACTGCGTCACTGACGGCCTCCCTGCTCAAGCTGGCGGGCGATCCGTGCGCGCAGTTCGTCGGTAGCATCGGGGGCATCGCCCGCGAGCACCGCTTCGCCGACCAGCACCACGCGGCCATTGGTCCCCATTTCTGCAACAGCGCGTTCGGACGCCTGGAGGAAAGCGAGCACGCGCGCCTGGCTGGCTTCGGGATCCTGTTGCCCGCGCGCTTCGCCATCGACAAACGCCGCGATGGTCTCGGCAAGCCGGACGGTGACGATCTGCTGGCGCGGCTCGGACAGTTCGCGGCTGACCCAGGCCGCCCAGAGCAGCGCGGCGACGAGCGCGAGCACGCCAAGAATTCTCAGCAACAACGGGCGATTGAAGGATGGTAATCTGCGCCTGTCAGTCACGGTTTGCCTCCCGGGCCGGATGGTTGTCGAGATCGGCCGCGAGCCGCTTCAGGAAGCGCGGCATGCGGAACAGCGTCACCGCGCCAGCGAGGACGAGGAAGCAGCCCTTGAGGTCCTGGCTGAACAGGCTGCGGCGCAGCCCGTCGGCTTCGAGATAGCGGTCCGACAGATTGGCGAGCTGGGTGAAGAGGCCGCCAAGGTCCCAGCCCGCAACGAACAGGAACAGCGCGAGCGGCAATCCCAGCACGATCAGCAGTGAAGTCGCGGCAAAGCGTGCGGTCTCGATGAGGACGAAACAGCTCCCTTGCAGGATTGGCAGCAGGCTGCGGAGATTGGCCGGAGGGGTCCGGTCGACGAGATGCGAGACCATCATTGTCCGCCTCCCGCCACGATCCGGATGGCATCGGCGAGGCTGTGCCCGCGCCGCTCGCAGTCCTGGATCGCGGCATAGGTGTCGGGATCGGAGGAGTAGATCGTCGCCGAGAAGGGATCGAGCACGAGCCGGCCGACCGCTTCGGTTTCGGGACCCTTGATGAAGACCTCGCTGTACTCGGTGCCCGAACGCTTGAGGCTGCGGATCAGCGTTTCGGTGCGGTCGTCCATGTCGAGCCGCGCGTTCGCCCTGAAATCGGCGATCGTCTCGGCCTTCTGCTGGAGCACCAGCATCCAGTCGCTGTTCTCGAGCGCGGCGCGCGCGCCATCGGACTTGTAATAGTCATTGAGGGACTGGGTCGCGGTCGCAAGCGCGCCGCCATATTTGCGCGCGGTGCGGGCGTAGGTCTCGACGAACTCACCCATCGATCCGCCCTTGAGCATGGCCCAGGCCTCGTCGATCAGCAGCAACTTCTTGGTCGCCCGCGATGAGCGCGTCATCGCCTGGCTGGTCATGAACATGATCGCCGAAAGGACGACGCTTCGCAGTTCCTCGCGGGACGCGAGATCGCTCATCTCGAAGACGGTGAAATCATCGTCGAGTGCGAAGCTCGCCTTGCCTGCAAAGAACCCGCCGTAGCTGCCGCCGCGGCAGAAGGGCGCGATCGCGGTGGCGAGATCGCGGCCCGCCTCGCTCTCCGAGCCATGGAGCGCATGGGCGACATCGTCGACCGATGCGCCGCTTCCCAGTGCCTCCCAGGTCGCGGTTACGGCCCGGTCGATCAGTCCGCGCTCGGTGTCGCTCGGTGCAGTGCCCGGTCGCGCCATCTGGCCGACAATCGCCTTGATCATGGCGAAGCAGTCGAGGCGGTAATCCTCGTCTTCGTGCGCACGGGCATCGTCGATCATCGAGAAGGGGTTGAGCGAGAAGCCCGAGGCGAGCGTGAACTCGACGAAGCGTCCGCCCTGCAGTTTGACCGAATGCTCAAAACTGCGCCCGTCGTCGATCACCACGACCTTGGCGCCGGCACCGCGTAGGGCGGCGCAGAGCTCCTGCAGCAGCACCGACTTGCCCGAGCCCGACTTGCCGCAGATCGCGATATTGTGATTGCCGGCATTGTTTTCGAATGGCGACCACCAGAAGGGCTGCCCGCGGCGGCCGACAAGCAGGAGGTGCGGGATCACGCCGCCGAGATATTCGCCCTGCATCGGCGCGATATGCGCCGCCGTCGTCGAGAGCATGGTCTTGAGGCGCTTTAGCCGCGCCATGTCGTTGGCGAGGCCATCGGCAAGGCTCAGGGGAAAGGCAGCGACGAGGCCCTGCAGCTGGAGGAAGCGCTCATCCGCCAAATCCCAGCCCGCTGCCTTGTATATCGCCTTGATGATGCGTTCGTGCGCGTCGCCCTGGCCGAGCGGCGAGATGCTGGTGAGCCCGTAGAACAGCTTCACGAGTTTCTTGCCGGCCTGGAGCTCGGCCTGGACGTGGCGCCATTCGGCCGACTGTTCGGCGAGCTTGGGAAGAAAGCGCGCGCTCTTGGTCTGGCTGAGACTGGTGGTGCGCATGAACTTGAAGCCCGCGCGCGCCGAGGCGGCTTCCTGGTCGGGGTAGACCAGGCACAGCATGGTTGCCGTCGGACAGGGGAAGCGCAGCTTGTCGGTGAACATGTCGCCGATGAGCCGCGCGCATTCCCAGGGTGCCCAGCGCTCAGGGGTAGAGCGCACGGCATAATGCCGCACGTCGAAATGGTCGGGATAGCATTCGCCGACTTCGGGATTGCCCTCCTCGTCTCGGCCCGTCTCGCGAAAGCGTTCGGTCCTGAGGATCAGGCGATCGTCGCCGACCTCGAGCTCGATGTCGCGGCGGATCGCCTGGACATCGAGCGTATCGTGGGGGTTCCACGCATGAATGTCGGTCTCGTGCGCGGTGGTCGGCGAGGTGAGCTCGTCGATCAGCGCCAAGAGGCCGCCTGGACGCAGCTCTTGCGCGTGCAGTCCGAGTGAATGGAGCATGCCCATCAGCCCTTCGCGGCATTCGGAGAGTTCGGCATCGGTCACGCTGCCGGGCACCGGCACGCCGAGCGAGACGATCAGCCGGACGTTGCGGGCGTGGAAGGGCGCATGCGCCGAGCCCGAATTCCAGACGAGATCGTAAAGGCGCCTGGTGCGCGCCCTGGCGATAGCCTCGTAGATGCCGCCCTGCTCGTAGCGCGGAGCGAACCAGGGGCCGACCACGCTGCCGATCCGCGGCGATGCGAAGTTCAGGACCTGGAGACAGGCGCCCTGCGGCAGGCCTTCGGAGAAGAACTGCCCGAGGATCTCGCCGGTCCGTTCGTCGGCACCGATCAGCGGGGTGACCTCGAGCACGAAGCCCTTCGAGCGGGCGTTGCGGTAGAGCTTCGCCCCCTCGTCATAGACCCGGTAGGGCAGCCAGTCCGAGAGCATTTCGAGTCCGAAATGCGCCTGCGGCTTTTCAGGCCGAGCTGTGTCGGCAAACAGGCCCCGCGAGAGTGCGTCGCGCGCGGCAGCAAGGGATAAAGTCACCGGCTCTCTCCTTCTTGTGTTTCGGGGTGGGGGACCGGCTCGCGGGGAGGGGAAAACGAGCCAGGTCCCCCGGGTTCCGGCGCGTCAGCGCCGGGCATCGCCGGAACGGGCTGCGAGGGGATGAACAGCTGTTCCGGCAATGTGTCTGCCTCTAGGTTTTTCGGCGGTTGGAAATCGGGTGCGGGGTTGCCCTCGCGCGTCGCGGCAATGGTCGATGCCAGCGAGCGCAGGACTTCGCGGCGGCCCTGCGGGGCGCGCCAGCCTGTCCCTGCCTGTTCGGGCAGCGTCAGGTGAACGACGCGCGCCTCATGGTCGCGACCCGCCGCGTCGCGGTAGGGCGTCAGCACGACCTGCAGGCGGCGAACCGCTTCTCCGGTCGGGGTCACCGTCCGATGCGACTCTGGCTTGTCAGCCTTCTCGATGCCGGTCGCCCCGGCATCGATCGCGGAAGTCGGCGCGCAGGTCCCTTCGGGAGCGCGGCAGGCAAAGCTGCCTTTGACGTTGCCGCCAAGGCTGGCGCAGCCACTGGCCAGAAGGAGCGGCGCAGCGAGCACCACGGCGCGACGGATCGGAAGCCGGCTCATTGCGCCTCTCCCTTGCCTTCGACGACGAAGCGGCGGATCGCCGCGGCATCGCGGTAGCCATGCAGCACCGCCCCATCGCGGGCGCGCACGATAACCGGAGTTCCGGCAAACCCATTGGCCTTCGCGAAGGCTTCATTGGCATCGAGCGCCTTGGCTTCCTTGCAAGTCTTGCCGGTCGCCGGCGCCTGGCCGGCGTAGGCCGCATGGAGCGCCTTTGCCGGATCCTTGGCGCACAGTACCGCCTCGGAGATCTTGCGGCTTGCCGCGCCGAAGATCGAGATCGGTCGCTCTTCGACATGGACCTTGGCCTTGGCGAGTTCGGCGGTCAGGCGCTGGCAGTAGCCGCACTGGAAATCCGAGAAGACGACCAGGCGTTCGCCCTTGGGGTTGCCCCAGTGGATTGCGCCCGCAGCCGGAAGCGACGAGAGGTCGACATGGCTGGCAGCCGCCTGGATCGGCGCTTCGTCGTGTCCCGCCGGCGCGTCGCTGGCTACGCGCGCCGCACCCGCCGCGAGCAGGTCAGGATTGAGTTCGAGCAAGCGGGCAGCGGTGACGTCGCGCCGCTCTTCCATGTCGTAGAGACGGCCCACGAACAGGTAGCGGGCGGTCTCGTCGATGTAGAACAGCGTGTCGCCCGAGACGACTTCGCACCAGGGGCCAAGCGTGTCGCAGCTGATCGCATCGATCGGGGTCTTGGGCAGCCGCAGCTTCAGTGCCTGCGCGACATCGCTGGCCATGCCGGCAGCGCTCGCAGGCATAGCGGTGACGGCAGAGACTCCGAGCGTCAGCACGGCGGCGGCGCTCGAAAGGGCAAGGGCAAGGTGGGCGGCGCGGGTCTTCAGGCCCGGCCGGTGCTCATTGTAGTTCATTTGGAAGGGCTCCTGACGTGGACGCCGTCGAGAAAGACGATCTCGACCTCGATGCCGGTCGGCATCTCGACGACGGGTTGGTATTGTTCGGCGCGTTCGATGAGGTATCGGCTGACGGTGTCGGCAGCCTCGCCGGCACCCTGGCCGAAGCCACCGGCGAGAATGTCGGTCGGCGACAGCGCTTCGCGCTGACCGTTGGCGCCGACAGGCTGCGTGAAGATGCCGTTGGCGTTGGCGGAAAATCCGCGGCCGAAGCCGCCGACAATCCCGGCCAGCAGCGCCTGGCTGACAAGGCTGCCTTCGCGGCTGACCACGCGGCCGCGCACGCCCGACTTTCCGGCAAAGGAGATGAAGCCCTTGACCTCGCTCACCGCGAAACGGCCGCCGGGCTGCGCGCAGGTCATGCGCACCAGCTTGACGTAGACCTTCTCGGCCGAGAGATCGCCGCGCGCAGCTCCATTGACGAGGCAGCCGGTAATATCGGTGGTGAGTAGCTTGTTACCGCGCATCACCGAGCGGGCCGGTCCGGTGATCCTGAGAACCACGGGAAGCGGATCGCTCTGGCTGGCAACGCCGGTCGAGGCATCGACACCCACGATGACCGTTGCCGGTGCGTAGCTGTTGGGCGGCAGGTAATCGCGGCTCGCTTCGAGCAGCAGGGCTGGCGCAGTCTCGGCTGCGCGCGGCTTGCCGTCCTTGCCCGTCTCCGCGCTGAAACTCATCAGGCTGAGCTGCCCGCCCTGCGCTTCCGGCCCTCCTTGCGGTGGCTGGACAGCCCCGCCGGTGCCTACGCCGGGACCATAGGCCGGTGGAGGCGGCAGCGGCGGCGCGGCAGAAGGTGATTTCGCAGCGTCGCTGATCTGTGAGCGCAGATTGGCATTCTCGGCCGAGATCGCGTCGATCGCTGCCTGGCCGTCGGAGCGCATCTGCGCGTTCTCGCTGCGCAGGGCTTCGAGCTCCTGCTCGATCTCGGGGCGCGGCAGCTGGGCCTGCTGCAGATCCTTGATCGCGCGGCCCTGCGCATCGAGCCGGTTACCATAGCTCGCGACGAATTCGCGCTGCGAGAGGTTGCGATTGACGAGGCCGCCGGTGTCGATCGTCGCCGCACCATTGGCATCGGTGCCGCCCTCGTCGCCGTCGCCGCCGAAGATGAACATCCCGCCGCCGATGAGCGCGATGGCCCCGATCCCGGCGAGCAGCATCTTCTGGCGCTGCGCGATCTGCGAATTGAGGTTGCGCCGTCCGCCTTCGCGCGCTTCCGGCGAGCCCGGCAGAGGCCTTTTTTCGGCGTCCTTCTGTGTTGCCTCGGCCATCAGTTGAGCCCTCCCTTGGCAAAGACAAGGAAGGCACTGGTCGCTTCACCGGGAGCGAGTGCGTCGCGGCCATAGGCAAAGGCGAGCGCGCCTGCGGGACCCTCTCGCTCGGAGCCAAGCGCAAGGCTCTCCTGGCCGAGGTTGCGTACGAGAAAGCGCTGTCCGGTGAGTTCATCGCCCTGATATTCGGTGACCAGCTGAACCTCGATCCCGCCGGTGCGGCGCGGAGCCGAAAGTTCGGCGCGGGCAGTGAACCCGGGCAGGACGGCATCGCTCGCCATCGCCTCGATCAGGCGGATCGCAGCGTCCTCCGGCCCGGTCTCGGTCTCCCATTCGGTAGCCGCGGCTTTGGCTAGCGCGGGATTGGTGATGAAGAGCTGGGTCGCTTCCTCGCCGCCGAGGCGGCAGGCGAACTTGTAGACATAGCCCGCCTTGCTGGTCGCAAAAAAGCTGACCCGGGCAGCGGCAAATTGCGGGGGCACGGAGATATAGATGTCTCCGCGCACCGGCTCGTGCGTCACCTGGAAGTCGTTGTAGGGAAAGCCGCTCGCGATCTTCGAGACATTGGCGAAGCCGTCATCGATGAGCGCAATCCGCGTGAGTTCGCCGCGGGCGAGCTCGCAGTCGATGGTCGCATTGTCGGCCGCTTCGACGAACTGGTCGGCATGTGCCGGAACCGGCGCGAGCGCGAAGGCAAGCACGGCTAGGCCGGTCAGCTTGAGGCCGGGATCGGGGCGCCGTGTCGCGCCGATCGCGAAACAGGCAAGGCCGGTTCCGGCAAGCGCAGCAGCGAGGGGAGATGGGAGAAGGCTCATTGGCCGGGTTCCTCCTTGTCGGTGGGAAGTTGCTCGAAGCCGACGAGAGCGAGGCTGAGACCACGCTTCGACCAGCGAAAACGGAAGGAGCGGCGCTGGCTCGCGATCACCTGCGCGCCGACAAAGGTCTTGAGCGTGCCGGTGACGGTCGAGGTCAGGGCCTTGGGGTCGACATGCATTTCCGCGATCACGAAGGCCTGGCTGATGTCCGAGCCGCGCTGTTCCTCGACGATTCTGACGAGCGCGGCCTTGAGGCGGCCGTGCGCGGCGGGATCGGCGAGCTTCAGGATGTTCGCCATCCAGTAGTCGAGGCTTTCGGGTGCCCGGTTGAGGAGCATCAGCGCCGTGTCGCGGGTGACGAGTTCGAGATAGGGCGCGTCGATTCCGCCGCTCGAGACGGTGATCCGCTCGGCGGTAATCGGCACCAGCACAACCTGCTCGTCGCGGGTCACGGCGGCGCCAAGGCTGACCAGCGTAGTGAGGCCAAGGACACCTGCCAGCACGGCAAAGCGGTTGCGTTGCCGAAGGTAAGTCTGCGCCTGTTCGTGCGCGAATTCTGCTCGCATGGTTTGCCTACCTCAGCCCGCCAGCAGGCGGCAGTGGGAGGGCGGCGTGGCTTTCAGCCCCAGGAAACTCCCGGGCAGGTACCAATATGCAGCATGCACCAGTGCCGAACCGGCGCCGCGTGCCTTTGCCTTCCGCAAGGCAAGCCAGGCCCCGGCGGCCAGGCCGATACCGATGAAGATATGCTGCGAGAGAATGCCCCAGGCGAAGGGAATGAGAATCCCTGCAAACTCGTCGATGGTCCAGAAGCCGATGAGCTCCGGGTCGTCGAGCCGCCGTGGAACGAGGTACCTGTCAGCCATGATGCCGCCCTCCTGTCGTAACCGGATCCGCTGATCAGATGACCGCGGTCACGACCGAGGTGACGATCGGCACGCCGGTGCCGACACCGATCCCGACGCCGACCGGCACCGCGACCTGGCCGAGCGAAAAGCGCCCGGAGGCAAGGCCGATCAGACCGCCTGCAAGGCTGAGCACGGTGATGATCTTGCCGCCCGAGCCTTCGAGGAAGTCGGTGAACTTGGTCAGCGCGGGATCGAAGGTGGTGTCGGCGCCGGCAAAGGCGGCACCGGCGCAGGCCAGCGCCACGCAGGCGGGAAGAATGTAGTCGCGGCCACGAGCACGGTTGAGCGTGCGCTGCTGGGCCGAAAGGGCAGTCTTGGTCATGGATGGAAACTCCGAGGGATTGAACATCAGTCAGCGATACGTTCGCTGTATGTTCTTTCCTCTCCCCGGACCCGGGCTGTAGGAAATCGGAAACTGGATTTCAGGGCTGCCGACCAAGCAAAAAGCGACATCTGGAGGTGCATTGGCCGGGATTCGCGCAGGCTGATCGCCAACCAGCGCCGACTGTGCCGGCTTCAGAGCGAAGCGAGCCGCGATCTGCGTGAACGCGACCGGAATTCGCGCGAATCATTGAAGGAAGCTGATTCGTTCCTTCCTCTATGTTCTCTACATGTTCTTTTTATTTTCCTACAGGCTTCCTTCGCGGTTAGCCAGTGAGTCGATCACCTCTAGAGATAAGGATTCGTCGATGACCAAGATGGCGCTCTTTGCCGAACAACAGGTTCGCGCCGACCTCGCCCGGCTGCTCTTGGCGGCCGTCGAAGCCAGCGGCCGTGCCCGCTGCGACATCGCGCGCGATGCGCAGATCCATAAGGATGCCTTGCGCCGCGTCCTTGCCGGCGAACGCTCGGCAAGCCTCGGTGAAGCCTTGCGCATTCTTGCCGCGAGCGGAGTTGCGCCGCACGCACACCTGCTCCTCTTCCTCGTCAGCAGCGGCGATCACGCGATTGCATGGTTGCAATCGGACCTCGCGCAATTCTTCGAGGACTTTTCCGGCGAACTGCCTGCAGCACTCGAGCGTGTCCTGGGCAACCAGGTTCATGACGTGAAGCCGCGTTGGGCCAAAGGCACCGCGCACCGGGTTGCGCGCTTGCTCTCCGACCACATCGATGAGCTTGAACGAAAGGATGCGCTGCTCGGCGATGTCTTTGCCGGTGTCGAAGGAGGCCATCGTGGGTGAAGAGATCGACAAAAGAGCGACGGAGTCTCGCCGGGTGACGCGGCTCATTCGCTTGCCCGAGGTTCAGCACCGTGTCGGGCTTGGCCGTTCGACGATCTATCGCTGGATGGCCGAGGGCAAGTTTCCGAAGCCGGTACAGCTGGGCGGCTACGCGGTAGCGTGGTCGGAAGAAGATGTGCAGGCTTGGATTTCGGCAAAATTGGAATGAAGAGTCTGCTACCGAAGGGCTCTGCTCGATACCCCTATAACATCGCGCAATTGCTCCGAACGTTACCGTCTGTCGCAAGCGACAACAAGCGCTCCTACTTCGAAGGAGACAAACCCGTCGTTACCTCATAATGGACCTACGTCAGGGACGAAAAGAGGCGTAATCATTTGGAAAATAGTGCGATTGTGGAAAGCGCGATCCGCAGTCTGGCGAACACGATGAGGCTTTATGGCGAAGCGCAAATGCGTTTCGGCAATTTGGTCCAAGTCGATCCGGAAGAAGCCGTCGACAATGTCGATCGCGCATTCGAAGCCAAGCTCGAAGCGTTTCATACACTTTATGATGTTTCGAAGGAGCATTTCCCGTATTTTGAGCATGGGGATACTGGCCTGTTAATTGCCATCCGGAACGCGATCCACCATCGCAATCATCCGCTGTTTCACAGTCTGAACTGGCGCCTGCGTCTCGATGATGGCGGGGCCGCGCGGCTGCTCGGAGCCTCATTCTTGTTGGCATTCCACCCAACGCTTCATGGCTCTCCCGTCCGAATGTCGCACCATGTAAAGTTGGATGATGTCGATGCGCGGCTCGACCCTAATCGTCAATCACCTTATCTCGACGTTTCGCTCAGGCGAATAAAGGCGGCTGAGCGCTTTTCCTTGATAGATCGTCAGCTCCGACTTCCCGCAATCCGCGAATTTGGCTCGCGGGAAGGATATCCTGGCGATCAAGTGTATTTGGACCTCATGCCGATCTTTGTATCTGCAGTTTCAAAGGTGTTTACCAGACTGAGCGCGACGGGATTCAAGTTCAGGGGGTTTGATGCCGAAACATACTTGGTTCCCTTCACTACAGAGCTCCAGGTGGACCTTGCAGATGTGAAATTTGCAGAATTGCGTCTGCGCGGTTGGGGCCCTCTTGATCTCATCCCGATCCCCATCGAATGATGGGCGCGGCATCCGGCACAGACATCAGAGCGGGCTGAGATTACACGTCGACAGACCGCCTAAAGCAACACAATGTCACGAAAATATACGCGACCAGAATTCTACGACCTCGTTTGGTCGAAACCCATGACGCATCTAGCCAAAGAGTTCGGGTTATCCGACGTGGCGTTGCACAAGATTTGTCGCAAACATGATGTCCCGAACCCTCCGGCAGGCTGGTGGGCGAAGCATGCTGCAGGTCACGAGGTTCAGCGAACACCTCTACCCAAGTTGAAAGCTGGGATTTCTGGCACAATTAGTATTACCGGAGGGGAGCTTCACAATCAGCCCGACAGCGTGGTGCGTAGCCGTGAAGATGCGCGCGTACGAGCGTCCCAATTCGATCCCGAAGTTACAGTTCCGCAAAACGCCATCGTGACGCGATCGATGGCAAAACTGCGCAAAGCCAAACCGGATGTGCAGGGCCTTGTGAAGATTTCCCAAGTGGGCCTCATAGCTATCGAGATTGCACCTGCGTCGGTCGATCGGATTGAATTGGCCCTCAATCGTATTACCGCAGCCGCCGAAGAGCAGGGCTTCAAATTACGCCAGAAGGAAAAACAGATTGCGTTCACTGACGGCACCATCGTCGTGCCTTTCCGGCTAAAAGAAGCGGTACGTCGTACCAAACACGAGCCCACTGCCGAGGAGTTGGCAAAGGACGAACGGGAGCGGAAGCAACGCGAAAGGCGGTGGGCCCGCAAGGATTGGGACTTCACCCCGCGGTTCGGTCTTAATAGCCGTTGGCCGGAATGGGATTACGATCCCACCGGCAAGGTCTCATTCGAGTTCGACCTTTACCTGCGATACTCGTCCTCTCTTCGTCGTTCGTTCAAGGATGCGAAGGTCCAGCGACTTGAGAACATGGCCAACGATATCGCGATCGGGCTTGCTGTCCTTGCTGCAGCGAAGCGCGAGGATGAGCAGCGCGCTGAGGAAGATAGAATTCGGGCTGAAGAAGCTGCCCGCCGACGCAACGAAGCGAAGCGGCTTGCCTACATTGAGGAGCGCCGCCTCAAAGTTCTAGAGGTGGCTTTCGAGAGGATGGAGAAGCGTGATCGCTTGCGCCGACTTGCTGATCAGATTTCGGATGAACTCAAAGGAACCCATTCGCCGCGGGCCGCCGAGTTCATCGCCTGGCTGGAACGCCACCTTGAGCAGGCCGAGAGAGATGCCGATGTTCGAGGCCTGGAAGGCCTGTTTGCTAGCGAAGACGTGTTCGGCTCTGATGATGACAAGGGTTTCTATCCCGACCGCTACGGTTGGTAGCAGATCCAACGCGAGGCGATCTCTGTGAAGGCACTGCGGAGCTCGGCTCGATCGTCAGCGCTGTGAGAAGCGAGATTGACCGCGGCCTTGGCAGAAAATCTGCGTGGTTCGCGTAGCGGGGCCATTGATCGTCCATCTTGCATCTGGCTCATGCGGTCTGGTTGAACTAACGGCTTGCCATGTCTCTGCAAATCTTCGAAGAATTCATTCCGGTCCTGACCAATCTGAGCCCGGCCCAACTACGCAATCCGTGCGAAGTGGCGTCTCTTCAAATCTATTTCGGTGAAAGCGTGCTGCTGCCTGAATATCGCGGGCAGGGTATCGGCCACGCCTTCTTCGACGCGCGCGAAGAACATGCGCGGGCCGAGGGCGCGAATGCGGCCTGCTTTGCCTCTGTGATCCGACCCGGACGATCATCCGCTGCGCCCTGCCAGCCATCGTCCCCTCGACGGGTTCTGGCAGGCGCGCGACTATGCGCCGGTCGATGGGCTGATCACGCAACTGGCATGGCGGGAGCATGGCGAACCGGTCGAAACGCCCAAGGCGATGCAATATTGGCTACGCCGGTTCTGACCCGCTCGGATCGCGCATGTCCCAGCGCAGGCTGCGGCTGGACCGGGCGGGAACATCGATCCGCATGACTTGATTGCCGCGATGCGTTTCGATCTTCTTCGATCCGCTCCGCAAGCGCATCATACTGGCGGGGCCGAGCGCCAGTTCGAAGGTCACAGGCTGATCGTTGGGGTTGAAGATCACCGCTTCCATCCCCGCCCATTCGCCGCGTGCCAGGGCCGCGTCCCTGTCCTCCACCGACCCCTTGCGCGAACCGCATTCGAACAGCACCGGCGTGGCGTTCGACAGGGCGATCTCCACCTCGTCGCCCACAGCAAAATCGCGCATGCCGTCTTCGGCGACCAGCAGCGGGCCAAAGCGGCTGGGTTCGAACACCGCGGCGCGACGCTTGCCGGTCAGGGGCGGGCGAGCGGCGACACGGTCAAGCTGCTGCTGGATGCCGTTCCGGAGAGCAATCGCCTCGCGCTCGATCTCGATCTGCAGGCACCAGCGGGCGGAGTGATCGCGGCGATGGCGGGTTTGACAGAGCCGCTGTCGCTGAAGATCGGCGGTAGGGGAGACTGGTCGCGGTGGGACGGCTCGCTGAACGCCGATCTTGCGGCATCAGAACTCGCCAGGCTCGATCTGACCGCGCGTGACGGCACCTTCGCGGTCAAGGGGCCAACGCGGATCGCGCGGCTATTTCAGGGGGCGACGGCGGCGCTGCTCGGTCCGGTGATGGCGATCGATCTGACTGCGACGCCGCAAGACCGCAGGATTGACCTGTCCGGCCATGTTTCCAGCGATGCGTTCCGCCTTGAAACCGATGGGATCGTCGATCTGGCCACAAGCAGCTTCGATAAGTTCGGGCTGTACTTCACCCTGTTCAAACCATCCGCACTGGCCAAAAACCTGAGCGGGCGAGGCATCGCGGCCAGGCTCGATCTCGACGGTGCATTCGCAACGCCGCGCGTGGCCTACAATATCGCGGCCGCGCAGATCATGATGAACGACACGGGGCTTCGCGACCTTACGGCCAGCGGATCGGCAACGGTGGATGCGGATCGCATCCTCATTCCCGTCAGCGCGCGGGTCGCGCGGATCACGGGGCTGGACACGGTGGCGGGCGGTTCGCTTTCGAACGTCACGCTTAATGGCGATCTCGCGATCGAGGGAACGCGCATTCTGTCGGACAATATGCGCCTGAAATCCGATCGGATCGATGCGGGCCTGATCCTTGTCGCCGACACGTCCAAAGGGCTCTATACCGGCGCGATCGACGGGCGGATCGACAATTACCAGGTCGAAAGCGTCGGGGTGTTCGATATCCGGACCGATCTCGACCTGCGCAGCGAAGCGCAAGGCTTTGCGCTTGCAGGCCGGGTCGGGGTGCGGTCGCGATCGATCACCAACGAAAGCGTGCGCGGTTTCCTTGGCGGCAATGCGGTTGCGGGAGCGGATGTCCGCTACGGCCCCGATGGCACCATCCGGTTCCGCAATCTAAGCGTGCAATCGCCATCGGTCGCCATTCGCGGCGGAACCGGCAGCTATTCTCCGGACGGGCGGATCGTCTTTAACGCTGACGCCGCCACCGACCAGTACGGGCAGGTCGGCGTGCGCGTCGCCGGAACCATCGCCGATCCGCGCGCAACGATCACGGCAGAGCGGCCCGGTTTCGGCATCGGGCTCGCCAATCTTAAGGCGCGCGTCACCGCGGCGCGTATTCCCGAAGGGCGCGGCGGCTACCGGCTCGATGCCAGCGCGGATACCGATTACGGACCGCTGACGGCGGATGTGGTTATCGGCACCGGGGAGGCGCTCACGCTTGACATCAACCGGGCGAATCTGGGCGGCCTCGCCTTTGCCGGGGCGTTGCGGCAGACCCCGGCCGGGCCCTTCGCAGGCCGCCTGACCGCAAACGGCCAAGGCCTTGGCGGGGTTGTGCGGCTTGATGCGCAGGGCCGTTACCAGCAGGCCTTGATCAATCTTCGCGCGAAGGATGCGTCGCTGCCCGGCCCCGCCGGACTCACGATCGGATCGGCCATCATCGATGCACGGGTGGTGCTCTATGATCAGCCCTCGATCGTTGCCGACGCCCAGCTTTCGCAAACGCGGTTCGGCACCCTGAACATCGCCGTCGCTCGCGCGGTGGTCGATTATCGCGCCGGGCGCGGTACGGCGAAAATCCTGGCGGAGGGCACTAGCGGCGTGCCGTTCCGCATCGCCGCCAACGCCGATATGGCACCCGAATTGTGGCGGGCGGCGATCAAGGGACGAGCGCGCGGTATCGATTTCCGCACGACGAGTCCGGCGCGCATCATTCCCAAGGGCGGCACGTATGAATTGCTGCCGACGCGCATCGATTTCGGCAAGGGCAATATCCGGCTCGCGGGCACATACGGGTCCGGGATCAAGGTGCAGAGCCGGATGGAATCGCTCCAGCTCGATATCGTCAATGCCTTTGTCCCCGGACTGGGTTTGGATGGCGCGGCATCGGGAAGCCTGGACTTTGAACAGGCCAATGCTGCCGCCTTCCCGCGCGCCGATGCAAGGCTCAAGATCAAGGGGCTCACCCGCACCACCGCGGTTTCGGTCAGTCAGCCGGTCGATATCAGCCTTGTCGGCAAGCTGCTGCCCGATGGTGGCGAGGCCCGGGCCGTGTTCCGCCGTCGCGGGAGCGTGATTGGCCGATTGGTCGGTTCGCTCAAGCCGCTGCCGCCGGGATCGGGTCCGTGGATGACGCGATTGATGGAGGCCCCGCTGGGCGGCGGCATCCGTTATAATGGACCGGCGGATACGCTGTTCTCGCTCGCCGGACAGCCCGACCAGCGGTTGACCGGCCCGGTCGCGGTCGCTGCCGATTTCTCCTGCCGCGTTTCGGCGCCCTGCCTTTCAGGCGTGGTGCGCGCCAACAAGCTTACCTATGAAAACCAGACCTACGGCACCCGCCTGTCCAACATGGCGATAGAAGCCCGGTTCAGCGGCGACCGGCTGGAGATCCAGCGCCTGGATGCGACGGCGGGCGACGGCACGGTCAATGCAAAAGGTTACCTGAGCCTGGCGGCGGACAGCGGCTATCCGATGGATGTGTCGTTGCAACTCGATGATGCGCGGCTGGCGCGAAGCGATGCCATCTCGGCGACCGCGAACGGCACGCTGCGGCTTAGCAAGAGCGCGGGCAGCGATGCGCTGCTGTCAGGGAAGATCGTCCTGCCCGAAACGCGCTACCAGATCATTCGCCAGGGGAGCGCGCAGGTGCCCGAACTTACCGGGGTGCGGTTCAAGCCCCCGCGCGGGCCGCAGCGCATAACCGGCGACGAACCGGTCGAGCCGCAGCCGGGGCTGTTCTCGCTGTTGCGCCTCGATATTGCCCTCGACGCGCCAGAGCGACTTTACGTGTCGGGGATGGGGCTGGAATCGGAATGGAACGCCGATCTCAAGGTCGGCGGCACCAGCGCCGCGCCGCGGCTGTCGGGCTCGGTCGAGCTGGTTCGTGGTACGCTGGGATTTGCCGGCAGGTCTTTCGAGCTGACCGAGGGCCGCATCGGGTTCACCGGTGGGACCGAGATTGACCCGACCATCGATCTGGTCGCGACCGACGACATCGAGGACGTGACCGTAAATGTGAACGTCGCAGGGCGCGCGACCGATCCGGAAATCACCTTTTCCAGCGTTCCCGGCTTGCCGCAGGACGAGATCATGTCGCGCATCCTGTTCGGCAATTCGGTCGCCAATTTGTCGGCGGTGCAGGCGGTGCAACTCGCGGCGTCGCTCAATTCGCTGCGCGGGTCCGGTGGCGGGTTGAATCCGCTGCGCAAGGCTTTACCGCCACTGGAATCGACAGGCTGCGCATCCTTGGGTCCGACGACGCAACCGGGCGCGGCACCGCCCTGGCCGCAGGGCAGTATCTCACCGACGATATCTACGTGGAACTGATCACCGATGCGCAAGGCTTTACCGCCACGCAGCTGGAGATCAGCCTGACCAAGACGTTGTCGGTCCTGACGCAGGCGGGAGGGTCGGGAGGTACCGACCTGAATCTGCAATACAAGAAGAACTACTGATGCGGCAGATTGCGTTGCTACTCGTGCTGGGAATTGCAGCCTGCAAGCAGCCGCCCAATTTCGACGAGCGCTACAAGGACGCCAGCACCCGGATTGAGAAACAGTCAGCCAGCATCGAAAACGAACTCAAGAGCCGTGAGGAGAGCGAACCCGCGCATCCGTCGGGACAGCACCGAGATCCTCCTTCTGACTAGCACTACTTTGGCGGATCTGCGATCTGGCTCTTTCTAAGCGAGAATCCGCAGCGAATTACGTTTCCGCCAAGGAAGCGCTAGTCTCGCAGCTTCGCGAATTCGGATGACGCCTGCCAATGCGGCCAGCGGTCGGAATGCGCGAGGTCGCTGCCGATTGCATAAGCCATATCCACGTCCTGCGCAGCACCGCTGAAATCATAGGACGCGCGCCAGTTGTCGCAGGTCTGGTGATAGCAGTCGCGCGTGAATTCGGTCACCCATCGGTCGCCAGCCTCGCGGCCCCCATTTTCCAGGTCCACCCCACCACCCAGCGCCATCATGATCAGCGCAGGAACGCCGCGCTTGGCAAAGGCGAAATGGTCGGCGCGATAAAACAGGCCACGCTCAGGGTGCCCATCGCGGGTGATCGTTCTTCCCTGCGCCGCCGCGGCAGAGGCAAGGTCGTTTTCCAGCGTGCTCTGGCCGGCGCCGATCAGGATGAAATCCTTGGCCCGGCCGTTGGGCTGCAAGGTATCGAGCGTGATGTTGGCGACCATCTTGTCCACCGGGTAGAGCCCCGACGCCATGAAATGCTCCGCCCCCAACAGGCCGCGTTCCTCGGCGGTCCAGAACCCGAACAGCACGGTGCGGTCGGGCGCAGGGCCCTCTTTGAACATCCGCGCCAGTTCGATCACGCCAGCCACGCCCGACGCATCGTCCAAGGCGCCGCGGCGAATGGTCTGCCCGTTGGCATTGGCTGTGGGCGAAACGCCATAGGCATCCCAGTGTGCGCCGAACGAGATCGTTTCGTCGGGCCGCACGGCACCGGTGATCTTGCCGATGACATTGTGGCTTATCACGGTTTCGCTGGAAACGGGGACATCGGCATCAATCGTCAGGCCGGTCAGGGCCACCGGCTTGAAATCCCGGCTGCGGGCGGCCTTCGCCAGCGCATCGAGATCGAGGCTCGCGGCGGAAAACACGCGCTGCGCCGCCTCTGCCGAAAGCCAGCCCTGTGCGATCAGCCGATTGCTGCCGCCGTCAGTGGCGGCGATGTCGTAATTCTCGCCGCGCGGCGCCACGATCGTGTTCCAGCCATAGCCTGCGGCCGGGGTGTCGTGGACGATCAGCGCGCCCACCGCGCCGCGGCGCACCGCTTCCTCGAACTTGTAGCTCCACCGTCCGTAATAGGTCATGGCCTGTCCGCCGAAGGTCCCGGCCAGCGGATCGGTTGCGGGAAGGCCGAAATCGGGATCGTTGACCAGGAACACGGCGATCTTGCCGGCGATGTCCGCGCCCTTGAAATCGTCCCAGCCATTTTCCGGCGCATCGACGCCATAGCCGACAAACACCAGCGGCGCGGCCGCGATGCGGGCGCGGTCCGTATTGCGCTGGGTGCTTATGTAAACGTCCTTGCCCTGCACCAGCGGGATGATTCCGGCTGGTGTGTCCAGTGTGAGCTGGACCGAAACATCGACCTGCGTGCGCACCAGCGGGACGTCCTGCGTCCACGAACCGTTCGGCCCGCCCGGTTCTACGCCCGCACGTTCAAGCGCCTGCGCGATATAGGCGATGGTCACTGTTTCGCCCTGGGTTCCGGGCGCGCGTCCGGCGAATTCGTCGGAGGCAAGATCGCGGATCATCGAGGACATCCGGTTCGCATCGGTGCTGGCGGCCGCGACGGGTTTTTCGCCATCGGCGGTTCCGGCCTGCGGCGTCATGCAGCCGGACAGGAGCACGGTCAGGGGTGCGAGGAATGGTGCAAGATTATGTTTCAATGTGATTTTCCGGTATTTTCGGACGGGCTTGACACATTCAGACTAGGGCATCCATCATCGCGTTGCCAAGGGAGGCATCGCCGAAATGACGGAATTTATATCCGCCAAGCCGTCAGCCGGCGGGGCGGACAACGCGAACGCGGCAGCGACAGCCGAGAGCAACGCCCAGCTTGCCGGGTGGCTGTGCGAGAGCGACCGCGAGCATCTTATTGGATATCTTTCGCGCGCGCTGCGCGGGAACCGGGCCCTTGCTGAGGACATGACACAAGAGGCGCTGACCCGAATTGTCGTTTCGGGTCGGCGCTATGTCGATACCAGGGCGCGCGGCCTGCTTTATACGATCGCCCGAAACCTGCTGACCGATCATTATCGCGAAGAGATTGCACAGGCCGAGGCGATGCAGACGCTGGGCGTGATTGGTGAGGACAGTGACACCCGCAGTCCGCTTCACGACCTTGTCGCCAAACAGGATGTAGACCGGGTGCGCACGGCCATCCTGGCATTGCCTCCGCGTTGCGGACAGGTCTTCGTTCTCAACCGGTATGAACATATGAGCTATTCGGCAATCGCCCGGCATTTCGACATCAGCGTCTCAGCGGTCGAAAAGCATATCGCCCGCGCGCTCCGCCATCTGGTCGAAGCGCTTGAGGATGCACCGGGCAGCGATGCGGTGTCGGCACCGCGATGAAACATTTTCTGCGAACAGGTGGTCCGGCCCGGTCGGCGGTGCGCAAACACATCCTGCGCGAACGTGCGGGCAATGATGACGAGCGTGCGGGCACGGCGCCCCTGCCGGAATTGTCGGGGGCGGATCTGGACGTGGCCTACGCCTGGGACGTTGCGGGCATTCTGGAATCCGATCCCGCGATCGCGCAGATCCGGATGGCTGCGATGGGCGCGGTTGCGGGTGAGGATGAAGGCGAGGCGGTTGAGTGCAGAGCGGAAACAAGGTCGCGCCCCGCAATCGGCAAGGCGCTCTGGGCCGCGACCGGTGTGGCGCTGGCGGCATCGCTTGCCACGATTCTGCTGGTTCAGCCCCGGATCGCCTCATCCGTCCATGATGTGGCCACGGCATTCGGGGCCCCTGCCACCAGCAGGCCCACGGCCACCGCAGACGAGGTTGAAATCCGCACCATCCACGGCCAGCGGCGCAGGGCCACGCTGGCCGATGGCAGTACGGTGGTGCTCGACGCGACGACCCGGCTGTTCGTATCGACTGCGGGCGAAGAGCGGCGCGTGCGGCTGGTCGCGGGCCGCGCCATGTTCGATGTCGCGCATTCGGCCAAGCCGTTCATCGTCGAATCGAACGGTGGCGAAACGATCGACCTTGGCACAAGGTTTGTCGTCGAGGACACCGGCACCGACACCCGCGTCAGCCTGATCGAGGGCAGGCTCGCCGTGCGCACCCGGGCCCATGACGTTCCCGTCAACCTGCTCCCCGGCGAAAGCGTGAGCTACACCGCGCAGGGACCGGTCTCGCCCATCGCGGCGGTTCGCGACGATCCGGCGGACTGGACGCGCGGCCATCTGGTGTTCAACGAAACACGGCTGGCCGAAGCGGTTGCCACTCTGTCGCGCTATTCCTCGCGGCCGATTACTGTCGATCAATCCGCCGAACTGCAGAACCGGCGCGTCAGCGGCATCTTCCTGATCAGGGATCGCGAGGAGTTCGCCTCCGCCCTGGCTTCCGCCCTCGATCTGCGGGTGGAGAAAAGCCCCGATGGGTCCGATCGCCTGATCGCCCGCTGATTGTCCTGTTCCCTCCCGTCTTTACGGGGCTCGCGGTTTTTTTTGGGGCGCGGGGTGGGGTGATGGCCTCGTTCTCCGTTCACCTTGTGGAAGGCGGCGGGATTGATCGCCTCAGAGAGCAAATCAGGGGGTTTCATGAGCATCCGGAAGCTATTCAATTCGCGTATCCTGGGCGGCGCCGCAGCGGCCGCGATCATCGTCGGCGGAATGGCCGCCACGCCCGCATCGGCCAACGCAGCGCCGATCCAGTTCGAAATTGCGCGGCAGAGCCTTGGCAGCGCGCTCAACCAGCTGGCGTTGCGGTTCGACCGCCAACTCGTGCTCGAAAGCGGGCTGGTCCGCAATCGGACGACCGCAGGGCTCAAGGGCCAGTACACGCTGGAACAGGCGCTGGACCGGCTGCTGGTGGGCACCGGCCTGAACTATGCGATCAAGGGCAATACCGTCATCATCCGCAAGGCCGGGGCGGGCCGGTTCATCCCGGTTTCCGCCCGCAGCGAGCAGGCTTCGGCGATGTCGGTGCAGGACGGCGAACCGCTGCCCGCAGGCGCGGTCGTCGAATCCGCAGCCGAGGAACCGATCATCGTTACCGGTTCACGCATCGCCCGCACCGGGTACGACACGCCACAGCCAGTCACCGCGATCGACAGCCTGGCGATTGAATCGACCGGCGTCAGCAATATTGCCGACGTGCTGACTCGGTCGCCGGTGGTGGGCGTGGGGCTTGGCCAGGCCAATTCGTACTACAACTCCGACGCGGGCGCCTCGTTCATCAACCTGCGTGGGCTTGGCACCAATCGCACGCTGGTGCTGGTCAACGGACGCCGCCGTGTCGCGGGGACCGAGCGCTCCTCGGCGGTCGATCTGACCACCATCCCGGCCAATATGGTTGAACGGATCGAAGTGATCACCGGCGGCGCCTCGGCCGTCTATGGCGCGGATGCGGTCACTGGCGTGGTCAATATCACGCTGAAATCCGACGTGCAGGGCGTGGAACTGAGCGGTCGCAGCGGGATTTCCAGCCGGGGCGATGGCGAAAGCTATTCGCTGGGCGCGCTGGTCGGCTCCGATTTCGCCGACGGCAGGGGCAAGGTCGTGCTGGGGGCTTCGTACAATCGCGAACATCTGTTGATGGCGAACAAGCGCGAGTTCGGGCGCAACCAGGTCGAATTGTTCTCAAACCCCGACAACACCGGACCCAACGACGGCATCTACGATTCCATCGCAATCGCCAATTATCGCTATACCGGCACGACCTACGGCGGCACCTATAATATCGGCGACACCGCCTACACCTATGACGAGAATGGCGTGCGCCCCTTGCAGAACGACCAGCGTGTGTCGTTCTGGGGTGTTGGCGGCGACGGCTTCGACGATGCCGATTTCCGTCCGCTGCGCAACGGCAGCAAGGTGTTTGCGGCCACCACCCATCTTGAATACGAAATCAGCGACCGGATCGGCCTGTTCGCCGATGCCCAATACGCCCGCACCAAGACCGAGGCACCGCTGCAGCCGAGCTTCGACCTGGGTGGTGATTTCACCCTTACCTACGACAATCCGCTGATCCCCGACGATGTCCGCGCACTCATGGACGATGCCGGGATGACCGAGCTGACCTTCGGGCGGACCAATTGGGACCAGGGCCAGCAGGTCCGCTACGTGGACCGCGATACGGTGACCGGCGTGGTCGGACTTGAAGGCAAGATCGGCCGGTTCGACTGGCTTGGGTTCTATCAGTACGGCCGCTACGAGGCGGATTCGAAGGTGACGCATAATCGCATCACCTCGCGCTTTATGCAGGCGCTTGACGTGGTCGATGGCGTCGATGGCCCGGTCTGCCGCGATGCGGCTGCGGTTGCGGCCGGGTGCGTACCGCTCAGCGTTTTTGGATCGAATGCGGCTTCGCCCGATGCGGTGGCGTATTTTGATTATACCAAGCGTCGCAAGGTCGTGAACACACAGCAGGTCGCGGGCCTTCAGCTTAACGGCGATCTGTTCGATCTTCCCGATGGCGCGGTGCAGATCGCGCTTGGCGCGGAATATCGCAAGGAAACCACCAAGGCAGTTCCCGATCCGCTTTCCGCGATGGGAGAGCTGTGGCGCGATACCGACAACCCGGTCGATGCCTCGTTCGATGTGAAGGAAGTGTTTGGCGAAGTGCTGGTCCCGATCCTGTCGGGCCGCCGCTTTGCCGAGGAGCTCTCGCTTGAAGGCGCGGTCCGCTTTTCGGATTATAACACTATCGGCACGACCACGACCTGGAAGCTGGGGGCGCAATGGGCGCCGGTGAACGACATCCGCTTCCGCGTGACCCGTTCGCGCAGCGTTCGCGCCCCGAACCTTGCCGAATTGTACAGCGCAGGCTCGGTCTCGAACGTCTTCATCATCGACCCGTGCAACGCTGCGACCATCGATCTGGGCAGCACCAACCGCGCAGCCAATTGCGCGGCACTGGGCCTGGCTTCGGGCTACAGCGACCCGGAGGCAAACGCCTTCAAGTTCGTCGTCACCAGCGGCAACCCCGATGTGAACGAGGAAACCTCGAACAGCTGGACGGCGGGCGCGGTCATTACGCCGACGTTCCTGTCAGGCTTTTCGGCCTCGGTCGATTGGTGGAAGATCGACCTGAGCGGCGCAATAGGCACGGTTTCGGAACAGCGCCTTGTCGACGATTGCGTCGATGCCAGCACGATCGACAATCCGTTCTGCAGCCAGATCGCGCGGAAGGGCAATGGCGCAATCGGATCGATCAACGTGGCGCCGATCAATATCGGTTCGCAGAACGCCGAGGGCATCGATTTCGGCGCGACCTATCGCACCCCGATCGGTGCGGCGGATCTGCGCTTCAACGTGTCGGGCACCTATCTGATCAAGAACGAACTTGAAGTCGTCAGCGGCGATCCCACCACGCTCGACGTGTCGCGCGGCGAAGTGGACAATCCCGATTGGCGCGTCAACTTCACGCCCGGGATCACCGCAGGGCCGTTCAGCCTCGACTGGACGGTGCGCTATATCGACAGTTCAAAGGTCGACGTGCAGCTGAGCGACGAGGGGCGCAGCGACAACAAGGTTTCGTCGAAGCTTTACAACGACATCTATGCTGCGCTGGAAGTGACCGACCGGATGAATTTCTACGCCGGGGTCAATAATCTTTTCGACGTCGATCCGCCATTCAGCCGCGAAACCTATCAGGGGAGCGCGCGCGGTGCGTTGTTCGACAATATCGGCCGTTACCTTTATGTCGGTGTGAACGCTTCATTCTGACGACGAAGATGATGGGAGGGTCGGTGCACAGTTCCAACCGCCGCGCGATCCTCAAACGCATGGCCGCCGCCGGAGCGATTGCTACCGGCGGCGGCCTTGTGTCGGTCAATGCGCGCGCCGCTGCGGCGTCTGGCACGGCAGAGATTGCCGATGTCTGCCAGCCGCTGACCGGGCTGACCTTCGACGCGGCCGAACAGCAGCAGGCCCTGGGTGCGATCGACGATATCATCGACCGGGCCCGCACGATCGCTTCGCTGCGGCTGGATAATGAACTGCCACCGGCGGAACTGTTCGATCCCCGGCTGACTTCGTGGGAGCCCGTTGCGGCATCTGGCCCCGAAGCATGCCCTCCCGAACTGCCCCCGCTTCCCACCTCGGCAGAAGACATCGCCTATGCCCCCGCCTGGCAATTGTCCGGCTGGATCAGGACCGGCAGGATTTCCGCCGTTGCGCTGACGCGGCTTTATCTGGACCGGATCGCAGCGCGGGCCGGGCGGCTCAACTGTATCGCCACGCTTTTGCGGGATGAAGCGCTGACAGAGGCAGCCGCACGGGATCGCGATCTGGCGCGCGGGATATGGCGCGGGCCGCTTCATGGGTTGCCCTATGGTCTGAAGGATCTGGTCGATACCAACGGCATCCGCACGGCCTGGGGCGCAGAGCCCTATCGCGACCGTATCGCCAAGCGCGACGCGACCATCGTCACGCGCCTGCGCGAGGGCGGGGCAGTGCTGCTGGCCAAGACCAGTCTTGGCGCGATTGCCTATGGCGACATCTGGTATGGCGGGCAGACGCGCAATCCGTGGAACATCGAGGAAGGCTCGTCCGGATCGTCCGCAGGCAGTGCCGCGGCGGTTGCCGATGGTCTGTGCGCCTTTGCCATCGGGACCGAGACGATGGGGTCGATCATCGCGCCATCGGCTCGCTGCGGCACGGTCGGGCTGCGCCCCACCTTCGGGCGGGTGCCGCGCACCGGCGCGATGGCGCTGTGCTGGTCGCTCGACAAGATTGGCGCGCTGGCCCGCGATCCGCGCGACACGCTTGATGTCGCGCGCATCATGGCCGGGCCCGACGGGCAGGATCCCTGCGCAATCGCGGAACCGTTTCCGCCCCTCCCGCAGATCGATCCCGCAACCGTGAAACTGGGCTATCGCGCGGAATGGTTCGAAGATGCCCTGCCCAGCGATACCGCTGCGCTGGATGCCGCCTGGAAGGCGGGGTTCGAACTGGTCCAGATCACGATGCCGGACATCGACCTCGCGCCGCTGGGCAATATCGTCGTGCTGGAAGCAGCCGCCGCGTTCGAGGAGCTGACCGCAAGCGGGCGCGACGATGCGTTAAGCTGGCAGGACGATGCCGCCTGGCCCAACAGCTGGCGTTCGGCCCATTTCGAAACCGCCGTCAATTATATCCAGGCCCAGCGGGTGCGGCGCATGGTGATGCAACGGTTTGCCGAGGTGATGCAGGGCGTGGATGCCATCCTGCATCCCAACGATGCGGGCGGCCTGCTGACGATCGGCAACCATTGCGGCTATCCGGCGCTCATTTTTCCCACGGCCTTTCTCGAACAGCCGACGCGGACGGGTTTTGCCGATTATGTGGCGCCTGTCGCTGCCGCCGAAGGGACTGCGCTGCACACGGTGCCCTTCGCCACCACGCTGACCGGCCGGCTGTTCGACGAAGCGAGGCTTGTGGCGATCGGGACCACGATAGCCGATGCAATGGACCTGCCCCGGCTCCGGCCCATGGTGTGAGCTTGCGAAACCGGGTGCGAAGTGCCGATCGAGGACAGGCGTCGTCCGCTGTCGGTTTTTCAGGACGCGCCTTGTGAGCCGATTTCACGCTGGCGAAGCCGGGCAGCAAGCCGGATTACAATACGGGCCGGGGCGGCGAGTTCAGGAGATCGCGGGCAAATTCCTTCACCATCGCCCTGATCTCGGCATGATGTTCCGGTGACCATCCTTCCAGAAGGACCGTAAGCCGGGCTCTGTAGCCTTCGGCGATGCGCTCGACCGTCGCACGCCCTTCATCGGTCGGCACGATCGCTCCCCCTTCTCGGTTCGCGAGCCCCTTTTCCACCACCCGGTCGGCAATCTCCCGGACCTGATCCGGCAGGAGCGAAAGCCCTTCGCCAAGCCGGTCCGGAGAGGTTGCGCCCTCGTGCCGGGCAAGCCAGACCAGCAGCCAGATCTCGTCGGGCGGCAGTGTAACGCCGCCGCGCGCGGCAATGCGGCCGATCGCGTCCCACCGATTGTCGGGTCGGCTCAGCCGATCGAGGATAAGGCGCAATTCCTCAATTGAAGTGGCATCGTGCGGCACCGCGAAGCTCTCGCCAATGGTCTCGGCGCGTGCCTCCTTCAGCGGCTGCTCCTTCAGAAACCAGCTGATCATGAAGGCGATGGCGCCCAATGCGGCAGCGGTCAGGAAGACGGGATGGAGCGCGGAGGTAAATGCCTCCAGATAGGCGGTGCGCACCACGACCGGCAGGGCCGCAACGGCCGCAGGATCGTTTGTTCCGGCTGGCGGGCCGCCGGGGAAGCGGTCGGCCAGCCCGCTCGCCAGCCCCGCAGCGAAGATCGCGCCGAACAGCGACACGCCCACCGAACCGCCCGTGGATCGGAACAGTGTCGTGCCCGAGGTCGCAACGCCAAGATGACGGTAGTCGACCGCGTTTTGTACCGCCAGCACCAGCACCTGCATCACCATGCCCAAGCCCATGCCAAGGACCAGCATATAGCCCGATGCCGCCCAGACGCTGGTTTGCGTTCCCAGCGTCGAGAGCAGGAACAGGCCGATCGTCATTACCGCCGTGCCCGCGATGGGGAACAGTCGATAGCGTCCAACCCGGCTGATTATCTGGCCGCTTATGATCGAGGTGACGAGCACTCCGCCCATCATCGGGGTAAGCTGCAAGCCGGCCGTGGACGGGCTCACGCCTTTCACCGTCTGAAGGTAAACGGGCATGAAGGTGACCGATCCGAACATCGCAAGCCCGACGATGAAGCCGACGATACAGGCAACCGTGAACGTGCGGTCTGCGAACAGGGCCAGCGGCAGGATAGGCTCCGCAGCCCGATATTCGATAACGAGAAAGCCGAACAGCGCCGCAACCGAGAGTGCGATCAGGCCCAGAATCTGGGGAGACCCCCAAGCCAGCCCATTGCCGCCAAGGCTGGTGAACAGCATCAGCGCGGTGAGCATTACCGCCAGCGTCAGCGCCCCGGCTATGTCGATCTTCGGGCGACTGCGGGCAGCCGGTGCTGTGAACGCCCAGCCGATGACCGTCAGCGCCAGCAGCCCAAGCGGCAAGTTGATATAGAATATCCAGCGCCAGCTCAGATGCTCGACAAAGAAGCCGCCGATCAGCGGGCCCAGAACCGTCGACAGCCCGAATACGCCGCCGAAATAGCCCTGGTAGCGACCGCGTTCGCGCGGAGGGATGATGTCGCCGATCGCCGCCATGGTGGTGACCATGAGGCCGCCGCCGCCCAGCCCCTGGATGGCGCGAAAGATGATGAGCTGCACCATTGAGCCGGCGAGTCCGCACAGCGCCGATCCCGCCAGGAACAGCACCAGCGCGCTCTGCAGCACGATCTTGCGCCCGAACAAATCGCCCAGCTTGCCGTAGAGCGGGGTGACGATCGTCGTCGCCAGCATATAGGCGGTGACGATCCATGATAGATGGGCAAGCCCGCCAAACTCGCCCACGATGACCGGCAAGGCGGTCGAAACGATGGTCTGGTCGAGTGACGCAAGCAGCATGACCAGCATCAGCGCGCCGAAGATCAGCCGGACCGGCTGCGCAGGCGAACCCGGCTCGAAAGGTGCTGTGGATAGGGAGTTGGGCAAGCGGAAAATCTCTGCCAATTAGCGTTTTGCGACCAATTCGCCCGGTACCGATAATGCGTTACCAGGGTGGACCACAAGTTCGTTGTTGTGAGTTTCAGCCCCGGCCTTTCCTGCTCCTTTGACGTCGCGAAAATGATCAAGCGCGAATGACCTTGCCGCGCCTACGCGCCGATCATTATCCCAACGCCTGGCGCCAGCGCGCCGCCTGTCCGGGATGGACAGGAGCAATCCAGAAGGCAGCTGGGCTCACAATATTTTCAGAGGTTGCGATCCGTTTCGCTGATTCTTCTCGCTTGTCTAGTTGAGGACGCATTTTCGCGGCCTCGTATTGGGGGGCAAGCGATGCGTGGATTTGAACGGGGGTTGGCCGAACTGGGGTTGGCTGGGGTTTCACGGTGCAATCTGCTGCGGGGGGCGTCCGCATTGGCCGTGGCCGGCTTTGTCCTGGCGGCCGGTACGGTGCAGGCCCAGCAAGTCCTTGTGGGAACGGTCGAGTGCCCGGTCGTAGCCGAGGAAGCGGTCTGCACCGGCGATCTCTTGGACGGTGTGATCGGGGACCAGACGATCTTTGCCGGGGCGCTTTCGACCATCACCATTCGTGACGTTACAGGCCCGATCGAGCCTGCGGGAATTTACGGCATTGGCGCTGACCGCAGCAATGGCAGCCTGACCATCAATGTCGCGGACGATGTGGTCATCAACACCTATGACGACCCCGCCATCGCCAATCCCGCACAAGGTATTATCGCGATCGTGCGCAGCGGTTTCGATGCCGCCGTCGACAGCGGTGCCGCCATCACGGTGGATGGACGCGGCCAGCCGGTGGCCGGGATCGAAGTCGCGGTCTTTTCCGACGCCAGCAACATCGGAATCGTCAATCGCGGATCGGTGACCGTGTCCACGACCGACCAGTTCGGCGCCGCACTGGTCGCGCAGGCTGGCACTTCGAGCGGGAACATCGATATAACCAACAGCGGTGCGCTGGACGTGACGACCGGTCCTGGCGGGAGGGCTATGGGCTGATGCGACAGATCGAGGACAAGCACGCCTTGTCCGAACTCGATCGCTCCGTGTTGATGCCGCGCCTGGCCAATTATGTGGCCAGGAACTGCGACAACGGCCCCCCTCGGGCCGGCATGGGGAAGGAGCTCTAGCTGGCGGGCAGAGCGCCAACTCTAGCTGGCAGGGCAGGGCGCCCTGTCTGAACCGCATCTGTTCCATGACCGGCACGAGAAATGCTGGACACAGGAGTTGCGGCGGCTATGCGCGCCTGTTCACGCGAGCCTTCACACCCAGAGCATCGTCGCGCCGCAACCATGACCCGGCGCCGCCATGCAAGTCAGAGCCTGCCATGCCCCATCATTCAAACGCCCCGCGCGCCGTCGGGATCGACTTCGGCACGACCAACTCGGTCATCGCCTGCATGGCGGACGATGGCGAGGCGGAGCTGATCGACTTCGCCGCGCAGGATGGCACCGGATCGGTGTTCCGGTCCGCGCTTTGCTTCTGGCAGGACGATGCGGTGCGCGGCGGGCTGGGGCACGAGGCTGGACCTTGGGCGATCTCCGAATTCCTGGATTTTCCTGAGGGCAGCCGCTTCCTGCAATCGTTCAAGTCGCTCGCGGGCAGCAGGCTGTTCGAACAAGCCAACCTGTTTGGAAAGCGGCTGAAGTTCGAAGACCTTGGCCAGATCTTCCTGCAGCACCTGCTGGATCATGGCGGAGACCGGCTGCGCAACCTGCCCGACCGCATCGTGGTGGGCCGCCCGGTCCGCTATGTGGGGGCAAGCCCCGATCCGGCCTTGGCGAGGGTCCGCTACGATGCGATGTTCGCCCTGCTCGGTCGCCCGGTTCAATATGTGTATGAACCCTTGGGTGCAGCCTACAGCTTTGCCTCGCGCCTGACCGATCCCGCTACCTTGCTGGTCGCGGACTTCGGCGGCGGCACCAGCGATTTTTCGGTCGTGCGGATAGAGGCGCGCGGATCGGAACGGCGCGGCGTTCCGTTGGGATCGTCGGGCATCGGCATCGCGGGCGACCGTTTCGACTACCGGATCATGAATCACCTGGTGCTGCCCTTGCTGGGCAAGGGTGGCACCTATCGTTCGTTCGGCAAGGTGCTGGACATCCCCGGCGGATATTTCACCGATTTCCGCGATTGGTCGCGCCTGTCGCTGATGCGCAACCGGCGCACGCTGGACGAACTGGCGCATCTGGAACGCAACGCGACCGATGGTGCCGCGATCCAGCGCCTGATCGCCGTGGTCGACAATGAACTGGGCTATTCGCTTTATGAAACGGTTGGCCGGTTAAAGCGCACGCTTTCCAGCGAAACCCATGCCCCGTTCCGGTTCGAAGGTCCGGGCATCGCGATCGAGGCGGAAGTCGCCCGCAGCGATTTCGAAAGCTGGATCGCGGCGGATCTGGCGCGGATTGCAGAAACGGTGGACGAGGCGCTGGCCAATGCGGGGCTTCGCCCCGACCAGATCGACCATGTCTTCCTGACCGGCGGGTCGTCGCTGATCCCTGCGGTGCGCAGATTGTTCGAGCAAAGGTTTGACGAGAGCCGAATTGCCAGCGGCAATGAATTGACCTCCATTGCCCACGGCCTTGCCCTGATGGCAGAAGACCCTGAGCTGCATCAATGGGTGGTGCGCGAAGAGGAACCGCAATGAGCGTCGCATTCCGCCGGGACAGTGATGAAGAGCATCTTGAGCCCAAGTTCGAACGCCCGATTCCGGCCGGCCCGAATTTCGTGACGGCGCGCGGTCTTGCGCAGATCCGGGCGAACATCGTCGCGCTCGAAGCCCTGCTGCCGGGTCTGGCGGAGGAAACCGAAATCGCCGTGGCCAAGCGCGATTTGCGCTATTGGCGCGCGCGGCAATCCACCGCGCAGATCGTGGACCGGGCCGCTGGCAAAAGCTTTGCGTTCGGTCACACCATCGGCTTCCGGCTCAACGGCCAGGACCGATCCATCACCATCGTCGGGCACGACGAGGCGGAGCCGACAGCGGGGCTGCTGTCCTACTCGGCGCCACTTTCCCGGGCGATGGTCGATGCGGAAGTCGGCAGCCAGAGGTGTTCCTTGCCGAACAGCAGCTGTGCGGCGGTGATCGCGATGATCGTGGCAAGCAGGGTAGGCACGCCGGGAATGCCGCCGATAGGCGTGATCTCGATCAGGGCCGGCAGCATCAGGGCAGGTCCGTAGGATCGGTCGCCCACGGCATCAAGGACGTCGCCGATCGAGATCCGGTCCTGCTTGTCGGCCAGCCGCCGCAGAGTGCCGAGAATGTCGCAGACCGAATGGACGTTTTCGCTCTCGCCTTCGTTTGAAGAAACCTCGCTCATGTCATTCTCCCAGATAGGCGGATGTCAGCAGGAGGGCTGCAAACCCCAGGGCAAAGGCCGTGCTCGACACGCGCCGGGGCGCCTGCGGCTGGTCGGCTTCCGGGACAATGTCCTCGATTGTCGCTGTCAGCAGCAGCCCGGCAAACAGCGCGAGCACGAAGCCGGTCAGCAGTTCGCCCGCATCGGCCAACACGGCATAGCCCGCAAGGGCGCCAAGCACGGGCAGGAAGGGGTAGAGTGCGAGTGCGCTCCATCGATGCACTCGTGGAATATCCGCCGAGCGGAAATTGGCGGCAATGGCGAAACCGCCCGGCAAATTGCCCACCACCTGCGATACTGCGAGAAGGACACCCAGGCTAGTCGCGACCGCGCCGCCTCCGCCCGTCATCAGTCCGTCCGTGAACAGATCCACTCCGACAGCGGCATAGGCTCCCCAAGTGGTGGCGCGGCCACCCAGGCCCTCCATGCGCGCGCGCAACAGGCGAGTGGCCTTGGCGATGCCCGCCGAGCAAACGGCTCCGGCGATCAGCGCGAGGGCCAGTATCCACGTCTCCACCCGCTCTTGCGATCGCGGGATCAGCTCGATTGCGGCCACTGCGGTGGCAATGCCTGCCGCAGCATGCATGGCCCCGCCCACGAGCCAGCCGGGCGGTTTGCGCCATTCGGCAAGGGCAATGCCGATCAGGTTGCCCAGCGACGGCAGCAGTGCAAGAGCGAGGATGGCGAGAAGGCTAGTCTGACCCATGCCCACCAACGGCCTGTCGGCGCAAGAGTGCCATTTTTGCCGACAAATCCGGAAACTTCCGCAAATCCGGAAACCTGGCCGGTGTCGCACGTTGAGAAGCTGTTACGCGGAACAAGCGACCAGGAGATCAGCGATGAGCAAGGGCAATCTGACGGTAAAACCGTTCTTGTCGCCGGTGCATGCGCTCCTGCTCGCATTCCCGGTCGCGCTGTTTCCGGCGGGCCTGCTTTCCGACCTCACCTATCTCAACACTGCCGAGATTCAATGGTCCAACTTTTCGTCCTGGTTGATAGCCGGGGCGAGCCTGGTTGCAGGCCTTCTGCTCCTTTGGGCACTGGGAAGCCTTTTCCAGGGTCGCCTGCGCGCACGTACGGGAAGGCACTTGCTCTACATCGTGCTGGTTGCGCTCATGTCCGTGGCGGGCACCGTCAATGCGCTGCAGCACGCGCGCGACGGCTGGCATTCGGTCGGGTCGTTGGGCGTCGCGCTCTCCGTTCTTTGCACGGTGGTGGCGCTGCTGCTCGGGATTCTGGCGCATACGCGTTTCTTCGTCAGGGAGAAGGTCGCATGAAATATGCTCTCGCAGTCTCTTCGCTTGTGATCGCCCTGGCAGCCTGTAACCCGGCAAGCGACAACCTAGACCAGACCGGTAGCGATCCGGTTCTGCCCGAACAGTCCGATGCGCTGCTGCCGGCGATGAATATCGCGACGCCCGAGAGCTGGGGCGACGGCCTGCCCACGGTTCCCGAAGGCTTTACCGTGTCCGCCATTGCAGAGGACCTGCAAATCCCGCGTCAGATGCTGGTCCTTCCCAATGGCGATCTGCTGGTTGCCGAGGGTTCCGGCGGCAATGCCCCCAGCCTGCGCCCGAAGGACGTCATTGCAGGGATAATCAAGTCGCGCGGCACGACGAGCATTGAGGGCGGTGACAGGATAACCCTGTTGCGGGACGAAGACGGTGACGGCGAGACCGATCTCCAAACAGTGTTCATCGACGGGCTCGATGCGCCTTACGGTCTCGCAATGATAGGCAGCACTCTCTACGTCGCCAACCAGGGCAATCTGGTGCGCTTCGAATATACCGAAGGCGCAACCTCGATCGAGGGTTCCGGTGAGGAAGTCACCGCCCTGCCGGCCCGCATCAATCACCACTGGACCAAGGCGATGACCGCGAGTCCGGACGGCTCTTTTCTGTATGTTGGTATCGGATCCAACAGCAATGTTGGCGAGCGCGGGATGGACGTAGAGGAAGACCGCGCGGTGATCTGGGAAATCGATCCGGCAACAGGTGCGAGCCGGATTTACGCATCCGGGATTCGCAATCCGACTGACCTGGCCTTCAATCCGTGGACGCAGCAATTATGGGCCGTCGTCAACGAGCGTGACGAATTGGGGCCGGAACTCGTGCCCGATTACCTGACCTCGGTGCAGGACGGGGCCTTTTATGGCTGGCCCTACAGCTATTGGGGCCAGACGATCGATCCCCGCATCCGCCCTCAGCGACCTGAGCTCGTTCGTCGGGCCGTGGTTCCCGATTACGCTCTCGGCTCGCACGTTGCCCCGCTGGGCCTGAGCTTCGTGGCCGATGGTGGATTAGGCAGAAATTTTACCGACGGCGCGCTGGTCGGGCAGCATGGCAGTTGGAATCGCTCTGATCTTGCCGGCTATCGGGTGGTGTTTATTCCGTATCGTAACGGACGTCCTGTTGGCGATCCTATCGATTTCCTCACTGGCTTCATTGAGGACGGCCAAGCCCGCGGTCGCCCGGTGGGAGTAACCTATGATCCCGCACATCAGGTAGTTTATGTCGCCGATGATCTGAGCAATACGGTTTGGCGTGTGGCTCCTGTAGCAAGCGATTGACGATCCTCCCTGTGAATGTCGGGCGCTGCACAGCTTTTTCGGTCAGCACATGCCGAGGGACGCGAGCTTGGATGCTTCGCCTCGAGGAGCCAAGCGGCGAAAAATGAAAATGAGTTTCGAGTCCCGAAAAAGGCATCGAACCAATGCATTAGACGGCTTTTGAGGGCCTTTTGAGGGCTTTTTGGAGACGACCGAATTCCTAGCTATCTGATAAGACGTAAAAAATTATTTCGAATGTGATGCCTCTTCTGGGCACCATTAGCTTAAAGCATTGAAATACATAGAAAAATGGGATACTTTGAGGACTCACATTGGTTCTCCAAATTCTTGTCTCGGCTTGTCTTTTCCCTTCTCTTTCAATGCCTATCGGTCTCCAGCGTTCGAATCATCGATAGTCCCGGATCATTCTGGCTTGAAATTCTTGCGGGCCTTTCTATGGGCCTTCTGAAAATCCGAATTAGGAGGCCCGCATCGTCATTCCCGTGAGGAACGCCTCTTTCCTGTCTCTTGAGCGATTGCCACGCTTGGGGAAGTTTGGGGAGCGGTCTAGGCAACTTACCCTGCAATTCGTATGAATTGAGGAGATGCTGCGTAAATCTTGCATTTCCGGTCTTTACCCTGCATTTTCGTGAAATCGCAGATTGCAGGGTAATACATGAACTTCAAACCGTTTTCCGACGAACAGGCAAGGGTGATCGTCAATCTCGAGCAGACCTACCAGGTCTGGATGGAGGCCCTGCGTGCGCTGAATGAGATGCCCTACAACATGCGCATTAAGGAGGTTTCTGGTCGAGAATATCTTTATGAGGTTACAGATCGGCGCGGATCGATGAAGAGCAAGGGCCCGCTCGATCAGGAAAAGCAGGCTGAATTCGACGTTTACAAGGCTGAGAAGGCAGAGCTCAAGGAACGTCTTTCAGGAAGCAAGGACGCGCTCAAGGAACAAGCGAGCCTGTACCGCGCGCTGCGTCTCCCAATGCTCCCGGCGGAGGCGGGCAAGATCCTGCGCGAAGCTGACCGCCTTCGTTTTCTTGGACATCAGGCCATGGTAGTCGGCACCAACGCTCTGATTGCATATGCCTTGGAGGCAAATGGATTCATTCGAGATGCGCCCGACACAACACTGGATTTTGACATGGCGTTGACCGGAATCGAGGCTGATGAGGACCGACCAACCTTATGGAAAGTGCTTAAAGAAGCCGACTTGACCTACTCGGTGAACACCGAGCGGCCTTTCCAGGCACGCAACGCCAAGGCATACGAGGTGGAAATTCTTTCGGCCCCTAGCCGCATTAGCGGACAAGTCTTGCAGGACCGACCTCGGCCCATACCGCTACCCGAACAGGAATGGCTGTTGAATGGACGACCGGTCGACCGCGTCGTTGGTGTACGCGACGGCGAAGCTGCGCGCATGGTTGTTCCCGATCCGCGATGGTTCGCCTTGCAGAAACTGTGGATGGCAGAAAAGCGTGAGCGCGATCCGCAAAAGAAGCCCAAGGATCGCAAGCAAGGAAATGCCGTGCTTGATGCAGTCTGGGTTGCCATGCGGCATTACCCATTGGATGAAGAATTCTGCAAAGAGCTGCCCGAAGTATTGAAGCCGCATTTTGAACGATGGGATGCCAAGAAACCGCAGCGCGATTAAGCGATCCGACGCCGGCTCCCTTGTTATCGGTTGCTTTCAGGTCATCGGTAGGTGTCGCCGTACTAAGCTTTCCGGGATCACTGTCGTAGCGATGGTGACAGAAACTGGGCCGATTGCGGACTGTCGGCTTTTTGGGAAATTTGTACGGATATTACATGTAGCGGCGCGAGGCTGGTCGGAGCGAGAGTCTCGCGCTGAATTTTGTCTTCCGACATGCGTTGTGAGCGGGGTGGGTTATTGCGCCGTCGCTCTCCAGTTGAATAGCCCCTAGATTTGTGGACGCCTTCTTTCCTAAATTTGAGGACAGGAGGCGACGATGGGGAAAGCTAATTTCAGCGACGAGTTCAAGCGTGATGCGGTGGCCCAGATCACCGAGCGCGGCTACCGGGTGACCGAGGAGCGCGACATCCTAAAAAACGTATGGCCCGCCCCGTCTGCAAGGGTAAAATTGGATGGCGTAGTGGGTCTGCATCAACGTATCCGGTCTCAGGTCTGCTGACCTGGCCAAGATGGGTTCCGCGCGGCAGGAGCTTCATAAAGCCATCGGTGACAAGCACCACATTTTTAACCAGGCTTTCCCGTCCGCCGGTTCGACCGTTATGCCATCTATCTCACCTCCACAGACATTCTGAGCGCCCAGCCTCGACTGACCGCAATTCCGTCAGATGGTTGCCTCCTGCGATCGATACACGTCACCGCGCCGGAGAACGGCCCAGGCGATCCGCGCCAGTTTGGCTGCCAGTGCGACGACCGCAACGTTGGGATGCGCGCGAGCAAGTAGATTGCGTAGCCACGCTCCTATCGCTGTTTGTTGCTCGGCAAAGTGCCTCATCGCGGCCCGTGCCCCATGGATGAGCTGGGTCCGTAAATAACGATTCCCACGCTTGCTGATGCCCAGCATTTTGGTTTTACCGCCGGTCGAGTGTTGTCGCGGCGTCAGACCGAGCCATGCGGCCAGATCACGCCCTTTGGCAAAGGCGCTGGCATCGCCCACTGCAGCGACCAGCGCCGTGGCATTAATCACACCGATGCCGGGAATTGTAACCAGGCGCCGCGCCAGATCGTCCTCGCGAGTTAGCGCCACCAGTTCGCCGTCATAGGCCGCTATTCGCTGGTCGAGCTGGGTCCATTCGTCGCGCAGGTCCTGCAGAAGATGCAGCATCCTGGCACTGATTGGCGGATCGTCCGCCATGAGTTCGTCGAGCCGATTGATTAGGGGACCACGGCGCTTTGGCAGAATGATACCCCGCTCCAGCAGCATCGCGCGTAACTGGTTGGTCAGCCGGGTCCGCTCTGCAACCAACCTTGCGCGTGCGCGATGCAGAATTTGCAGGTCGAGCTGGGCTTCGCTTTTCGGTGTCACCAAGCGCATTGTTGGTCGGGTCGCGGCTTCAGCAATCGCTTCGGCATCGCGATCATCGGTCTTCTGCGCCTTGACGTAGGGCTGAACATATTCGGGCGACATCAATCGCACCGAGTGACCATGCGACTGGAATATTCGGCACAGAAAATGCGCGCCGCAGCATGCCTCCATCGCCACCACGCATCGCGGCAGCTTCGATACGAACTTAATCAGACCCTGTCTCGTCATCCGTCGACGCAACACGACTGCGCCGGAATCATCAAGGCCAGCAACGCTGCAACTGTTTTTGCCAAGATCAACGCCCAGAACACTGATTGCCAAATTCGTCATTGCTCGTCTCCTCTTCCATTCCGGCGCCGTTATAGCGCCGGTCGTTGAGGGGCGGGCCATCCCATAAAGCCACCGCGTATTTGACCTTTGGCCACTTCGTTCCGCCAGGGATGCAAAGTGAGATACGCGTTCGTTGCCGAGCATCGCACGCTGTTCCCGGTGCGCGCGATGTGCCGGTGTCTGCGCATCCAGCCCAGCGGCTTCTACGCCTGGTTGAAGAACCCGTTGAGCAGACGGGCGAAGGAAGATGCTCGGCAGACCGAGCTGCTCCGGCAGGCATGGGAAGACAGCGGCAAGGTCTATGGCTATCGCAAGCTGCATGACGACCTGCTCGATCAGGGCGAGACTTGCTGCCCGAACCGCGTGGCGCGTCTCGCCAGTCTGGCGGGTATTAAAGCGAGGATCGGCTACAAGCGCAGGCCGGGCAGCTATGGTGGCAAGCCATCCAGGGTGGTCGACAATACGCTGGCCCGCCAGTTCGATGTCGCGGCACCCGACAAGACATGGGTGACCGACATCACCTACATCAGGACGCAGGAGGGCTTTGCCTATCTGGCGGTGGTGATCGACCTTTACTCCCGCCGAGTGGTGGGCTGGTCGATGCAGAACCGCCAGATCACCGATCTGGTCCTGCAGGCACTGCTGATGGCGGTGTGGCGCAGGAAGCCGAAGAACACCGTGCTGATCCACTCGGATCAAGGATCGCAGTTTACCAGCATGGACTGGGCCTCGTTCCTGAAGGCGCACAACCTGGAGCACTCGATGAGCCGGCGTGGCAACTGCCATGACAACGCGGTGGTCGAGAGCTTCTTCAACCTGCTCAAGCGTGAACGCATCCGGCGACGGACCTATCGCTCACGAGACGAGGCCAGGCAGGATGTGTTCGATTACATCGAGATGTTCTACAACCCGATACGCAAGCATGTGAGGAACGGGATGCTGTCACCCGTAGAGTTCGAACGGCAGCAGATGATGAGCACCGAGGGCGTCTAGACAACTCGGGGCTATTCACAGTTCCGGCAGGTGATAAGCAATATGGTCGAAATGGAGGCGACCACGCTGGCGGTCATTCACGTTTTTTGGGCAACCTCCGCCATGCTTTTAATGGCCACGGCCCTCATCTGGCTCGCCCCGCGACCGACGAAATCGGGCGGCATGTCAATGGGGCATTGAATCGCGAAACGAGCTGCCGCGATAGTCATTTCGCCGACTTGGCCTCCACTAACGTGGCAATTGCCGCGGGAACAGAAGTGTCCTCAATTGTGGGAGGAATTTCAAAAGGCTCGCTGTTGACGATCTTGCGCAGCAAGTTGCGCAGAATCTTGCCGGAACGGGTTTTGGGCAATTGCGGCACAACATGGACTTTCTTCAGAGCCGCCAGCGCGCCGAGCTCGTCGCGCACGGCTTCAACTGTGCGGCTTGCCAGAGCCTCGTCGCCGTCGTGCCCGGTGCGGGCAGAGACAAAGGCAATCGGAATCATGCCTTTGATCGGATCATCGGCGCCAATTACAGCACATTCGGCAACGCCGTCCTGGCTCGCGACGATCTGTTCCATCTGACCGGTCGAAAGCCGGTGACCAGCGACATTGATGATGTCGTCGGTGCGCCCCATGATGTGGAGAAAGCCGTCGAGGTCGCGATAGCCGGCATCGCCCGTTTCATAGAAACCGGGAAAAGTCGCAAAATTCTTCTCATAGCCCGCCTTGTTGTTCCAAAGGGTCCGGAAGGCCCCAGGCGCTAGCGGCGCACGAATGACGACATTGCCGCTGTCGCCTTCGGCAACGGGCTTTCCGTGATCGTCCAGGATCGCGAACTCATAGCCCGGCACCGCCAAGCCGGCGCTGCCGCGCTTGCGGCGTCGATCACCCAGGCCAATGCAGGTGGCGATGGCGGGCCAGCCCAGCTCTGTTTGCCACCAATGGTCGATCACGGGCAGGCCGCTGTTCTGTTCAAGCCAGTCTATCGTATCGGGATCGGCGCGTTCGCCAGCCAGAAAGATTGCCTGGCATCGTCCGGTGCCGATCTGCCCGAGCAACCTTCCGTCAGGGTCTTCCTTGCGGATGGCGCGGATTGCGGTCGGCGCGGTGAAGAACGACTTCACGTGGTGACGGGCGATGATCCGCCAGAATGTCCCGGGGTCGGGTGTTCCGACCGGCTTGCCTTCGAACAGGACGGTTGTCGCTCCGACGAGCAAGGGTCCATAGACAATATAGCTGTGACCGACCACCCAGCCGACATCGGAAGCCGCCCAGAACGTGTCGCCGACTTCGATACCATAGATATTTTCCATGGACCAGGCCAGCGCCACAGCATTTCCGCCATTCTCGCGCACCACGCCTTTGGGCAGGCCAGTTGTTCCCGAAGTGTAGAGTACATACAGCGGATCGGTTGCCGCTACCGGAGCGCAGGGCGGTATTTCATCGCCAATGGTGCGTGTACGAAGTTCCATCCAATCGATATCGCGGTACGGGTTTAGCGTGGCGGCAACCTGTTCGCGCTGGAGGAGCACGACGTTCTGGACCGGGTGAGAGGTCAGCGCGATCGCCTCGTCCACCAATGGCTTGTAAGCGATCGTTCGTCCGCCTTCGATCCCACAAGAAGCGGTCAAGACAAGTTTCGGCGTGGCATCGTCGATGCGTTTGGCGAGTTCGAGTGGCGAAAAGCCGCCGAACACCACCGAATGAACCACACCGAGCCGGGCGCAGGCGAGCATGGCAAAGACGGTCTCCGGGACCATCGGCATGTAGATGACCACCCGATCTCCTTGCGCCACTCCCAGGTTCTTGAGCATTGCTGCCACCCGACCCGTTTGTTCGAGAAGTTCGGAATAGCTGTACCGCTTGATCGTCTTGGTGACCGGGCTGTCGTAAATCAGCGCAGTGGATCCGCCGCGACCTGCTGCCGCATGCCGGTCGAGACAATTATGGCAGGTGTTCAGCTTGCCGTCCGGGAACCATCCCTCAATATCATCAAATGCCACATTCGGGGGCGTGAACCAGTCGATGGCTTGGGCTGCCCGCCCCCAGAATTCGGCTGCGTTCTCGCTGGCTTCTTGCTGTGCCCTCTCAAGGCGGCGTATTGCGCCCTGCGACGATGGGTTTCCGGTTGAACTCATTTTTTGACTTTCCTCGACAACAGGATCGACGCGATTATGATCAGCGATCCAAGTACATGATATTGCTCAAACCTCTCTCCCAGGAGCGGTACAGCCATCAATACGCCAAACACCGCCGGAAGGTTCATGTAGATGCCGGCCCGCATCGATCCAATGAGGGCAACCGCCCGGTTGAACAAGGCATAGGAAACGAGTGAAGGAAAGATGCCAATGAACACCAGCGCACTTGCCGAGGTTAGCGAGAGAGCGGACGGGCCTTCGAGCAACAGGTGCAATGCGTAGGGGATGGCAAGCGAGACGATACCCGCCGCAAACAACACCACCAGCAGGCTCAGGTGATGCAGCTGGGGTGCCTTGCGCAAGGACGTCGCATAGGCGGCGTAGAGAAACACCGCGGCCAACGCTAGCAGATCGCCAGTGTTGAGCGCCTCGAGGCGCAGGTTCGCCAATTGCCCCTTGGTCATGAACCATGCGACGCCCAAGATCGACAGTCCGGCGCAGGCAAAATGGAGCAAGGCCACGCGTTCGCGGAAAATCACTGCCGGCATGACCAGCGTCATGATCGGCATGGTGGATTGGAGCAGCAGATTGTTTGTTGCCGTAGTCAGCTGGAGACTACTGTAGACGAGCAAGGAAAAGACCCCGACACCAAAGAACCCCAGCAATCCCAGGAAGGGCCAGGACCGGCGAATAGCCGGAAGGTCATCGCGAAGATGCGGCCAGGCGAATGGCAGGACACATGCCGCGGCGATAAGCCATCGCCAGAAGCCTATCGTCACTGGGGTCAGGTCGTCTCGAATCGCCCGACCGACAATCGGGTTCAATGCCCAAAAGAAACTTGCCAGGCACAGCAGCAGCGTCGGAGTGTGCCAAAAACTGGACACAATTCCGTGCCTGAAACGTCGGACGTGATCGACTGTCGACATTGCACTCTCACCCGGCACCGGGGACCGAAAGATACGGCTTGCATCCCACAAGTGCATTGCATATGGTGCATCGCGTTGCATGTATAGTGCGAATCGACTATGCAGTACTCAGACAAAAATGCATGGGAGCGATGTTATGAAAGGATCGTCGGCACTCGTCGACAACATCGGTGCGAGCCAGTCTCGCCGGGTGTTCTGGGATCAAGATGTCTATCAGCTGGAGCTGGAGCGGATATTCTCGCGATGCTGGCTCATGCTCGGACATGATTCGCTAGTTCCCAAACCGGGCGACTTCATTACTACGTACATGGCAGAAGACCGTGTCATCTTGTCGCGGCAGCCGGACGGTTCACTGAAGGCGTTCATCAATTCCTGCACTCACCGCGGCAACCAGATCTGTCATGCCGACAGCGGCAGCGCCAAGGCGTTCGTGTGCAATTATCATGGTTGGGTTTTCGGTCAGGATGGTTCGCTCGTCGATGTTCCGATGGAAGAGCGGTGCTATCACAGCGATCTCGACAAATCCAAGCTGGGGCTCGCGCCGATCCGGGTCGAAACTTACAAGGGCTTCATCTTCGGCTGCCATGATCCCGAAGCGCCCTCGCTTGAGGACTATTTGGGGGACTTCTGCTGGTACCTCGATACGATCTGGGATGGTCCGGACGGTGGTCTGGAACTGCTCGGGCCGCCGTTGAAGAGCACCCTCGCCTGCAATTGGAAAGTCCCGACCGAGAACTTCGTCGGCGATGGGTATCACGTGGGCTGGACGCATGCCGCCGCTCTCCAGATGATCGGGGGCGAGCTGGCTGGCCTATCGGGCAATCGCGCCGACATGCCGTTTGACGACCTTGGTCTGCAATTCACCATGCGGCATGGCCACGGGTTTGGCCTGATCGATAACGCGGCGACTGCGATCCACGTCAAGCGCGACGGGTACGTCAAATATCTCGAGGAGACGCGGGGCGGAATTCGCGAAAAATTCGGGCCGGAGCGCGAACGGCTTTATGTCGGTCACTGGAATACGTCGATCTTCCCAAACTGTTCGTTCCTCTACGGAACCAACACCTTCAAGATCTGGCATCCGCGCGGGCCGCATGAAATCGAGGTCTGGACCTATACCATGGTGCCGAAGAATGCCGACACCGAAACTAAGCGGTCGATCCAGCGCGAAGCGATCCGTTCATTTGGTACGGCGGGAACGCTCGAAAGCGACGATGGCGAAAACATGTCGTCGGCCACCTACAACAACAACGGTATCATCACCCGCAAGGGGTGGATGAATTCGAGCATGGGCAAGGACCGCGAAGGGCCGCACCCCGTCTATCCAGGAATTGTCGGGGTCAGCTTCATCGGCGAAACTTCGTATCGAGGCTTTTATCGTTTCTGGCAAGAAATGCTCGATGCGCCAGATTGGGCCGCCATCCGGGCCAATGACGATACCTGGGATGCAATGTGGACCAACCGTAATTTCTGGCCTGAACGTCTGTCGGCGAAGCAAGCCGAGCCGCAAGACTGATCCCGACAGCAATCTGGACCGCAAGATGACCGAAACACGCAAGCCCGTAGGCATGGAACTGCATCATGCCATCGTCAGTCACTATTCCGCCGAGGTGCGGATGTTGCAGAACCAGCAATATCGCGAATGGTTCGATACTGTAATCGCCGAAGATATCCATTACTGGATGCCAGTTTACGAACAGCGGTTCGCACGTGACCGCCGCCCGGATCCAACCCCGGGGGATGCCGCAATCTACAACGATGACTATGCCGAGCTGCAGCAGCGGGTCGACCGGTTGCTGACGGGTCAGGTATGGATGGAAGATCCGCCATCACGTATCCGCTATTTCGTCACCAATGTCGAAGCATTCGAAATTGCACCGTTTGAATTCGAGGTCTTCTCTAATGTTCTGGTGCACCGCAATCGCCGACAGAGCGAAGTTTACGTGCACACGCTGGGACGCGAAGACAAGCTGCGGAAAACAGACAGCGGCTTCAAGGTATTCAGCAGAAAGCTGAATATCGACGCGCGCGTCGTGCAGGACAAGAATCTCTATTTCTTTGTATAAGCAAATTCAATCAACTGGAAATCAGGAAACGGGAGAGCAAGAATGGACGCATACGCGGCAATTATCGAGCGTCAAGGCGGCGAATTCGTTCTGGATAACGTCTCTATCGAGGATCCGCGCGACGGCGAAGTGCTGGTCAAGGTTGCCGCAGCTGGCATGTGTCATACCGACCTGACGGTTCGCGATCAATATTACCCGACGCCGCTGCCGGCGGTGCTGGGCCATGAAGGTTCGGGCGTTGTCGAAAAGGTCGGACGTGGCGTCACCACTGTCAAGCCAGGCGACAAGGTCGTGCTCTCCTTCAGCTATTGCGGCACCTGTCCATCGTGCCTCAAGGGGCATCAGGCCTATTGTCCGAGCCTGTTCCCGCTCAATTTCATGGGCCGCCGCCTGGATGGTTCGACGCCGATTACCCGCAACGGCCAAGAGGTCAACGCCTGCTTCTTCGGGCAATCCTCGTTCGCGACCTATTCGATCGCGTCGGAAAACAACTGCGTCAAGGTTGCCGACGACGCACAGATCGAACTTTTGGGCCCACTGGGCTGCGGTATCCAGACCGGGGCGGGCAGCATCCTCAATGCGCTTTGTCCCGAACCTGGCTCCTCGATCGCGATCTTCGGGGTCGGGTCGGTCGGCCTCAGCGCAGTGATGGCCGCCAAGGCCTCGGGCTGCCTCAAGATCATCGCGGTTGACCGCAACGCAGACCGCTTGGAACTGGCGCGCGAACTGGGCGCCACCGATGTGATCGACGCCAACACGGTCAACGCTCAGGAAGCGATCGTCGCGATGACCGGTGGCGGCGCCGACTATGCCATGGATACCACCGCCATTCCAGCGGTGCTGCGCTCGGCGGTGGACAGCACGCACAACATGGGTGAAACCGCAGTGGTCGGCGGGGCGAAGCTGGGCACCGAATTTTCGCTAGACATGAACAACATGCTGTTTGGCCGCAAGTTGCGCGGCGTAGTCGAAGGATCGAGCACCCCGCAGGTCTTCATCCCGCAACTGATTGCGATGCAGGAAGCCGGGCTGTTCCCGTTCGAGAAGCTCTGCACCTTCTATGATCTCGACCAGATCAACCAGGCCGTCGAGGATACCGAAAAGACCGGCAAGGCGATCAAGGCTATTCTCAAAATGTAGGCCCACGGGGCGGTCACCAGGACTTCCAGCTGAAATGAAGAGCGTATTTTCCTTTGGTTCGGGCATTGGACCCGAAGGCGCGCTCGTGCTGGACAAACGCGTCCTTGGCGGGAAGGGCGCAAATCTTGCAGAAATGGCGCAAATCGGCCTTCCGGTCCCGCCGGGCTTCACTATTGCCACCGGCGAATGCCTCGCTTATCTTGACCACGGCAGAGCTTCACTTGATCGCATCCGCGATGAGGTTTCGGCTGCTTTGGGGCTGGTCGAACGGGCGACGGGCAAGACGTTCGGCAATCCTCGCGATCCCCTGCTGGTCTCGGTGCGTTCGGGCGCGCGGGTATCCATGCCGGGGATGATGGACACGATCCTCAACCTTGGCATTAATGATGCGACCGTCACCGGCCTGGGCCAGTCCTCCGGGGATGAGCGGTTCGCGCTCGACAGTTATCGCCGCTTCATCCAGATGTATTCCAGTGTCGTGCTCGAAATCGAGCATGGCGTATTCGAGGCAGCCCTTGACCGCATCAAGGAAGATCGCGGCGTCGATGAGGATATCGATCTTCGAGTGGAGGATCTGCGCGGCCTGATCGCGACCTTCAAGGATCTCGTGCTTGCCCATCACGGCGCGGCCTTTCCTCAGGATGTACAGGAACAACTCTGGACGGCAATCGAGGCGGTGTTCCGCTCATGGGACTCACCGCGAGCCAAGGTCTACCGGCGCCTGAACGATATCCCCGGAGATTGGGGCACGGCGGTTAACGTCCAGGCCATGGTGTTCGGAAATCTTGGCGAGACCAGCGCTACCGGCGTCGCCTTTACCCGCAACCCTGCAACCGGCGAGAAGGCCTACTACGGCGAATGGCTGGCCAACGCCCAGGGTGAGGATGTTGTCGCCGGCATCCGCACGCCCCAGTATCTGACCAGGGCTGCCCGCGAAGCCGCAGGTGCGCGGCTTCCCTCAATGCAGGAAGCGATGCCGAAGGCCTATGCCCAACTTGCTGAGGTGTTCGAACTGCTGGAGCGCCACTATCGCGACATGCAGGACATCGAATTCACAGTCGAACGCGGCAGGCTCTACCTCCTTCAGACCCGTTCGGGCAAGCGCACCGCCAAGGCCGCGCTCAAGATTGCCGTCGACATGGTCGAAGAGAGCCTGGTCGACGAAGTGACCGCGCTGCTCCGCCTCGACCCGGCCTCGCTCGACCAGTTGCTTCACCCCTCGCTCGATCCGAATGCCCCGCGGGTGCTGCTCGGAAAGGGTTTGCCTGCCTCGCCCGGGGCAGCCTCGGGAGGTGTGGTATTCGATGCGGAAACAGCGGCACGGTGGGCCGAATTGGGAGAGAAGGTCATCCTCGTCAGGCATGAGACGTCGCCTGACGACATCCATGGCATGCACGTCGCAACCGGCATCCTGACGGCGCGCGGCGGCATGACCAGCCACGCGGCCGTGGTCGCGCGGGGTATGGGCCGGCCATGCGTGGCGGGCACCGCCAGTCTCAAGATCGACCCGGTCGCGCGGGTCGCCGAGATCGGCGGCCAGCGGCTCGAAGAGGGCGCATTCATCACGATCGACGGTTCGACCGGCGAAGTGTTCCTGGGCGAACTGCCGACGATCCTGCCCAAACTTTCGGGCGATTTCGCAACGGTGATGGCATGGGCTGACAAGCATCGCCGCCTGAAGATTCGGACCAACGCGGAAACCCCGCTCGATTGCGAAATGGCCCGCCGGTTCGGGGCCGAAGGGGTCGGGCTTTGCCGAACCGAGCACATGTTCTTCGATGAAAGCCGGATCCTCGCCATGCGGCAGATGATCCTGGCCGACAGCGAAAAGGAACGACGCTCCGCGCTCGACCAGCTATTGCCCGAACAGCGCGCCGACTTCCGCCGGATCTTCGAGATCATGGAAGGCTTGCCAGTCACCATCCGCCTCCTCGATCCGCCGCTGCACGAGTTTCTGCCGCATACGGATAGCGAATTCACCGAGCTTTCGCGGGCGATGGGTATTGACGTGGAGCAGGTTCGGCATCGCGCAATCGAATTGGCGGAAACCAACCCCATGCTGGGGCATCGAGGCTGCCGACTGGGCGTGGTCTATCCCGAAATATACGAAATGCAGGCTCGCGCGATTTTCGAGGCTGCGCTCGAAGTCGCGGGCGAGGCGGGCATGGCGGTCTGTCCCGAAATCATGATCCCGCTGGTCGGATTGCCGCGTGAACTGGAATCACTGAAGGATACCCTGTACAGGGTCGCTGAAGTCGTGTTCGCCGAAAAAGGCGAGCGGATCGCCTTTAGCGTTGGCACCATGATCGAGCTGCCGCGGGCAGCCCTGGTTGCCGACGAAATCGCTGCAAGCGGGGAATTCTTCTCGTTCGGAACCAATGATCTGACCCAGACTACGCTGGGGATCAGCCGCGACGATGCGGCGCGTTTCCTGGGTGCTTATGTGGAAAAAGGCATTATCGCCAAGGACCCGTTCGTCACCCTCGATATCGAAGGGGTCGGCAAGCTGATCGAAATGGCATCGCGCAAAGGACGCGAAACCCGGCCCGACCTAAAACTGGGGATCTGCGGCGAGCACGGCGGCGATCCGGCCACGATCGCTTTCTGTGAGGAGATCGGGTTGGACTATGTCAGCGCATCGCCTTTCCGGGTGCCGATTGCCCGACTGGCTGCGGCCCAGGCGGCGCTGGCGCCTTCATGAACGGCCGATGCAAGCTGAAATTCTGAACCAAATCGAGATGAGGTGCACCTAAAATGGAATATGATCGTAAGGATGCCAAGGCCTGGGCAACGAAGACCGTAAGGGGCTTCTATCAGTGTCCGATCACCCCGATGACCGCCGATTACAAGTTCGATGTGGACGGTATCCGCTACAACATCGATAAATATGTCGAAATGGGCGTAGATGGCTTGGCCGTCGGCGGGTTCATCGCCGAATGCTGGAACGTCTCAGCGTCAGACTGGTTTCGCTATCACGAGATCGTTGCCGAGGCGAATGCCGGGCGGCTCGATCTGTGGACCATCGTGCTCGATCCAAGCGTCTATACCGCGATCGAGAAGATGCAGTTCGTCGAGAAGCTCGGGTATAACGGGGCTGAGGTGATCAACCCGGTTGTGCAGCTCAAGCGCGACGACGAAATCTATTCCTGGTTCAAGTTCCTGACCGACCACACCGATCTGGCCGTCTGCCTCTACCGGACCCCGGTTTCGGGCACCGTGCTGAGCTGGGACCTAATGCGCCGCCTGGCCGATATCGAAACCGTGATCGGCGTCAAACAAGGTGCCATGAGCCGTGCCGAGACAATCAAGATCCGCCAGCTAATGCCTGAAGGCTTCAACACGATGGAGCCATTCGAATACTTCTTCCTCGACGATCTGCGTCTTGGCGGCACCGTTTGCTGGGGTGAATTGTCCTACATGCTGTACGGCAAGAAGCGCCATTTCGCCAAGGAATACATCCGCCTGGCGCATGAAGGAAAATGGGAGGAAGCGCGGGCCGCTTCCGATCAGCTCAGCGAAGTCCGCGAATTCTATCACGACAACTTCCTGTGGGATATCGCCCGCACCGCGACCTATGCCAGCGCACTTGCCAATGTGAAGGCCTGGTACGAAGCGATTGGCCTCAAGGCTGGCCCGATCCTGCCGCCGGTGGCTGATGTGACGCCGGAAAAGAAAGAGCAGATCAGGGCCAAGCTGATCGAACTGGGCATTGCCTGAACCGAACCAACGGGAATCCCAAAGCATGTCCAAGCAATTGCATTTCTGTTTCCACGGCGCCGGCGGGCTAGGCTCGGTCATCGGCGGATTCCTTGCGCGCGGCGGCCACAAGGTCACGCTGATTGCGCGCAAGCCCCATGTCGAGGCGATCCGCCGGGATGGCCTGAGTATTTCGGGTGTGCGGGCGCAATTCGTCCAGCGCGAAAACCTCTTCGCGGTCGAAACGCCCGAGGAGGTTGAAGGCGACATCGACTATTACATCCTGCTGACCAAGGCCAAGGGTACCGATCAGGCGCTGGACGATGCGCAGGTGTTGGTCGATCGCACCGCTTGCGCGCTGACTTTGCAGAACGGCGTGGGCAAGGAAGGCAAACTCCAGGCCGCGTTTGGCAAGGACAAGGTGATCGGCGGCTCGATCATGGACGGGGCGACCCTGCTCGAACCGGGCAAGGCGCTCAATCACATGGCGGTTCCCGTCACCGCTTATTTCGGCGAGCTGGAAGGCGGGGAGAGCGAGCGCACGCGGATCATGGCCGAAGCGCTCGACGCTGCGGGCATGGGTTCGCGCTCAACTCCCGATATCGTCCATGTCCATTGGGAAAAATTGGTTCAGGTCGGTGGAGCATCGTCGTGGAGCGCCAGTACGCTGGGCGCGCTTCCAAAGCTCGATTTTGTGGATGGTGTGGCGGTTCGCGAAGGCGCCGAACACTATGTCCACGTCGTCAAGGATCTGCTGGCGATCTACAAGGCACTTGGCTACGAACCGCAGAACTATTTCGCGCCTGTATCCAGATTGGTCGAGATTGACCGTGAAGGCTTTGAAGAGGCAGTGTCCGGTGTCATGGCGATGGGCACCAGATTCAAGCCGGAAAACCGTCCCGTCCGCACCTCGATGCATGACGATCTCGTAGCGGGCCGGCGGATGGAAGTTGACGAGGTCCTGGGGCCGCTCGCGGCGGCAGCGGAGCAACTGCAGGTTCCTGCGCCAGCCTTCCTCAGCGCCTATCGGGTGCTCAAGACTTTGAACAGCTATCTGTAGTGAAAGATTGACCATGAGGCGTTATTCTATCGCCAGCATTCCGGGAGATGGAATTGGCCGCGAGGTGGTGCCTGCCGCAATCGAGGTGCTGACGGCGGCAGCGGCCAAGTGCGGTTTCGTGCTCGAATTCCGGCACTTCGACTGGAGCTGCCAGACCTACCTCAAAACCGGCAAGATGATGCCCGATGACGGGCTAGATCGGTTGCGGGATCATGATGCGGTGTTCCTCGGCGCGGTCGGCTTTCCCGGGGTACCCGATCATATCTCGCTGTGGGGGCTGCTGCTGCCGATCCGGCGCGAGTTCGAGCAGTACGTCAATCTGCGTCCGGTGCGGCTGCTGCCGGGCATCGCTTCGCCTCTGCGCGACAAGGCTCCTGGCGACATCGATTTCTGGGTGGTGCGCGAAAACTCGGAAGGCGAATATTCCCAGATCGGCGGTCGGACCGGGACCGGCGAGAACGAAATCGTCGTCCAGCAGGCGATCTTCACCCGCCGGGGCACCGACCGCATCTTGCGCTATGCCTTCGACTTCGCTCGGCGGAGCGGGCGCAGGCATGTGACCAGCGCGACGAAGTCCAATGGACTCTATCATTCGATGCCGTTCTGGGACGAGCGCTTTGCCGCGATCGGCGCCGAATACCCCGATGTTGCCGCCGATCAGTATCATGTCGATATTCTCGCCGCACGCTTTGTGATGTCGCCCGAACGGTTCAATGTGGTGGTTGGTTCGAACCTTTTTGGTGATATCCTATCCGATCTGGGGCCGGGAATCACTGGCACCATCGCTGTGGCTCCTTCTGCTAACCTCAACCCCGAACGGCGGTTCCCTTCGATGTTCGAGCCGGTCCACGGGTCTGCCCCGGACATCGCCGGGCAGGGCATCGCCAATCCGATCGGCCAGATCTGGTCGGGTGCCATGATGTTGGAGCACTTGGGCGAAGACGAAGCCGCCGCGCTGGTGATGCGCGCGCTCGAAGCCTCGCTCATTGCTCCTGATATTGAAAAGACCCCCGATCTTGGCGGAAACGGGACAACCGCCGGATTTGCAGAGGCAATCCGCACCAAGTTGCTGGGATTCTAGCCTGAAGGCTGGCGATCCTGGCCATGACGAAAGGAAACAGAGTGATGGCTGCTTATTTCATCGGATCGATCAAGTCGCACGACGAAGCCTGGGTGGCAGACTATATGGCCGCGGTTCCGGCGCTGGTCGGACGGCACGGCGGGGAAATGGTCTGCCGTTCGCACGAGTTCGTCCGTTATGAGGGCGAGGGAGCCGCACCTGACTATGTCGTGGTGATCCGGTTCCCTTCGATGGAGGCGATCGACGCCTTCATGAACGATCCCGACTATGCGCCGCACAAGGATGCGCGGATCGCCTGCGCCACGTCGGATATCTTCGCGATCGCATGAGGAGGCCGCGATGAAGGTTCTGCGCATTTTCCTGATCGCCGTGGGGATCTGGTATCTCTGCAATCTCGTGCTGCTCTGGCCTCCGGTCTACGGCGGGGCGCTGCCGTTGATCTACCCTGGGATCGCGCTGGGGCAGGGGACGCCGATGTTCGGCCTGTTGCTCGACGCATGGCTGATCGTCGGCGTCCAGTTGGCCGCGATCGGCGTCGTGGCACTATGGGGTGCTCGCGACCCGATGCATTACCGCGCGCTCGTCCCGGTGATCGTGCTGACCGAGTTGGTCGGTTCGGCCTGGGACATCTATAGCATTGTCTGGAGCGGTGAGGCTTTGTGGGTCGGGTTGACGACCTTGGCAGCGCACGCAGTGATTGTCGCGGGCGCTTGGTTTGCCGTGCGCGCGGTTGAGCGGGAAACCGCCGGATCAGTCAAGGCGTAGTCCACGGGCGCGCAACCGCGCAATAACATCGTCTGCCGCAGGGCAGGGCAGCCCTGCCTGCCGGGCGAAACGAGGAATCGCGCCGGTGAGGTGAGCGAATTCCGAAGGTCTGCCGCTTTCGAGATCGCGTTGCAGCGAACTGGTGACGTCGGGTGGAAAGCGGCCGATGAAGTCCAGCTTCTCGTATATGCAATCGGGCGGCAATTCGATGCCCAACGCCGCTGCGATCCGTTCGACCTCGGCCATGGTCTCGCGCAAAAGCGCGCTGGCCTGGGGATGGCCCAGCACCTGACCGACCTTCAGGCCGAACGCCGGGGCCACCGCGCCGATCGTCGCGGCCATCAGGAACTTGTCCCACAACGCTGGGCGCATGTCGCCTGTCAGAGTGGTGGGGACCCCAGCGGCAATAAGGTCGCCCGCAAGGATTGCCGAGGCCTGTCCGGCAGCCGGGTCGGTTGCGCGATCGGCGACCGGGCCGGCCAGCAGCGTGGCGGGGACGCCGGTGTGGCGCACGATCCCGTCTTCAAGCTCGAAGAAGCCGTGCATGCGTGCGCCAAGCACGACAGCGCGGGGCAGGGCGGCCTGGGCGATGCCGGGTGCTTCGACCCCATTCTGCACCGTCAGCAGCGTGAAGCGGCTTCGGCGCAGTGGTTCGAGCAGGGCAAGCGCCGATTTGATCTGAAACGTCTTGGTTGCCAGGATGGCATGATCCGGCGGCGTTGCTGGATCGCATGCTGCGGACACCGGCACACGCACTTGCCGCTCGGCCCCGCCTTCGGACAGCAGCACGCCCGTGTTTCGCAAGGCCTCGAGCCGCGCTCCTCGGGCGATAAGCAGAACTTCATGCCCGGCGTTGTGCAACCGCGTGCTCAGGAAACTGCCGATTGCCCCGGCGCCGATGATGACAAACCGGCTCACCGCATTAGGCGAAGAAGCGGTTGTCCGGGCGCGGCAGGCCTAGATGGTCGCGCAGCGTTTCGCCTTCGTATTCGGTGCGGAAGAGGCCGCGCGCCTGCAGTTCCGGCACGACCTTGCCGGTGAAGTCTTCCAGGCCTTCGGGCAGATAAGGGAACATGGTGGTGAAGCCGTCGCAGGCGCCCTGCTCAAGCCAGTGCTGCATTTCATCGGCGATGGTCTTGGCGGTGCCGACAAAGGCCAGCCCGCCATAGCTGCCGGCCTTGGCGGCGAGTTGCCGGATCGTCAGGTTCTCAGCTCTGGCCAATTCGATCATGAACCGCCGCGAACTTTTGCTGGCGTTGGATTCGGGGATGTCGGGCAGGGGGCCATCGGGATCGAAGCTCGATACGTCGTGACCCAGCATGCCGGACAGTGAATGGATGCCGCTGTCGTAGTGGACCAGGCTGTCCAGTTTCGCGCGTTTCGCTTGGGCTTCCTCGACGGTGTCTCCAACAACCAGGAATACGGCCGGCATGATCTTGATGTGATCGGGATTGCGTCCTACCGTCGCCGCCCGCCCTTTGACGTCGTCGTAATAGGCTTTGCTGCCTTCCAGCGTCGATTCCGCAGCAAATACGGCTTCGGCGGTTTCGGCAGCGAGCTGGCGGCCCGGGTCCGAGGCACCGGCCTGGAAGATGACCGGCCAGCCTTGAACCGGACGGGCGATGTTAAGCGGCCCGGTGACCGAGAAATGCTCGCCCTTGTGGTTCAGCGCACGCATCCGGGCGGGGTCGAAATAGATGCCCTTTTCTGCGTCCATAACGAAGGCATCGTCGGCGAAACTGTCCCACAGCCCGGTCACCACGTCATGAAACTCGCGGGCGCGGTGATAGCGCGCGGCGTGATCTGGCTGGGTCTCCAGGCCGAAGTTGCGGCTGCTGTCCGGATTCGAAGTGGTCACAACGTTCCAGCCGGCCCGCCCGCCGCTGATGTGATCGAGAGAGGCAAAGCGGCGCGCGACATGGAACGGCTCGTCGTAAGTGGTCGAGGCCGTTGCGACGAGGCCGATTCGCTCAGTCACCCCGGCCAGTGCGGAAAGCAACGTGAATGGCTCGAACGAGGTCACAGTGTGGCTGCGCATCAGCGCCTGGCGTGGCAGGTTGAGCACGCCGAGGTGATCAGCCATGAAGAAATAATCGAACTTGGCAGCTTCAAGGCTGCGGATGAAGCGCTGGATCGCTTTGAGGCTGAAGTTCGCGTCGGGTAAGGCACCTGGATACCGCCAGGCTCCGGTGTGGATGCTGACCGGACGCATGAACGCCCCGAGGTGAAGTTGCTTGGCCATCAGTGCGTTTCCCGGTCTGGAGGTACGGCCGGACCATACCGAACGGTCCGGCCGTTATTTCGTTAGGCAGGCTTTGCCTTGCCTTGCGCCTGGTCGAGTTCCCGGCGAACCGCAAAGTGGTCGTCATAGTTCTCGGGCTTCAGGGCGAAGGCTTTCTGGCGCGTGATACGGTTGGCGTTGATTTCATCGTACTTGAGGTAATAGGCCTTGTGCATCCGGTAGAACGGGATTTCCGGCCAGAGGTGGTGGATCAGGTGGTAATTCTGATAAACCATCAGCGGGTTGAGCAACCATTCCCAGCCGAACCGCATGGTTGTCGCCATGTAAGGGTCTTCGTCTTGCGCGATGATCGCGGGATGATGTGGCAGGATGACGAAGACGATGGCGATGAGGAACAGCGTGATCCGTGACGGCACGAACCACAGCATGAACAGTTCCCAGCCGAAGCCGAAGTAAATTGCCGCAACGAACAGCAGCGCGAGGAGCGAATAGAAGACAAGCAGTTCGGTGCCATGTTTCTTGCGCACGTTCTGACCATATTTGACGAAATACCAGATGTAGGCACCATCGAAGAAGGTCCAGCGGAATGTAACCTGCCACCAGGGCGATTCATGCTCGAACCGGTCGGGGTCTTTGGGTCCATTGGTATGCGTGTGGTGCTTGTTGTGGACCCAGCGGACCAGGACCATCGGGGCATAGGGAAAGAGGAAGAACAAGCCGATCGCGCCGATCGATTCGTTGATCCAGCCAACGCTAGACAACGACTTGTGCGAGGCGTCGTGGATCACGCTGAAGAGCAGATAGGTGATCAGTCCGTTGGCGATTGCGCCGACCCAAAGCGGAAGCATCGAGTTCAGCGCCAGGTACCAGGTCGTTGCGATCCCTGCCATGGAAATGACAAACAGGAGAGCCGTCGGCAGGGCGAGAACGGGCGCCTTTCGCAGCTGTTCGAAATGCTCTTCGGACGATCTGGGAAACGCGATTGCAGCCATTACCCGGGTTCCTTTCCTCTCACTGGCTTAGAAGCGCCTAGTTGGGTTGACGCTTGGCCTCTTTGTCGTATTTGACCGAGGTTATGCTCTTGAACAATTTTGCCGCCTACACTATTCGTTGGACAATATGCAACTCTTTTCCCGTCATGCAAGGGGACTTCGGGCCGGGCAATGCTGGTAATGGGAGTACCGAATGAATGCACGCAAGGCTAGCCAGCTTTCAGCTAAAGGTGATGAAATGGAACATCAGGCTACCGAGCGCTTGCCTCCCAAAGATTTGAGCGCGAATGATTCGCCGCGCAAGGCTATCCAGTCCGTGGAAATTGGTGTTCGCGTCCTCAGGGCCTTGATGGATTGCCCAAGGGATGGCGCACATCTGCGTGATGTTGCCGAGAAATCGGGTCTGTCACGCAGCCAGGCACACCGTTACCTGCTGTCTTTTGTCAATACAGGCGTGGTCGAGCAGAAGGTCCAGAATGGCCGCTATGCACTAGGTGAGTTTTCAGTTCGTATTGGCATGGCCGCGCTGGCGCGGGTGGAGCCGGTACGGATCGCTGGCGATAATCTGGCGAGCGTGCTGGAAGAACTGCAAACGACTGGGTTGCTGTCGGTCTGGGGCAATTATGGGCCAACGGTGATTCGCTGGATCGATGGCGGTCTGCCCCTGTTTACCAGTTTGCACGTCGGCTCTGTTTTGCCCTTGCAGGCTTCGTCCACCGGCATCCTGTATTTGACCCATTGTTCACGAGCTTTGACTCGGCCCGTCATCGCCCAGGAGCGCGCCAGCGGGCTGGTGGTTTCCGACGACGAACTGGAAAGGCAGATAGTCCAAGCGCGCGAGATGGGATACGCGACCACACAGGGTACAGTTGTGCCTGGTCTCTCTGCCTTGAGTGTACCTGTGCTTGGTTCCGGGAACAGGCTTGTTGCAACGATGAGCGTTCTCTCGCGAGTTCAGGAAAAGCATTTTTATTCGAAGCCGAAGATCGAAAAGATCCGTTCGGCGGCCATAGCAGCGAGTCGTGCGATCGGCTGGCAAGGATAGCTCCTGCGGTTTTCCATCAGAAGTGGACTGGCCTCCATATTGGTGGACCGGCTTCATGGCGGGGGCGCTGCCAGGCCCGACCATCCGGAAGGTATAAAGATTGTCGCTGACCCATAAAGAGCCAATCGGCAAACGGGAGTTCATCGCCATGATGGCGATGATCCAGGCATTGCAGTCACTTGGGTTTACAACTTTGCTTCCGGTCTTAGGTGTCATGGCAAACGATCTGGGGGCAAGCGGTTCAAACCAGCGGCAATGGGTCATCGGCACCTTCCTGATCTGCTCCGGCCTGTTTTCGCTCGTCCCGGGGACGATCTCCGACCGGCTTGGGAGGAAGCCGGTCCTGCTGGTTTGCATGGGCCTGTTCGCCCTGATCAATCTGCTTTGTGCTTTCGTGGCTGACTTTTCCGTCCTGCTGGCGGCCCGCGCGCTGCTTGGCTGTGCCTCGTCCGCCCTGACCGTCCTTCCTATGGCGATCATTCGCGACCGCTATCAAGGCGAAGACATGGCCAAGCTGCAAGCCTTTGTCGCGATGCTGTTTATGGCAGTCCCGACCCTTGCCCCAAGTTTGGGTTATGTGATCTTTACTACGCTCGGCTGGCGTGCCGTCTTCATTGTCATCGGCGTGCTGTCGATGGGAGTGTCAGCATGGTATTTCTACCGCATGGAAGAAACGCTGCCGCTTTCCCGGCGGCAGTCCCATGGTGCCAGAGAATTGTTCGGTAACATCCGCCTCGTTCTGACAAACCGCCGGTCGATCGGTTACGTCATTGGCATGGCCCTGATTTTCGGCGCTCACTTCGGCTTCATCAACAGCTCGCAGCAATTGATCGGCGAACATTTCGGGGCCGGCGGGGCCTATTCGGTAATCTTTGGCTTGATGGCGGGCTCGATGATGCTGGCCAGCATTGCCAATTCTGCGATCGTACACCGTTTCGGAACCCGGCGGCTTGGGCATGCCGCGATCCTCTGCTACCTCATCGTCTCGGTCTGCCAGGTCTATCTGGCATCGCGCCCGGGCGAGACCTTGTTGCAATTTGTCTTGCTGATGTCCGCGAACATGTGCCTGCTGATCACGGTATTCATCAATTTCACCGCAATTTCACTGCAGCCGTTCGGTAAGCTCGCTGGCGCTGCCGCCTCGGTCCAGACCTTCTTTCGGTTGGTACTTGGTGCTGGGCTGGGTGCCTTGATCGGTCAGGCCTACGACGGTTCGCCACTGCCTTTGGCCTATTCGCTCGTTGGCGTGGCGACTGTGACTATTCTACTGGTACTGTTCAGCGAGGGGGGCAGACTGTTCGCAGCGAGTGTGGCGGTACGGACGAAAGGCTGATCGCCGGACTTATTCGACCTTGAAGGGCTGAGGTATGCCCGGTGCCGGTCGGTCCGAAACCATTCTCACACCGTCTATCACGATCGGGCTAGCGACACCCTTGTAGCCTTCCGGGGTTACCGCCAGACCCCTTGCAACGACATGCGGATCAGCGAACACTTCGTCGAGCTCGTTGATCGGTCCGGCGGGTACGCCCGCGTCCTCCAGCGCGTTGAACAGTTCCTGCCGGTTCCATCGGGCCGTAAGCGTCTCCACGGTTTCGATAAGTTCGGACCTGTTCGCAAGCCGTGCGGGGTTGGTGGCGAAGCGTGGGTCTTCATGCAGTGAACACCGCAAAACGCGGCACAAGCTGGCGAACTGGCCGTCGTTGCCGGCCGCAATCACCAAGGGCCCGTCAAGCGTGGGGAAGGCTTGATAGGGTGCCAGATTGGCGTGACCGTTGCCGAACCGGCGCGGCACATTACCCGATGTCATCCAGTTCATCGCCTGATTGGCCATGACCGCCACCTGGGTATCGAGCAGTGCCATGTCGATGTGGGCGCCGCTGCCGGTGCGGTCCCGGCGGTTGAGCGAAGCGAGGATCGCCACCGTGCTGTACATGCCCGTGAACAGATCGGCCACGGCGATGCCCGCCTTCTGCGGTTCGCGATCGGGTTCGCCGGTCATCGACATCATGCCGCCCATGGCCTGGGCGATGAAATCGTAGCCTGCGCGGTGGGCGTAAGGCCCGGTTTGTCCGAACCCTGTGATCGAGCAGGTGATCAGGCGCGGGTTCAGTGCGGAAAGCGCGGCATGGTCAAGCCCGTACTTCGACAGCCCGCCGACCTTGTAGTTCTCGATCACGATGTCTGCGCCGCTTGCCAGTTCGCGAATGATGGCCTGGCCCTCCGCGCTGGCGATGTCGATTGCGAAAGACCGCTTGCCGCGATTGGTCGAATGGAAATAGGCCGCTCCCAAATTGGTGCCATCTTCCGCTGTCACGAACGGCGGCCCCCAATGCCGCGTATCGTCTCCTACACGGGGCCGTTCGATCTTGATCACTTCGGCGCCAAGGTCCGCCAGCAGCTGTCCGCACCATGGGCCAGCCAGGATGCGGGCTAATTCAAGCACCCGGACGCCATCAAGCGGTTTGACCGGGTCACTGGAACGAGGCGTCTGCCAAGCCGGTTTCGCCATAGCCTCAGTTGCCGCCCTGTGCCGCGATACGCTCACGCCAGACCCGGAGTCCGTCGCCCGCGCCCTTGGCCAAGGTGAGGCTGTCGATCCCGTTGGCGATGAAGCGGGCACCGCCATCGAGGAACTGCTGGACGAGCCGCTCGTCGCGCGAAAGGATCCCGGCCGGTTTGCCGGTTGCCACGATACGCGCCAGCGCCTCGCCGGTCAGCTTGAACAGGGCATCGAAGCTGCTTCCGCCCAGCAAACCTTCGGTCGCGGCCAGGTCCGCAGGTCCAAGAAACAGCGCGTCGATCCCGTCCACTGCGGCGATCGCCTCAATATTGTCGACGGCGGTCGCGGTCTCGATCTGGGCGATGATGCAAACCTGCGCATTGGCTTCTGCGACATAAGCAGGATAGCCACCCCAGCGCGCGGCACGGGCGCCACCGAGGCCGCGTTCGCCTTCAGGCGGATAGCGGGACGCAGTTACGATGGCCTGGGCCTGTTCGGCGGTTTCGACCATCGGAACCATCAGAGTCTGCGCTCCAAGATCGAGAACCTGCTTGATTGCTACCGGATCGTGGCCGGCAATCCGGACGATCGCCGAACACGGCGGCGTCGCCTCGATCGCACGCAGCTGCGCGACGATTCCGGGCAGGGTCTGCGGGCCATGTTCGCCATCGATCAGCAGCCAGTCATAGCCCTGGCCCGCACTGATTTCGGCAATGTCTGGATGGGCCAGGGCCAACCAGAAGCCAAGCTGGACCGGACCTTCGCGCAAGGCCGCCTTGAAGCGGTTGACGGGTGTTTGCATTGTCGCCCTCTATACGAACCGGAACCCAATTGAACCAAACTCGCCGAAATCGGCGTTGAAGACATCGCCCGGCGCCGCTTCGACCGGACGCGTGAACGATCCGCCGAGCACGACCTCTCCGGCTTCTAGCCCTTGCCCCCAGGGCGCGAGCCGCCTTACCAGCCACGCGACGCCGTTGGCGGGATGGTTGAGAACCCCTGCCGCAAGGCCGGTCTCCTCGATCACCCCGTTGCGGCTGAGCAGCGCGCCGATGCGGCGCAGGTCGAGCCCGTCGGGTTTCGCCGGCAGACCGCCGACAATGATTCCGGCATTGGCGGCATTGTCGCTGATCGTGTCCAGGACCTTGCGCGCGGCCCCGGTTTCGGCATCCTTGGGATGCACCCGTGTGTCGATGATTTCGATTGCCGGAACCACATAGTCGGTGGCGCTCAGGACATCGAAAATCGTCGTCTGTGCTCCTTCCAGGCGGCGCCCGAGCACAAAGGCCAACTCGACCTCGACCTTGGGCGTGATGAACCGCGCGGCCGGAACGTCGCTGCCCTGTTCGAACACCATGTCATCCAGCAAGGTGCCGTAATCGGGTTCGGTGATCCCGGCTGCCTGTTGCATCGCGCGCGAGGTCAGGCCGATCTTGTGACCAAAGACGGTCCGGCCGCGCTCTCGCTTGAGATCGACCCAAGCCTGGTTGATGCGGTAGGCATCCTCGATCCGCATGGCAGGATAGCGCGCCGAGAACGGCCGGACCCGTTCGCGGGTCTGTTCGGCGCCGTCGAGTTCAAGCGCCAGCTCGTTGACCAGTAGGTCGCTGAATACCTCCACTGCCATCTTGAATCTCCCGTGGCATATCCTTTGGGAAAAACCATTGCACAATGTCAAACGATATCTTAGGTTCCGGCAAATTTGACCGTGAACTCCGGCGAAGAGTCGCGCGGATATTTCGTCAGGATCACATGGGAGAATGTCATGGCTGCTGAAGGTGTTATCAGGGAAGAAAAGATCACGGGCCGGGGCTTGACCTCGCACACCCTCTTGGCGGGCGATCCGTCCAAGCCGGCAATTCTGCTGCTTCACGGTGCGGGTCCGGGCGCACATGCCGCATCCAACTGGTATCACCTGATGCCGGACCTCGCCGAAAACTTCTTCGTGATCGCGCCCGACCTGATCGGTTTCGGCCAGTCGGTGATTCCCGATCCGTGGCCTGACAGCGTGATGGGCTGGATCGGCACCCGGGTCGACCAGTGCTTTGGCCTGCTTGAGGCGCTCGGTGTGAAGAAGGCCCACGTTGTCGGTAATTCGATGGGCGGCGCGCTGACCCTGCAGATGATGAGCGAGGAGCCCGACACGATCGACAAGGTGGTGCTGATGGGTTCGATCGGGGCGCCCGGCCCGCGCACCCCGGAATTGATCCGCCTGCTCTCGTTCTATTCGGACCCGCGTTACTCTCGCTATCGCCAGGTGATGCACAGCTTCGCCTACGATGCCGAGAAGTTCGAAGGCATGGAGGAAATCGTCGAGAACCGTTACAAGATCGCCACCGATCCGGGAATCATGAAGACCGCGGTCAAGATGATCGATTCGATGAAGAACGGCATTGAGACGCTCAACATGCCGCCCGAACTGCTGGGCAAAATGCCGCACGAAGTGCTGATCTTCCATGGCCGCCAGGACCGGGTGGTGCCGCTCGACACCAGCCTCTACCTGATCCAGCATCTCAAGCATGCCGAACTCTACGTTCTCGACCGTTCGGGTCACTGGTCGCAGCTGGAACGGTGGGATGTCATGCGTCCGATGATGGAAATCCATTTCGGCGCCCGCACGTTCTAGGCGGTTGGCCTCGTTGCATGTCTGGTCAGCATTTTCACCAAGGTCCGCGATTGGCTACTTCGGCACGGTCGGACCAAGGCCCGGTCGTGCCGCCAGTGGGTGATGGAGCTTCAGTTCAGGTGGAGCAGCACGCGGCGGCGTTATGGGACTATTCTTTACACATTTATGCCAAGCCGGGTGTGGCAGCTTCCTGCCTTGCCTTGCAGGATCAGCATGGGTGTGACGTCAACACGGTGTTGCTTTGCCTTTGGTTGGCAGGGGCGCGTAGCACCATTCTCGCTGTTTCGGACATCGAGGCCGCGCAGCACTCGGCAGCAACTGCGAATGAACGCTTCGTGCAACCGGTCCGTTCGGTGCGGCGCTGGATGAAGCAGTGGTGCCAAGGTACGCCTGAGTCGGAAATTAACGCCGCAGCCTATGCGGCGCTGAAGACGGCAGAGTTGCATGGTGAACGTCTGGTCCAGTCCCAAATGCTCGCTGGGCTGGACCTGGACCAGTTGACCCGTGCCGAGTCGTCCGAAGCAGCAGTCCAGGCAAGCTTTGCCAACTATTGTACCTTGGCGAGCACATCTGGCGGAGTGGCAGAGGAACTGGGTGAGCTTGTTGCCAGGGCCTGGCATTGAGCCAGTCCTGCCTGTCGGGCTAATTGCATTTGAGGAACGGGATATGGATCGGTGCCTGGATGGATCAGTTGTCGCGATCACTGGTGCCGGGCGCGGAATAGGTCGCCAACTGGCGTTGTATTGCGCCGCGCAGGGGGCGGCAATTATCGTCAACGATCCTGGCGTGGCGCAGGCGGGCAACGGCGGCGATACCGCATTCGCTCAGAACACCGCCAACGACATCATCGCTGCCGGGGGCAAAGCGGCGGCCAACTTCGGTAATGTTGCAGATCCGGCGGAGGCGCAGAGCATTATCGAGGATGCGGTACGGAAATTTGGCCGAATTGATGCGGTCGTGAACAATGCAGGCATCCTGCGAGACAGCATCTGGCACAAGATGAGTCACGCGGACTGGACCAGCGTCATCGCGGTCAATCTTACTGGTGTCTTCAACGTTTCCCAGGCCGCCACGCCCTATTTTCGTGAACAGAAGGCGGGCAGTTTCGTTCATTTCACTTCGACGAGCGGTCTGATCGGCAACATCGGGCAGGCGAACTATTCGGCGGCAAAGTTGGCCGTCGTCGCGCTTTCGCAGTCTATCGCGCTCGACATGGCGCGGGTTGGCGTCCGCTCGAACTGCATCGCGCCTTTTGCGTGGAGCCGCATGACCTCGTCAATTCCCGCGACAACCCCTGCCGAACACGAACGTGTCCAACGGTTGCAATCCATGTCGGCAGACAAGATCGCGCCTTTGGTTGCCTATCTGGCATCCGACCTGTCCAAGGACGTGACGAACCAGATTTTCGCGGTTCGCAAGAATGAAATCGCCCTGTTTTGCAAGCCCCGGCCGATCCGGTCGATGACCAAGGTCGAAGGCTGGACGCCGGAGGCAATTGCCCACGAGCTTGTACCTTCGTTTCGCAGCAGCTTCGCGCGCGCCGATGAAGTCTCGGCGCATGTCTTTCCTTATGATCCAATCTGACAGGTAACCGATGAGCAACGCCGGCATGGATGCAGAAGTCTTCGAACAATTCTTGATACAGCTTGAACGCTTCGTGCGCGACCGGCTCATTCCTGTCGAGCGCAAAATTATTGAAACCGACCTCATCCCCGAAAGCGTCCTCGAAGCGATGCGCGACATGGGTCTGTTTGGATTGACCATACCGGAAGAGCATGGCGGCGCCGGCATGAACATCAGCCAGTATATCCGCACCATGCACACGCTAAGTTATGCGATGCCGGCATTCCGCTCGATCATCTCGATCAATGTCGGCATGTTCGCATCAGCCTTCAAGAATGGTGGAACAGAAGCGCAGAAGGCTGCATGGCTGCCGCGCATTGCCGCGGGTGAAATCGCCGCTTTCGGCCTGACCGAACCCGGTTCGGGATCAGATGCGGCGGGTCTGCAGACGACTGCGGTGCCGACCGCCGACGGCTGGCTTCTCAATGGCACCAAGCGATATATTACCAACTCGCCCTTTGCGAAGGTTGGACTGATCATGGCGCGGACGGCCACGGAAAATCTGCCCAAGAACGCCCATATATCGGCATTCATCGTCCCTCTTGACATACCCGGCGTGACGATCTGCAAGTCGGACAGGAAGATGGGCCAGTCGGGTAGCCATATCGCCGATATCGTGCTGGAAGATGTCCACGTTGGCAGCGAGGCTTTGCTCGGCGGCGAACTTGGCAAGGGCTTTGCATTCGCGATGATGAGCCTCGACAACGGCAGGATGTCGGTGGGCGCCGCAGCGACCGCTTATGCCCGCCGGGCGCTGGACAGCGCCATCCGATACGCGACCGAGCGCAAGGCATTCGGCGAGCCGATTGCCAACTTCCAGTTGATCCAGCAGATGCTCGCCCAGAGCGAGATCGAAATCTATGCCGCCGAATGCATGATGGACGATGTCACCCGGCGCGCCGACGCAGGCGAGAACATCTTGCGCAAAGCAGCGGCGTTCAAGGTTTTCGCGACGGAAATGTGCGGCCGGGTGGTTGATGCCTGCGTCCAGATCCACGGCGGTGCCGGCTATCTTGCCGAATACGATGCCGAACGTTTCTTCCGCGATGCGCGCATATATCGGATTTATGAAGGCACGACCCAGATCCTGCAACTCCAGATCGCTAAGCACATGCTGCGCGAATTTGCGGCGGCGAATTGACCTTCGTGGGTTGCACTTCATCCGCAGGCTGCACCATGGGCGGCCAGGGGGTTCATTCCGCCCCGCCCTGGCGCGTGGCCAATTCGCCTGCGGGCCGGATCAAACGCCATGTATAGTTTTCTCGATGGCCTATCGATCATTGAGGCATCGTCATTCGTCGCCTCTCCCACGGCGGGCCTTTATTGCGCGCAATTTGGCGCACAGGTGATACGTGTCGACCAGACTGGCGGCGGCCCCGATTACCGGCGCTGGCCTGTGACGGAGGCGAACGACTCGCTCTATTGGGAGAATCTCAATCGTGCAAAAAAGTCAGTCGCGGTTGATCTTCGCAAGCCTGAGGGGCGTGAAATTGTGCAGGAACTGGTGAGGGCAACCGGCCAGCTCATCACCAATTTTCCGGTGGATGGTTTCCTGTCCCATGCCCTCCTCGCGCAGGGGTGTCCGGATCTTGTCACCTTGCGGATAATGGGGTGGGCCGATGGCTCGCCCGCGCTCGATTACACCATAAACAATGCCGTGGGATACCCTATGCTGACTGGAACCGGCCCCGATCCGGTCAATCATGTCCTGCCCGCGTGGGATCTCATTTCCGGCGCATACGGAGCATTCGCCATGCTTGCCGCGATGCAGTGGCGAAGCACAAGTGGCGAAGGATGCGAGATCCGGCTGCCGTTGTCAGACGTGGCGATCGGCACGGTCGCCAACCTCGGTGCACTTGCAGAAATGCTCTATACGGGCCGGGATCGTCCGCGCCTTGGCAATGCAGTTTATGGCTTGTTCGGTCGCGACTTCACCACGCGCGACGGGGTGCGGATAATGATTGTCGTTGCCACGCATCGCCAGTGGGCCAATTTGCTGGTAGCGCTGGGCCTTTCCGAAGATGTTGCGGCCATCGAACAAGAGCGCGGTGTTTCTTTCGAACAGGATGACGGCCTCCGATATACCTTGCGTGACATGCTCTATCCCTTGTTTGAACGGGCAATCCGTTCGCGTGATTACGCCGATCTGTCCACTGCCTTCGATGCGGGGGGAATCGTCTTTTCGCCCTATCGCAGGATGCTTGATGCGGTTCACGATCCAGCGCTGGTAGCGAACAATCCGATTTTCGGGACGGTGCCAAATCCCAGCGGCTTCGACTATCCCGCCGCGGGCACATTCGCCACCGTTCCTCAAATGCACCGTCGGGAGCCTTGTCCCGCGCCGTACAATGGCCAGCATACCGAAGAAGTCCTGGCGGATCTGCTCTCGCTGCCTGCCGCCGAAATCGGCCGCCTGATCGACGCAGGTATTGTGGGCAACATAGCGAGTGGAGACCCGAAATGACCCTTCGTCGCGCAGCCATTGTCATGCCGATCCGCACTGCGGTGGGCAAGTTTGGCGGCTCTCTTTCGCCGATGACTGCAGGCGAGCTTGGCGCAGTCATCCTCAAGGCCCTGATCGAGCGCACGAAGATCGATCCCGCCCGGGTTGACGATGTCGTGTTCAGTCAGGGATATGGCAACGGCGAGGCGCCGGCCATCGGCCACTGGTCATGGCTGGCTGCCGACCTGCCGCTTGAAGTCCCCGGCTATCAGCTCGACCGGCGCTGCGGTTCGGGGCTGCAGGCGATCGTCAACGCCGCGATGATGGTGCAGACGGGGATGTCCGACGTTGTTGTCGCCGGCGGGGTCGAATCAATGTCCAACGTCGAACATTATTCAACCGACCTTCGCAGGGGCAAGCGTTCCGGCAATATCACCCTTCACGACAGGTTGACGCGCGGACGCCTTATGTCTCAGCCGACGGAGCGTTTTGGTGTTATTTCCGGCATGATCGAAACGGCCGAAAATCTTGCCAGGGATTATGACATCAGCCGGGAACAGGCAGATGCCTATGCCGTGCGCAGCCACCAGCGGGCCGCGGCCGCCTGGGCGAATGGAATGTTCGACGACGAAATCGTGCCGGTTGTGGTGCCGCAAAGAAAGGGCGCGCCTGTCATCTTCGCACACGATGAAGGTTATCGCGGCGACGCGACGATGGCTTCGCTCGGCGCGCTGAAGGCGATCGAGGGCGGCGTCGTAACCGCTGGCAACGCCAGTCAGCAGAACGACGCCGCTGCCGCTTGCCTAGTGGTGGCCGAAGACAAACTCGACGAACTGGGGGTGGAACCGATCGCCTTTTATCATAGCTCGGCCGCGGCGGGCTGTGATCCCAGTCGCATGGGAATTGGTCCCGTTCCTGCAGTGCAACGCTTGTTCGCCCGCAGCGGCCTTGGCTGGGGCGATATTGATCTGGTTGAGCTGAACGAAGCCTTCGCACCGCAAGTTCTGGCGGTTCTGAAAGGATGGGGCTGGTCGGATGACGACGGCCGGAACGAAATCCTCAATGTCAATGGTTCGGGTATATCGCTTGGCCACCCGATCGGTGCAACCGGTGGTCGTATTCTTGCCAACCTTACCCGCGAACTTGTGCGCACGAAAGGCCGCTACGGTCTTGAGACGATGTGCATCGGCGGCGGACAAGGCATCGCCGCAATCTTCGAGCGCGCGGCCTGAAGGTGGCTGATCTGCGCCAGGCCCTGAACGCCGCGAGAGACTATCGCGCCTCGGTCAAGGCAGCGTTGGGCGCGCGCTTGGTGTCCGGAAGGATTGATGAGGAGCAGCGGGCCGCGCACGGCTATGCCTGGGTGGCCACGCTTGTGGCTGCGATGGAAGCGGTGCTCGAATGGTCCGAGGCCAGGGGCAGCAAGAATGATCTTGACGCCAGGATCGCCATTCTGGCCTTCGCTGAATGCATTGGCCAGATCGGTGGCGGCCTGCCGATGGGCCAGAACGAAATCTTCCGCCCCGGCGACCTCGGACTTGGCAGCGCTGCCCGCACGCTTTTCGACCGGTGCGCGGACCTGCTCGACGTGGACTATGCGGCAACCAGAGGCGAAGTGGCCGCAGCCCTGGCTCAGGGGCAATGGCCAAGCGAGTCGCTCGATGATGCCGAAGCCGACACGATCCGCGAGCAATACCGTCGCTTCACCAATGCTGTCATCGTGCCCCAGGCGCACGGATGGCATCTGGCGAATGACCTTATCCCCGAGGCAGTGATTCAGGCCATGGCCGATCTCGGTACATTCGGAGTCTGCATACCCGAAATCTATGGGGGTCTTGGCCTTGGCAAGCTAATGATGTGCATCATAACCGAGGAATTGTCGCGCGGCTGGATTGGCGCGGGTTCGCTTGGCACGCGGTCCGAAATCGCCGGCGAACTGATCGGCTTGAACGGCACCGAAGCGCAAAAGGCCTGGTGGCTACCCAGGATCGCGAGCGGCGAGGTTTTGCCGTCAGCAGCCTTCACCGAACCCGACACCGGATCGGATCTTGGCTCCATTCAAACCCGCGCACGGCACGACGGCGATCACTGGGTCATCAACGGGGCGAAAAACTGGATTACCCATGCCAGCCGATCAGATCTGATGACGATGCTCGTGCGAACATTACCTGAAGCCAGGGGTTACGCCGGGCTGTCGATGTTGCTGGTGCCCAAGCCTCGGGGCACGAGCGATGACGGTTTCCCAGCCCCTGGCATGACCGGAAGCGAGATCGAGGTCCCCGGTTATCGCGGGATGCGCGAATATGCCCTGCAGTTCGATGCCATGACCGCGCCGGCAGACGCCCTGCTGGGCGGCGAGGAGGGGAAAGGGTTCAAGCAGCTCATGCGTACCTTCGAGGGCGCACGCATCCAGACCGCCGCGCGGGCAGTCGGCGTCGCGCGGCGGGCCCTCGAACTGGGCCTCGACTATGCCTTGGTTCGCAAGCAATTCGGCAGGGCCATCGTCGGGTTTCCGCGCGTGTCGGACAAGCTGGCGATGAGCCTTGTCGATTTTGTGATGGCGCGTGAACTCTGCTATGCTGCCGCGCGAGCCAGGGATTCGGAAAAGCGCTGCGATATTGAGGCCGGCATGGCAAAGTTGCTTGCCGCTCGCGCCGCCTGGTCGAACGCCGACGCTGCGCTGCAGATCCACGGCGCCAATGGTTATGCCCTTGAATACGAGATCAGTCGCATCCTTTGCGATGCGCGCATCCTCAACATTTTCGAGGGCGCTGCGGAAATTCAGGCTCAGGTGATTGCCCGCGGCCTGACCGGAGATGATTTATGACCACCCAGCCAGACGAACAATGGCAAAGCTGGATCGGTCGTGAAGAATTGCGTCACGACTATCTGGAACTCGCTGCCGCAAGACGGTGGCTGGCGACTTTCGACCGCGTTGCGCCGGCAGATGGCAGCGTGCCGCAAGGCTATCATTGGTGCCTTTGCCTGCCAGACGCGCCAACAGCGGCATTGAGCGTGGATGGCCATCCGGTGCGCGGCGGCGAAAGCAGCTTCATGCCACCACTTCCTCAGTCGCGCCGGATGTGGGCATCGAGCAAGATCGAATTTCTTTCGCCGTTGCTCATCGGTCAGAAGGTGCAGCGCAGATCGCGGATCAATTCCATCGCCGAAAAGCAAGGGGCGACCGGCAAGCTTGTTTTCGTCGAGATAGCACAAGAAACCCGCTGCGAAGGCGAACTCTCCGTTCGCGAAACCCAAGCGATCGTTTATCGGGATCCCATGCCTTTGGGCACCGCAGAGCTGCCAAGGCCGTCTGACATGATCTTCGACGGATCCCGATGGGTTGCGCACCGCGCGCTGGTCCCCTCCGAAACCTTGCTGTTCCGATTTTCGGCGCTGACCTTCAACAGTCACCGGATTCATTATGATCGGGCCTACACCTGCGAAATCGAGGGGTATCGCGGCCTCGTCGTTCACGGTCCGTTGACGGCGACACTGCTGCTGGAACTCGCCCAGCAGCACTTCGGCGACAATGCGCTTCGGTGCTTCGATTGCCGAGCGGTGTCTGCCGCGATCTGCGGCGAGGAACTGCATTTGGCGCTTCGCGCGAACGGCAATAGTGTTCAGTTCGTCGCCCATGCGCGCGATGGCCGTCCGATCATGGTTGCCAGCGCCACCCTTTGACCACCTTCCAGGGAAATTGAAAGTGACAATCGATCCGCAAAAATTGCTCAACTTTCGTATTCCTGCGGTTCGTCAGACCGTCACTCCACGCGATGCTGCATTTTACGCCTTATCGATCGGGATGGGGCGAGATCCTACCGACCTCGCGCAGCTGCCATTCGTGGATCCCCTTCGTGGACCGGTTGCCATGCCCGGCATGGCGCTCGTTCTCGCGAGTCCCGGGTTCTGGCTGGGGCACCCTGATTCTGGTGTAGATCCGGTTTCCGTCCTGCATGCCGGCCAATCCATGGTACTGCTTGGCCCGGTTCCGGCAACTGGCGAAGTCGAAAGCACAACCCGCGTCACCCACATTGTCGACAAAGGCGCGGGCAAGGCCGCGTTGATATTCACCGAAACCAATATCCGCGATGATCGCGGCACCTGCTTTGCCTGTCTTGAACGTACGATCTTCATTCGCGGCGGCGGCGGGTTCGGAGGGGAAGGCGAAGCACCGCGAAGTTCGCCGGTACCCTTGGCGGAAGGCAATGCCGGTCTTGTCATTGACCTGACGACCGGTCCCGAACAGGCCCTGATCTATCGTCTCAATGGAGATCTCAACCCGCTGCACAGCGATCCCGCAATCGCGGCGCGCGCCGGGTACAGGATGCCGATATTGCACGGCTTGGGCACGATGGGCATCATCGTTCACGCCATCCTCCGCGGGCGACTTGGCTACCAGGCCGAGCGCCTGCGCGCAGTGCAACTGCGTTTCGCCGCGCCGGTGTTCCCTGGTGAAACCATCAGAACCGAAATCTGGAATAATGGCGCTTTTCGGGCATCGGTGCTCGAGCGCGACGTCATCGTTGCAGATCAAGGGTTTTTCACAATCTCTCAGGATGAGGGCGATGCAGTTTCTTAGTCCTTTCGAATCTCAACACTTTCACGAAATCCGCGACGGCGTGCGCCGGCTGTGTGAAAAGTTCCCGGGTGAATATTGGCGCAAGCTCGACGCTGATCGCGAATATCCGACCTCCTTTGTGGATGCGTTGACGAGCGCTGGCTATCTTTCGGTGCTCATACCCGAGGAATATGGCGGATCAGGTCTGGGCCTTTCGGCTGCAGTTGCCATCCTTGAGACGATTCAAGCGATGGGTTGCAACGGAGCGGCATGCCATGCCCAGATGTATAACATGGCCATCATCCTCAGACATGGATCGGATGAGCAAAAGCGCCTTTATCTTCCCGCGATCGCAAGCGGCGCACTGCGCTTGCAGGCTTTCGGCGTAACCGAGCCGGGAAGCGGCTCCGATACCACTGCGTTAAGGACGACGGCAGTTCGCGATGGGGACTATTTTGTGGTGAGCGGCCAGAAAATCTGGACCAGTCGCGCCGAACACAGCGATCTCATGCTGCTGCTAGCGCGGACTTCGCCGCGCGATCAAGTGACGAAGAAAACCGACGGTCTTTCCATATTCATCGTCGATATGAATCAGGCTCGCACCGCGGGTTCGCTAACGATCCGGCCTATCCGCACCATGATGAACCATGCCACGACGGAACTTTTCTTCGACAGGATGCGCATCCCGGTCGCCAATCTCTTAGGCAAAGAAGGCAAGGGCTTTCATTGCATCCTTTCGGGCATGAATGCGGAAAGAGTTCTTATTGCTGCCGAATGCGTCGGTGATGCAAAATGGTTTACCCGAAAATCCATTGCTTATGCCAATCAACGGGTGGTTTTCGATCGCCCCATTGGCATGAATCAGGGCGTCTCTTTCCCGATCGCGCGAGCCCACGCAAATATGCGCGCTGCCGAGCTCATGGTCCATGAGGCCGCGCGCCTTTACGAAGCGGGGCTTGAACATGGACCCGAGGCGAACATGGCAAAAATGCTTGCCGCGGACGTAGCAGTCGAAGCGGGCAACGCCTGCATCCAGACATATGGCGGATATGGCTTTGCTGAGGAATACGACATCGAACGGAAATTTCGAGAGGCCCGCCTTTATCAGGTGGCACCTGTTTCGACCAATCTCATATTGTCATTCATCGCAGAGCATGTCCTGAAACTACCGCGAAGCTATTGAGGCGGCCACCACGCTCCGTCGTTTCCGCTCACTCGACACAACGATTGTTGCTGCGACCAGGCAGCGCAACACTGAAGAAGGAAGGTGGCCTGCCCTAGAATGCGGCAATGCCAGTGAGTGCTCGACCAAGGATGAGCGCGTGCACATCGTGCGTGCCTTCATAGGTGTTGACGGTTTCCAGATTCACCATGTGCCGCATGACTTGATATTCATCGCTGATGCCATTACCGCCGTGCATGTCTCGGGCATGGCGCGCAATATCAAGCGATTTTCCGACATTGTTACGCTTGACGAGAGAGACCATCTCCGGCGCGAACCTGCCTTCATCCATTAGGCGGCCGACACGCAATGAGGCTTGCAACCCTAGCGCAATGTCTGTTTGCATATCGGCGAGCTTCTTTTGATAGAGTTGGTTGGAGGCAAGCGGCTTTCCAAACTGGTGCCGATCAAGCCCATATTGGCGGGCTGCGTGCATGCAATATTCTGCTGCGCCGAGCGCTCCCCAACTGATCCCATAGCGTGCGCGGTTTAGGCAATCGAAGGGGCCCTTGAGACCCTGGACCCCGGGGAGCAAGGCTTCTTCGTCAACCTCAACCTCATCCATCACGATCATGCCGGTGGTCGAGGCGCGCAGGCTGAGCTTGCCCTTGATCTTGGGAGCGGAAAGCCCCTTCAGGCCCTTTTCAAGCACGAAGCCGCAAATGGCCCCATCATGTGCTTCGCTCTTTGCCCAGACGACAAAGACGTCGGCGAAAGGAGCATTCGAAATCCATGTTTTGATGCCGGAAAGGACATAGCCACCATCAATCCTCTTCGCGATTGTGCGCATGCCCGCAGGATCAGATCCCGCATCAGGTTCTGTCAGGCCGAAGCAGCCGATCAGCGAGCCTGCGGCTAGGCCAGGCAGATATTTAAACCGCTGTTCCTCCGAGCCGAAAGCAAAAATCGGATACATGACGAGCGAGCTTTGCACCGATGCCATTGAACGATAGCCCGAATCCACGCGCTCAATCTCGCGCGCGATCAGACCGTAGGAGACATAGCCAGCTCCAGCACCGCCATAAGACTGTGGGATCGTCGCTCCAAGCAAGCCGGCTTGTCCCATGAGTGGAAACAACTCTGCTGCATCCAGCTCTTCGCGGAAGGCATTGATGACCCGGGGCTGAAGTTCGCCTTGCGCGAAGCCATGAGCCGCATCACGCACCATTCGTTCTTCTTCAGTCAGTTGATCGTCAAAGTTGAAGGGATCGCTCCAATCAAACCGTGCCATCTCGATCATAAATTCCACTCGTCATATGATATCATTCGGTTCAGATGCAGTAATGGCGAGGAGTTCTTCAAGCGTTACCGCGAACCTTGTGAGTTGGACAAATCCCGAAAGTGAAACAATCCACGCAAATACCCGCATGCGGTTGTAGCGAGCTGAAATTCCCCCGAAGGCTACCCTGCCGAGCATAAGGCCAACCGGGCCAGCGAGGAAAACTGGGCCAAAAGCGCTTTTGTCGAGCAGCGAAGCGGAACCGAACACCAGTGCAATCAAGCGATAAATTGCGCGTCGTAGCCATAGATAACGACGACTATCCAACACAAGGTGCGTCCTCAATATGGCGACTGGCTATCCGCATACTCCTTTGGCGTCGCACCAAGTTCAGCCATAGGAACCCTGTTGATCTTTCTCGCCCATTTTGATTTAAGTTTACGGTGTTTTGTTTTTGGCGGGTTGAGCCTTCGCGGGGGGAAGCTTCTGCGCCATGATGTGATCGTAGATCTGCTTGATTTCCGTGTCCGACAATTCGGTCGGGCGGAACGGCGGCATTTCGATCAGGCCCTGGCGAACGACCGAATGTAGGTAATCGTAATCTAAGTCCTTGCGACCGATGAGCGAAGGCACCGGAGCACCTTTTTCGGCCAGCAGCATGGTGCCACCGTGGCCCGGGCCGGGGTTGTGGCAACCTGCGCAGTAACGCTCATAATTCTCCGCGCCATCCGCGACCACTTCGCCTTGCTTGGACGAACAGGCGCCAAGAGTGGCGAGGAGCGAAAGGACGAGGAGCTTGTTCATTGTACCTCCGCAGGCATGGCGACGCATCGGCTCAGACCGAGGCAAAGATCGAGTTGGGATCGAGCGCCTGCTTGACCCGCGCATGCAGGGCCGAGCGGCCACCCTTTTCATAGGTCTTGGCAACCGCCGCCCCCAGCCCGGGGTCGGTCAGGATCTGGCCGAAGCCGGCCTCGGCCTGCGCGGCGATCAGGGCTTCGGCGCAAGTCTTGGCCCGTGCCGCATCCTCGCCCTTCCCGGCGGCATGGGACAGTACTTGGCGATGGTTGGCCGAACGCCAGATCGCGGTGGTTTCGCCAACGAAGTCGAAGCCGTTCTTGGCACAGATATCGCGCGACAGTTCATAAAGCTTGACGGCTTCCTCGCCATCCACAGGGCTGACCGGGTTGACCGTAAGCGCCATGTCGCCGCTCCAGCCCGCGGTCCTGGCCGGGGGATCGGTCACGACGCCGGTCATCGAGCCCATCCGCCATGCCCACAGCTTGGGATCCACGCCCTTGCCATCGACGATGACCCTGGCGCCGCTGATCGACGAAAACGCGCCCTTGACCATGTCCCACAGGATCGCGACGTTGTCTGGCAACCCATAGAGCGAGCCATAGAGGTTCCAGTAGCCAAGGCCGAGTGATTCGCCCGCGGCTTTGACCGCGCTCGCCGCCATCGGCCCCTGGCCTTCAAAGTCGGCGCGGCGCTTGCCGAGCAGGGCCGCTTCGTGAAGCGCATTGCCCACCGCGACGCCATTGGCCACCACCATGTTGAGCTTGAGTGGCCCGAGCACATCCAGCAATGGGCCAAGATCGTCCTCTTTGGGAACCGCGACCATGAAGGTCTGGTGCGCCGGAGGCTGCGGCATCATCCACATCCCGACCTTGGTCACTACCCCGAAATCGGACTGGGTGAACAGCCCATCAACCCACGGGCCATAGCCGAACTTGAACAGCTGCCAGCAGGTGCTCTTGGGCATGGCACCCATGCCGGTTCGCACCATCTTGCCATCAGCCAGCATCACCTCGAGCCCGCACTGCATCAGGAAGTGATCGGAATAGGGGGTGTAGCCGGGGCGCCGGTTGATGAAACTGGCGGCCACGCTTTCATCGGGATTGCCGGGAAAGTCGACCCACAGCTTAATCCCCTTTTCCTTGATGTGGGCATCGAGCTGGCGGAAGGTGACGCCCGGTTCGACCAGGCAGGTGGCCAGTTCGTCATTGACCTCGAGGACCTTGTTCATCTTCTGCAGGTCAAGCACGATCACCTTGTCCTGTACGGCTTTTTCAAGTCCGTAGGCGCCGTTGCAGACCGTCTGGACCACACCGCCGCTGGTGCGCGCGGCTTCCAGCACCCTGGCGAGCTGGGCTTCATCGGCCGGAAGCACCACGCCTGCCGGTACCATCCCCGGGGCAGCATAGCGGGCCAGGGTCTGCGGGCTGGTATCGACGGTCTCCTTGCCCAGTGCCTGGGTGAGGGTGCCGAGCGTGGCCGTCTGGCGGGCTTGATCGATCATGGCGTTGGGAGCCTTATTGCTGGAGAATCTTGGGATAACGTTGGAGATCGCCGGCATCGACGGCAAAATCGGCCGAGCGCGCAGCAGGGTCGATCGCGCGGGCCGGTTCGCTGTCGCGCCAGGAAAAGTTGCAGGTCGGGCAGCGCAGGATCGTCCACACGACCTCGCCGTCCTGCCTGCCCTGATGATCGGTGACAGCGCCGCTCGATTTGCAGCGCCCGCAGACGGTGGTGGTCATGACAGGGCTCCCAGCTGCATTTCGCGGATCCGCTTGCTCAGGGCGTCGATCTCGTCCCCGGTTGGCGGGGTGACAAGGTGCGCTTCACCCACCGGATCGGGCGGGAGATAGCTGGTCGCGTCGATGATAAGGCGGTGCCCCTTGCCTGGGATCACTGCCGAAGGATCGATCGGAACGGCAGGCATGTTGGGCAGCACGATGATATCGTCTGCACGGGTGCGGGTCGAAAGCGCCCACATCACCTGGTTGAGATCGAACGGATCGACATCGGCATCGACCATGATCAGGTTCTTGAGGTACATCACGCCGTGCGGCGTGCTCAGCGCGCGCAGCGCGACCGTCTTGGCAAAGCCGGCCATGCGGTTCTTGACCGAGATGATCCCGGTCAGTCCGTGCTGGTAAAGCGCGTTGACCGCGGTGACTTCGGGGAAGCTCTCGCGCAGCTGGGCATAGATCGGGGCGGAGGTGTGCAGGCCGATCAGGGTATCGTGCTCGGTCCAGCCGCGCCCGATGTAGATGTTCTCGAAGATTGGATCGCGCCGGTGGGACACCGCTGTGACCTTGAAGATCGGCGCCTTGCGCACGCCGCTGTAGGAACCGGGAAATTCGCCGAACGGCCCTTCCAGCTCGCGTTCTCCCAGTTGCAGCTCGGCCTCGATCACGATTTCGCTGTCGGCCAGGATGTCGATCCCGTTGCCCGATTTGGTCAGCCGCATCGGCGCGCCCATCATCGCCGAGGCATAGGAATATTCCGATTCCTCGTAGCCGATCGGGGTGGCAGCAAACACCGCAAGGCCGGGATGATTGCCCAGCATGACCGCAATCTTGAGCGGAACGCCTTCCCGTTCGGCCGCCATGATCTGACGTCCCATGTCGTGGGAGGGGATCGTCATCAGGGTGAAACTGTCCGGCCCCTGGATCTGCAGGCGATAGATGCCGACATTCTGCTTGCCGAAATTGTCTGGATCGAGCGGATCGCGCGAGGCGACCGAGGCCTTGCCGATGTAGAAGCCGCCATCATATTCGTTGATCCGATAGACCGGGAGGACATCGTAAAGGTTGATGTCCTGTTCGATCCGGCATTCGTGCACCGGGGCCTGGGCTTCGGGAACAGAGCTGATCTGCGCTTCCTGATCGCCCCAGCGGCCGGCGATCTCGAAGAACAGCTCGCGGATTGTCGTGCCTTTGGGGCGGCCCAGCAGCAGGGCGATGTTGTCCCACGAACCATGAACGCCCACCGCCAGGCGCTTGCCGGGATAGCCGGTGATGTTGTCGAACACGATCGCCGGCGCGCCGTTGGCATCGCGTGAGGCGGCAACCGCAATGTTGCGCACGCCGGGTTCGGGCATCACCGGATCGCTCCAGGTGATGGCCTGGCCCGAATCCTCGAGCAGTTCGAGGAAATCGCGCAGCGAGGAGATCGACCGGGCGCGGTTGGGAAGATCGTTCATTGCCGTTGCATCCCGCCTGTCAGTGTCCGCCCGCGCCCGCAGTCGCCGACTGCATCGTGACCCATTTCCATTCGGTCATGATTTCGAGATCGGCTTCGGTCCCTTCGCGGCCAAAACCCGATGCCTTGGTCCCGCCGAACGGAACGTGCGGCTCGTCGTGCAGGGTCGGCGCGTTGATGTGGACCATCCCCGCTTCGGCCCGCTGGGCAAAGGCCAGCGCCTTGTCGAGATCGCGGGTGAAGATCGAGGCGCTGAGGCCGTATTCGGTGTTGTTGGCGAGTTCGAGCGCCTCCTCGAGCGTGTCGAACGGATAAAGCGAGGTCACCGGCCCGAAGGTCTCTTCTTCGAAGACCGTCATTTCCGACGTGACTCCACGCAGCACCGTGGCGGAACAGCAGTTCCCGTCCCATTCGCCGCCGGCAAGTACCTCGGCGCCCTTGGCGCGGGCATCGTCGATGTGGCGGCGGACGCGGTCGCGCTGGCGCTCCGAAATGATCGGCCCCAGCATGGTGGTCGGCTCGCGCAGTTCGCCGCTCTTGGCGCGGCCTGTCGCGGCGGCGAAAGCTTCAGCGAACTGGTCGAAGATCGACCGTTCCACATAGATCCGCGAAGCCCCCATGCAGACCTGGCCCTGGTACATGAAGATGCTGAACAGCGCGGCGTTGACCGCCTTGTCCAGATCGGCATCGGCGCAGATCACCAGCGGGCTCTTGCCGCCCAGCTCCAGCGTGTACTTCTTGAGGTTGCGGGCCGCGATTTCGGCAATGTGCTTGCCGACGCGCGAGGACCCGGTGAAGGTTATCGATGCGACCTTGGGATGGCCGGTCAGCACGTCGCCGATCTCCGCGCCATTGCCGTAGACCACGTTGAACAAGCCGTCGGGAACGCCGGCCTCCTTCCACAATTTAGCGAGCAGATCGGCGATCATTGGCGCGGATTCCGAGGGTAGCAGCACGAAGGCGTTGCCTGTGGCCAGGGCCATGGCTGACTGTTTGATCCCCTTGATCAGCGGCACGTTGAACGGGGTAATCCCGGCGACCACACCGACCGGCTGGCGCAGGCTCATGCTGAACCGCCCAAGGGTGTCCGAAGGGATCGTTTCCCCCCGAATCCGGCGCGGCACGCCGATCGCCGCGCGCAGGAAGCTGACCGCGAAGCGGGTTTCGAACCCGGCCTTGGCGATCGGCGAACCGATTTCGTCGACCAGCACGTCGGCGAATTTGGCGGTATCGCGCTCCATGATTTCGGCGGCTTTCGCGATCCATGCTTCGCGCACCGGTGCGGGCAGATCGCGATGTTTCAGATAAGCCTGATAGGCGGTTTCGACCGCGCGGTTCACGTCATCGGCGGTGCCGGCCGGCACCCGCGAATAGACCGAATCGTCGACCGGATTGAGGTCGTCGAAGTAGGCACCGTTCGATGCGGCAACGGCGCCTCCGCCAATCCAGTGTTCAAGTTGGGTCATGGTCTCTCGATCCTTGTATTCGTCTTGCAGGCGGTCGTACGCTCACCCCTGGTTGCGCATCGCCTTGGGCCAGATCCCCTGCTTGCCCGGGGAAAGGATGCCGTTGGGGTCGAGCACATCCTTGAGGCGATGGTGCAAATCCCACAGCGCCCCATCGTTGTGCTTATAGGTCTTGGCGATCTGGTCCATGAAGGCGAGGTGCGTTCGATACTCGCCAAAGCCAGCATCCGCCGCTTCGTCGACCAGCTTGGCGAACAGATCGTAGGCTCCCTTGCGCATGACCTCGTCGGCGCGGTCGTACATGATCATCAGGATGTGGTGCATGTCGCGCCACCCCACGAGAAACTCGCCGATGTAGTCGAAACCGTAATCATGGCAGCGTTGCTTGATCAGGTTGTACTGGCTCAGCGCTTCCTTGCCGTCGGGTGCCGAGATCGGCGAGAAGTTGATATGCCCGCCGCCGCCGATCCAGTTCATGATGCTGAACTCGGTCATGTTCGGCTCGCCGCGCATGAGCTGAATTCGATAATCCCAGGCGGGATCGTTCTCGCGGCTGAGGTACAGTTTTGCGCCGGGAATGCTCATCATCGCTTCCTCGACGAGCTTCCAGTTGTTCTCGATGATCGGAGGCGGGCCGTACAGCGCGGCATAGAAGTTCCACATGCCCAGGTCATGGTCCGAAGCGATCTTCTTGCGGATCGAGTCCGGGATAGGGCCCTTGCCGTCGAAATAATGGCGGCGCGTGGTCTTGGCGGAGACTTCCCACAGGAGGTCGACCGCCACAGCGGCGTTGGGGATCACCTGGTTGATCTTCAGCGGCAGCACCGCGTCGAAGATCGCAGCAAGGTCTTCCTCGCGCTCGTAGGTGATCATGAACGGCTTGTAGCCCGGCGGTTCAGGCATCAGCCAGATGCCCATCTTGGTCACTACGCCGAAGTTGGACTGGGTGAACATGCCGTCGAAATGCGGGCCCGCTGCATGCTTGGTGGATTGCCAGTGCGGCGATCCCTCGATTGCGCCCTGGCCGGTGCGGACGACCTGGCCATCGGCCAGAACCACTTCCATGCCACATTGCATGATGAAGTGATCGCCATAAGGCGTGTAGCCGGCACCGTGTTCGAGCGCGTTGCCCATCACGCCACCCCAGCCCGGAGCCGCCGGATCAACCCAAAGCTTGCTGCCGATCTGGCGCAAATGGCGGTGAAGCTGATAATAGGAAACGCCTGGTTCGACCAGCGCATAGCCGTATTTCTCGTTGACTTCGAGAATGCGGTTCATCCGCTTGAGGTCGAACATGACATAACCGGACTGGCGCGGGGCCGGGCCGCCATAGGCGAAATTGCGGCCGTTGCCGAATGTCCAGATCGGCAGCTGGTAAGCGTTGAATACCTTCAGCGCCTGCTGAATCTGTTCCATGTTGGCCGGTGCCACAGCAGCCGAGGGCAGCAACTCGCCATCGGCTAGCGGTGAATAGGCATCGCGGTAGGTCGACAGCGGAAGCTCATCGACAAAGACCCATTCTTTGCCGACGATCGCGGCCAGTTCGTCAAGTGCCTTGCGAAAGGTCGGGGCATCGACGCCTTGGGGCATGCGCGTGCTCACGAGTGTTGTACTCCCGCTTCGAATGCCCATGAAACGAGCATGCCGGGGCTCTTGCCATCGAGGCCGCAATGTCCTGACTGGCACCGCAGTTCGGCATCCTGGCGATCGCCGACGAGCGCATCCTGCATGTGGTGGGCAAGAACGCTGGGCCAGCCGACGCTGGCCCGCGCAAGCAGCTTCGGCGCGCCAACAGTCTGGTGTTCCCAGCGCAGCTTGCGGTATTGATGGGTCCACTGCAGTAGCGGGCGGGCGCCGCCGGCCACCAGGATCTGCTCGGCGATCATCGCCGCGGGATCGGAAGTAAGGCCGACCAGCACGCCTTCAATCGCTTCAAGTTCATGCAGCAGGCCGTTGAGCGAGCGGTCGATCCGGATCACTCTTGCGGCTCGCCCCGAGTTGACGAAAGTTTGGGCAAAGAGCCTGCTTTCGGGAACTTCCGTCTCCTCGATGACGATGATCTTGCGCGGCCGCTGCGCCAAAGCGCTGCGGCCGATTCCCAGACCGGCAACGACAGCACCCACGGCGCCACCGCTCATGACCGTGCGACGGCTGACATCCCACGCCATTCTCAATTCCCTTCCATTTGCCCAGCACCCGAAACAAGGCTTGCCGCCTCTTTGCTAAGGCCTTGCCAGCGTTTCTCCGACTTCGCATGAAGCCCGAACAGATCCAGTACCCGCATGCAGCTGTGATCGACCACGTCGGCCAGCGAGCTCGGCCGCGCATAGAAGGCCGGCACCGGGGGGAAGATCACCGCCCCCATTTCGGTGCAGGCCGTCATGTTGCGCAGGTGCGCCAGGTTGAGCGGCGCTTCGCGGGTGATCATCACCAGGCGGCGCCGTTCCTTCAGCATCACGTCGGCCGCGCGGGTGATGAGGTTGTCGGACAGGGCGTGCGCCACCGCGCCCAGCGTGCGCATCGAACATGGCGCGATCGCCATGCCTTCGCACACGAACGAACCGCTGGCGATCGAGGCGCCGACGTTGCGGACGTTGTGCACCACATCGGCCAGCGCTTCGAGCCGAGCCTTGCCTTCGGGCAGTTCCTCGCGAATGTTGAGCAGCGCCGCCGGAGACATCACCAGATGGGTTTCCCAACCGCCCGTCTCGCGCAGCAGCTCAAGCAGGCGAAGACCATAGACCGAGCCGGTTGCGCCGGTAATCCCCACGACCATGCGCTTCAAGGCAGGAGACTTTCCTGCGCGTTTTGGGCGGTCAAGGTCGCGTAAGGCCTAGCCTTGAAGGGCATGCTGAATTCCATCTCCCGATCTTTTGTCGACATCATACAATGCATTCCGCATTGAGCAACAAAAATCTTGATTCCTTGGGACCGCATTCCGCTTACACCGGACTCTCGGGCCGGACCCCAACACTGATAGTCTTCATCTCCAGGAATTCTTCAATACCGTGTCGCGAACCTTCTCGGCCCAGTCCCGATTCCTTGATGCCGCCAAACGGGGCGGTCTCGGTCGAGACGATGCCGCTGTTCAAGCCGACCATCCCGGTCTCAAGGCCTTCGGAAACCCGCCAGGCGCGGTCAATGTCGCGGGTGAAGGCATAAGCCGCCAGCCCCGAGTGCGTGGCGTTGGCAAGCGCCAGCGCTTCGGCCTCGGTTTCGAAACGGAACACCGGGGCAACCGGCCCGAAGGTCTCCTCGTCCGCCAGTCGCATCGCCGGGCTCGCTCCGGTCAGTACGGTTGGTTGGAAGAACAGATCTCCGGCCTCGTGTCTCTTGCCGCCGGTGACCAGCTGGGCACCTTGCGCCGCGGCATCGGCGACATGCCCCTGAACCTTGGCCAAGGCTGATGCGGTGATTAACGGTCCCTGGTCGGTTGCGCCTTCAAGGCCGTTGCCGACCCGGAACGCGGACACCCTGGCGGCCAGCGCCTCGACGAAGCGGTCATGAATGCCGCTCTGCACGAGGATCCGGTTGGCGCAAACGCAGGTCTGTCCGGTGTTACGGAATTTCGAGGCGATCGCCCCCTCGACAGCCTGATCGAGATCGGCATCGTCGAACACCAGCAGCGGGGCATTGCCGCCCAGTTCCATCGAAACCCGCTTGAGCGTGGCAGCGCATTGTGCGGTCAACAACTTGCCAATCGCGGTCGAACCGGTGAAGGTGAACTTCGTAACATCGGGATGGCTGGTCAGGACCGATCCGATTGCGGGCGCATCCCCGCAGACCACGTTGAACACGCCGGGCGGAATGCCCGCTTCGAGGGCGAGCTTCGCCAGAGCGAAAGCGGTCATGGGGGTGAGTTCGGACGGTTTGAGGGTCACGGTGCAGCCCGCCGCCAGTGCAGGCGCGACCTTGCGGGTGATCATCGCGGCGGGAAAGTTCCACGGCGTAATGGCGCCCACCACGCCGACTGGCTGACGGATCACGACGATCCGCCGGTCAGCGCTGGCCGGAATGACCTCGCCATAGACACGGCGCGCCTCTTCGGCGAACCACTGGATGAAGCTTGCGGCGTAATCGACCTCGCCCAGCGCTTCGGCCAGCGGTTTGCCCTGTTCGGCGGTCATCAGCAAACCAAGATCGTGGCGATGGAGCCGGACCAGCGCCAGCCAGTCATGCAGCAGGCGCGCGCGTTCCTGAGCGGGCCGCTTGCGCCAATCGATGAAAGCGCGGGCATTGCTTTCAATTGCCCGGCGCGTCTGGGCAGCGCCCAGCTTGACGACATTCGCCAGCGTTTTGCCGGTTGCCGGGTTAGTGACCGCGTAGGTAGAGCCGGCACAGATCTCGGCGCCGTCGACAAGCGGTTGGCCGGTCAGGAAATCGCTGCGCTCGAGCGGGGGGATCGTAACGCCCAAGACATTGCTCCTTTAGCCGCAAGACAAGTTGCCAATACCAAATTTGGGCGGCGAGGTGTCTCGCAGGCTCTTGGTCGGTGCCACCAGAAGGGTGAGGGCGGCGGCGGACCGCCGCCCCCGGGGGTGGTAAGTGTCAGTACTTATAGGCGAGCTTGAGGAACCATTCACGCGGGCGTGAATAGGTTGCCACCGCTGTCCCGGCGACGAACGGATCGACGTAACCGCCCTGGATATAGCGTTCGTCGGTCAGGTTGGTCACACCAGCGGTCACGGTGAAGTGCTCGCTCTTCTCGGTGAACGAAGCACTGGCGCCGAAGACGCTGTAGCCAGGCTGGCGCAGTTGCGGGCTGTTGATCGCATCCTTGAAGGTTTCGCTCTGGTACGACCAGTCTCCGCGCAGCGCCAACCTGCCCATGTCGCCTTCATAGACGTCGGCGTTGAACGAGGCCGATCCGGTCCATTCCGGCACGAAGGCGAACTTCGAGTCCAGGTTCACGGGGAACGCCAACGGATCAATGGAGCGGTAATAGGCATCAAGATAGCCAACGCCGAAGGTCAGGCTTAGCCAATCGGTCGGACTCGCCTCGCCTTCGACTTCGAAGCCTTTGATGCGGCCGGAACCGGCGTTTCGTGCCCGGGGGGCGATGCCTTCGCTGACGACGACCTGGATGTCATCGTAGTTTGACATGAACGCGGCGAGGTTCAGGCGCAGACGGCGATCCAGCAGCTCGGTCTTGAGGCCGAGTTCGTATGATTCCACGAATTCGGGCCTGAACTCCGGCGCAACCTGATCAGCCGGGAAGACCCGCTGCGTGAAGCCGCCGTTCTTGAAACCCTTGGAATAGGAGGCATAGACAAGGATATCGTCGGTGATCTTGTAGTCAGCCGAAATCGCCGGGGTCCATTCCTTGGCCTTGACGGCAACCTGGACCGCCGGCATGCTGTGGTTTCCACCAGGGTTAGTGGCGGCTGGTTCGCAGCCTCCAGGCAGCGGGAAGCCGAACAGCGGGCTCGCCGGATCGGTCACCAGCAAGGGCTCTGGCTGGCCGGTCACGCACTGGCTGAAGGCGATGAACACGCCTTCGGGGTAAGGGATTATGCCGGCCTGCCCAAGCGGAGCAGTGTAATCAACATTGATGGTCTGGAACGAAGGATCGAACCGCTTGGTCTCGTCGGTATAGCGGATGCCCGGCGTGATCGAAAGGCGATCGGTCACCTCGATCGTTGCCTGCAGATAGGCAGCATAGCTGTCGTTGTCGATCTTGCCGCCGCTGAAGAAGTCAGCGAAGCCGAACAGCAGGTTGTTCTTGTCCTGGCCCTTTTCCTTCAGATAATAGCCGCCCAGAACGAACTTCACCCGATCATTCAGGACACTGCCGGTCAACTGCAGTTCCTGCGAGGCCTGCCACAGGTCGATATTGTTTGTCAGGGTGAGGTAGGGATGTGGCGTTCCGTCGAAGTCGAACTGGATCGTGGCCTTCTGATCGCGATATGAGCTGATCGACTTCAGGGCGATGTCACCGAAATCATAATCCAGCGTCAGGTTCGTGCCCCACAGGTCGAAATCCGACTGGTTCTTGGCCCCGGACCAGGTTGAATCGATATCGCCGGTGATCCACTGCGTGGTGGCGCAGCGCGGATCGTTGACCGGTGCTAGCTCCCCGTCCGCACCGCAGAAACCTGCGCCGCCCTGCAACTTGTTCCAGGCATAAGTCGAACTGGGGAAAACCACGGTTCGGCCATTCAAGTCGACAACCTGCAGCAGGTTGGGCGATTCGAAAAGGTCGACCAGCGTCGACGCAGCCATTTCTTCGCGCCGGATATTGATATCGCCGCTCAGGTTGACGGTCAGCTTGTCGGTCGGCTCCCACTTGAACGCAATGCGTCCGCCGAAGCTGTCCTTGTTGCCCTGGCGGCCGCCGTCGAACAAACGCTTCTGGTAGCCGTCGCGGGTTTCATAGGACGCGACGGCCCGCATTGCGAGAATGTCGCTCAGCGGCACGTTGACCATGCCCTTGAAATCGGCGCGGTTGAACCGGCCGGTCGCCGCTTCGAGCTTCATGTCGAAATCGTACTGCGGTTCGACCGAATTGACGACGATCGCGCCGCCGATGGTGTTCTTGCCGAACAGTGTGCCCTGCGGCCCGCGCAGGACCTGGACGCTCGCAATGTCGGCCATGTCGAGCAGCGCGCCAACCGAGCGGGCGACATAGACGCCATCGACATAGACGCCCACGCCCGGGTCGACGGTGATATTGAAATCGGTCTGGCCCACGCCGCGGATGAACGAGGTGATCGAGGCGCTCGAACCCGAAATGTTGGCGACCGGCGAGATGTTCACGTTCGGCGCGAATCTTGCGACTTCAGCCACGTTGGTGATCTGGCGTTCCTCGAGCATTCCGCCGGTCATCGCGGTGATCGCGACCGGCGTTTCCTGCAGGTTCTCGGCCCGCTTGCGCGCAGTCACGATGATCTCTTCGAGGCCGCCGGTCTGTTGCTCCTCGGCCTGAGGCTCACTTGTTGCGGCGTCCTGCGCATGCGCCGCCATCGGTGCGAGCCCGATTGATCCGACGATCGCCGAGGCGCTGGTGCGCAGGACGACCTTCCGGAAATTGAACGATTGGTTTGTCATTGGCGTCATTCTCCCTCTTGTTATGTCACTTTACAACTTGGTCTCGATTGAAATTCCAATCTTACGAGGTTGTTCATAGAACCCGTCGGTGCTGAGTGCGCCGGGCCGGACCGTCTGCAGCACCTTCTCGTTGGTGAGGTTGGTGACCCACAACCCGATCTTGAATCGCTCGCTCTCGGGCGTCCAACTGACCGACCCGTTGATGAGCGTGTAGGACGGTTGCGAGAAGAGGTTCGCGAAGTCGTAATAGACCCGTGAGCTCCAGGACAGGTTACCTGCGAAAGTGATACGACCATCGCCGACGTCACTGCCCCAGTCGATGCCGAAGTTGCCGGACCATTCGGGGGCCCGGGTCATGACATTGTCCGAAGCGTCGAATGTCACCACGTCGTTGCCGCCGTCGGCGCGCGGAAAGAAGCCCTGGGCATCGGGGAAATCCTGATAACGGGCGTGGGTATACGCTACCGCGCTCCGCAGCGTCAGGTCTGCTACGGGACGGACGAAAACCTCGAACTCGCCGCCGTAGATTTCCGCGTTGGCGGCGTTTTGCAGGATGTAACTAGGACCGATGGCGTCTTTCGCCTGTAGCTGGAGATCCTGGTAATCGTAGTAGTAAATCGACAGGTTCGTCCGCAACCAGTCGAGCGGATCGGATTTGATGCCGAACTCTGCGGCGCTGATATTCTCGGGATCGACCGCCGTCGCGCTCGCTGCGGCCATATTGAACACCCCGCTCTTGAACGCGGTGCTGTAAGTGGCGTAAACGCTGGTGTTATCGGTGATCTCGTAGCGAACGCCGAGTTTGTAGTTGAACTTGTTGAAGGTCTCTTCGGCGTCGTTGACGACGACGTTTCCATTGATTTGCTGTGTAAAATTGCGCGTTTCGGTGGTGTAGCGGGCGCCGATTGTCAAGAACAGGCCGGAGAGCAACTCATAGGTTCCTTCCGCGAAGCCCGCGAATGAGCGGCCTTCAAGCTCAGGTTCCACCGTGGGACCACTAAGAGGAAGATCGGGACTTGCGGCAGTCCATGGCTGGAGGAAGGCGTTCCCCCCGAACTGATAGAAATAGCCCCCGACGAGCCACTGGAATGGACCCGGATCAGCCGAATTTAGCTTAATCTCTTGGCTGATGGATTCGACATTGAACTCTGCTAGGAAATTGCCGAGCTCGATGTTCGAGGCGTCGGAATCGGTGTCCTGATCCCAGCGCAGCAACATGTACCCTGTCGTCGTATCTAGCGCGACAGACCCGAGATCGAGCCGTGTGTGGAGCGCCGCCGAGTAGCGCTTTAGGTCGAGAGTCGGCTCCTTCGTGAGCGAAGCCTGCCAAGCGTCCGTCGGAAGGATGACGCCGGCGAACCTGCGGCCTGCCGTATTGCCATCAAGCGGCTGAGGAGAGTTCGTGGTGCCTTTTTGATCGAAATACTCTCCGGTCAAGATAATGTCGAGGGCGTCGCTGGCTCTAAAAAGTACCTTGCTGCGGAGATCGATGACCCGCTGGTCACCCAAGCCACCTCCCCGTATCAAGTCGGTAATGTATCCCTCATTCTTACGGTAAAGTCCGGCGAAATCGGCTGCGACCGAGTCGCTTAAAGGACCGGTGACATAAAAACGGGCATCGTAATCTCCCGCATCATTCCGCATCCGCCCCAAGCGCGCCGTCGCTTTACCCCGGAAATTAAAGCTTGGATCGGGCGTGATTACATTGATCAGCCCGCCGGTCGCGTTTCGGCCGAATGTGGTGCCTTGCGGTCCCCGCAGGACCTCGACACGCTCGACCTCGACCAGGTCGATCCAGTTCGCAGCCGATTCCGGTTGATAGACGCCGTCCACATAAGTCGCTATATTGGGTTCGTCGCCAATTGAGATACCCGTCGAACCGACGCCGCGGACGACCGGCTGGAACACGCCCATGTTGCGGCTGCCGACGAAACCGGGCACCACCTGCGTCAGCGTCCTGACCGTGGAGACGTCGGCAGAGGCCAACGCGTCGCCAGTGATCGCGGTCACCGCCACCGGCACGTCTTGGAGCCGCGCTTCGCGACGAGTGGCGGTGACGACGATGTCGCCCAGACCGGTTTGATCTTCGGCCTTTGCTTCTTGCGCTTCAGGGGTGTCGGCATCCTGCGCCAGAGCCAGGTGCGGCGTCAGCGCCGTTGCCGTGAACAAAACGATCGAATACGCTTTTCTGTTTTTCACTCTACCCTCCCAAGTTTTACTAACTTTGAAATTATTCCTATTGGTTCAAGTATTCAGAAAGAAAATCCAACCTGTCATTTCCCCAGAAAATCTGGTCGTCGACAAACATCATTGGGGCACCGAACACGCCGCGCTGGATCGCCTGGCTCCGGGCCTTGCGATATTCGTTCTGTCCGATCGGAGAATCGACGAATGCCAGCAGCGCATCGGCATCGAGGCCTGCCGCTGTCGCGCAAGCGGCGAGTTCGCCGCGGTCACGCGGATCGATGCCCTGGCCCCAGATCCGGCGATACGCGTCGGTCACGAACTGTTCAGCCCTGCCGTGCTTTCGGGCGTACAGGACCGCGCAATTCCAGTGTGCGCAGTCGAAGCTGGCCGGAAAGTTGAGGGGCACGCCATAGCGCTCGGCCCAACGTTCGAGATCGGCTTTCATCACCTTGATCTTGGGCAGGACCTCGCGGTTCGAGGGTCCATAGTTGCCGGCGGCAATCTTGGCTTCGGGTATGTCGATCGGCCAGTAGTCGACCTCGCACCCCGCCGCCCGGGCGATTTCCGGCAGCTTGAGCTGCGCAAGGTAGCTGAACGGGCTGATGAAATCGAAGTAGAAGTCGATCGTGCGGGTCATGCGGGCTCAAGGTCGAATCCGACCATCTCCCGATAGTTGTCCCAGAAGCCGATGATCGCGCCCTCGGTGACGAGATGGTCGGCATCCTCCGCTCGGCCGCCACCCATCGCGATGTAGGACGTCGCGCTTGCCTCGCCGACGATGGCGTCCTGGACAATTTCCACCGCTTCGCCGTCTTCCATCGAAATGAGCCCGGCGGGGCCGATCAGGTTGGCTTGCTTGAGCCGGATGGCCTGCATTTCCGCATCGTCGTCCTGGTAGCCGAAATGGGTCCAGACGAGCTCGAATTCATCCGGCCCGTAGGTCACCGTCTGGCGCACCGCGAGCGTGTTCTGGATCTGCTGAAGGACCAGATTGGGGTAGACCGCAAGGATCACCAGCGTGACGTTATCCGCGAACTCCTGCCGACCTTTCAGCAGCGACATGTCCTGCAGCTTGAATTCGGTGTCGAAGGTGCGCGCATCGCCATAGGCCTGCTTGTCGGCGGCATCGTCGTTGCTGGCCGCGATCGAATAGAGCAGCGAGTGGCGTTTGTTGGCATCCATCAATGCCTCACCTGTCTGGGTCGAGCGATAGAGACCAAACGTGTTGTGGAACAGGTGCAGCAGGCTGGCGTGGTAGGGATCGCGGGTGTTCTCGGCGTAGAGCTTCCAGTTCCCGCGTATCCGCTGGCGCTGGTCGCCCAGCACGGTGATCGGCTTGCACATGATCCGCTCGATCTGCTCAACCACGATCGGACCGAGGAAATCGCGGCAGGATTCGACAGTTTCGGAGAAAGAGGCAAACACCAGACCGCCAACGGTTTCGGTGCGCAGCTGGCGAAGATTGTGCTGGGACATGTCGAAATCGCCCGGCATCCCGCCCTGTCCCTTAAGGCCGCGGCGGAAGGGAACCCCGATCAGGTTCCCCTTCAGATCGTAGGCCCATTGGTGGTAGACGCATTCCAGGCTTGCGCGGTTGCCGCGCATTTCGCGGCAGACCAGGGCACCGCGATGGGCGCAGCGATTGACCACGACATGCAACGAGCCGTCGCTGTCGCGCGTGAGGATCACCGGTGTTTCGCCCACGAAGGTCGATTTGAAATCACCCGCCTGCGGAACTTCAGCCTCAAGTCCGACGAAGGACCAGCAGTTACCCTTGAAAATGTTCTCCTGTTCGCGATCGTAGTACTGGCGATCGGTGAAAACGCGGTACGGAACCCGGCATCCTGCAGTGGACGGGGCTTGATCGAAGGCGTCTGTTTGCTGGCGAATGGACATAATTGGGTGCTTTCAACTTTGCAGCTAGATCGGGCGGACCATCATCGTATCGATGAGGTGGGTGTCGAAGATCGCGGTCTTGGAAAGGAAGCGCGGGGCAGCCCCGGAAACGTCGATTTCATCGACATATTTTCCGGAATTGTAGATCGACGTCTGACCGTCGTTGCGCGTCATCAGGACCACATAGTTGGTCTGTGCGGTGACGATCTGCCCGCTCGTCGACTTCACGCGGGTCGGACCGAGAATATGCCGGTAGCTGTGCGCGGGAAAAATGTTGGCGCGGCGCAAAGACACGATGCGATCGACCAGCATGCCGCGGCTGTCGCAGAACACCGCGGCCAGATTCAGCGAACGATTGTGGTTCTCCGCAGAGATCACACTGTATCGACAATTTTCCTCGAACAGGTCGGGCCATTCTTCCAACCGGTCGTCATCGATCAGTTCCGCGTGAAGCGCATTGACCTGCGCAGCGGCATGCTGTAACTGCATCTGCTCAAGGGTGGGAAGGCCCATCATGCCGCCCCTTCGGGCTTCGTGATGCAGACCCAGCCATCCTCGATTTCGACCGGATATGAGACGATCGCCACCTGGCAGGGAAAGGCATTGGCCGCCCCCGTCTTGATGTCGAACGAGCCGCCGTGAAACGGACATTCGATGACATCGCCGTCCTGGTACCCGTCGGTAAGCATGGCATTGCCGTGGGTGCAGAGATTGTCGGTAACGAAGATCTCGCCATCGACATTGTATACAGCGAGCGCAGGCATCCCTTCGGCGAAGGCCGCGACCGGCTCACCGTCCTTCACGTCGGCGACTTCACAAAGGCGTAAGTTTTTCGACATGGTCGATCTGTTTCCCTGTCAAGAACTGATTCAAATTGAGATTGTCAGAGCAGCGGAATGTCCATCCCGTATCCGGCTGCCTCGTTCCCGTGCCCGAAGATGTCGCGGGTGTAGTATTCCTGCTGGCTCGGCGCCTGGCGCGCACCCCAGCCAAATTCCCACAGCCAACCCGACGGGTTAGCGCAGTAAAAAGTCAAGGCCTGGTCGTTGGCGTGCTTGCCCAGCTGGAGCGCGACGTCGATCTTCTTCTCACGCACAATGTCATGGGCCATCCCGAGATCGTCGAGATCGGTGTATTCGAACATCAGGTGGTTGATGCGCTTTTCCATCGGTCCGAGGCCGAAGGCTACCGAGTGCTGGCGCTCGTTGCAGTGCATGAAATAGGGCTGGGCGACCATGCCGTTGGGCAGGTGGAGAAGGTATTCAACCGACCCGCGCAGGCCGAGCAGTTCATAGAACTGGGCCGCCGCCTCGACATCGTCCTGGCGCAGGATGCAGTGCCCGATCCCTTGCGAGCCGGTCAGGAACTTGCCGAACATCGGGCGTCCGGGATGAAACGGCTTGTGCGTATCGACCTGGGGGCCGAAGAAAATCTCGGTCGGGTTGCCGCCCGGATCGGCCAGCTTGAGCAGCCCGAGAACCCGGCGTTCGCGCGCCTCGGCTTCGGTGCCCACGGTGAAGGGGATTTTCGCCGCGCTCAGCTTTTCCTGCATCGCGGCGAATTCCTGCGGCCCGGCCACGCGCCAGCCCATGTAGGCCAGGTCATCGCTGCCATCAGCGTGCAGGACGATGCGGTGATGCCAAAGGTCCATCCGCAGATAGAGCCGGTCCCCTTCGCCTTCATCGACGACTTCCATGCCGGCGACTTCGGCGGCGTAAGCGCGCCAGGCAGCGAGATCGGAAACGGTAAGACCAAGATAGCCGAGTTCGGTGACGACCGACATAGTTCAAATTCTCCCAATTCACCCCAAAGCGGGGACATTTTGCGTTTTTCTGGTTGCGATTTTCTGGCCGCCTTGCTTCGATTCGAGCCGCCAGTTTCAGCCAATTCTGCGTAATCACCTACCAGTTTCTGCACAATCACCTACCAGAACGTTTTTCATTGTGCAATACGTTGCACGAAATGATGGGATGCGGTAGTAGCCTTGTGCGATCTGCGGTTGATTCGCGGAGGTATGGGGTACCCGACGCACAGAACGGGAGAGGATTGATGGAACTCACTGAGAAAATCGGCGGCAGGATTGCCGACTTGCAGGGCTTGAAAGAGCGCATGCGCGCTTGGCTCAAGAAGGATCACGAGCGCGGGATCTTCCAGCTGGACCGCGCCGCTTTCACCGAAGCTGCGCTGTTTGAGCTCGAGATGAAGTACATCTTCGAGCGCAACTGGGTCTATCTGGCGCATGAGAGCCAGATCGCTAAACCTAACGATTTCATCACGACCAAGATCGGGCGCGTTCCTATCCTGGTCACCCGTGACAAGACGGGAGAGGTCCGAGCCTTCGTCAATGCGTGTTCGCACCGTGGCGCGCGCATTTGCCGCGAGCGGGCCGGGAACAAGCGCAACCACATGTGCCCGTTCCATGGTTGGACGTTCTCGTCCGGGGGCGACCTGTTGGACGTCACCGATGAGAGCATCGGGGGCTATCCGGAGGCATTCAATCGCGCTGATTTCGGGCTTCAGCCGGTCGCCCGGGTGGAAAGCTACCGTGGCTTCATTTTTGGCAGCCTCTCCGCCGATGTCGTCCCGCTGGTCGATCACCTCGCCGGCGCGCGGGATTTCATCGATATCTTGGTGGACCAGTCGAAGTCCGGCGCAATGGAAGTTTTGCCCGGAACCAACCGCTACCGCTATCACGGCAACTGGAAGATGCAGGTCGAGAACGGGCTCGACGGTTATCACGTCATGACCACGCACGCCAACTACTTCATGACGGTTCAGCGCCGCGTCGAAGGCGTTTCGAAGAACGAAACCAAGGCGATTAGCTTCGACGGCTTCACCGCGCGCGATGGCGGGTCGTTCTCGTTCCACAACGGACACACTGTGTTGTGGGCCGACTATGCCAACTACATGGATCGCCCCAATTTCGAGATCCTCGACTGGCTCGAAGAGTCCTACGGCGCCGAAAAGGCCAAGTGGATGAACAAGCGCATCCGCAACCTGCAGCTGTTTCCCAACGTCTTCCTGATGGACCAGACCAGCACGCAGATCCGCATCATCCAGCCGCTGGCGGTGGATGAGACCGAAGTCAGCACGGTGTGCATCGCCCCGGTCGGCGAAAGCGCCGAGGCGCGGGCCCTGCGGCTGCGTCAGTATGAGGATTTCTTCAATTCGACCGGCATGGCGACCCCGGACGACCTGACCGAATTCAACAACTGCCAGACCGGCTTTGGCGCCGGCGAAGGCCGCTACAACGAGATGTCGCGCGGTTCGACGCGCTGGGACACCGGCCCGGGCAAGTTCGGCGAGCCGCTCGATTTAAATGTGGTGCTGAGCAGCCCGGCGGTTGCCGACGAAGGCCTCTATGTGGCGATCCATGACGAGTGGCTCACGCTCATGGAAAAGGCCATCGACAGCGAGTGCAGCGAGCTTGCCGCCTTCCTTGAGCGTTCGCTGGAGAAGGCATGATGACCGCATTCCATTCGCGCTGGCTGGCGGTTTCCCGCTTCATCGGTCAGGAAGCCATGGCGCTTGACGACAAGGACTGGGATGCCTGGCTGGCGCTCTATCACGAAGATGCGGAATACTGGGTTCCAGCCTGGGACGATCACGAACGGCCGACTGCGGATCCGCAGAACGAAGTCTCGCTGATCTACTATCCCAACCGGGGCGGGCTTGAGGATCGGGTGTTTCGGATCAGGACCCGGCGCTCGGCGGCGAGCACGCCGCAGCCACGCACGGTTCACCAGTTCTCCCTGCTGTCTGCTGAGGAGAGCGATGGCCAGGTGCATGCGCGGACGTCTTGGACCACGGTTTCGGTGCTGGAAGGAAAAGTCGCCACTCTCAGCGGGTGGGCCTTCTATGACCTCGAATCTCGGGATGATACGTTCGTGATCCGCCGCAAGAAGACGGTTGTCGTCACCGACCTGTTCCAAGAAATAGCCGATGTCTACAGCCTCTGAGCGGGTGCGCCCCGTCGTCGGGACGATGATCGGCGATCCCGCCGGGATCGGACCGGAAGTGGCGGTCAGGGCGCTGGCCGACGGTGCCGTCCACGCGGATTCGATCCCCGTGCTGGTCGGGTCTGCTGCGGCGGTAGAGCGGGCGCTCGATTTCACTGGCATCAAGGCACGGCTGCGGGTGATGCGCAGCTTCGAAAAACCCAGCGACGATCCCGCGATCATCGACGTTATCGATACCGGCGCGCTGCCCGATGGCGTTCTGCCCCTGGGCGAGGACACCGAGGCCGCCGGGCACGCCACCGCGCAATGGCTGGATGAGCTCGACGCGTTGGCCCGCGACGGTTCTTTCGCCGCCACGATCATGGGGCCGATCAGCACTGGTTCGCTTAAACTGGCCAAGAAGCTCGACAGGGTCATCAGCCCGACCCCGGGCGAAAGCTATCTGGTGCTGCTGACCGGGCCGCTCAGGGTTGCGCATCTCACCGACCACATGTCGCTGCGCCAGGTGATCGACGTCATTTCAGCCGATCTCGTCGCCACGGCGGTGGGGCAATTGCACGAAGCCATGCGATCGTGGGGCATCGCCCGCCCGCGGATCGCGGTTGCCGGCCTCAACCCACATGCCATGGGTGACGAGGATCGCCTTGAGATCGCACCCGGGGTCGAAGCGGCGCGGGCCAGGGGCATCGATGTCGAAGGGCCGATCGCGCCCGATTCGGTCTTCCGCCAGTGCATCGAGGGCCGTTACGACATGGTCCTCGCGATGTTCCACGATCAGGGCCACATCGCTGTCAAGACCTGGGGCTTTTCGGGCAACAGCGTGATCATCATGGGGCCGCCGTACCTGCACATGTCGGTGGCCCATGGCACCGCCTACGACATCGTCGGTACCGGCAGAGCCGATGCCGCGATGATGCTGAGCGCGATGCGCATTTGCGGACGACTCGCTTCGGGCCGCGGTTTCGAACAAGCTTAGGAGGAAAGAACATGAACGCCAAAACCATGCCTGTCGCTGCGGGGTCGGAGCCGAATGCGGTCGATTACGCAGTCTATCACAGCCAGGCGATCTTCACTGCCGAACAGGAAAACATCTTTCGCGGACAGACCTGGTGCTACCTCGGCCTCGAAGCCGAGCTGGCCAACAGCGGCGATTTCCGTTCGACCCATGTCGGCAATACTCCGGTGGTGGTGACGCGGGCAACCGATGGCACCATCCATGCCTGGGTAAATCGCTGCGCCCACAAGGGCGCAACCGTGTGCCGCTCGCTGCGCGGTAATCAGGCCGACGGGGCGTTCGTATGCGTCTATCACCAGTGGGCCTACGACGCGACCGGTGCGCTTGTCGGCGTGCCGTTCCGGCGGGGGATGAAAGGCGTGGGCGGGTACCAGGCCGATTTCGATCCAGCCGAGCATTCGCTGGAAAGGCTGCGAGTGGAATCCTTTGCAGGCATGGTGTTCGGCACATTCAGTCCGGCCATTGCCCCGCTTGAAGACTTTCTCGGTCCGGTGATGCGCAAGTATATTTCTCGCGTCTTCCAGCGCCCGGTGAAGGTGCTGGGTTATGCGCGGCAGTTCATGGCCGGCAACTGGAAGCTCTATTCGGAAAACAGTCGTGACAGCTACCACGGGGCACTGCTTCACCTGTTCTATCCGACCTTCGGCATATACCGTCAGAGCCAGGAAAGTGCAGGCGAGCTTTCGGAAGAAGGCTTCCACAACGTGTTCACGGTGTCGAAGCCCAAGGGCGATGTCGACTACGGCTCGTTCGGTGACGAGGCCAACCGCGAGATGCAGGGTGAGGCCAAGTTGCAGGACGAGCGCCTGCTGGCATTCCGCCCGGAGATCGCTGATGATGTCGGACTGCACATCCAGTCGATCTTCCCGTCTGTCGTTGTCCAGCAGATCCAGAACACGCTCGCCACCAGGCAGATCGTGCCCCACGGGACCGACAGGACCGAGCTGGTCTGGACCTATTTCGGTTATGCCGACGACGACGAGGAAACGACCCGCCACCGGCTGCGCAACCTTAATTTGGTTGGGCCATCCGGGCTGATCTCGATGGAAGACGGAGAAGCGGTGGAGCTGTGCCAGCAGGGGACGATCGGCGCCGAAGGCAAACGCAGCTTCGTCGAAATGGGCGGCGACGACGTGCGCCAGTATTACGCGCCGATGGGCATGGATGAAAATTCGGTGCGGGGGTTCTGGAAGGGCTATCTCGGGCTGATGGGCAATGCCCTGGCCGATCTCGCAGCGGAGGGCCGGGCATGAGCGCTGCAGCCGAAGTAGCGCAAGTCGCGCAAAGTGCGATCGACGATTTCAACGCGGCTTACGGGCTTTGCCTTGATGATGACCGGCTCGAGCAATGGCCCAACCTGTTCGTGGATGATTGCCTCTACCAGGTGATCGCGCGAGAGAATGTCGATAACGGCTTGCCAGCGGCGGTGATGTATTGCGACAGCAGGGCGATGCTGGTCGATCGGGTGGTCGCGCTGCGCAAGGCAAACGTCTTCCCCGAACATTTCAACCGGCACCTGATTGGGCGTGCGGTAATCACCGGCGTGGAAGGCGACGAGGTTTCGGCTGAAGCCAGCTATGTCGTCTTCCAGACCCGTAATGATGGTGAAACGCGCATCTACAATGCCGGCAAATATGTCGATCGGTTCGATCTTAGCGGTGGAACCGTTCGACTGAAAAGCCGGACCTGCATCTATGACACGCTGCGCATCGCCACGCTGTTGGCGACCCCGATCTGAGCCAATCCCCAATTTCCTGTTTTCCCCAGAAGGAGACTATCCATGAAGCTGTTCATTAGCCCTGGTGCCTGTTCGCTCGCTCCGCATATCGCCCTGCGCGAAACCGGCGCCACTTTCGATGCGGTGAAGGTCGATCTGGCGACCCGCAAGGTCGAGACCGGAGACGATTTCCTGACGGTCAACCCGTCGGGCAAGGTTCCGGCGCTGACCCTCGACAGCGGCGAAACCCTGACCGAAAATCCCGCGATCCTGCTTTACATCGCCGACCAGAAGCCGGAAGCCGGCCTGGCGCCGCGCGACGGCACCATGGACCGGTACCGCCTGCTCAGCCGGCTGAGCTTCCTGGGTTCGGAGTTTCACAAGGCCTTCGTGCCCCTGTTTACGCCCGGCACCAGCGATGAAGCCAAGGCAGCCGCTACGACCGCAGTCAAGAATCACTTGACCGCGCTCGATAAGGATCTTGCCGGCAAAGAGCACTATGTGGGCGCCGATTTTAGCGTGGCCGACATCTACCTGTTCGTGATGCTGGGCTGGCCTGCCCATGTCGGGATCGACATGAGCGCCTATCCCGCGCTGGGCGCCTATTGCGGTCGGATTGCGCAGCGGCCTGCGGTTGGGGCGGCACTCAAGGCTGAAGGTCTCATCTGATCGAAGAGCGCGGGGCGGCGGCGATTGCCGTCGCCCACGTCGTTCTTCATTTGCAAATGCGTTTCAAATAGTGCAATGGATGAGGCTGCTGGCGACAGAGACGGCGATTCGGCGTTCAGGTCCAGCCGAATGCAAAATCATCGAGGCGGGAAAGGATCGGAGGGTAGAATGGCAGACGCGACTTTGGACACGACCCGTCCGGAAATTGGCAAGTCGCTGGTTGTCGGCGGAAGCTCGACCAATTACCACGACGTCGGCGAAGGCGACCCGGTGCTGCTGGTCCACGGATCGGGCCCCGGTGTGACAGCCTGGGCCAACTGGCGGCTGAATATGCCGATCCTCGCCGAGGATTTCCGGGTCATCGCGCCCGACATGTTCGGCTTCGGCTATTCGGACAGCAAGGGCCGGATCGAGGACAAGCAGGTCTGGGTCGATCAGCTCGCCGGCTTTCTCGACGGGCTGGGAATCGACAAGGTTTCGATCGTCGGCAATTCTTTCGGTGGCGGGATCACACTGGCGTTCATGATTGCCCACCCCGATCGGGTCGAGCGCGCCGTTCTCATGGGACCTGCAGGGCTCAACTTTCCGATTACCCCTGCGCTCGACAAGGTCTGGGGCTATGAACCCTCGGTCGAAGCGATGCGCGAATCGCTCAAGTACCTTGCCTGGGATCACAGCCGCCTGACCGAGGATCTGATTCAGTCGCGCTATGTCGCCAGCGCCCGGCCCGAAGCACATGAACCCTATCATGCAACGTTCGGCGGCGCCGACCGCCAGGCCAACGTGGCGATGCTCGCCAGCCGCGAAGAAGACATCGCCGCGATTGAGCACGAAACCCTGATTTTGCACGGTATTGCCGATCAGGTAATCCCGCTGGATTCGACCGTGCGCCTCGCCACGTTGTTGAAGCGGGCCGACCTCCACCTTTTTGCCGAATGTGGCCACTGGGTCCAGATCGAGCGGATGGCGAGTTTCAATCGGACTGTCGCAGAGTTCTTTAAAAGTGGCCTCAAGGCCTGATCGGAGAGGAGTAAACGTCATGGCTCTAACAGGTGTCATTCGTCCTGGTTACGTGCAGCTCAGGGTTCTCGACCTGGACGAAGCCATTTCCCATTATCGGGATCGCATCGGCCTGAATCTTGTCAGCCGTGACGGCGACCGCGCTTTCTTCCAGGCCTTCGACGAGTTCGATCGTCATAGCATCATCCTGCGCGAGGCCGATCATCCCGGCATGGACGTCATGGGCTTCAAGGTCGCCAAGGATTCAGATCTCGATCACTTCGCGGAACGCCTGCTCGATTTCGGTGTGCATGTCGATGTGGTCCCGGCTGGCGAAGATCCAGGGGTTGGCCGCAAGATCAGGTTCAATACGCCCACACAGCATGTGTTCGAACTTTACGCCGAAATGGAACTTTCGGCCACCGGTCCGGCGACCAAGAACCCGGATGTTTGGGTGGTTGAGCCACGCGGGATGCGCGCTACCCGCTTCGATCACTGCGCGCTGAACGGCGTGGACATTGCCGCCTCGGCGAAGATCTTTGTCGATGCGCTCGATTTCTCGGTGACCGAGGAATTGGTCGATGAGGGCAGCGGCACCCGCCTAGGCATTTTCTTGAGCTGCAGCAACAAGGCGCATGACGTCGCCTTCCTCCACTATCCCGAAGACGGCAAGATCCACCATACGTCGTTCAATCTGGAATCGTGGCACGACGTCGGTCACGCAGCCGACATTATCAGCCGCTACGACATTTCGCTCGATATCGGGCCGACGCGTCACGGGATCACCCGCGGCCAGACGATCTATTTCTTCGATCCCTCGGGCAATCGCAACGAAACCTTCAGCGGCGGTTACATCTATTATCCCGACAATCCGCAGCGCATGTGGCAGGCAGAGAGCGCCGGCAAGGCGATCTTCTACTACGAGAAGGCGCTCAACGACCGCTTCATGCAGGTGAACACCTGATCATGGACGGGGTGGTTTCGGTCCGGACGGTAGGCCACGAACTGGCGCTCAAGGCAGCGGCTGCCGCCGTCGCTACGGGTGCGGCGGCGGGCTGTCCGGTCGTTGCCGCGGTGGTCGGTGCCGGGGGAGATCTGGTCGCGTTCGTCCGCGCCAGCGGCTCCCCTTCGCCATCCGCAAAGATCGCGCAAGATAAAGCTTACAGCGCCGCCAGCTTCCGCGTCCCGACGCCGGATCTCTATGCGATGGTTTCCGGCAATCCGGCCCTGCGCGACGGAATCGTCGCGCAGCCGGGATTAGCAATGTTCGGCGGCGGCCTGCCGATCGAAATCGCCGGTGTATTCGTCGGTGCGATCGGTGTTTCCGGCGGGAGCGAAGCGATGGACGTCGAATACGCCAACGCCGGTCTCGCTGCGATCGGCGCAAGGCAATTCTGACGCACCATGGCCTCCGGCCAACTTAGGTATTATGCTCCAATGACCTCAACTTCCTCCTCACCGGTCACCGAAACTATCCTGAACTTCATTGACGGTTCCTATCGCAAAGGTAGCGAGGGTAAGTCGTTTCCCAACGTCAATCCGGCCACCGGTTCGCAGATCGGGCTTGTCCACGAAGCAAGCCAGGCCGACGTCGCAGACGCCGTGGCTGCGGCCAAGGCAGCGCTTACCGGGCCATGGGGCAAGATGACCACGGCCGAGCGGGTCAAGCTGATCGCCGCCGTGGCGACCGAGATCGAACGCCGAGCGGATGATTTCCTGGCTGCCGAAGTGGCCGACACCGGCAAGCCGCGCCACGTTGCCTCGCACATCGACATTCCGCGCGGGGCCGCCAACTTCCGCATGTTCGCGGATGTCGTCTCGACAATGCCGGGCGAAAGCTTCAACACATCGACCCCCGATGGCGGCCAGGCGCTCAACTATACCGTGCGCAAGCCCAAGGGTGTGGTCGCGGTGGTCTGCCCGTGGAACTTCCCGCTGCTGCTGATGACCTGGAAGGTTGGCCCGGCGCTGGCCTGCGGCAATACCGTGGTGGTCAAGCCGTCCGAGGAAACGCCTCGGACCGCTGCCCTGCTGGGCGAAGTAATGAACGCGGTGGGCATGCCCAAGGGTGTCTACAACGTCGTCCACGGATTCGGTCCGGGTTCGGCCGGCGAATTCCTCACGTCCAACCCCGATGTCGATGCCATCACCTTCACCGGCGAGACCGGCACCGGACAGGCGATCATGCAGAAGGCCGCGATCGGCGTTCGCGACATTTCGTTCGAACTCGGTGGCAAGAACCCGGCGATTGTGTTCGCCGATGCCGACCTCGACAAGGCGGTCGAGGGTCTGTCGCGCTCGGTCTTCCTGAACACGGGGCAGGTCTGCCTCGGAACCGAGCGGGTCTATGTCGAACGACCGATCTTCGACGCCTTCGTGGCGCGGATGGCGGCGGCGGCGCAGGGCTTCAAGCCGGGCGTGACCGGTGATCGCGCCTATCTCGGCCCGCTGATCAGCGCCGAGCACCGCGAGAAAGTGCTGGGTTACTATCGCCGTGCGGTCGAGGACGGGGCCACCGTGGTCACCGGCGGCGGCGTTCCCGAAATCTCGGGTGCGGAAGCCGGTGGCTTCTTCGTGGAACCGACGCTGTGGATCGACGTCGCCCACGGCGATACCGTGATGCGCGAGGAAATCTTCGGACCGTGCTGCGGTATCGTGCCGTTCGACAGCGAGGACGAGGTGATCGCACTTGCAAACGATACGGTTTACGGCCTGTGCGCCTCGATCTGGACCGAAAACATGTCCCGCGGACACCGCGTGGCGGCGGCGATGGACGTGGGGGTGTGCTGGGTCAATTCCTGGTTCCTGCGCGATCTGCGCACGGCTTTCGGCGGGTCCGGCCATTCCGGCATCGGCCGGGAAGGCGGGGTGCACAGCCTCGAATTCTACACCGAGATCACCAACATTTGCGTGAAGCTGTAAGACGATGACAATTGACTCCAAGACTATCGAACAAGCGGCCTTGGCCCTGCGCGGCGCGGCCGAAACGGGGAAGCCTGTCAGCCCGATCCGCGACCTGATTTCGGCTGGTGGCGTCGAAGCCGCCTATGCCGTGCAGGAAGCCAACACCAAGCACTACCTCGCCAATGGACGGCGCCTGGTCGGCCGCAAGATCGGGTTGACCTCGATCGCGGTCCAGCGCCAGCTTGGGGTGGATCAGCCCGACTATGGGATGCTGTTCGCTGACATGGACGTGCCGGAAGGCATCCCGGTGTCGCTCGACCAGGTGATCCAGCCCAAGGTTGAGGCCGAGATTGCGATCGTCGTTGGGCGGGATTTGCCCCACCCCGACATGACGACCGCCGAAATGATTCGCGCGGTCGAATATGTCGTTCCGGCAATCGAGATCGTGGACAGCCGCGTCGCAAACTGGGACATCAAGATCTGGGACACGATCGCCGATAATGCCTCGAGCGGGCTGTTCGTGCTCGGCGCGGTGCCGCGCAAGCTCGACGGGCTCGATCTGCGCAGCTGCGGCATGGTCATGGAAGCCAAGGGTGAGCCGATTTCGGTCGGTGCCGGGATCGCCTGTCTGGGCAGCCCGATCACCGCCTCGCTGTGGCTGGCGCGGGTGATGGCCAAAGCGGGGCGTCCGTTACTCGAAGGCGATGTAATCCTGTCGGGCGCGCTCGGGCCGATGGCCGGGGTTGCACGCGGCGATGTGGTCGAAGCCCGGATCAACGGACTCGGAACGGTCCGCGCCGCGTTCGCCGCTGACTGAATTCAAATTGGAGGCTGGTCAAATGGCCAAGATGAAGTGCGCAATTATCGGCTCCGGCAATATCGGGACCGACCTGATGATCAAGCTGCTCAAGGGTTCGGATACACTGGAGCTAGCGGCGGTTGTCGGGATCGATCCGGCCTCCGAAGGGCTGGCGATGGCCAGCGAACGCGGCGTCCCGACGACCCACGAAGGAATCGAGGGCCTGTGCCGGATGCCGCAATATGCCGATATCGGCATCGCCTTCGATGCGACCTCGGCCTATGCGCACAAGGCGCACGACGAAATCCTCGCCCGTGACGGCAAGCTGATGGTCGACCTTACCCCGGCCGCGATCGGCCCGGCGACCATTCCCCCGGTCAACCCGGCGGTCGATGCCGCGGTGCGCAACATCAACATGGTGACCTGTGGCGGGCAGGCGACGATCCCGATCGTCGCGGCGGTCTCGCAGGTCGCCAAGGTGCACTACGCCGAAATCGTCGCGTCGGTTTCGTCGCGCTCCGCCGGTCCCGGCACCCGTGCCAACATTGATGAGTTCACCCGCACAACGGCGCGGGCGATCGAAACTGTCGGCGGCGCGGCCAAGGGCCGGGCTGTGATCATCCTTAATCCCGCCGAACCGCCGATGATCATGCGTGATACGATCTTCACGCTGTCGGAAATGGTCGATGAGGACAAGGTGCGCGATTCGGTCCTGGCTATGATTGCAAGGGTGCAGTCGTACGTGCCGGGCTACCGGCTCAAGCAGGAAGTACAGTTCGAACGCTTCGGTTCGAACCGGCCGCTCAATATCCCCGGCTACGGTGAATTCGAAGGACTCAAGACCAGCGTGTTCCTCGAGGTCGAGGGCGCGGGCGATTATCTGCCCAACTATTCCGGCAACCTCGACATCATGACCGCTGCCGCCAAGGCGGCAGGCGAGAGCCTGGCCAAGACTCATATGGAAAAGACTGCAGCATGACCTTTGATCCAACATCTGATCGGCTCTACATCCAGGACGTGACCTTGCGCGACGGGATGCACGCCATCCTGCATATGTATGGCACCGACAGCGTCCGCACGATCGCTAAGGCGCTTGACGAGGCAGGGGTGGATGCGATCGAGGTCTCGCACGGCGATGGCCTGAACGGTTCGACCTTCAATTACGGATTTGGCGCCCATACCGACTGGGACTGGATCGAGGCTGCCGCCGACGTAATCAAGAACGCGGTGCTGACAACGCTTCTGGTGCCCGGTATCGGCACCGCCGAAGAACTCAAGCGGGCCTATTCGATGGGAGTGCGCTCGGTCAGGGTCGCGACCCACTGCACCGAGGCCGACGTCGGCAAGCAGCACATCGGCATCGCGCGCGATCTGGGCATGGACGTATCGGGCTTCCTGATGATGAGCCACATGATCGAGCCCGAGGCGCTCGCCCAGCAGGCGCTGCTGATGGAAAGCTATGGCGCGCATTGCGTCTATGTCACCGACAGCGGCGGGGCGCTCGACATGGATGGCGTGATTGCACGTCTCCAAGCCTATGACCGGGTGCTCAAACCTGAAACTCAACGCGGCATCCACGCGCACCACAACCTGTCGCTGGGCGTGGCCAACTCGATCGTCGCCGCTCAGGCCGGCGCGGTGCGGATCGACGCCAGCCTTGCCGGGATGGGCGCGGGCGCCGGCAACGCGCCGCTCGAGGTGTTCATCGCCGCGGCCAACCGCAAGGGCTGGAAGCACGGCTGCGACGTGATGGCGCTGATGGACGCGGCGGACGACATCATACGCCCGCTTCAGGACCGTCCGGTGAGGGTCGATCGCGAGACGCTCAGCCTGGGCTATGCAGGCGTCTATTCAAGCTTCCTGCGCCATGCGGAAAAGGCAGCGGAACAGTACGGAATCGATACCCGCGAGATCCTCGTCGAATTGGGCAACCGCCGGATGGTCGGAGGCCAGGAAGACATGATCATCGACGTTGCACTTGATCTGATCAAAGCCAAGGCGAACTGAGATGGACAGGCTTGCACGCTACGCCGAAACCCTCGACACCGCTGCTCGCGAGGCGAATGCTACGCCGCAGATCACGCCTGTAGATACGGAGTTCTCCGTTACCGAGGCGTACCAGGTGCAGAAGCTCTCGGTCGATCGACGCCTGTCGCGCGGCGAGCGACGCATCGGCGTGAAGATGGGGCTGACCAGCCGGGCCAAGATGCAGCAGGTCGGTGTCGATGAGGTGGCTTGGGGGCGGCTGACCGATGCCATGCTGATCGAGGAGGGCTCGGCCATGTCGCGCGCTCGCTACGTCCATCCCCGGGTTGAACCCGAAGTGGCTTTCCTGATGAAGGCACCTCTGGTCGGCAAGGTGACGGCCGCCGCAGCACTGGCGGCGGTCGAGGCGATCGCCCCTGCAATGGAGATCATCGACAGCCGATACGAGAATTTCAAGTTCGCGCTGGAAGACGTGATCGCCGACAACACTTCCTCGTCGGGGCTGGTGATCGGATCCTGGCACGATCCCCGGATCGATTTTTCGAATCTGGGCGTGATCCTCGAAATCGATGGCGAAGTGGTACAGGTCGGGTCGACCGCGGCGATCCTTGGCCACCCCATCCGTTCGCTGGTTGCTGCGGCCCGGCTGGTTGCCGAATCGGGCGAACAGATCAACGCCGGTGACATCGTCATGGCGGGGGGCATTACCGCAGCGCCCAACCTGGCACCGGGTCAGACTGTGCGGACGACAGTGCAGAATCTCGGCGCGGTCATGTTCCAGGTGGAAGACTGACATGCCGATCATTGAGGTCAACCTGCTCGAAGGGCGTCCGCCCGAAGCCAAGGAACGACTGATCCAGGCGCTGACCGACGCGGCCATCGACGCGATTGGAGCGCCGCGGGAATCGGTTCGGGTCATCCTGCGTGAAATGGCGCCGGCCCATTTCGCGGTAGGCGGGCAGAGTCTTGCAGCCAAGGCCGCCGGTGCGAAGCAAGTCAAGGTCGAAGAAGATTGGTCGGATGACAGCTGATTCACATCAAATCACATTGGTCGGTGGCGGACAGTTCCCTTGCCGGGGGGATGAACCCGTACTGACCGCGATGGAACGTAGAGGGGCTGACCACATAAGCATTGGATGTCGCGGTGGTGGTTGCGGAGTTTGCCGAGTTCGCGTCGTCGAAGGCAAGTACCGGACAGGGAAGATGAGCGCCGCCAAAGTTTCCGCGACAGACCTGCGCCAAGGCTATGCGCTCGCCTGTCGGCTCTACCCATTGGATAACCTACTGATCGAAGTTTCATGAATTGAAGGGAGAATTGTGATGGCTACGCAGTTGAAAAGTGCAGAAAACGAATACGGGATCAAGTCCGAGTACGGCCACTATATCGGCGGCGAGTGGATCGCCGGGGACAGCGGCAAGACCATCGATCTGCTCAATCCCTCGACCGGCAAGGTGCTGACCAAGATTCAGGCCGGCAACGCCAAGGATATCGAACGCGCGATTGCCGCCGCTAAGGCGGCGTTTCCCAAGTGGTCGCAGAGCCTGCCCGGCGAGCGCCAAGAAATCCTGATCGAGGTTGCGCGTCGTCTGAAGGCACGCCATTCGCACTATGCCACCCTCGAAACTCTCAACAACGGCAAGCCGATGCGCGAATCGATGTATTTCGATATGCCGCAGGCAATTGGCCAGTTCGAACTGTTCGCTGGTGCAGCTTATGGCCTGCATGGCCAGACGCTCGATTATCCCGACGCGATCGGCATCGTCCACCGCGAACCGCTCGGCGTCTGCGCGCAGATTATCCCATGGAACGTGCCGATGTTGATGATGGCGTGCAAGATCGCGCCCGCGCTGGCCTCGGGCAACACTGTCGTTCTGAAGCCGGCCGAAACGGTCTGCCTTTCGGTGATTGAATTCTTCGTGGAAATGGCTGATCTGTTGCCGCCGGGTGTGATCAACGTCGTCACCGGCTATGGCGCGGATGTGGGCGAGGCGCTGGTCACCAGCCCCGATGTCGCCAAGGTCGCCTTCACCGGGTCAGTAGCGACTGCGCGCCGGATCATCCAGTACGCCTCGGCCAACATCATCCCGCAGACGCTCGAACTCGGCGGCAAGTCTGCACATATCGTTTGCGGCGATGCCGATATCGACGCGGCGGTGGAAAGCGCTACCATGTCGACCGTGCTCAACAAGGGTGAGGTCTGTCTGGCCGGTTCGCGCCTGTTCCTGCACCAGTCGATCCAGGACGAGTTCCTGGCCAAGTTCAAAACCGCACTTGAAGGCGTCCGCCAGGGCGATCCCCTCGATATGGCAACCCAGCTGGGTGCCCAGGCGTCGAAGATGCAGTTCGACAAGGTAGAAAGCTACCTGCGCCTCGCAACCGAGGAAGGGGCCGAAGTTTTGACCGGCGGCAGCCGCGCCGATGCTGCAAATCTGGCGGGTGGCAACTTCATCAAGCCGACGGTGTTCACCAATGTGAAGAACACAATGCGCATCGCGCAGGAGGAGATCTTCGGGCCGGTGACCAGTGTCATCAGCTGGAACGACGAAGCCGACATGATGCAGCAGGCCAATGCCACCACCTACGGCCTGGCCGGCGGCGTGTGGACCAAGGATCTTGCCCGCGCCCACCGGATCGCGCGCCAGCTTGAAACCGGCACGGTCTGGATCAACCGCTACTACAACCTCAAGGCCAACATGCCGCTGGGCGGTTACAAGCAGAGCGGCTTCGGGCGTGAATTCAGCCATGAAGTGCTGAATCACTACACCCAGACCAAGTCGGTGGTGGTCAACCTTCAGGAAGGCCGCGTCGGGATGTTCGATCAGTGATCGAGAACCCGCGATCTTCGGGAGGAACGATGTGACTGCAAGGCTTGAAGGACAAGTGGCGCTGCTAACCGGCGGCGCCACCGGGATCGGTGAGGCGGTCGTCGCGCGCTTTATCGAAGAAGGCGCCAAGGTTGGCGTCCTGGTCAGGGATGCCGCCCAGGCCGACTTGGTGCGTACGCGGCATGGCAACGCAGTAGTCGTGATTGAGGGCGATGTCCGCAATTATGTCGACAACGAAAAGGCGGTCGTCGCAACCGTGGCCGCGTTCGGCAAGCTTGACGTGTTCGTCGGCAATGTCGGGATCTGGGATTTTATGACCCCGCTTGCGGACATGGAACCCGAAAAGCTCTCGGAAACGCTGGACGAGATCTTCGGCGTCAACGTAAAAGGCTACTTCCTTGGTGCCCGTGCCGCAATTCCGGAGTTGCGTAAGACCAAGGGCAGCATCATCTTTACTGCCTCGACTTCAAGCTTCTACACCGGCGGTGGCGGTACGCCCTATGTGGCGTCGAAGCACGCCGTGCTGGGCCTGATCCGCCAGCTCGCCTGGGAACTAACCCCCGACGTCAGGGTCAACGGCGTGGCGCCAGGCGGCACCCGAACGCCGCTGGGCGGTACCCATGTGGGCGGAACAGCCGATGTTCACATGGAAGATATGGAAGGGCTCGACGCGATGATTGCCGGGATGACGCCGCTCGCGCGGATCGCCGAACCGGATGATCACTCCGGCCTCTATGCCTTGCTGGCCTCGCGTCGGGACTCGGCCTACATGACAGGAACGGTTTTGCTCAGCGACGGTGGAATCGGCATTGGCAAACGCCCCGGAAGCTGAAGCGGCTTAGATCTCTCCACCCTTGGCGGGTGCTCGCTTCGTCGAGCGCCCGTCCTTTTTACGTGCGATTGCTGCGATCGAGAAAGCGGTCAGCCGAAATGGCCGAACGTGAGATGCCGGCGGCGAGCAATTGCGCTTCGGCAAAGTCGATCATCGCCGGTGGGCCACACAGATAGGCTTCGTGCGCCGCCAGATCTGCAACGCCCGCAATCTGCTCGGTGATCAGCCCACGCGCCCCTGCCCAGTCGCTGTCTGGCTCTTCATCCGACAAGGCCGGGACGAATTCGAAAGGGGCCATCCAGCGTTGACGAAGGGCCGCAATTTTGTCGAGGGCATAGAGATTGGACTGACGGCGCGCACCGTACAGCAGGTGCACCGCCCGGTCTGCGCCCCGGTCAAGCGCCTGCTCCAGAATCGAGATAATCGGCGCTAGACCACTACCCCCGGCGATGCAAAGAATGGGGGCAGTGCTGTCCTTGAGAGCGAATTGCCCATAGGGGGCGGCAACCTTCAGCTCCATTCCGGTGCGATCGGTGCAGAACAGCCAGTCGGTAAATGCGCCGCCCGGAACGTGCCGGATGTGAAAATGCAGTTGCTGGGTGGGGCCGCCAACCGTCGCGAAGGCGAATGAATAACTGCGTGCACCTTCGATGCCGGGAGCGGTCAGATCAGCGTATTGTCCGGGAGTGAAGGCCAGTGGCCGATCCAGTTCGATGGTCAGCCCGATGATATCCTCGCACAGCCGTTGTGCAGCGACGATGGTGCCGCGATATGTAGCAATGGCGATCCCTTGCGAGAGTGGCGCATCAACCGCGATTGTCAGATCCGAGCGCGGAATGGCCTGGCAGGCGAGGCGAAAGCCGCTGCGCAGTTCGTCGCCCTCAAGTGCAAGGGCCGACGGGCTCAATTCGCCGATCTTGCCAGACACGAGCTTGAACTTGCAGGTACCGCACGAGCCGACCTTGCAATCGTGCGGCATGGCCAAACCCGCGTCCAGCATCGCTTCAAGAAGTGTCTTGCCCGCCGGTATGTCTAGCGTGGTCGGCGATCCTTCCACGGTTACGGTGTTCATCTTGGATTTGCGCAGGAAAGAAAACATTGTCGGGTTTGTCCGAAATGGGCGGGCGGAATCCGCAGTTGCGGATTGTCGCCCGAATGAGGGTGGACGATTGGCCTGGCGTTCAAGTGCTGGCCAGCCAGCGCGGCCAACCAGCCTGTGCGTTGGCCTGATCCGCCAGCTTGCGTTCGCCGGGGGTGGCGAAACATTCGTCCCAGTCCTTGAGGCGCGGTTGCGCGATGAAGCGGAACCAGACCGGCGGGATCAGTCCGGCGGCGAAGCACAGGAACAGTGAGGGCATCTGCGGTGCCTGCGGTTCGGGCTTCAGCGCATAGAAGGGGATATGCCCGTCAAGGTGATGGTTGATGTGGTTTGTGATTTCCGCACCGATCGGCCGGACGATCGCTCCGAGATGGTTCCAGGCGTGATGGAGCTCGATCGGCGCCCCTTCGACCCGGATCAGGCCATAGTGCTGGAAATAATTGAACCCTTCCACGAACATCTTTGCCAAAAGCATGGCACCGATGGCAGTCAACGCAGCGGCAAGCCCCGCCGTCAGACCCACATAGGCGACAATGCCGCCCGAAAGCAGCGGAAACAACCACATCACATTCCGCCAACCGAGCCGAGGATGGCCCAGCTTGCCGAGGATTTCGACCGTCTTCTCCCATGAGTCCTTGTAAGAACCCCAGGTCGCCTGGAACACGAAGCTGTAGATGGTCTGCCCGCGCCGAGGGGTATCGCTTTCCTTTGCCGTGTCGAGATGTACGTGGTGGGTGACGATATGGGCGATATCGCGATTGGGGTCGCCGTAGAATGCACTCAGACACTTGGCGACATAGCGTGGAAACCAGTGGCGGCGGTGCATCAGCTCGTGCGCTACCGGCAGGGTCGGCACCGCCGAGAGCCAGCCCAGGCTGAGCAGCGATCCGGCCAGTTGCCAGCTTGAATTGTCGGCGCCGGTGATCGGGTTGATCGCGGTCGCAACCGATCGGGCAAAGGCCCAGACGAGCAGGATCATCAGGGGCAGTTGCAGGTACATCGCGATGTCACCGAGCATGGCGGCGCCCTTCGCGCGGACTTTGTGATCGGGCGGCAGCAGCAGGTCCAGAGCCATTAGAACCGGGAATGTAGCCGCGCCCAGCCAGACGTAGCTACCGCCGAGCATGAATCCGATAACGCCCGCCAAGGTCATGACTGGGATGAGAAAATAGCGTAGTCCGTCCTTCGGATTTCTCCCGAGTTATTTTGCTCTGGCCTTGACCGTCGAGGCAAGGGTGAGGGCGGCGGCGGTGCGCCGCCCTCGGGTATAGGGTCTTAGTATTTGTAGGCGAGCTTCAGGAACCACTCGCGCGGACGCGAGAAGCTTGCGGTGGCGGCGCCGCCGATGTCGAGATCGACGTACCCGCCTTGGATGTATCGTTTATCGGTCAAGTTGGTGACGCCGCCAGTCACGGTGAAGTGATCGCTCTTCTCGGTGAACGAAGCACTGGCGCCGAACACGCTATATGCTGGCTGAAACAATTGCGGGCTATTTACCGCATCCTTAAAGGTGTCGCTTTGATACGACCAGTCACCACGAAGCGTCAGTTTGCCGGCTTGCCCTTCATAGACATCCGCATTGATAGCTGCCGAAGCTGCCCATTTGGGTACGAAAGCAAATTTCGAATCCGTGGTGACGGGGGCGGCTGATAAGTCGATGTCGGTGTAATAGGCATCCAGATAACCTACACCAAAGGTCAACTGAACCTGATCGATTGGAGCCGCTTCGCCCTCGACCTCAAATCCCTTGATCCGGCCGGCACCGGCGTTGCGAACCTTCGGAGCGATCCCTTCGTTCACAGTGATCTGCATGTCGCTGTAATCGGAAAGGAACGCCGCGATGTTCAGGCGCAGGCGCCGGTTGAACAGTTCGTTCTTCAGGCCGATTTCGTAGGATTCGACGAATTCCGGCGTGAACGAGGGGGTCGCGATTTCAGCCGGGAAGATGCGCTGGCTGAACCCGCCGTTCTTGAAGCCTTTCGAATAGGACGCATAGATCAGCGAATTGTCGGTTATCTTGTAGTCCGCCGAGATCGCCGGGGTCCACTCCTTGGCCTTGGCCGAAACCTCGATGGCCGGCATCGTGTGGTTGCCGCCCGGGTTGGTCGCCGAAGGCGTGCAGTTCGGTAGCGGGAAACCGGCCAGCGGGCCTGACGGGAACAGGTTGGCCGCCGGGTTTGCCTGTCCGACGAGGCACTGGCTGAACGCGACGAATGCGCCCTGCGGATAGACCGATGCCAGCACTGGATCGAGTTGCGAGCGGTCGTTGAAGATCGTCTGCACAGACGGGTCGAACCGCTTGGTCTCGTTAGTGTAGCGGATGCCCGGCGTGATCGAGAACCGGTCGGTCAAATTGAAGGTGGCCTTCAGGTATGAGGCATAGCTGTCGTTGTCGATGTCGCCGCCACTAAAGAACTGGGCAAACCCGAATTCCATCGGGGTGTAGTCAGTGCCCTTTTCCTTGAGATAATAGCCGCCCAGAACGAACTTCACCCGGCCAGCCATCAGGCTTCCGGTAAACTGCAGTTCCTGCGAGGCCTGCCACACATCGATATCGCTCGCGATCCGCAGGATCGTATGCGGAGTGCCGTCGAAATCGTATTCCATGTGCGAAGTCTGGTCGCGGTAGGCCGAAATCGACTTCAGGCTGAAATCGCCGAAATCGTAATCGAGCGTGAGGTTGGTGCCCCATAGATCGAAGTCCGACCGGTTGACGCCGCCAGCCCAGGTGGTGTCGATGTCGCCAGTGATCCAGCGGGTGCTGGCGCAGGCCGGGTTGCCGGTCGGCGCAAGGGTACCCGGAACGCCAAACCCGCCCCAAGGTGCTCCGCAGCTGCCATCGGTGACGCGGATCTTGTTCCAAAAATACATCGAGCTGGGCGCGGCGATCTGGCGGTTGGTGCCCCCAGGGGGGCGCTGTTGGGAATCTCCACAAAACGCAACGGAACCGGCTGGTCTCGCAGTTCGATCAATGAGATAGCCGTTTGTTCCTCGCGCCGGATATTGATATCCCCGCTCAGGTTGACGGTCAGCTTGTCGGTCGGCTCCCACTTGAACGCAATGCGTCCGCCGAAGCTGTCCTTGTTGCCCTGGCGGCCGCCGTCGAACAAACGCTTCTGGTAGCCGTCGCGGGTTTCATAGGAAGCAACCGCGCGCATTGCGAGAGTGTCGCTCAGCGGCACGTTGATTATGCCCTTGAAATCGGCGCGGTTGAACCGGCCGGTCGCCGCTTCGAGCTTCATGTCGAAATCGTACTGCGGTTCGACCGAATTGACGACGATCGCGCCGCCGATGGTGTTCTTGCCGAACAGTGTGCCCTGCGGCCCGCGCAGGACCTGGACGCTCGCAATGTCGGCCATGTCGAGCAGCGCGCCAACCGAGCGGGCGACATAGACGCCATCGACATAGACGCCCACGCCCGGGTCGACGGTGATATTGAAATCGGTCTGGCCCACGCCGCGGATGAACGAGGTGATCGTGGCGCTGGAACCCGAGATGTTGGCAACCGGCGAGATGTTTACGTTCGGCGCGAATTTTGCGACTTCGGCCACGTTGGTGACCTGGCGTTCCTCGAGCATTCCGCCGGTCAACGCGGTGATCGCGACCGGCGTTTCCTGCAGGTTCTCGGCCCGCTTGCGCGCAGTCACGATGATCTCTTCGAGGCCGCCGGTCTGTTGCTCCTCAGCCTGAGGCTCACTTGTTGCGGCGTCCTGCGCATGCGCCGCCATCGGTGCGAGCCCGATTGATCCGACGATCGCCGAGGCGCTGGTGCGCAGGACGACCTTCCGGAAATTGAACGATTGGTTTGTCATTGGCGTCATTCTCCCTCTTGTTGATGTATTTTTATTTATAAGCGTGGATAGACTAAACGTAGATATTCAGATTCTTGCTCAGCATCACGTTGTGCTTGAGGATCGCACGGCGTTTGACCAGTTGAAAGCTGTTGCCGACCTGGCGCCAGATATCGATACGGTTGCCGATCAGCGAATCCTCGTCGCGTTCGTTGCGATTGCGATAGGCATAGAAGTCCGAATAGACCCGGAACTCGTCGGCGTTTTCGGTAAGCTCCACCTCGACGTTGGTGATGATATGGGTGCAGCGCGTCGCCGGATCCTCCGACCAGGCCGTTCCGGTCTCGAGCCGCGAAAGCCGCTTGAGGATTTCGGGCTTGCTGTCGTTGTAATAGGCCATCCGGGTCAGGTCGGTCACCTGATCGGTCTTGTCCCGGCGGTAGCGGGTTTCGATTCCCGGCATGTGGTAATGCAGGTCTTCCGCCAGCATCTCTGCCCAGTCGGCATAGTTCTCGGTGTCGAGCAGGCGCGCTTCGCGATAAAGCGTCTGGGCCAGCGCGTGGGTCAGTTCGAGCGATGCGGCAGTGCCTTGGCGTGTGCGCTCGAGGGTTGCGGTGTCGGTCATGGTTGTGATTCCTCTCAGAGCGCGAACAGGCCGGGCAGGTCGCGGGTTTCGGCCACGTTGCCAAGCCTCGGTTCGGGGCGTGTCGGCATCTTACCGAACTCGTCATGGGTCATCATGTCGAGCCAGCGCTGGTAGAAGCCGCGCTGGTTGGCGTCGTTGTACTGGCCGCGATAGACGATGCCCGGCAGGGTATCATGTTCGATCTGGCGGCCGATGCCGCAGCGATAGTGCAGGCGCTCGTGCCTGGTGACGACTCCGCGGTTGACGGTGGTGCAGTTTTCCCAGTTCTCCCCGTCATCCATCTCGAAGGTGCCACCGGGGCCGAAGGTCTGCATGACGCCCTTGGTGACTTCTTCCTTGATGTCATCAGGCATGTTCTTGTTGACGATCACCCAGGTCTTCAATTCGAACTGCATCGGTCCCTTGGGCTGCCATTGGCGGAAGGTGGAGATGCCGGGCAGGAACGAGACATTGGGGAAGATTGAGGCCGAGGCGACCGAGCCGAAGATCTTGGAGCGCATCTCGCCCAGGCGTTCAGCCATCTTGGGGCGGATCTTGTTGTAATAGTCCATGACCTTTGGACGGCCGAGCAGGACGAGATCGCCAACGCCCTCGGTGCCGAATTCCCAGCCGTGACCGTTCACGCTGGCATGATAGGAGTATTCCATGTCGATCGGCGGGAAGGGCATGCCATCGTTCATCGAACGGCAGCCGGAATCGTGCGTCCAGCCGGCGTGGTAAGCATCGCCGATGAAGTTCTCGACCCCGAACTTCCAGTTCGCGCTCATCACCGATTTGATGCAGCCGCCAATGAATTCGGTGCCGCCTTCCTCGTTGTCGAGGATCATGTCGAGATACCAGCGGAAATCGCCCAACCATGCCTCCAGGCTCGGCGCATCGCCGTTGAAGGTGGCGAACACCAGGCCCTTGTAGCTGCTGACCTTGGCGACGTTCTTGAGGCCATGGTTCTTGAAGTCGATATCGCCATTGTCGTAGCAATATTCCTCGTGCATGCCTTTGAGGTCGCCTGCGGTGTCAAAGGCCCAGCCGTGGTAATTGCAGACGAACCGACGAGTGTTGCCGGCATCGGCGAAGCAGACCTTGTTGCCGCGGTGCGGGCAGGAATTGAGCATGACCCGGATCGAACCATCGGCCTGACGCGCGACGATCACCGCGTCTTCGCCCATATGGGTGGTCAGGAAATCTCCGGCCTTGGGGATCTGGCTTTCGTGGGCGACGAACAGCCACGACCGGGCGAAGATCCGGTAAAGCTCTTCCTCATAAATATCGGCGTCGGAAAAGATCCGCCGGTCGAGCCAGCCTTCCTTGAGGTCCATGTAGCGTGAATAATCCGGCTCGCGGCCGATCCGTTCGAAGCGCATGGTTTAACCTCCCAATTGTGATGTTTGAAATTGCAGTTCAGAAGAAGGCGTTGAGATTGCTGTCGGGCAGCACGGAATGGTCGAGCACGATGTCGCGCGCCGCGAGCAGCCAGGCCTGGCCTTCGCCGCGCCACAGGTCGGTGCGCGCGGCGGTGAGCACGCGGGTGGTGCCGTCGATCCGGTTGCGGTGCATGATCAGCACCGAATGGACCCGCACCTCGTTCTCCGCAGGTCTGGCCACTACCTCGACGTTGGAGATGGCGCGGCGAATGAAGTTGGGCGGGTCTTCGGCCCAAACGAAGCCGGATTTCAAGCGATCCACCCGCAGCTTGAGACGGCCAAGATCCTCGTTGAAGATCACGCCCGGGCCGACCGGCAAGGGGGGCGAACGATCCGCACGAAACCGGCGGCTCTTCAATTCCATGCGATAGCAGATGTCTTCGTTCAGCATGGCCAGCCAGCCGTCGAAGTCTTCATTGTCGAGCAGCCGCGCCTCGCAGTGGAGCGCCTGGGTGACCGCGACGATTACCTCGACCGGGGGAGGCGACAGGGGCCGGTCAAGCATGTTCGGCCTCCTGCGCTGTCAGCGAGTTGATGTTGTAGGTGGGCACCTCGGCCCAGGTTTCCGCCATCATGTGCTCTTGCCAGCGGCGGTAGAAATAACGCTGGTTGTGTTCGCTCACCAGGCCGGCGGCGATATCGCCGGGCAAGCCCTCGCGCTTGCCCGAGCGGCCCAGCGCCATGTTGGTGTAGACATCCATTTGCGCCGTGCGCCAGCCGCGCGACTGTTCAGTGCAGGCGGTCAGATTGTCGCCATCGTCGTTGTCGAACAGGCCTGCCAGGCCGAAGGTCAGGCACTGATTTTCGAGGATCTGCGCTTTCACCGCCTCGGGCATGTCGTTTTCGGCCATGGCCCAGGTCCACTGCTCGATCTGCCCGGGACCCTTGGGATGATAGACCCGGAACCAGTTGAGGCCGGGCAGCAGTTGCAGGTTGGGGAAGATGGTAATGTTGACCTGCGCTCCCCAGACCTGCTTGCCACGCACCTCGCCCAAGCGGTCGATCACCGTCTGGCGGTTGGCTTCCAGGTATTCGAGGATCGGTTTGGGATCGGGATAGAAGGCATAGCCGGAAACGCCGTCGAGCGCGCTCAGGACCATGTGCCCGTTCATGCCGGCGACCGACAGTCCGCCATCAAGATCGACGCCCGAATTGCCGACGTTGAGCCCCGTGAGGTCCATGGACTGCACGGCTGACATCGCGCCGGCATGGGCCCAGCCAAGGTGATAGCCATCGCCGCAGACGTTCTCGACCGGCAGCTTCCAGTTGGTGCCTAGCACCATCTTCTGGGTTTCGCCGAGCAGCGCTGATCCGCCCGGCATGGCATCCAGCCAGACATCGAGGAAAAATTTGGCATCGCCCAGATAGTCTTCGAGGCTGGGCGAATTTGCGTCCCAGCAGCCGAAGACAAGACCCTTGTATTCGGACACTTTAGTCACGGGAACCAGCCCGAACTTGCTGCGGTCTAGCTTACCAAAATAGGCCTCGTTTTCCAGCGGAACCCCGGCGAGCGCCCCATCGGGGGCAAACGACCAGCCGTGGTAGTTGCAGGTAAACGCCCTTGCGTTGCCGCGGTCGGCGCGGCAGACGCGGTTCCCGCGGTGGGTGCAACTGTTCAGGAACGCCTTGATCGACCCGTCCTTCTGGCGAATGACGATGACATCGTCTTCGCCCATGAACGTGCGGAAATAATCGCCTGTTTTGGGAATCTGGCTTGTATGGACTAGAAACAGCCAGCAGCGTCCAAAGATCCGTTCCAGTTCTCACCCGAGATGGGCCGCATCTGGCGCGATGGCGAGCGTTGCGTCTTGCTAAGCAATTCTGCCCTTGCCGGGCTTCGGGGACACATGGTTTCCCAGTTAGGACTGGACGCGGCCAGCAAGTTCTTCTGGGAGCTCGGCTTTGCCGAAGGTGCGCGGTGTGCAGTCGGCGCGAAGGAACTACGACCCGATCGAGACTTTCTCGATGCATTTGCCGTAGGACCCCAGGCCCATGCTTTGACCGGTTTTGGCTGGACCCAGATCGAAGCGCTCGAAAACGACAAGTCCCGCGGACACTTCGAAGGACGGTTCCTGGTCCACGATTCAATCGAAGCCGCCATTCACCTCAACGCCGAAGGCCGCGCCACCGATCCGGTCTGCTGGATGCAGACTGGCTTTGCCAGCGGTTTTGCCACTGCATTTGCCGGCCAGCCGATCATCATGCGCGAACTGGAGTGTGCCGGTATGGGCGATGCGGCATGTCTGCTGCATGCCAAGCCAGCCATGGAATGGTCACACCTTGACAGCCCGGAAAAATCGGCCTTGCCGCTGGAACCGCCGGTCCTGGATTCCGGCGAAAACAGCATGGCCGTTGGCGTATCGGCTGGCTTCATTGCCGTGAAGACGATGATCGAGCGATCGGCGCCAAGCGACGCAACCTTGTTATTCACGGGAGAAACCGGGGTCGGCAAGGAGGTGCTGGCGAAATTCGCGCATCGCTTGAGCCGGCGGAAGGAAGCTCCTTTTGTCGCGCTCAATTGCGCCGCCATTCCTGAAGGGTTGATCGAATCCGAGCTTTTTGGCGTGGCCAAAGGCGCTTTCACCGGGGCCGTGGCTGCGCGACCGGGTCGCTTCGAACTTGCCCATGGTGGGACGCTCTTCCTCGATGAGATATCCACTCTCTCGCCTCTGGCCCAAAGCAAGATCCTGCGTGTGATCCAGGAAGGCGAATTCGAGCGTGTCGGCGACACGCGAACCATTAAGGTGGATGTTCGCCTGATGGCCGCTGCCAACGCCGATCTGACTCAGTCGATGCGCGATGGCCTGTTTCGCGCCGACCTGTTCTACCAGATTTCGACCTTGCCGATTTGGGTGCCGCCGCTGCGCCAGCGCCGCGAAGACATACCCGGGCTGATCGAGCATTTCCGTTTTCGTTTCTCGCGTCGTCACCAACGCGCGGTAGCTGGGTTCACCACGAGGGCGATCAATGCCTTGCTGGTCTACGATTACCCCGGCAACGTGCGCGAACTCGAGCGAATGGTGGAGCGGGCGGTGTTGCTCGCCGATGATGGGCAGGCGATCGACCTCCGGCATCTGTTTCTGGGTAACGATTTACCCGATCTAAAGCCGGCCATGGGATTGGCTAGTGACGGCAAGATTATGCCTGTTACCGATATCCATGATCGTTCGGAGTTGATTCGCCAGGTGCTCGATTTGATTGTCGAGGGTGGCGAAACTCTGTCGAACGTGGAGGGCCTCGTCATCCGGGAGGCGGTGGAAGCCTCGGGCGGAAATTTTGCGCGAGCCGCCCGTACTTTGGGGCTGTCGCGTCGTCAGTTGGCGTTGAGAATGGAAAAGATCGGACCCACTGGCCGGACATAGCGCAATCACACATTTGCAACGCATTACATAATGTGCAAAGATATGGAAGGAAGGTGGTCGAATGACAGCCGGCTGTTCCGGTATGCTTTCAAAGTTGGGAGAATTGCATGAAATCGATAGCCGTGGTCGGAGCAAATCTTGCGGGTGGCCGCGCGGTGGAGTCCTTGCGCCAGGCTGGCTTTGATGGCCGGATCACCCTGATCGGCGAGGAACCCTGGCGTCCCTACGAGCGCCCGCCGCTGTCCAAGGAAGTGTTGTGGGATCCGGCCAACGTACCGGACAACTTCTTCCTCCACGATGAAGCATGGTACGCGGACAACCGTATCGACATGCGGCTCGGGGTGCGGGCAGAAGCGCTCGATCTGACCGCAGGCGGCGTCCGCCTGGGCGGAGGCGAACTGGTCCAGGCAGATCGCATACTCCTCGCGACCGGCGGCTCGGCGCGCAAGCTCAACATGGAGGGCACCGATGCCGCCAACGTGCATTATTTGCGCACCCGCGACGATGCCACGCGAATGGCGGCGGATCTCAAGGATGGGGCCCGCATCGTCATAATCGGCATGGGCGTGATCGGCGCGGAAGTGGCGGCCAGCGCGATCAAGTTGGGCTGCCGGGTGACGGCGATCGAGCCGTTCGCGGCGCCGATGATCCGGGCGCTCGGGCCGCAATTTGGACAATGGTTGGGCAATGAACATCACCAGCGCGGCGTCGATACCCGCTTCGGACGCGGCGTGAACGCGATGAGAGTCCTAGATGGTCGGGTGACTCAGGTCGAACTCGACGACGGGTCGCTGGTGGATTGCGATGCCGTTGTGGTCGGGGTCGGCATCGTGCCGGAAACCAGCCTTGCCAAGGACGCAGGCATCGTCACCAATAACGGCATTATCGTCGATAGGCAGTGCCGCACCAGCAATGAGAATGTCTTTGCCGCCGGCGACGTCGCCGAACAGGACAGCTTCTTCGGCGGTCATATCCGCCAGGAAACCTACCAGAACGCTGCCGACCAGGCCCAGGCAGCAGCGCTCGCGATGCTCGGGCAGGACGTCGATTACTGCAAGCCGGCTTGGTACTGGAGCGATCAGTTCGATCTCAACATCCAGTTCTGCGGCCATATCCCGGCGCAAGCCGAGGTAACCCTGCGCGGAGACATGGCAAGCAACCAGTTTACCGCATTCTTCCGGTCAGGCGAGACGATCGAGGGCATCCTGACTGTCAACCGCGCCCCGGACATGGGCATCGGCAAACGGCTGATAGAGCGCCGGGCCAAGGCGTCGGCCGGGCAGCTGGCCGATGCCGATGTGTCGCTCCGCGAAATCCTCAAGCAGGCTGGTTAGGCTCGCAAGGCGGGCGGGATCAGCCGATCCCGCCACCTGCGACGTAGAGCGTCTGGCCGGTGATGTAGGACGCCTCGTCAGCGGCGAGAAAGCAGATTGCGGCGGCCAGTTCCTCGGGCTCGCCGAAGCGGCCCAGCGGGGTATCGCGCAAGGTCTGCTCCATCACTTCGCCAAAGCCCTTGCGGTCCGCGTCGGAGGGCGGGGCAGGATTGCGTGGGGTGACACGGGTCACGTTGACCCCGCCGGGAGCCACGCAATTTACCCTGATGCCACAATCCTCCAATTCCAGAGACAACGCAGCGGTCAGCGCCGCCACGCCGCCTTTCGCAGCCGCGTAGGGCACGCGATTGACCCCGCGCGTTGCCACCGAGCCGATGTTGACAATCGCGCCGCGACCTGCCGCGCGCATGTGGGGCAGCACTGCATGGCAGCACCACAGCGTCGGCCACAGCGATCGATTAATCTCGGCGACGATTTCTTCGGTGGTGTATTCCCAATAGGGCTTGGCCCATATCGTACCACCTACATTATGGACGGCCACGTCGATCCGCCCGAATTTATCGCTTACAGCGTTATACAGGGCAGCGGCTCCAGCCTGTTGCTCAAGGTCGTGGATGGCGGGGTGCGCGTCGACAGATTCGGCCATAAGTCGCGCAACCGCATCCAGTGTCGCCTGTTCTGCACGATCGGCAACCACGACCGTGGCCCCTTCTCGCCCTAGGCGCTGGGCGGTAGCAAAGCCGATCCCCTGGGCTGCTCCTGTGACAACTGCGATCTTGCCTGCAAATCTGCCGTTCGCGTCTGTCATCCCTGATTTCTCCCAACCCACACCGCATCCGGCCGGACGCGTGCAATCCTAGTGGCATTCGGCCTCATAAATCCGTATTCCACCTTTGACAAGTCAATAGGCAATGCGTTACACATTGGCTAATGTTTGAAGAGTATTTGGGAGATGTTTTGTGGCGCGTGAACTGCTGACTGCTGCTGATGTGAGGGGTGCCTGGGCGATCGTGCCGACGCCGGCCAAGGAAGGTGCTTCCGACTGGCGTGCCACCGATACTGTTAATGTCGACGAAGCAGCCCGCATGGTCAACGGCCTGATTGAGGCCGGGGTCGACGGCATTCTCAGTATGGGGACGCTGGGCGAGGCCGCGACCATGACACTTGACGAAAAGCTCGTCTTTATGAAGACTATCGTCGATGCCGCCGCGGGCCGGGTGCCGGTGTTTGTCGGCACAACCTGCATCAACACCCGCGACACCATCGCGCTGACCCGCCAGGCAGTCGATATCGGCGCGACCGGGACGATGCTGGGCGTACCGATGTGGTGCGCGCCGAGCGTCGATGTCGCGGTCCAGTTCTACAAGGATGTCGCTGAGGCGGTGCCCGATATCAATATTGCAATCTATGCCAATCCCGAAGCATTCAAGTTCGATTTCCCGCGCCATTTCTGGGGTCAGGTCGCCGAAATTCCGCAGGTTGTCACTGCCAAGTACATCGGCGTCGGCACACTGCTGCCCGATCTGGCCGCGATCAAGGGGCGGATCAAGCTGCTGCCGATCGATTTTGATTACTATGGCGCGGCGCGGATGGACGATTCGGTCGATGCCTTCTGGACCAGCGGCGCGGTCTGCCATCCTCTCGTCAGTACGACATTGCGGGATCTCGTCGCCCAGGCCCGCGCCACCGGCGACTGGAGCAAGGCCAAGACATTCATGGGGCGGCTCGCGCCCACGGCAGCAACGCTGTTTCCCAACGGCAGCTTCAAGGAATTCTCCACCTACAACATTCCGCTGGAAAAGGCGCGGATGACCGCCGGTGGATGGATGAACGCCGGACCTTGCCGTCCGCCCTATCACCTGTGTCCCGAAAACTATCTCGAAGGTGCGCGTAATTCGGGCAGGATGTGGGCCGAACTGGGCAAGGCGCTCGAGGCGGAGCGTTGAAATGAGCTGAATTGCTGCAATCAAACCTGTGGGGAAACGAGGATGGCTGAAACAACACTGACCTGGCCCAAGAACTATAATGAAGTTCCCAAGGCGGCCTTTACTCGGGCGGATCTCTACGCTGACGAGATCAGGCGGATTTTTCACGGCCCGGAATGGCACCCGATTGCGCATGAAAGCGAATTGCCCAATCCCGGTGATTTCAAGACGATGCGGCTGGCCGGAATCCCGCTTCTGATCTCTCGCGACGAGGCCGGCGTGGTGCGGGTGTTTTACAACGCCTGCTCGCACCGCAGCAACCAGCTCGAAACCGCAGTGATGGGCAACAAGACCGAGTTTGAGTGCCCCTATCACCGCTGGCTGTTCAACGCCAAGGGGAACTTGGTCGGCTGCCCCAACCCGCGCGAATTCCTGCCCGGCTTCGACAAGGCCGATTACCCCTTGGAGCAACCGCGTTTCGAACTTTTCTATGGTCTGATCTTCGTCACGTTTTCGGCCGAGACTGAGCCACTTGACGAGTTCCTCGGCGAAGCCGGCGAAACACTGCGCGAACTGATGGCCGGCGACGGACGGCTGAAGCTGCTCGGCTATCAGAAGGTTCGCTACGACAGCAACTGGAAGGGCTACAACGACAACGACGGCTATCATGCCCCGTTGCTGCACGCGGCGTTCAAGATGCTCAACTGGCAGGGCGGCAAGGGGCGGCAGTATACCGCCACCAAACGCGGCCATGTCTGCTTCGAATCGGCACTCTCCGTGGCGAGCGGCCCCAGCGTTCTGAAAGACAAGGATCTGATTTCCTTCAAGGGGCAGGATCCATCGGTCGGGTCGCGGATCGTCCAGCTGTTCCCCACCTTCGTCTCGACCAAGCACCTCGATGTCATCAATCTGCGCTTTGCCAACCCGGTCGACGCAGAGACTACAGAAGTTCACTACGCCTATTTCGCCCACCAGGACGACGATGCGGACATGGTTCGCCACCGCTTGCGGCAGAGTTCCAACCTGTTGGGTCCCTGCGGGCTGATCAGTATGGAAGACGCCTCGATCTTCCACCGGATCCACATCGGCAGTCACACGCCGGGCAACGCTATCTTCCAGAAAGGCGTGCGTGATCCGGGCAAGCTGGAATCGGAGTTTCTGCAGAACGATGAAAGCGGCAATCTGCCCCGCTGGGAATATTACCGCTCGGCGATGGGTTTCGAGAGGGCAGAGGCATGACGGCCACCACTCCCGAGCTGGAAAAAGCGATCGACCGATTGCTGCTGGCCGATGCCAACGCGCTTGACAGCAAGGACATGCCGGGCTGGCTGGCGAACTATGCCGAGGAAGAACAAGCATCCTATTATTGCCGCGCGGTCGAAAATAGCGAGCACAACCTCGAGCTCGGATTCATGTTCGACGATTGCCGGGCACGGCTCGAAGATCGCGTCACCTATGTGAACGAGATCTGGGCCGGCACCTTTCAGGACTACCGCACCCGTCATTTCGTCCAGCGCGTCAGCCATCGCCAGGTCGATGCCCGAACGGTGGAAGTGGTTTCGAATTTCTCGGTGTTCATGACGCCGATGGATGCCGGCGTCACCCAAGTCCTGGCCGCCGGCCGCTATCTCGATACAATGCGACTGTCAGACGATGGTGGCGCCAAGTTGCTGTCCCGCCGCGCCGAGCTCGATACATCGGTTCTCCCCCGTTATCTGGTCTACCCGATTTGAGTTGCTACACTCTGTCTTCAGCCCGAAAATGCGCTTAAACCAACGGGGGTAAGGATAGATGATCATCGACGCGCATGCCCATCTGGTTGCTCCGGCATCGCTTTATGTGCACAGAAGCAGTCTGATTGTTTCGGGGGGCAATACGGAGAGAGCAATAGTGTCCGTCGTCAGAACATTTGGCGCAACTCGCGGCGTAGATTAGCGGAGTGCGGGCCTCGTCTGGGGGTTTCTTTGGTTCCGTCGGGCAGGATGCCGAGCGCGATGTAGACCGCCTTGTTGCGAACGAAGCCTTCGTCGCGAACCTTCACGCGGATCGCGTCGAAGAACACCAGAGGATAGCAATCATCGAGCGGCCGGCCCTGCCATTCGGTCACCGTTTCCAGCACGGCGTCGGTGATCGTGGAGATCAGATCCGGCGCACGTTAATGCCGTACAGCTCTTCCAGGTGCCCCCGGATCTCACGCACCGTCATGCCGCGTGCGTACATCGAGATGATCTTCGTATCGAAGTCCGGGAAGTGGCGCTGATACTCGGCGATCAGCTTGGGATCGAATGTACCCGAACGGTCGCGCGGAATATCCAGCGTCACTTTCGACGTGCCGGTCAGCATCGTCTTCTTCGAGCTGCCGTTGCGCCGATTGGCGACGCCGGCCTCCGCTTCCGATTCGAGATGATCGTCCAGTTCTGCCGTCAGCATCCGTTCCGACAGTGCCTTCTTCAACTCGTCAATCAGTCCGTCCCGGGCGAATAACTCTTGCGGGTCACGTCCGTCCAGCTGGTCCAGTAACTCCTTGTCGATTGCCATATCGATGGTCCTTTCCATTCCATCTATATGACCTCGCGCACAAAATTACTGACAGTCCCCGACCGGAACGCCGGCACGCTTGCCGCTGTTCACCTCGGCCTTCTTCACCCACTCCAGCAGCGTGTGACCCGAGCAGTCAATCATGGCCGCTATGGATGTGATCGCTGCCCAACGGGAGGGATGCTCGCTCTCTTGATCCAGCGCCAGGCGAACAGCCCGTTCACGCACCTCAGGTGAAAACTTGTTCGTTGTCTTGCTCATCGTAGACCCTTCCTCTCAGGAGTTAGGGCCTCCGGCAATCCCGGGGCGGTTCAAGAACGTATGGCCCGCCCCGTCTGCAAGGACTATTTTGAGGCTGGCAACTGACTGGTCTGCATCAACGTATACGGCATATCAGCGTTGCGCTGTCGCCAAGATGGAGCTTCGCACGCTCTGAACCTCATAATGGGGGTGGCAGCAAAGTGCCGTTCTTGGTACCAGGCTTTCAGGGCGTCGATTTACCGTCAGGCCATCTTCAAAATTCCTCCCGCAGACATCGTGGTCACACAACCGGTCGAGGACCGGTGACCAGGATACTCAGATCGGCATTGCAGCACGGTCGATCGACAACGTGTCTCCGCGACGCAGTGTGACCCAAGCGATCCGGGCCAGCTTGTTGGCCAGTGCCACCGTCACCGTGTTGTAGTGGCATCTGGCAAGCAGGCCGAGCAGCCAGCTCCCCAGCGGCGTCTCGCTCTTGGCAAGCGATGGCAGTGCAGCTCTTGCACCATGGATCAAAAGGGTTCGCAGGTACCTGTTTCCGCGTTTGCTTATTCCTCGAATCTTCGGTTTCCCGCCTGTCGTGTATTGCTTCGGTACCAAGCCCAGCCAAGCGCTGAGATCACGGCTCCGTTCAAAGGTCGACGCATCTCCGACTGCGGCTGCCAGGGCTGTCGCATTGAGCGAACCGATCCCTGGGATCGTCAAAAGCCTGCGCGCCAGTTCATCGGTTCGGGTGAGTTCTAGAAACTCCATATCAAGCGCCGCGATCCTGTCGTCCAGCGTCTTCCACTCCTCGCGTGTTTCCATCATGAACCGACGGATCCGACCCTCGGGAAGACGATCCGTATCGGCTAGCATCGCATCGAGTGCCCTCTCGAACTTCTGGCGGCCTTGGGGCGCTACGATCCCGCGTTCCATTAGGATCGCTCGCGCCTGATTTATCAGGTTCGTACGCGCTCCCACGAGCTGCGACCGCACGCGATGGAGCGACTGAACATCGAGCTGATCCTGGGTCTTCATCTCGACGAACCGCATGGTCGGTCGCGTTGCGGCTTCCGCGATCGCCTCTGCGTCGCGATCATCGTTCTTTTGCGCCTTTACGTAGGGACGGACATATTCCGGCGACATCAACCAGACGGTATGGCCTTGAGCCGCCAGCAACCGACCCAGATGATGCGCCCCGCAACAGGCCTCCATCGCGATCACGCATGGCGCCAGCTTCGCTGTGAAGCCTGGAATTGTGGACGGGCGCATGCGTCTGCTCAGCACGACTTTGCCAGTCGTATCAAGCCCGGCAGCACTGCAGCTGTTCTTGCCCAGATCGACTCCAAGTGTACAAATAGTCATGGCTCGCTCCTTTCCTTTTCACCAACAACCGCATCCTATCAGATGCTGGAAAAGGGGCGGGCCATTCCATAATTGGTGGCGGGAAACGAGAATGAAGATAGTGTATATCGATCGCTCGATGTCGGCGTTCAGGAGCCCAACTCGTTTTCGCGGGACATGTTCCGCAAAGGTCATGACAAAGCTGACGCAGGTTTATCCCGATGCGGAAATTGTCTACCGCGACCTCGCCGCTGATCCGCTTCCGCATCTTCGCGCGCATACGCTTCCGGCTATTTTCGGGCAGGCTGAAAGCGAAGACTGAGACACGGCGACCGAGCCTGGTCTGAGCAAGGAAGCTCTTGCGCAGTTCATGGATGCCGACGTTGAATAGCCCCTAGATTTGTGGACGCCTTCTTTCCTAAATTTGAGGACAGGAGGCGACGATGGGGAAAGCTAATTTCAGCGACGAGTTCAAGCGTGATGCGGTGGCCCAGATCACCGAGCGCGGCTACCGGGTGACCGAGGAGCGCGACATCCTAAAAAACGTATGGCCCGCCCCGTCTGCAAGGGTAAAATTGGATGGCGTAGTGGGTCTGCATCAACGTATCCGGTCTCAGGTCTGCTGACCTGGCCAAGATGGGTTCCGCGCGGCAGGAGCTTCATAAAGCCATCGGTGACAAGCACCACATTTTTAACCAGGCTTTCCCGTCCGCCGGTTCGACCGTTATGCCATCTATCTCACCTCCACAGACATTCTGAGCGCCCAGCCTCGACTGACCGCAATTCCGTCAGATGGTTGCCTCCTGCGATCGATACACGTCACCGCGCCGGAGAACGGCCCAGGCGATCCGCGCCAGTTTGGCTGCCAGTGCGACGACCGCAACGTTGGGATGCGCGCGAGCAAGTAGATTGCGTAGCCACGCTCCTATCGCTGTTTGTTGCTCGGCAAAGTGCCTCATCGCGGCCCGTGCCCCATGGATGAGCTGGGTCCGTAAATAACGATTCCCACGCTTGCTGATGCCCAGCATTTTGGTTTTACCGCCGGTCGAGTGTTGTCGCGGCGTCAGACCGAGCCATGCGGCCAGATCACGCCCTTTGGCAAAGGCGCTGGCATCGCCCACTGCAGCGACCAGCGCCGTGGCATTAATCACACCGATGCCGGGAATTGTAACCAGGCGCCGCGCCAGATCGTCCTCGCGAGTTAGCGCCACCAGTTCGCCGTCATAGGCCGCTATTCGCTGGTCGAGCTGGGTCCATTCGTCGCGCAGGTCCTGCAGAAGATGCAGCATCCTGGCACTGATTGGCGGATCGTCCGCCATGAGTTCGTCGAGCCGATTGATTAGGGGACCACGGCGCTTTGGCAGAATGATACCCCGCTCCAGCAGCATCGCGCGTAACTGGTTGGTCAGCCGGGTCCGCTCTGCAACCAACCTTGCGCGTGCGCGATGCAGAATTTGCAGGTCGAGCTGGGCTTCGCTTTTCGGTGTCACCAAGCGCATTGTTGGTCGGGTCGCGGCTTCAGCAATCGCTTCGGCATCGCGATCATCGGTCTTCTGCGCCTTGACGTAGGGCTGAACATATTCGGGCGACATCAATCGCACCGAGTGACCATGCGACTGGAATATTCGGCACAGAAAATGCGCGCCGCAGCATGCCTCCATCGCCACCACGCATCGCGGCAGCTTCGATACGAACTTAATCAGACCCTGTCTCGTCATCCGTCGACGCAACACGACTGCGCCGGAATCATCAAGGCCAGCAACGCTGCAACTGTTTTTGCCAAGATCAACGCCCAGAACACTGATTGCCAAATTCGTCATTGCTCGTCTCCTCTTCCATTCCGGCGCCGTTATAGCGCCGGTCGTTGAGGGGCGGGCCATCCCATAAAGCCACCGCGTATTTGACCTTTGGCCACTTCGTTCCGCCAGGGATGCAAAGTGAGATACGCGTTCGTTGCCGAGCATCGCACGCTGTTCCCGGTGCGCGCGATGTGCCGGTGTCTGCGCATCCAGCCCAGCGGCTTCTACGCCTGGTTGAAGAACCCGTTGAGCAGACGGGCGAAGGAAGATGCTCGGCAGACCGAGCTGCTCCGGCAGGCATGGGAAGACAGCGGCAAGGTCTATGGCTATCGCAAGCTGCATGACGACCTGCTCGATCAGGGCGAGACTTGCTGCCCGAACCGCGTGGCGCGTCTCGCCAGTCTGGCGGGTATTAAAGCGAGGATCGGCTACAAGCGCAGGCCGGGCAGCTATGGTGGCAAGCCATCCAGGGTGGTCGACAATACGCTGGCCCGCCAGTTCGATGTCGCGGCACCCGACAAGACATGGGTGACCGACATCACCTACATCAGGACGCAGGAGGGCTTTGCCTATCTGGCGGTGGTGATCGACCTTTACTCCCGCCGAGTGGTGGGCTGGTCGATGCAGAACCGCCAGATGATCCAGACCTGGCGATCAAGGCAGGCAGACACCTATGCGAGGAATTGCTCGAACCCCTTCAAGACCATTGGGGCAGGATTGCGATCCGGTCTGCGTATCGCTCGTGTGAGGTAAATGGCTTTTGCAATGCGATGCAGCGCAAGAAGAAGGCCGGCTACACCTGTGCTTCGAACGAGAGCAATTTCGCGGGGCACATCTGGGATCGCCTCGATGTGAACGGACACATGGGGGCGATGGCTTGTGAGGTCGTTCCCAGTTTCTGGGCCAATCACCAAGAGCAAGGCGATTGGCAGATACTCGCTCGATGGATCCACGAGCACCTCCCTTACTCAACGCTCTATTTCTTTCCGACCTATTGGGCATTCAATATCGGCTGGCATGAAAGCCCCAAAAAGAGCATCAAGAGCTACGCAGAGCCTGCCGGAACATTCACTCCCTGACGGAGAAGCAAATCAAGATTCGAGTCCCAAAAAAGGCATCGAACCAATGCATTAGACGGTTTTTGCGGGCCTTTTGCGGGCCTTTGCCTCAGACCGAATTGCTTAAGTATCTGAATATAAATCGGAAAAGAGCTCGAATGTGATGCCTCTTCTGGACCTACTCAATTCTCGGCGGTCTTGCGCTAATCACAGGCGGCCTCCTAATCTCAAATCATTTAATGCGGGCTTATGGAAAGCGCGCGAGGATCAAGAAGATCACCGCGCAAATGGACCATTTCCTCGAACAGATCGAGGGGCTCTCGGAAGCAGTCGGCGCCTCCGGCACGCCGGCCCCGATCGTTGACCAGAGCCCTTATCGGATCATCACCGCAGACCGTGATGCCGATCTTCGATTGAGCCTCTTCAGCCGGGACGGATCGATAAGCTGGCCGCTGATTCTAGATGGAAGCTTTCATATCGAGGGCGATACCCTTCCCGACCTTCAAAGCTTTGCACATGCAGTGCTTGTCGATGGCAAGGAAGGCCTTTTCATCGAGCACGACGGCAGTCAAACAGGCATGATCGGATATGGGCTGAAGGGCCCCAATGCGGCTGGCTATCAGTTGGAGCCCAAGCTCGCCGAAGCTATCGGCATCGAAGCCAATGGGGGTGTAACCCTGAAATCCCTGGTCAGGTCGAACACCTGATCAGAGGGAAAAAGATGGACCAGCCGCTTCACCAACTCGTCATCATCGAACTCAACAAGATGCGGTCCGGCCCTGGCTTCTCCGATCGTCAGCGAGCACTCTACGATTTCGCCATCTACATTCGTGACGCTTACCCGCTCTTTACGGGCCGAGAAGCGATGAAGATCGACAATCTCGTCGCTCACGCGATCTACACCGATCTCGATGCCGCGCCCCAAGTGCTGCACGAAACGGCCTGGCACATGCTCCAGAGCGCTATCGGCCTGCGAAACGAAATCGCGGACGCCAGAACAGATGGATCGATGTCGGCCTTGCGCGCGGCAACCGTCGCCTATGTCGAGAAGCGCCAGCGCGGCATCGACATGGAAGGGGAAGAAGCGGGCCGCATCATCAACGCTCTCGTCAAGCAATCGGCCGAACGGCATCCGCGCCTTGGGCTTTCCTACGGTTATATCGGGAACATCTGGCATGCTCCCTACAAGGATGATCGCAGCTTCCGCGTCTTCACCAAGGTGAGAGCTGCCAATGCACCGAACAGCAGCATCAGCTTTGGCGCGCACTCGATCGAAAACCTCGGCCACCTTGCAATCATGGCTGAAAAAGAATTCCAAGAATGGTGCGCCCACCTTCAGGAGCGGCTGGACGCCGGGGAACTGAGAGCGATCTGAGGCGAGTTAGGCTTGCTGAAAGGAAAATCGATGCTCGCGCATGTGAACCCTGCTTGGCTGATTGCCGCAATCCTGCTCGTAGCAGTCCTGCTGCGAACATGGTGGGTCCGCCGTCACTACGTCGCCGTTTCCTCTTCTGCCATCGACTGGAACGACGGTGACACGATTTACTACACCTCGTCCGGTCGCCGGAGCGTCAAAATCCGTTGTAGTGGGTTCGATGCTCCCGAAATGGATCAAGCGCACGGAAGAGCGGCACGCGATTTCTTGCGCGATCGTATCAATGCTGCTGGCGGCATCAGCCTCCTCCCGCGCGAAGTCGACCGCTTTGGCCGGATCGTCGCAGATGTTCGCTTGGGCATGGACGGGAAGGGCGGCGATCTCGCTTCCCTGATGATCCGCAGCGGCTGGGCGCATTCCTACCAGGAGCGCGCTATTGATCGCTTCATTGGAACGCTGCCAGCTCGCATTCTGGGTCGTGGCCTCTGGAAGAACAGTCTCTTCGGCCTTCGAGTTACAAGGCCTTCCACTCACCGCTACAAAAAAGCGTATTGGGGCTGATTTTTCCTAGGTTTCGTGGACAAAGCTTGACTGTGGACTCGGACCTTGATTCAAGGCTGGCTTTTGGAGGCAGCCTTGGGCGAGCGGATTGGCGTTACGGACGAAGAGTGGGAAGTGATCGGGCCGCTGCTGCCACCTGAGCGGGGTCGTGGCTGCCGTCCGGCGCAGGACAACCGCCCCTATTTCGAAGGCATGATGTGGATCGCGCGGACCGGAGCGCAGTGGCGTCACCTGCCGGATGAGTATGGCAAGTGGAACAGCGTTTTCCGGCGCTATCGACGATGGGTTACGACCGGCGTGTTCGATGCCATGCTGGAGACGCTGGCGGAACTGGCGGGGCGCGACACAGCCGCCGACATGATCGATAGCACCGTGGTCCGGGCACATCATTGTGCCGTCGGCATAAAAAGGGGACTCAGCAAACCGAGGCGCTTGGCCGATCGCGCGGCGGCTTCACCACCAAGCTCCACGCAAGGTGCGATGCCAGAGGCTTGCCCCTCGGCTTCGTGCTGACACCGGGGCAAGCGCACGATGTGCAGGGCTTCGCACCGCTGTTCCGCATGATAACTGACCGGATCGAGGCCTTCCTGGCTGATCGGGGATACGATGCCGATGCGATCCGCGAAGAGATTGAGGCGGCGGGCGTCGAGGCGGTGATCCCGGCCAAGGCGGGCCGGCGTAATCCCGCCGCGCATGATCGCGCGAAATACAAGTGGCGCAACCTGATCGAGCGACTGTTCAATAAACTCAAGAACTGGCGACGCGTTGCGACCCGCTACGACAAAACCAAGGAATCCTATCTCGGCTTCGTCGCGCTCGCCTCAGTCAAACTCTGGATACCCTTTGTCCACGAAACCTAGAACCACGCTTTGTGCCAGCACTGCTTCATCCTAAAATGTGAGCAGGTCTTTGAAATCCCCACCAACAGGCGGTCCCCTCATTTCCGCTTGGCCGTGTTCAAGACCTTGGCTCGGCTTCGGCGCTCTTTCTAGTCCTTTGGGCGACGGGCCGAGCCAAGCAATCCTACTTCTGGACTGCCCGGCGTTTATGCTTCTTCGCCTGGCAAGCCCGCCCACCTCAAACAACTCGGGGACAAGACCGGGCTGCCTCTGACCAGCGAGTCCACGACCATGTAGCTTTCACGCTTGGTCACGGGGTCGTATTGTGCAGCAGGACGAACGGGTTAGCGAAGAACAGGCGCCTATCGGGCTATTCTGTACCCGATGTGCGAACCATGCTGGCGAACTCGACGCAGGCGGGCTCCTGTTCTGTGACGTGCTGGACCTTTGCGAGATCTGGATGTGCGAGGAATGTCTCAACGCACCCAGTGCAAAATCCAGCTTCAGGTTTTCCTGATCGATCCGCGAAGCGGGCAAATTCGATCGAAGGAATGGAAAAATGGCCAACCCGAAGAAGAAAGAACTGCGTCAGCCCGAAGCCATGCGCAATCCCATGCGCGCACAGCTTTTCGACCCCAGCTGCCGTGCCTCGCGCCGCACTGTCGAACGCAACCGCAAGGCTTACACCCGCAAGGTGAAGCACCGGGACGGCGCGCTCTATTGAGCGCGCCCATTCCAGAACTTAACGAGGACCAGTATGCACCCCTTCTTTCAGATCTCCGTGGCGCTCGCATTTGTCGCAACAATTACGTCGGTAGCAGAACCGGCATGAAGCTGAGCGCAATTGCCGTCGTGGCAGGGGCCGCCCTCATCCTCGCTGGATGCGAGATGGGTTCGGACCCCGAGGGGCCCAACGAGGCATTCCTCGTTCTGCGTGCTGACGACGGGGCCATTCGAGACTTCTATCTCGGCGGCTACGACACGATGTCCGAGTGCCATGATATCCTTGCCTACGAGATCGAGACCGCGGAACAGGATCGCAACAGCGAGTTCTGGACCAATCCCGACTTCACATACGGAGGCTACCCCTCGGACGGTTGGACCAGGAACGTCATCGTTGAAGCCAAGTGCGTCGATCGCAAGGGCACTAAGCTTGGCGACAATCCCTTAGGTAAATCGGGACTGGGGCAGGGTGGCTTAGGAAAGTCTGGCCTAGCCCGTCTTATTCACGGGGTTGGCTACGAAGGGTTGGCGGGAGTGGCATAAGCCTCTGATCTGAATTAGGAACTGGGTGTCTACACCGGCCCTGCTGCAGGGCAGAAAATGCCACAGGCCACACCCGCCATGAACGACGATATCGCAAGCCCCTTCCGATTCCCAGCGGTCGACCGCAAGAAAGTCACAGCCGCGTTCGACGGTGGTCGGCTCACTTCGGACGGCGGCGTTCTGTTGCTGTCGCAGGCCGAGCGCGCGATGGGTATCTGCCAGCGGCTTGCGACTTGCATTGCCGATCCGCGCGATCCTGCGCGGGTGATCCATCGCCTCGACGACATCCTGCGTGCCCGCGTGTTCGCGATCGCCTGCGGCTATGAGGATGCCGACGATCTCGATGCCCTGCGCGACGATCCGGGCTTCCGCCTGGCCCTGGGCAAGCTGCCGGGATCGGGCGCGGGGCTGGCCAGCCAACCGACGATGAGCCGGTGGGAGAATGCACCGATCACGCGCGAGTTGGCGAAGATGCTGGCCGCGATGATCGACATCTACTGCGCCAGCTATCCGGCCCCGCCGGCGGCGGTGACGCTGGATATCGATGATACCTGCGATGTCGTCCATGGCTATCAGCAGTTGTCGTTCTGGAATGGTCATCATGGCGAGCGTTGCTTCCTGCCGATCCATGTCTACGACACCGCCACTGGCCGGCCGGTGGCGATGCTGCTGCGCACCGGCAAGACACCGTCTGGTGTTGAAGCTGCCGGTCACATCCGGCGCCTCGTGCGCCACATCCGCCGGCAATGGCCCGAAACGCACATCACCATCCGCGGCGACGGGCACTATGGGCGGCCCGAGGTCATGGCCGTCTGCGAGGGTTGCGGCGTCGACTACGTGTTCGGCCTGCCGACCAACGCCGTGCTACGCGCCGATCCCGAAATCGTCGTTGCCGCCGATGCCTGTGCGGTCAAACGCGCTCAGCGCCAGTACCCGGTCCTGCGCACCTATGCCGAGACCCGCTACGGGGCCAAAAGCTGGAAGTGCCAGCGCCGCGTCGTCGCCCGGATCGAGGCCAGTACGATGGGCATGGACATCCGCTATGTCGTCACTTCGCTGACCGAAGGCTCGGCCGAGCACATCTATGATACGCTCTACTGCGCGCGCGGTCAGGCCGAAAACCTGATCAAGCTGCACAAGACCCAGCTGGCCAGCGATCGCACCTCGTGCCGCTCTCCCAACGCCAATCAGATGCGCCTCATCCTGCACACCGCCGCATACTGGCTCCTGTGGCGCATTCAGCAGGAAATCCCCAAGGCAGCCTCGCTCGCGACCGCCGAGTTCGCAACGTTGCGCCTCAGGCTGCTCAAGGTCGCTGCCCGCGTCATTGAGAGCGCCACTCGCATCCGTGTCGCCTTCGCGTCAGCCTGTCCCGATGCCTCCGTTTTGAAAGCCATCGCCACCAATCTCAGGCCTGCACCTACTTAGGCGGTGCGGCTGTGCCGCCGAACTCCGAGCTCCATTCCATCAACCTCGAAAAGCCCATTGATCCTGACGCGGTGAAAAATGCCGTCGAAGACGCTCGCCCGGACTACGCCGCCAACGTCAGATCAAGGCCCATCCACTTCGCTGCTGCGGCCTCATGAATAAACCGGGTTAATGCGCCTTGCGAGCCGGCTGGGCCATTGCAGTCCGAAAATATTCGAACGTCCGCAGAAGTCCGCCATGCAGCGGAATTGCCGGTTCCCAGCCCAGTTCTCCTTTGGCCAGGCTGATATCCGGGCGCCGACGCTGCGGATCGTCGGGCGCGGCAGGCAGGCAATTGATCGCGGTGTCCACGCCGCCGTACTCCAACACCAATTCGGCCAGTTCGCGGATCGTGAATTCGCCCGGATTGCCCAGATTGATCGGCCCGGTTCCGGCAGTATCGGAGCGCATGAAGGCGAGAAATCCGGCGATCAGATCATCGACATAACAGAATGATCGGGTCTGCTCTCCGTCACCATAAATCTCGAGCGGCTGTCCATTGAGGGCCTTCACGATAAAATTCGAGACAACGCGGCCGTCGTCCGGGTCCATGCGCGGACCATAGGTATTGAAGATACGCACCACCCTGATCTCGACACCGAAGCAGCGGTGGTAATCGAAGCATAGCGCCTCGGCAGCCCGCTTGCCTTCGTCATAACACGCGCGCGGACCGACCGTGTTCACGCAGCCCCTATAGCCCTCGTGCTGGGGATGCATCTCGGGATCGCCATAGACCTCGCTGGTCGACGCCTGAAAGAAACGCGCTCGGCTGGTTCTCGCGACATCCAGCAGATTGCGGGTTCCCACAACGCTGGTCATCATCGTGTGGACAGGGTTCGCCTGGTAACGTGGCGGCGACGCCGGGCAGGCGAGGTTCCAGACCTCGTCGACTTCCATTTCGGGAAGCGGATCGCAAACGTCATGCTCAATGAAGGAAAACTTCGGATTGCCGACAAGATGCTGAATGTTCTGGAACCGTCCTGACAACAAATTGTCCAAGCAGAAAACTTCGAGCCCCTGCTCGATAAGGCGGTCGCACAGGTGGCTACCAAGAAAACCGGCACCACCAGCAACCAAAGCACGATTCTTGACGACTCGCATCACCCGCACCCCCACGATTTGAGTGTAGCCTGGGTTAAAAACCAGACTGCGGCGACCCGACTGGAAACTTACGTCACGAATTTACATTAGAGCGGTTTTCGACCGATTTGAATCGATGAGGGATTCCCACCAGGTGTGATTTCTGATTCAGAATCCGTGCTGGTGAAGGAGGCCAGCATGGATGGGCCAACCTCTTTCGATGGATTTGCGTTCTCGGCTTCTGGCGGCAGTGGATGGCGGTATGAGTTGCCGCGCTGCTGCGGCCCGGTTTGGCGTTGCGCCTTCGACGGCGATCCGCTGGCGGGTGCAGCGGCGCGAGACGGGCGCCTTCGCGCCGAAGCCGCAGGGTGGCGACATGCGATCTCGCCGGGTCGAAGAGCGTGCGGGGGACATCCTCGCCATCTGGGAAGAGCGCAAGGACATCTCGCTTGAGGAACTTCGCCTGGCGCTGACCGAAGTTGGCCTGACCGTCTCCGTGGCCGGGCTGCATCGCTTCTTCGCGCGCAGGGGGATAACGCGCAAAAAAAGACTGGCCATGCAATCGAGCAGGACCGGCCCGACGTCCTGAAGCAGCGCCGGGAATGGTTCGAGAGCCAGATCGATCTGGAACCCGAACGCCTCGTGTTCATCGACGAGACGTGGACCGCCACCAACATGACCCGCAGCCATGGCCGCTGCCCGAAAGGCGAACGGCTGCGGATGGGTTTCCCGCACGGCCACCGCAAGACCACGACGCTCGTCGCCGGTCTACGCTTGACCGGCATGGTCGCGCCGATGGTGCTGGACGGTCCGATCAATGGCGACTGGTTCGAAGCCTATGTCACTCAGGTGCTCATTCCCGAACTGCGTCCCGGCGACATCGTCGTCATGGACAACCTGTCGAGCCACAAACGTGCGGCGGTGCGGGAAAAGATCGAGGCGGCAGGCGCGACACTGCGCTTCCTCCCGCCCTACAGCCCGGACTTCAATCCGATCGAGAAGGCCTTCTCACGCCTCAAGGCCATGCTCCGCAAAATCGGCGAGCGAACCGTCAGTGGCCTCTGGGACCTGATCGGCAAACTCGTCGATATCTTCCAGCCCGGCGAATGCGCCAACTACTTCAGCTCGTGCGGTTATGACCCGGAATGATCGAAAACCGCTCTAGCCAGCCCAATCGCGTATGCCCGCGAGGTGTCGCTTCGCTGTGACATGGATCCCACGGTCTTTTCATCAGGAAGGCCTGAGCATGATCGTGCCGTGAACTCGGATACCTCGCGCGGAGTGAGGCACTACCTTATCGACGAAGATAGCAGCCAGGTCTGGATCGTCGCCAACGGACGCAAGCGGAATTATTGCGATCCGAATGAGCAGTGCCATGTCCAGTTTTCGAAGTCGGTCATCTCCGGAAGAAAGGATGCCGATGGCTACGACAGTGGCTTTCGAATTGATCGCGTGACCGGGGATCTTACCGAAACCCTGAATACCCGCGATCAAAAAGGTAACTGGCTAGCCACCCTCGATCTCTCTGGTCAATGCACGCCAGATACCGAACTAAGACCCAGATTTTGATCGCAAATCCAACCTGATCGATCAAAACCCAGTCAAATAAATCGCTACCCCGCAAACCCACGGTTTTGCGGGGTTTTTCGCGTCCCGGGAAGCGCAGAACGCCATTCGATGGGCAATCCAATCAAATAGACAACGTCGAAGGAAAACAGCGATGCCTTTCGGAACCGAATACACACCCCTGATCGCCCGCGTCGCACGCAACAAGAAACGTCCTGAGCAGGTCGTAGGTTTCATCAAGTTCGGCGACCGCGAACAGCTCTGCTTCTTTGAACGAAACAGCGAGCAGCCCAAGGCTGGCACCGAAGTCGAGGTGATGATTACGGGCCCGGTCCATCCCTATGAGGATGGCGGCTACCCTGACACTGAAACCCTGAAGGGCCTGCGCGTCAGGGCCGTCGACCAGGCCCAGCACGTCCTTGTCGCCATTGACGGCTTCGAGATGGCCGGCAGCATGTGCCGCAACCTCGCCATGGGCGCGCTGACGCTCGGCTTAGGCGAGATGAACGTCACTCTCGCCAAGCAGATGTCCGAGCCCACCAAGGGCCTCATCCCCGTCTCGCCGGGTCGCACCGGCGCTCGCTTCGCCGACAACGTCAATCCCCGCTTCTATGGCCGCGAGTATGCAGCGCCGGTGCCGACCAACGTCTGGATCGAACGCAATCCGGCGAACGGCTTGCCGGTCAAGCAGCCTGGCGGCACTTGCCGCGCAATCGGCCTGACGCGCATCGAAGATCTCGAATGCGCTCATCTCGTCGAGCGCCAGTTGAAGCGGGCGGCCTGACCATGGCCACCCGCTACGGCCCCGAAGTCGGGTTCTTCCAGAACGCATGGAACAACCCGCCAGCGCCCTTCAATCCGCTGTTCGACCCTGGTGCGACAGCGCGCCGCGCCAAGGTGACCTCAAGCATGGAGGCAGATGGCTTCTACAAGAGCCACACCCGCGAGGAGTGCAAGGCTGAATGGCATCGCCGATACAACGCTGCCCTCAGCGATGAGAAGGCCACGCATAAGAGCGAATGAGACGAGCCCTTTGGGCGAGAGAAAAATCAAACAAGGACGATCATCATGCAGAACGCTCTGACCATCATCGACTTCGCCCAGCTCGCTACCAAGACCAACGGCGCCGATGTCATCGTCATCGAATGCGTCAATGGCGGTTCTGACTCGCGCTTCTCGCGCAACTTCCCATCGATCGAGAACGCCTGCGACCTCGGCGATGGTCCGCTGGCCCTTGCTCCCGCCAGCAAGGAAGAGGCACTCTCCACCTTCGACAAGATCGTTGCCGACTACCAGGCCGCCGGCGGCGAACTGCTCAATTCGACGATCCTTCACATCTCGGCAGGAGAGATCGTGAACCGGTTCGAGCCAAGCTACTTCTGATCGGTCACGGTCGGAATTTTTGGGCCCGATCCTCTTCCATCCTAAAATCTCCAGGGCGCTGGACCTCCAGTACCCGACAGGAGCCTTAGAATGACCGATATTTCAGAATCCAGCATCGACGCTGAAGCTGAAGCTCAAGCTCAAGCCGAACTCGATGCCAAGTTGACCCATCCGGATTCCGTCTGGAACGTCGTTTACGCCGCGGTCGACGAGGTCAACGAACGGTACCGGCTCCCCAAGCATTACGCGCTTCGCGCGCAATACGAGCCCGGAGAAGTATGGGTCGCGTGGGGCAATCCGCGCCAAGCTCCGAACGGCCATAGGACCATCCTTTGGCGGCCCGAAATCGAGACAGACGAAGAGATGAAGGCCCGTCTTCGCCGTGAAGTCGATCGCACCGGTCTCATGGCAGCTCTGATTGTCGGCCGAGACCAGGAACTGCGCAACCAGGGCATCGACCCAGCCGATTGCCCGATCTGGGCGAGGGCAGGGACGCCCATGCTCAAGCTGCTCGTCGAACGCATTCTCGAACGCGGCGACGATCTCCACCTGATCGAGCGAGGCGCGATCATGCATCCCCTCAACTTCGTCAGGGTAGCTGACCGATGCCAGTATTTTTTCAGCTGGTGGCATGACGTCGAAGGCTTCGTCATTCCCTCGCCTCAGAACGAGCTCGTGCGATCCGGCATCGTCGGGGCGCCGCTCGAGAAGATCATCGATAATGGCGGTGAGATAAGCTTCGGCCCCATCATCGAAGTCAAATCGGTCAGCATCGGGGACACCGACCTTTCACTCGATCGCCCAGACGACCCGGACGATGAAGAAGACGAGTTTGGCCAGTGGCACCTCAAGGCCGCTCTTTCCGGCCTGGTGCGCTTTGCAGAGCCGCCTGAGGGCATCGAACCCGATCCCGTCAAGGCATGGCTGGCCCTAACCGAAACCGCCAAGCCAGCGCCCATGCAGTTCAAGTCGGGCCCGGAACCTCTTCGGCTTTGAGACATCAAGGATATTGACCATGCCTCATCTCTATCTTGGCGACAGCCGCTGGCGCCAAGGACGCGGCTTTCGCCGCTTCCGCCACAGCGAGATGCTGCCCGGCCGCCGGTCTTGGGCCGACTGGTTCGCCACGCGTTCCAGGGTCAACCAAGCCGAAAAAAGGCGCGCTAGGACCGCCACGACCTAAAGGGAATTCCCGTGCGCTATCGCTGCCTCATCCTTACTGCTGCATGTGCTATTGCGGCATGCGATAACACAAGCGAACCCCCGGCGCCTGCCGAAACACATCCCACGCCAGCCGCCAAGCCGATTGGCCTTGAGTGGGAACAAGGTCCCGACGGCAGCCAGGTCCATCTCCTAGGCGATATTGCCATCAAATGCTGGCCGGATAGCCCCTACCAGCGATGCGTTCAGATCATTGGCTTCAGCATCGACGATGATCTTAAGAGCAGTCCCACCAGTGGCCCCGGACAGGTCAGCATTACCTACGCCCACTTCGACGGCTTGCCGCTGGACTATATTGCGCCTGCCAATGAGCGCGCGGTGAAGGTGAAGCTCATCTGCAAGAGCCTCGCTAACAATCGCTTCCACGAGGATCGCCGAAGCGAGATCCTGACGATCCGCGGCAATGAAGCTGAGCGCAATGAGATTGCCGCAGCCTCTTCCCGGCCATGGACCAGGCAGTATATCGAGACATTCGCCAACAAGAACTCGCCGGGACAGCCAAGCCCTTGGTTCGACTGCCTCGAGATCGCTTCCATCATTCACGAAGAAGGCCTGAGGGTCGCTCTAACCGATCGCATTTCAGCCGACATGGTCGGGCTCGACTAAGCCTGATCCAGCTGAGACAAAGGAAAATCATGCATCACGTCTTTGCCGCCACCGAGGTCTTCCCTGTCACTATCCGTTTCTCGAACGGGGCTACGCTCACCTGCAAGGTCCCCGAAGATGATCGCGACCGCATTCTCGTGATGGCATCAAAAAAGCTCGAAGACCGCCGCCAATTCATTGTCGTCGAGACCGTTGAATCGCTGATCGCCATCAACACCCATGGCATCGGTTCGGTCTCATGCGCCCGAGATGGCGAAGTCCCCACGATGGTCAGCCCAGAACATGCCCCAATGTGCCATCTTCTGATGACCAGCGGACAGTCGGTCGAACTCGACATCATCCAGGATGTCATCACCGAAGAGAACATCGACGAGTGCGGCGACCTCGAATATCTCCTCCAAATGCTGGAGGAGAGCCCCGACTTCGAAGATGCGATCAACATCAAGGGAGCGGTCAACGACCATGCTCTGACAGCGGACCAGATCATGACGCTCAGCTTCGCTCGCGATCTGGTGAACAAAGTCGTCATCAACGACTGAGGAGGGACTTTTGCTTCGAATAGCTGCTTTGACCATTACCGCGGCGATGAGCCTTTCCAGCATATCGCCCCTGCGGGCGCAGGAAATGGTCTCGGTCGACCGCATCAACGCCTGCGTCATGCTCGAGCAGCAATGGATCGCGACAGAGAAGGAATTTGCCTACCAGCACGTCCTTCGCCTCGCAGGCCGTGTACCTGACGACGATGATGGCGAAATGCTGATCCTCATGGGCCAAGCCTCGCAGATAATCGATCTTCTCGGCCATCATGATTGCGACTGGTATCCCGATCATGCCTTGCGCGACGATGCCTACCACTATGCAGCGAGCGCATGCATTGAGGCACGGAACGGGCGGGTCGATCCCGATGCTCCGCCCGTTGAACAACTCTGCGACCGCGGGCAATGGGAAGACAATCTAAGCGAACCTGGCTACCCGAGGTTCTGACGTAATTTCGTCGATCCCTGGAATCGAACTGATCGAAGGGAACGGAAAAAATGGTCATCACCCTCTTCCACGACGCTGGCGACGACACCTACGCTTTCGCTACCGAAGGCGATTTTTATCCCACTATCGAAAGCCTGGGCTTCAGCCCGGCCGTGTGTGGCCAACGCATTTCCATTGAAGCCGTCGAAGCTCGGTCGACTACCGCCAGCGGCGGCAAGCTCGACCATTTCCAGCTCTTCACGTTCCTGGACGCAGCCAAGGCGGCTGGCGCCAAGAAGGTGGGCTGGTACTAAGACTGATGGCTGCCCATCCTATCCAATCCAGCGAAGAGAGCGGGGACCTCGTCCTCCCGCTCTTGCGCCTGGACAATCAGTCACTCGCCCACGCCCTTCAAGCCATCGGCATCCCGGTCACATTTTGCCTTGATGCCGAAGGCTTTCTTGAAGACGTGCGGATCGAAGCTGGCGGTCTTCGGTGCAAGCCCGATGCTGATCCAGCAAACATCCTTCATGAAGCTGGCCACCTTGCCATATTGCCGCCCGTTCTGCGCTCACGTGCCAATGACGATCTTGGCGAGATCGTCGAGGCCCTTGAGGAACTCTACGAGGCCAAGGCCAACGATCCCGAATGGATCGACAGTCCCCTCATGCAAGCAACCCTCCAGATTTCCGATCCTGAAGCCACAGCCTGGGCCTTCGCGTTCGGCACCGCCTGCGGTTACTCGCCTGACCAGATCATCCAAGACGATCAGTACGACGGGGAAGGCGATGGCGTCCGATTCATGCTGGTCCAAAACCAGTACCTCGGAGTCCATGGCCTACGGGCTGCAGGCTTCATCGATCGCGTCAGCCAGTACCCACATCTGAAGATGTGGACGCAGGACGCGGCCTAACCGCTCCTGCATGAAAGGCTGACAAGCAGCCTATCATGGCACCCAATGCGCAATCCCCAAGAGGGCAGGGCTGGTGAGCTACCAGCTGAAGGAAAACCGCATCATGCAACTCGATCCGCGCATCATCATGCACATCCCGGCTGACGAACCGTTTTACGATCGCCAGCTGCGCGCCGAGAATATCGAAGATATCTGGCTGCATAAATCCGGAGGGCAGCACCTCGTATTTCTGACCGAAAACGAGATCGCTTACCTTCCCAATGAGAACGGCGGTGCAAAATTAGACCACGGTAGCGGCGGCGAAGTGCTGCTGCGGGCGGCGTAAAAGTCGTCCACTTTTTCCCTTTTCGCGATGCTGGCGAGGAGGGATGAGGGATTTACACCGTGGAACTTTACCTGAAGGTTCGTCTTGCCTGCGCGGGCGGCATGAGCGCCCGGGCGGCAGCGAAGCATTTCAACATATCGCGCGACACGGTCCGCAAGATGCTGTCGTATTCCGAGCCGCCCGGTTACCGTCGCAGCGCCCCGGTGCGGCGACCGAAGCTGGAAGCGTTCATACCGATCATCGACGGCTGGCTGGATGGGGACCGGTCGGTCCCGCGCAAGCAGCGCCATACGGCGAAGCGTGTGTTCGATCGCCTTCGCGAAGAGCATGGCTTCACCGGAGGCTACACGATCATCAAGGATTACATCCGGGATCGGGATCAGCGCAGCCGGGAGATGTTCGTGCCGCTGGCACACGCACCCGGCCATGGGCAGGCAGATTTTGGAGAAGCTCTGGTCGAGATCGGCGGGGTGGAGCAGAAGGCGCACTTCTTCGTGCTCGATCTGCCGCACAGCGACGCCTGCTACGTACGCGCCTATCCGGCTGCCGTTGCCGAGGCCTGGATGGACGGCCATGTCCACGCCTTTGCGTTCTTCGGCGCGGTGCCGCTGTCGATCGTCTACGACAACGACCGCTGCCTGGTCTCGAAGATCCTGCCTGACGGGACGCGGCTGCGCGCGAGGCTGTTCAGCGCCTTCCTGTCGCACTACCTGATCCGTGATCGTTACGGCCGCCCCGGCAAGGGTAACGATAAGGGCGGCGTTGAAGGCCTTGTCGGCTATTGCCGGCGCAACTTCATGGTGCCGATCCCCCGGTTCCCGACATGGGAGGCGTTCAACCTGTGGCTCGAGGAGCAATGCCGCAAACGGCAGAACGACCGGCTGCGGGGCGAGAGTGAGACGATTGGCGAGAGGCTGCGGCGCGATCTGGCGGCGATGCAGGAACTGCCGGCTTCCCCCTTCGAGGCCTGTGACCAGACCAGCGGCCAGGTCTCATCGCAGGCGCTGGTGCGTTACCGGACCAACGATTACTCGGTGCCGGTGCGCTTCGGCCACCAGGAGGTGTGGATCAGGGGCTATGTCGACGAGGTGGTGATCGGTTGCCGGGGCGAGATCATTGCCCGCCATGTGCGCAGCTACGAGCGCGAGGATGTGATCTTCGATCCGATCCATTACCTTCCCCTGATCGAACAGAAGATCAATGCCCTCGATCAGGCCGCACCATTGCAGGGCTGGGACCTGCCCGAGGTATTTACAACGCTGCGCCGGCTGATGGAGACGCGCATGGGCAAGCATGGCCGGCGCGAATATGTGCAGGTACTGCGCCTGCTGGAGAGCTTCGCTCTGGCCGATCTGCATGGCGCGGTGAAGCAGGCCCTTGATATGGGCGCGATCGGCTTCGATGCGGTGAAGCATCTCCTGTTATGCCGGGTGGAGCGCCGCCCGCCCCGACTGGACATGGCGATCTATCCCTACCTGCCCAGGGCCAGAGTGGAGACAACATCGGCGCGCTCGTACATGCGGCTGTTGACCGGCGGAGCAGCGGCATGAGCAGCCAAGCTCCCGAACTGCTGCTCGCCAGCCACCTCAAGACGCTCAAGCTGCCAACCTTCCTGCGCGAGCATGACAAGCTGGCCCGGCAATGCGCAGCAGAGGGCGTAGATCATGTCCGCTACCTTGCTCGGCTTGTCGAACTGGAACTGATCGACCGGGAACGCCGGATGGTCGAGCGCCGGATCAAGGCCGCGCGGTTCCCGGCCGCCAAGAGCCTCGACAGCTTCGACTTTGCCGCCATTCCGAAGCTCAACAAGATGCAGGTGCTCGAACTGGCGCGTTGTGACTGGATTACCCGTCGCGAGAACGTCATCGCCCTTGGCCCGTCGGGGACCGGCAAGACCCATGTCGCGATCGGTCTTGGCCTGGCGGCCTGCCAGAAGGGCCTGACGGTCGGGTTCATCACTGCTTCCGCGCTGGTCAGCGAGATGATGGAGGCACGCGACGAACGCCGCCTACTGCGCTTACACAAGCAGATGACCGGCTATAAGCTTCTCATCATCGATGAGCTGGGGTTCGTGCCCCTCTCCAAAACCGGCGCGGAACTGCTGTTCGAGCTGATCTCACAGCGCTACGAACGCGGCTCGACGCTGATCACCAGCAACCTGCCGTTCGACGAATGGACCGAGACGTTCGGTTCCGAGCGCCTGACAGGCGCGCTCCTCGACCGGCTCACCCACCACGTCAGCATCCTCGAGATGAACGGCGAGAGCTATCGCCTGGCCCAGAGCCAGGCACGCAAAGCACGTCCCAACCCCTGACAGAAACGGCAATCCGGGTGTTGGCGACCCCCGCTCGGGCTACGCCCTCCCGGCGCTCGCCAACACCCGGATCAAGTGGCCTGGTTTTGCTCCGCCCAATGGACGACTTTTACGCCGCCGTTGACAGCCAGTACGATGGGCATGGACATCCGCTATGTCGTCACTTCGCTGACCGAAGGCTCGGCCGAGCACATCTATGATACGCTCTACTGCGCGCGCGGTCAGGCCGAAAACCTGATCAAGCTGCACAAGACCCAGCTGGCCAGCGATCGCACCTCGTGCCGCTCTCCCAACGCCAATCAGATGCGCCTCATCCTGCACACCGCCGCATACTGGCTCCTGTGGCGCATTCAGCAGGAAATCCCCAAGGCAGCCTCGCTCGCGACCGCCGAGTTCGCAACGTTGCGCCTCAGGCTGCTCAAGGTCGCTGCCCGCGTCATTGAGAGCGCCACTCGCATCCGTGTCGCCTTCGCGTCAGCCTGTCCCGATGCCTCCGTTTTGAAAGCCATCGCCACCAATCTCAGGCCTGCACCTACTTAGGCGGTGCGGCTGTGCCGCCGAACTCCGAGCTCCATTCCATCAACCTCGAAAAGCCCATTGATCCTGACGCGGTGAAAAATGCCGTCGAAGACGCTCGCCCGGACTACGCCGCCAACGTCAGATCAAGGCCCATCCACTTCGCTGCTGCGGCCTCATGAATAAACCGGGCTAGCGCTCCACCTCATTCTTCAAGGAGTCTCTCGTGCACCAGACCATTGTTACCTGCGGCAATGCGGATGCCAGCCTCGCGCATGTCCTGACCCACGCTATCGAAACCTCCGACAAGCCTCGGCATCAGATCGCCCGTGAGATGGGCATGCATCGCGAAACCTTGTTGCGGGTCATGCGCGGCGATCGGACCGTCAGTCTGGATGAGGCCGCGCGCGTCTTCGAACTGTGCGGCGCGTGCCCGCGCGCCAGCCTGATCCTGACGCTCGCGGGGCAGGAGAATCTGGCCTGCGAATGGATGCGTTGCGAAATGGGCGCTTTTCTCGAGGAGTTTTTGACCGCGCTGCCCGGACAGCTTGAACGCACATTGGGCAGTCGAGTTGCCGACCTTAGGCCGCGTTGGGCGAATGGCACTTCGCAGCTGATCGCGCGGATTCTTGCCAAGCATATCGACGATTTTGCCAGTCGGGACATCGGTTTGGCGCTGCCGCGATAGAGGAAGAAATCCAGGAGGGGCAGTTAAATTAATCTGATAGGATTGATCATGAAGATCCACGAACAGCCCGCCGATGAAGCCTGCACAAACGGTGATGCAGTGCATCAGATAGCGCAACCGTCTAGGCTATTGCGATTGCCCGAAGTCATGGATCGGGTGGGCTTGCGCCGTTCAGCCATCTACCAGAGGATGAAGGAAGGTCGGTTTCCAAGGTCTCGGTCGCTCGGACCGAAATGTACGGTATGGGTTGAGACCGAAATTGACGCGTGGGTCCAGTCTGTAGAACAAAGCCCATCTAACAAGGATGTATGTTGTCAAATATCGTGCGATGGTCGCCTCTAGGATTACCGAGTGAGGTCGGTAAGTGCATTTAGCCCTACCTGATCATATCGAGGCAAGTGAAGTGTCGTCCGCCTTCGCCGCCGGGGACTGTCAGGAATTTCGTGGGCGGGCGGTTGACCCTTACGCCGCCATGGCTTTGATAAAGCGCTCACCGAATATGACGGCGAACTGGGCCTTTGCCATGGTCCACTCACGCGGCGGCATTTTCCACTCTTTCTCCGACCGATTCAAGATCAGATAGAGCAATTTCGTGGCGGCCTCGTCGCTCGGGAAGTGCCCCCTGGCCCTGACGGCTCTGCGAAGCTTCGAGTTGAGGGCTTCTATGGAATTCGTGGTGTAAACGATCCGGCGGACCTCGTCCGGGAATGCAAAAAACGGAATGACCTCGGTCCAGGCCCGCCGCCAGCTCTGGCCGATGGCGGGATAGCGCTGGCCCCAGGGGCCAGCCTCGAACGCGGTGAGCGCCTCCTGTTCGGCGGCCTCGGCGCTGGGAGCGCGGTAAATGTCCTTGAGCGCCGTCGCCAGCCCTTTGCGGTCCTTCCAGGACACGAAGTCCGTCGAATTGCGCAGCAAATGGACGATGCAGGTCTGGACGATCGCCTCAGGGAAGATGGCGGTGATGGCCTTGGGGAAGCCCTTGAGCCCATCGACCACGGCAAGCAGGATGTCTTCTGTACCGCGGTTCTTGAGTTCGTTCATCACCCGCAGCCAGAACTTGGCACCTTCGTTCTGCTCGAGTCACAGACCGAGCACCTCCTTCGAGCCATCGGCGCGGACACCCAGCGCGATGTAGATGGCCTTGTTACGAACCATGCCTTCATCGCGGATCTTGACCCGGATCGCATCGAAGAGGACGAGCGGGTAAACCGGATCCAGCGGCCGCTGCTGCCAGCTGGCGACTTCGTCGAGAACGGCGTCGGTCACGGTGCTGATCAGGTCTGGCGACACGCCGATGCCATACAGATCATCTAAATGCCCGGTGATCTCCCGCGTGCTTATGCCGCGCGCGTACATCGATATGATCTTGTCATCAAAGCCGGGGAAACGGCGCGGGTACTTCGCGATCAGCTGCGGCTCGAAGCTCGACTGACGGTCGCGCGGGACATCGATCTCCAGCTTGCCGGCATCTGTGGTCACGCTCTAGCGGCCATAGCCGTTGCGCGTGTTCCCGGCCCCTTGATCGCTGGTCAGATGGTGATCCATCTCCGCATTCAAGGCCCGCTCGGTCATCGTCTTCTTCAGAGAATCCAGCAAGCCGCCTTGTTCGAAAGCGGCACTGGCAGCATCGCCAGCCCAAAGCTGGTCCAGCAGCTCATTCGGTATCGCAGGTTCTTTGCGTCGGGACATAGTGGGACTCCTTCTTACCCATTATGCCCGCCCACACACGGAATTCCTGACAGTCTCCCTCGCCGGGCAGATGCTGCGCACCCATGTCTTGATACGCTGGGGCGGGCCATCTGCGACACGGACGCGAACGGCGGCGAAGCGGGCGACAAGTGGGCCCTTCGTCCCGCGCCGCCAACTGACCTTCCACTTCGCCGTCTCCAGCATCGCCTTGGCAGATATCGATTTGGCATCGGGGATGGCGTTCTTGCGGGGGCGGCCTTTCCCGGTGACCGGAAAGATCATCGCGACATCGTGCATGTAGGCCGTCTGTCTGGACGGAATACCGACCGCCCAGGCAAGGCCACGTTCGGAGAGCCCCTGTCGAAACGGCGCGGACATGCCATACCCTGCATCGGTCAGGACACAGGCAAAGGGGACACCGTGCCGCACGGACCCCGGTCAATCTCGGCCAGCGCGATCTCGGGCTTGGTTCTGTAAGGGTGGCAATCAGCGGGAACGTCAGTTCGTGCCATTCGGGCCGCATCGCTGGTCCAGCATTCGGGAAGAAACAGACGCAAACCGACCATGACCGGCATTTCACCTGATGCCAGCGCTTTCGACACCAGTGTCTTACATTTGGCATTCTTGCCAAGCGGCGAGGCATATTGCGGCGACACGCCAACCGCATGGCATCCCTTCTTGGCCACGGCCGCGGCCTTATCGTCGATAATCAGCCAAGCATCGTTGCCGCCCACCTGCCTGTCGGCTTCGACCTGCAGCTCCGGCTCAAGCGGTTCCTGGTCCCACACACCGCTCGCGAAAAAATGATGCAACCGGTCGTAGCTGACATCGCTCCCGCGCGCGGCCATCGGCTGTATGCTCTTGCGATCCCCCGGACCGATCAGCCCCGCAATATCTGCTGGACACATCCAGAAGCGCGTCTTGTTTCGCAACGCCACTACAAACGGCGCCAGCCACTCTTCCAGTTCGTCACGCCAATCCGTATCCATCACCAGCCTCCCTAAAAGCTGGCTCTCTATGGAGCCGTAGGCGTGCGAATGCACAATCACCGGAATCCTCGCCAAAGAATCCCCTGCGCAAACCCGTCAACAAATATCTGCCGAAGTAGTGCTAGAACGAGCGGGGCAACCCAAGGCTTTCCGCAATTCCGTTGCGTACCATTTCATTAGTGATCGGACCGATCCGCCACAAGCGACTGTCGCGCCAATAGCGTTGCATGTCAGTTTCCGCCGAATAGCCCATGCCGCCAAGAATCTGGATGCCGAGATCGGCGGCCTTGTTGGCGTTTTCCGATGCCATCAGCTTGAGCATGTTGGCCTCAACGCCGACCTTCTCGCCCCGCCTCTGCTTGTCCGCACAATAGTGAAGCATCAGCTCTGTCGTCTTTTGCATCGTCGCAATATCGGCCAGATAATGCTGCAGGCTCTGGAAGCGCCCGATGATCCCGCCGAACGCCTTGCGCTGCTGCATGTAGTCGAGTGCGTCTTCTAGCACGCCGTCGATCACGCCGAGGCAGAACGCGCCGACCATGATGCGCTCGTTGTTAAGGGTTGGAAGCAGCATGTACCAGGCCTTGTCCGGCTCACCCAGTACGGCGTCATCGGCGACGAACGCATTGTCGAAGTGGATGGAGCAACTGCCCATCGAGCGCATGCCAAGTTTGGCCAGAGGCGTGATCTTCATGCCGTCGGTGGTGGTTGGGACCCAGAACAAGGTCAGGCCCTGATGCTTCTTTTCCACCGATTTGTCGCTGCGCGCGATGACGAGCAGATAATCCGCGACATGCGCGGAAGAGCTCCAGATTTTTTCACCATTCAGAACCCAGCCCCCATCGACTTTTTCCGCCGTGGTGGCCATTGCGCCGAGCAGATCAGTGCCGCCAGCCGGTTCGGTAAATGCGATCGCGGCCTTAAGACGGCCGTTGGCGATTTCCGGCAGGAATTTCGCTTTTTGATCCTCGCTACCGTAGAGGCCGATGGATTTCGAACCGGCGAACGAGGTGATGCCCCAGATCCAGGCAAGGCCGCCCAGCGTCCGCGCCAACTCGCGAGCCAGTAGCATCTGCATCACGACATCGCCGCCCTGGCCATCGTAATCTTCCGAAATTCCTACCCCGTGAAAACCGGCTTCAGTGAATTTGTCCCAAAGGGCGAATGGGTAGTTATGCTCGTCCATTTCAAGGTTACGGGCCCAGTCCTTGGGCGCCTCGTTGTCCACCCAGCGGCGAACCGTGTCCCTGAAGGCCTGATACTCTTCGGGAAGTTCGAAATCCATTGTGCTCTCCTCAATCAATCTATCAACAAATTGTCTTTGGTTACATGTTGGCCCAAGGCTCTACTCGTAACTGGTAGAAACTTCGGGCTCAGACCAATGTCTCCGGCGCTGGCCATGGCCAGCAATCTGGCCGCCAAACCATCAAGCTGGATCAACACGCCGTCGGCGTCGCCACGCTTGAGGCAGACCAAATTCGCCTTATGCTTGCGGGGGAATTCGATCGTTAGTTCGGGGCTGATACTGAGGTAGAAGGTGACTTCGATTGTAATGTGTCCAGCAATCAATATCATCTATTCGCCGTAAGTCTTGGCATCGAGGATACGTACACCAGTGACGGATGCGGATGGAGTTGCGGTCGCCAGCAAAGGATTGATGTAGTCCGGCGTAATCCCGTCGGTTGATGTAGGGGCTAGAGCCATGATACTTATCCTTTTTCGCGCCTATCCGCGTAAACGGCCATCAATGCTTCGAGCGCCGTAGAGGGAGTTCGCCACCTATTCGCCCATCGAAGTGACGATCGCCGTCATCATGGCCCCGCTTATTTCATCTTCTTGAGTTCGCGCATCGCGCGATTGGCTGCGATGCGCCCGGCGATACCCGATACGCCGCCGCCCGGATGGGCGCCCGCGCCGCCGATAAGGAAGCCCGGGAACGGCGGTTTGGGTCCGCCGAAGCCGGTAGCGGGGCGATGCACCCCGGCGCGCAGGGCTCCGAAATCGACATGGGTTACGCAACCGTTGGTGACGTTGAGCCGCCTTTCGCGCTCGCGCGCGGTTTCGACGAAGCGGCCCACCTCGCTATCGAGACCGTCGTAGAACTCACCCAGCTGTGTCTTGATCGACGTCATCGTGCGGTTCTTGAGCTGCTGCGACCAGCCCTCGCGCGCATCGACTGCGATGCTGGGCAGGTAGACATAGGCCAGCGAGCCGCCCGGAGGAGCCTGCGTCGGGTCCGAGTTCGACAACGGCGTCACCGACACGGCATGGCGGCGGGGAATATCGCCGCGGCGGGCGGCGGCGAAGGATTCGCGCACTTCGTCGGGCGTACCGATCAGGCCCACCGCCTTGTTGAGATCGGCATTGTCGTGACGCAGGTCCTGATGCTTCTTCAGCGTCAGCGGACCCGACATCGCCAGATTGGCGAGGAAGGGGGCGGCATTGGAACGGTTCGCGGGCGCATGTTCGATGCGCTTCATCAGCGTGCGAGGCACGCCACCGGGCGTGGTCAGGCGCATGGCCGTGCGCGGATCGCAAGTGGCGATCACCATCTTGGCACGAATGACCCGGCCATCGTGCAGCCGCACACCTTTCGCCGCGCCATCATCGACGATGATCTCGGCAACAGGGGCATTGAGTTCGATCTGCGCGCCCGACGCCTCGATACTCCGCGCCAGCGCGTCGGCAAATGACTGGAGGCTGCCGATGGGCTTGCCCGTGCCATATTTGTGGGTAACGGCGAAAATCATGTAGGCCGCCGCGTTGCCATCGTCATCGACGGGGCCGGCGCCCGCGGCAATGCCCAGCAGCAGGGCGATGGTCGCCGGATGTTCGAAACGCTCGCACGCGACCTGGTCGGCGGTGGCCTTGGACAGCGCCACCAGCTCGTCCTTCAGCCGCACGTTGCGTACCGCGCTGCCGATCATCTTGGACATGTTCTTCACGTCCGGCCGACCGGGTTCCGACATCATGATCGGAAAGCCGATATCCATCATGACGTTCAGCGTCTTCATGAACTCCAGATAGGCCTTGCCGTCATTGCGATTGATGCGCGCAATGTCTTCGGCGGTGCGGCGATAATCGTAAAACAGCGCGATCGAGCTGCCATCGGGATGGAGATAGGCATAGGTCGGATCGGGATCGACCGTGCGCAACCCGTATCTCGGCAGGTCGAAATCCTCGATGATCCCGGATTTGCGGGCGAACAGCAGTTCCACGGCGCATGGCGTGACGAGGTGTCCGGGCGCCTCGGGGATCATATAGCCCGAACTGGTCATGCCGCCGACCTTGTCGAGCCGCTCTACGACGAGCACTTTCTTGCCCTCGCGTGCCAGATATCCCGCAGCGGCCATGCCATTGTGGCCGGCGCCGATCACGACAACGTCGAACAGATCGGCTTCGATGTTAGGGTGCGTTGCCATAGTTCAGGCGTCTGCAGTTGCGGTATAGGCCTTGCCCCATTCGGCCAAGGCCAGCAGGCGGGTCTTGCGATCGCTCTGAATCTGCGGAATTTTCGCCTCGTCCGGGCCGTCGGGCACCAGCACGAGCGGTTCCTTGCCCAGACTGGCCAGCGCCAGCGCGCACACGTCGTCAGGGTCATAGGCCATGGTGTAATCCATCCCCAGCCCCTCGGTGGACTTGCGCAGCGTAGGCGTATCCATGATCGGTGCGCCCATGCCGAGGATGTCGACATTCTGCCCGTCAAGCTCGGCCCAAAGCGATTCCACGAAGTTCAGTTCGAACGCCTTGGTGGCGGAATACATGACGAGCCAGGGCTGGCCGCCAAGTCCGGCACCCGAGGACATGACGATGATGCCGCCCTTGCCGCGCTTTAAGAAGCGGTTGCCAAAGCCGTGGGTGGCTTCCAGCACATTGGCGGCATTCATCGTCAGCAATCGCAGCGACCGTTCGACCGGCGAGGCGAGGAAGCCGTTGCCCGCCCCGTCCGCACCGGCATTGGAGATGTACAGACCCACGTCGAGATCGGCGGTTTCCTCGACAATGCGGCCACCAGCGCCCTGCTCGGTCAGATCGGCAACAAGCGCGCGGAATTCGATACCGTATTCGGAAGCGAGCTGCTTTCCCAGCGCGTCGAGCGCCTCTTGCCGGCGCGAGATGAGGACGAGGTTGATGCCCATGGCGGCTAGCTGCCTGGCATAGCACGCACCCGTGCCGTCGGAGGCACCAGCGATGACGGCCCAGGGACCATATTTCCCCGAAAAGGCGGCCCGGTCGAAATCGGGCAGGTCGATCTTGCGCATAAGCTTTTCTGTTCCTTTCAATTGCCGCAGGCGCGTGCTGGCCCCGGCGATGCTGTTTGCGGCGCAGCCTATAGATACGTGAAGTGGCGCCCGCCTATCGAGGGGAGGGCGGGCGGGAAGGCTCGGAGCCTGCCGGCCCGCTCAATGTTCGCGGTCTTGCCGGTGACGACTCCGGTATAATTTCCGACCGCCGCGCGTGTATAGAGATAGGCGAAGCGGGCGCGGTCCGTCGCGCCCTCCATTGGAATCGCAAGTCCTGCCGCTTGCGCCCAATCGTGCGTGGCGGTTCAGGCCGCGATGTTGGGCTGGCGATAGCCGATATAATGCAGCGCGATAGTGCGATCGTTTGGGACAGGGCATCGATAGGTCTAGGCCATGCGAAGCGAGGTTCTATCAGCACAGCCTTTCGCAGATCTAGGTGCGAGTGCGTGCGGATGATAACTGGATTGCCCTAAAGATCGCGGAATTCTTCATACAAGTCGATTCCCACCGTCAAATCCCCTACGCTCCGTCGACATCCCACAGCACATGCAGGGCATCAGGCCCGCGCATGTTCAGGCCGCGGATTTCTGGCTTCGGATAGTCCGGGTCGAAGCGCAGGCCCGGAAGGTCGAGTATCTCTTCCAGCGCGACCTCCATCTCGGTCAGCGCCATGTGCATGCCAAGACACATGTGCGGCCCAAAGCCAAAACTCAGCAGCGGCCGCATCGGGCGCTTGAGCCACAGCCGGTCGGGATCATCGTACACTTCGGGATCGCGGTTGGCGGAAGCGATCGAGCATAGCACCGCCGTTCCCTTGGGTATGGTCATTCCGCCGATTTCCATGTCGCGGGCGGCAATACGGGCAACCGCGCCGGCCGTGGGATCGCGGCGCATGGTCTCCATGACCGCCTTCGGCACAAGGCTGCGATCCTGGCGCAGTTCCTCCAGCACGTCCGGCTCTTCCAGCAACTGTACCATCATATTGGCAAAGCTGCGGGTCGTCGTTTCGCCTGCGGCCAGCAGCAGCATGCGGATGAAGTTCGCGATATCCTCGTCGCTGAACTTCTCGCCCTCATGCTCGGTCGTCATCATATAGCCGAGGATGTCGTTACGCATTTCACCGCGCGCGCGATATTGCTGCACGATCGGCATCAGCGTTTCGAACATGGATTGCCCGGCGACCATCGATTGGGGGATGGTGACCTTGGCGACTTCGGGATCGGTCTGCGGGGCGGCGACGACCTGAATGGCCCAGCTTGCCAGATTGCCCAGCAGGTCTTCGTCATGCGGAAAGCCGAAATAGGCATACATCGCGCGAATGGGGAAGGGCAGGGCAAACTCGCGCAGCAGGTCCGCCTTGCCGTTGGGGCGCAGTTTCTCGACGAATTCGTTCACAACCACCGGACGGATCAGCGTTTCCATCAGCTTGCGGATCTGGCCGCGCATGAACGGCTTTTGCAGCGTCTTGCGATATTTTGTGTGTTCCTCGCCATCCATCGCGGTGAGCAACAGATTGTCGACAGCGGCCCCGAACCCGTCACCGACGATATAGCTGAGCCAGTCGTCGGGGTTCATCAACACCGAATGGATGTCGTTATAACGATACAGGGTCACCACAGGGCGGCCTGTCATCATGTAGTCGGCCATGCTGGGAATGCTGTTTTCCTGCAGCAGGTCGCCGTGCATTACGGGGCACTTGGCGCGCTTTTCCTCGAACATCGGATAGGGGTTGGCGGGTGCGACACCCGAATATCCGTGCGTGACGAGCGAGTAATCCCTGACCATCTGGTCGAGCATTGCATTATATTTGCCGGTCATTTCACTTTCCAATCCATGCGGTGCAGCCAGCTTTCGCGGAGGGTCCGAACCGTTTACGGAGATGGGCGCCCAGCAGCAGGCTTTGACGACAGTAGAGCCGTCTGGCATCGCGGCTCCACCTATCGCAGGAAAGGGAAGGCGGGCTTAACCGGCGGTGATGCCGCCATCGGCAACATGGCACGCGCCGTGCACGGATCTCGCGCGATCCGATGCCAGAAACAGCAGGGGCTCCACGATATCCTCGGGCTGCGACGGTGGGCGCAGGCCAAAATAGCGGCTGTAGAGCGACTGGTCTGCATGCTTGGGAATTTCAAGGCCATCGGCCATGCCGGTCAGCATGCCGCCGGGCGCCAGCGCGTTGATGCGGACGGGCTTGTGCATGAACTCCATCGCGAGCGACTTTGTCAGGCTGAGCAGCGCCGACTTGGTCGCGCCATAGGGCGCGGTATAGGCCTGGCCCAGAAACGCCGCGCTCGACACCACGTTAACGACATTGCCATGGCTTTCCACCAGATGCGGCATGGCTGCCTGCATCATGAAGAACGGGCCCGATACATTGGCCGCAAACAGCGTGTTCCAGTCTTGCGTCGTGACATCCTCCAGCGCGTGAAAGCGCAGGATGCCCGCGATATTGCACAAAACCTCGAGGCGGCCGAAGGCGCCGACCGCTGTTGCGACAGCCTGTGCGCAAACCGCCGGATCGCCCAGATCGCCCGCCATGCTGGCGCATTCGCCTCCGGCCTCCTCTATCCGCCGCGCGGTTTCCGCCAGCCCGTCGGCATTGATGTCGACAAGGCATAATCTGCCGCCTTCGCTGGCGAACCGAATGCTGGCGGCGCGGCCAAGGCCCGATGCCGCGCCGGTGACGAGGACGACCTTGCCTGCGAACTCGCCAGCGCTCACTACACGTCCCAGACGAGCGGCAGGGTAACCGGCTGGATCATGCCCAAATGATATTCAAGCTGGTGGCCGGGTTTGACACTGAACTGCGGGATGCGGCCGAGAAATTCCTCGAGCGCGATCCGCATTTCGCGCTTCGCCAGATGCATGCCGATGCAGGTATGCAGCCCATAGCCGAAAGAAACGTGACGCGGCCTGCGCCCGAAATCGACTTTATCGGGATTGTCGAACTCTGCCGGATCGCGCCCGGCCAGCGTTGTGCTCATCGCCACCTTGTCGCCGGGCATCATCTTCACGCCGTGAAATTCCGTTTCGCGGGTGCAGGTGCGGAAAGTTGTCACCGCCGCATAGGCGCGCATCAGTTCGTCGATGGCATGCGGGATTTCCTCTGGGTTTTGGCGCAGGAATTCCTGATCACCGTCTTCGCGCGCCAGATGGGCGAATTGCAGGCCCATGTTGGTGGAAACGGTGTCCAGCCCGCCGATGAAAAGGTTGAAGGAAAATCCGACCAGCTCGTCATCATTAAGTTTCGCACCCTCTACGTCGACCGCAAGGGCATAGCTGATGATGTCGTCGCGGGGCGATTTGCGCCGGTCCTCAATCTGCTCGCGCAGGTAGTCGACAACTTTTCGGGTCGCTGCAGCGATTTTCCCCAGATCGGAGGCGTGGAGCAGGTCGTACTCCCATTCAAGGAACTGCCGTGTGTGATCGAGCGGGAAATCCATCAGTTCGAGGAAGACCTTTATCGGGAATTCAAAGGCAAATTCCGCCATGAATTCACATTCGCCTCGTTGGCGAAAGGCTTCCACATAGTCCACAGCATATTGCCGGATCTTGCCATCGAGCGAGGATACCGCTTTCGGCGTGAACAGCGGATTGGCCATCTTGCGATATTTGGCGTGGTTTGGCGGATCGACCTCTGCCGGAGTGTTGGTCCAGTTTTCACCGATCAACTTGGCAAAGGGAGAGAAGTCCTTGCTGGAGAAGGTGTCGGTGTCGAAGTAGATTTCGCGAAGATGGTCCATGCGGCGCACCACCCACGCCGGTGATCCACCGGGATAGGCGTGGGGCGCATAGAAAATGTCGGGCCCTTCGGCGTGGACTTTGGGAGCCCACCCCCGATGTGGTTCCTCACGCGTCGTCATGCCGAAAATATAGGGAAAAGGCTTCACGAGGTTGGCAGGCACATGCGTCGGAATCACTGCTTCGGGCATTTCTGGCTGCATTTCTGGCTCCCAATCTTTGGCGACACGATCCACCTGCGCGGTGTGACCGGCCAAACCTCTATTTTCAAACCGGGGACTATAACTTACACCTAATTTCAACAAGTAGGATCACCTTTATGGGGTTAGTAACCTTTATATGACCGTTACCGATGAAGATCCTGTCGACCGCGGCGTCAGTCCCAATTCGCACGATGCGCTGCGCCGCGCATTGACGATGATTTCGGGCAAGTGGAAGCTTGAGATATTGTGGCTGCTGTATCATCGCACCCATCGTTTCGGGGAATTGCAGAAAACTATTCACGGTGTTTCGCAGCATGTGCTGACCAAGCAGCTGCGCGAGCTTGAGGCCGACGGGCTGATCACGCGCAAAATCTATGCCGAGGTGCCGCCCCGCGTGGAATATTCGATGACCGATGCCACGCGTGAGCTTGAGCCGACGATCCAGTCGCTGATGCTCTGGTGGGAAAACCATGGCAGCAATACGAGGGGTACATGATGGCGGCAGATCTCGAGACGATTTTTGCAGAGGCACGCACTTTCAACGGCTATAACGAAAGGTCCGTGCCCTCTGCATTGCTGCGGGAATTATACGATCATCTGAAATGGGGTCCCACCTCGGCTAATTCCTGCCCGGCGCGGTTTGTCTTCGTTACTTCGGGCGAGGCGAAGGAGCGGTTGCTGGCCTGCGTGAACGAGGGGAACCTCGCCAAGGTTCGCTCCGCGCCGGTCACCGCCATTGTCGCAGCGGATACGCGATTTTACGAGGAGATGCCCAAGCTGTTTCCGTCGCGCGATTTCGCGTCGGCCTTTGCGGGAAAGACCGCGGTTATCGACGATCTGCTGGCGCGCAACGTGCCGCTGCAGGGAGCGTATATGATTGTCGCGGCGCGCGGGTTGGGATTGGATTGCGGGCCCATGTCGGGCTTTGATGCAGAGGCGCTGAACCGGGCCCTCTTTCCCGAAGGCCGCTGGAAGGCAAATTTCATCTGCGCATTGGGATATGGCGACAGGACGAGCCTGTTTCCCCGTAACCCGCGATTGCCGTTCGAGGATGCCTGCCGGATCGTCTGACGCGGATTACACAGACAGACGACCATCGCCCGGCCTATGACCGGGCGATGGATTTCGTGTCCCGCCTTAGTAGGAACCCGGAGGTGCTATCGGATCGCCACCGGCAAGGGCTCGGCCCTGAATTTCATAGCCGATCGTGGGAATGTTCTGGATGTGCCGAAGCGCCATCGAAATGTCGCGCCAGTAACGGTTGATCGGCTTATCGAGCGAAAAGCCCGACGAACCGGCCTGGAACATGAGCGATTCACTGGCCGCGTGGATCGATTCGACGATCTGGCCGCCCATCGCACGATGGCGAACCTTTTCCTCAGCCGTGAACTCTTCACCCATTCCGACCCGATCGAGCTTTGCGGCAAGGCTGAACAGGATGGTCTTGGCAGTTTCGACCAATGCGGCAGCTTCACCCAGATCGCGCATATATGCACCCGATCCAGTGCGCGGTCCGATCGTCGTGGTAAGGACGGGTTTGCCCGATTCCGCTGTCACGATCTCAAGCATGGCTTCGACCGCGCCGATAAGCTGGGCAAGACCGGTGGTCCGCACCATCGGAACTGCGGGAACAAGGTCCGACGGCGCGCCGAAATGTTTCTTGGTGGGATCGATTTGTCCGGTGCGTTCATTCATCAAAGCCATCTGGCTGTCAGGGATGAAAACGTCCTTTGCAATCGCGGTGTCGGAACCGGTGCCCTGCATGCCGCTGACGAACCAAGTATCCTTGATCTCGAATTCGCTCATCGGAATGTAGCACATGTTGATGCCGGGTACGACGGGGCCGTCATAATCCTCGAGAACGACGCCCTGTTGCGTCCAAGTCGCCTGTCGCGAACCCGACATATAGGGCCACGCACCATTGATAATCCAGCCGCCGTCAACCTTGCGCGCCTTGCCGGGCGGGTTATACGCGCCGCACACCGGCTGCGGTCCGTCGGCAAAAACAGCGTCCTGCACGCTGTCCGGCGCAAGGCTGGTGACCCAGGTAGTGCCATTGATGATCTGCATGACCCAGCTTACTGCCGGGTCGCCTTTGGCGATCTCCATCTGGACGCGGGAGAAATCGGTGGGCGAAAGGCCAAAGCCGCCGAGGCGTTGCGGCACGATCAGTTGCAGGAAACCTTCTTCCTTGAGCATCCGGTCAACCGCTTCGGTCGGATTGCGGCGCTTTTCGCCTTCGGGTGCCTGTTCGGTTAGAAACGGGCGTAGTTCCTTTGCCCGGGCGACGATCTTGTCGGCGACCGACTTGTCGGCCCATGCGCCAACTTGCCCAACAGGTGCTTTTGCCAAAGTAGCCATTTCATGCATCCTTTCGATTATTCAGACAGTCTGGTCGGCGGTTTCGAGTAGCCATTTTTCAAGGCTGTCCGCGCTTTCATTCCAGAGCATCAACCAGTTCTCGTCGGCTGGCACCAGAAGGGTGCTCAACTGGAGGCGAACAAGTATTTCAACGAAAGCTATGGCATTTATAGTCTTGCCAAGCTTTACCTCGATATATTTGAAGGTAGGTTCCAACGCCGAATGGACGGCCAGCTTGTATCGGGCGAACCTACTGCGGAAGAACGACAGGTGAAACCGCGGTTCGACTTCGAAAACGCGATCGGGGGAATTCTCATTGGTGTAGCGCGCATAGAACTGCATCACCTGCCGGAACCGTTCGATCGGGTCATCGATGCCTTCCGCCGCTTCGCGAATGCCATTTTCGAACCCGATGCAGACAAACTCTGCGACTGCGGCAAGTACGTCGTCCTTGCTGGAGAAATAGCGATAAAGCGTGCCGCGCGAGACGCCGCTCGCTTCGATGATGTCGCTCATCGAAAGGCGCCTGACGCCGCGCTCGGCTATGGCATCCAGCGCTCCCGACAGGATCTTTATGACGCTGGGAGACATAACAAAATCGTCTCCTACCTCGGCAGAGGCGGCAAATTCAGGCTGGAACTTCATGTTTCCCCCTTTTCAAGTTCTTTGAGATTGTGGGGGATGCTGACATAGCCGGGCAGGTTCTGTCCGCCATCGACATTGATCATTTCACCTGTGACGAAGCGCGACATGTCCGAAGCAAGAAATGCGACGACCGGACCAATGTCATTTTCAGGGTCGCCCGCGCGCTTGAGCGGATTGGTCGCAACGACATTTTCAAGAAAGCCTGGAACCTCGTCGACCAGCTTTGCGAAGATCTGGCCAAGGCCGGTCGGAGCGATGGCATTAACGCGGATATTGAAGCGGCCCCATTCAACCGCGGCACTACGAGTCAACCCGACGATGCCAAGCTTGTTGATGTTGTAGTCGCTGTGGAGCCACGCCCCGGTCTGCGCGTCAATGGAGCTGAAATTGACAACCGAACCGCCGCCACGTGCCTTCATGTGCGGAAAGGCGGCCTGCATGGCCCACCAGTTACCCCAGATGCCAATTTCCAGCGTGCGCTTGAGCATCTCGTCCGTCTTGTGCTCCAGCAGGACACCGTCAGACAATAACGAGGCATTATTGACCAGAATATCGAGGCCGCCGAATTCATCCACCGCGCGCTGCACCATGGCCAGCACGTCATCCTTGATGCCCATATCGGCGGACATGCCGACTGCACCGGTTCCGAATTCCTTGCGGATCTCTTCGGCCACCCGTTCGGTCGCTACACCGTCGCGCCCGGTAATGAGTAGCGAAGCGCCTTCGCGCGCCAGACGACGCGAAATGCCATGGCCAAGGCCCTTCGCCCCGCCCGTTACGATTGCCACTTTACCTTCGAGCATTCCGCTCATGCCATTTCCCCCACCAATTTATCCATTTCCATGCGTTGTTCGCATTTTCCCTGTGTCAGGACGTAACCCTGAACCCTGTTGTCGCTATCGACGAACAGATGCTTGTCGCCCTCTGCGTCGCTTTCCACCTGCCGCCACTCGCCCCGCAAAGCCACCGCAGGCGGCAGCAGGTTGATCGGGAACACGGTCGTCTTCACCTGCACCGAAAGCGGCGGGAACCTGATCTGGGTCGGCGTGCCCAAGGCGCTGGGCGCAATCCCGCGGGCCGCTGCCATGATCGGCGTGACATAGGCGGCAAGGCCGTTGGGATATTCGGCGCAATCGCCGATCGCGTATATGTCGGGGTCGCTCGTTTGCCCGTATTCATTGACCTTTATGCCGCGGCCGATTTCCAGCCCGGCTTCGCGGGCCAGCTCGACGTTGGGGCGCAGTCCGACGGCGGACAGAACGATATCCGCCTCTACCCGCGTACCGTCATCGAGTGTGGCGACATATCCGGGTGAGGGCTGGCAATAGTCGATGGCGTCGACCTTGCGGCCAAGATGCCACTCCACGCCCTTTTCCTGCAGCGTATCGCGCACCTTTTCGCCCACTGCGGGCGGGACAAGCTGGGCGAGGGGATTATCCAGCATGTCGACGACAATCGGCCGGTAGCCATTGGTGATCAGATCGTTGGCGAATTCGGTGCCGACCAGACCTGCGCCCATGATCAGAACGCGCGCGCCCTCCGGCAATTCCTTCCGAAAGCGATCGTAATGTTCGAGCTGGTTCACCGAAATGGCGCGATGCGCGGCATCGCCGCCGATCTGCGGTCGAACCGGCTCGGCGCCGGTTGCCAGGATCAGGGAATGGTACTGGATCGGTCCGCCAGTGGTCAAAAGCGCCTTGCCGGCACGGTCGATGGCCTCTGCCTCGCGCCCGATGCGAGCATCGAGCTTGAGATTGGCGATCATCTTTTCGGCCGGGGTCGTGACCAGCGTTTCGCTTGTCTTACCCTTGGCGAGCGCCGTGGAAAGGGCGGGCTTGGAATAGAAATGCCCGTCCTCCAGCGTCACCATGACGAGCCGGGCCTCGGGCGAGAGCCTGCGCAATTCGCGCAGGACCCCGAAGCCCGCAAGGCCGCTACCGACGACCACCACAGTAGATGTTGCAGACGTGCCCATGCAATTTACAGGAACACCGCGAAATTGGACATGCCGAGCACCGACTGATCGACGATGATCTCGCGGCGGGCCAGCCTGTATTCGCCGTCCACTTCGCGCCAGACATCGCGGCGTTCGGCGGTGGTATTCTCGTTTTCCGGACTGTCGCCGCGGCTACGTTCGAGAAAGAGATAGCTGACGACTTCATATTCGCCCGGCGTGTCGAGCTCGCCCACGCGGACATTGGTCACGAAACGGCGACAACGCGACGGCGGATCTTCGGCCCATGCGCTTTTCTGCAAACGCCCTGAACGCATCACGAGCGAATCGTAATTCTCGTCGAAATGGAACATCGTGCGCATGACGTCACGGTCGCGGTTCGGACCGGTACGCGTCAGGCGGATCGGCGCCTGATAGATGATGTCCGGCGCAAGCATCGCGATCCAGTCATCGATCCGGCGCTCGTCGAGAGCGGCGGCTTCGTCATACAGCGTCTCTAGGAGCCGGTTATAGATTTCCGAGCCCAGCGGCACGCGCTTCTTGGAAACCAGGCCGCGAAGGATCGTGGTGGAATCGGGGGCGGCGGTCGATTTGGTAATCCAGGTCATGTCTTGATCTCCCCCGCTCAAACCGCGTCCATCAGGTCGTAATAGGCCAGCCACCAGTTCCACTGCGTGTCGTCCTTGGTGAAGCCGGGATAAAGCAAGCCTTCGCCAACCCAGCCTTCGGGCCGTTCGTGGCCGTGAAGGGCCTGATACTTGAGCGTCATGTCCTTGCTGACCGCGCCCCGCGCATTCTTCATGATTACAGGCCAGACGTCGGCATCATCCTGTTCGATCACGCCGGAGGTGCCGGTATTCCAGATCGAGTTCTGCAGCATGTCGCGCTTCATCTGCTCGGGGGCGTCCTTTTCCGCGAACAGATAATTCACGAATTCCACCTTGTCCGGGCCCTTGGGCACATAGGCATGCAGCGAAAGCGCACCCGACGATCCGCCATCCGTGCGCGGGGCGAAAATGAAGGCGATCAGGATGTTGGGGAACATGCCGCCGACCTGCGGCGGAATGGTTGCCAGCTGGGCAACCTGATCTTCGGTCAGGTTCTCGAAAAGTTCGGGGATCATGTCCTTGGTGATGCCCGGCGGGGTGAGCAATTCCAGACGCTCGCGCGTGGACTTGCCTTCGAACGGCACGTCCGCGAACATCTTGAAGGTCTTTTCCGCCTCAAGGCAGCGCAGCGAATGGCCCTGCTCGCATGAAACATCGACGCCATACATGCCGGGTGCCTGATCATAGATCGTCTCGGCCGTGCCGCCCATGACCCCGCCTTCCATCAGCGAGCGGTGCAGGGTCAAGGTGTGGAAGCCGTCCGAACCCGATTGCTCGCCGGGAACCTTCCAGTTGCAGGGGAGGGTGAAACGCTGCGGCGGGCCGAGCAGTTCGAGGCCGCGATTGGTGCGGCAGAAAAGCTGGTCCATGTAATATTTGATGTCGCCGAGATACTCGTCGAACGAAGGTCCGTCGACGTTCCAGGTGGCGAAGATCAGCCCGCCGTAGAGATGCACCCTGGCCTTCTTCAGACCCAGCGTCTTCTTGTCGACGTCATTGCCATGCATCTTTTCGCGTTCGACCGGCGCACCGATGAAATCGCCGTTCGGGCGGAAGGCCCAGCCGTGATAGATGCACTGGTGGACGCGCTTGTTGCCTGCTTCGCCAAGACACACGCGCATGCCGCGGTGCGGGCAGACATTCAGGGAAACATGAACGTCCCCGTCCTGTCCGCGGGCCACGATGACGTTGTCTTCGGCCATGTCGCGTACGATGAAATCGCCCGCCTCCGGAATCTCGCTTTCGTGACCGAGCAGCAGCCAGGTCTTGGCGAAAATCTTCTCCATCTCAAGCTTGTAGAGCTCTTCGTCGGTCATAACGCGGAGCGAAACTTCGTTGCTCTCACGCATGATCAGATCGTCAAGCGAGGTTCCGTCGCGCAACACGAGTTTGGATTTCTGGAGCATCGCAGCCTTCTCTCCGTAGCAAACATTTTCTGATTGATTCGCGTTATACACATTGAATAATATTTGTTCAATATGTAAAAGGGGGTTAAAGGCAAATCGAGGAGATTGGAGAGGTCGATGTCTGGAAACGGTAAACTCAAGGTCGTGATCAACAAGCCCGCTTGCTGCGGCTATGGCGTCTGCGCGGAAATCTGCCCGGAAGTGTACAAGCTCGACGAACATGGCATCGTCTATGTCGATGACGAGATCGTGCCAGAGGGTCTGGAGGACAAGGCGCGCGAAGGGGCCGATGCCTGCCCGCAATCCGCATTGGCAGTGGTCGACGCCTGAGGAGAACAGGCTGAGGAGGGGGTGCGCGCTTTCTCCTCTGCCCCCTTGATGAATTTCCCTATCGGTTGACAGGGCAGATATGCCTTGGCCTCGGCGACGGTCGCCTTCAGAAAAGGGGGCGAGCGATGCGTACCGAATTGAATCCGCTGTTTTCACCATTCTCGTGCAAGACGTTGCAGGTGCCTAATCGCTTCGTAATGTCGCCGATGACGCGGCAGTTCAGTCCCGGGGGCATTCCGGGTGAGAATGTTGCCGATTATTACGCGCGCCGCGCGGCCAGCGATGTCGGGTTGATCGTAACCGAAGGGATCGGCGTCGATCATCCTTCGGCCATCGGTGAGGGCAGCATGGGCGAAAAGGACATTCCTGTCCTGCATGGCGATGCCGCCCTGCAGGGCTGGCGCAATGTCGTTGACCGGGTGCACAAGGGTGGTGGCCGGATCGTGCCACAATTGTGGCACATGGGCGCCGTGCGCAAGGACGCCAGCCCGCCCCAACCCGAAGCGCGCTCGCTCCATCCGGGAAACATGGATGAAGACGATATCGCCGATGTCGTCGCTGCCTTCGCACGCAGTGCAGCCAATGCCAAGGACGTGGGTTTTGACGGGATCGCGCTCCATGGCGCGCATGGCTATCTGCTCGACAGCTTCATGTGGGAGCAGATGAACAACCGCGATGACGATTGGGGCGGGGACGTCGCTCGCCGAACGCGTTTTCCTGTCAAGGTTGTCGAGGCGGTCCGCGAAGCCGTCGGCCCCGATATGCCGATCATATTCCGCATATCGCAATGGAAGCTGCAGGATTACGATGCGCAGCTTGCTGATACGCCCGAAGGCCTTGGTGTTATCGTTAAGGCCCTGGCCGAAGCCGGGGTCGATATTTTCGATGTCAGCACGCGGGTATTCTCCCGCCCGGCGTTCGCCGATTCCGACATGGGGCTTGCCGGCTGGATACGCCGCCTGTCCGGTCGCCAGACCATGACGGTCGGCGGCGTCGGCTTCGATAAGGAACTGGCAGCCAGTTTCACGCAGCAGACCACCGTTCTCGACAATCTGGACGAGGTTGTCCGCCGGTTCGAAGCAGGCGAATTTGATCTGGTGGCGATCGGTCGGGCCTTGCTGATGGACCCGCAATGGGTGGTAAAGGCCAAGGAAGGCGAGGCTTTCAAGCCCTTCGACATCTCGGCCTATGCACGACTGGAGTGAAGCTGCGCGTCAGAACGTTTCCGACGTGGCATAGATGTGCATGCGTGCGGCATTGGCATTGCCCGTCTGCTCGCACATGAAGCGGATTGCGCGGGCAATATCCCCGGCCTGCATTGCCGGTAGAAATTCGTCCCAGCCGGGCTGGCCCCTGGACTTCATGTCTTCGAAGATCTCGGTCGATGTCGTGCCGGGCGAGACCAGCCCGACCCGGACACCGGAACCGGCAAGCTCGACCCGCAGCACCTCGGTAAAGCGCTCCAGCGCCAGTTTCAGCCCCCCGTATATGCCGGTACCGGCTGCGGCGATGCCGGCGCCAATGCTTGACACGTTCACGATCTGGCCAGTTCCCTGCGCCTTCATATGCCGGGCGAACAATATGCTGGCGCGGACGACGGCCGAATAGTTCACCGCGATCATCCGGTCGAGTTCGTCCAGATCGAAATCATCGTGGTGACTGGTGCGCAGGATCCCCGCATTGTTCACAAGGATGTCGACCTTGCCAAACGCTGCCAGCGCATGGTCCAGCAACGCGCTCGCGGACGACGGATCGGACAGGTTGAGCGCCATGAATTGCGCAGCATCCCCGATTTCCTGCTGCAACGTTTCAAGCCGGTCCTGCCGCCGCGCCACCAGCAGAACCCGCGCTCCAGCCGATGCGAGAATATGTGCCGTTGCGGCGCCGATCCCCGCAGAGGCACCGGTCACCACTGCGACTTTTCCATCCAGCATTATACCTGATCCCTCTCCGATCCGATGATCAATGCCGTGAAAGTGCGCCGCGCGATCTTCCAGCCATCTACCGTCCGGACGAGGAAGTCATCGTATGAGCCTATGCCGCGATGCATCGGACCCTGCTTGTTTTCCGGACTCAGCAGCGCATCGACATAGCTGGTTGCATTGGCACCGCCTTGGGCATTGGTCAGCTTGATATTGCTGATCCGGTGCAGCGTCGGGCCCAGCCGCGCATGGGCTTCCCGCATGAAATCGGTAAGGTCGGCGATATTCTGCCAGCTGCCAAAATCACCGTAATCGGCTTGGCAATCGGCGATGAAGCAACTGCGGAACAAGTCCCAGTCCCGCAAGTCTATGGCGCTTGCATAGGCGATCAGTACGGCACTGATCGAGCGTTCGTCCTGGGCGCTGAGCCCGGTATCGATCCCGCAATTGATGTTCATGTTTTCTGCCTCTCCCCCAATTTCACAGCCACGACCGGATCACACGATGTTCCGGTCCCAATATTCCGTCCGTGGCGGGCTGGTCAGCATGGCTGCCATTTGGTCCATCACGCCGCTTTTGGTCCGAAATGCGACATAGGCTTCATGGTCGGCCCGCGACGCCCATTCCTCGATAAAGATGACGCGATTGGGATCGTCGGCATTGTGGCGAATGCTGATATCGACAAAGCCCGGAAACGCCCTCGTATCCTTCAGAGCTTCGGGGATTTGCTCGCAGAAATCGTCGACAAGTTCGGGCTTCAAGGCCAATTCCAGTGTCACGATGACTGTATCTTGCATGGCGCTTTCTCCGTTCGATCGCGTTATCGGCCAATCGGATAGAAAATCGATTTTTCGTGCTGATATTCGCGCAGCCATTCGGGACCATATTCGCGCCCGATGCCGGACCGCTTGTATCCGCCGATGGGGGCGTCGCTCATCGTGCCCGTCCCGCCATTCAGCGACACGCTGCCGGCCCTGATCTGCAAGGCCATCTCGTATCCCTTTGCGGCATCGGCCGTTTCGACCGCGCCATTCAGGCCATAGCGGGACTCGTTGGCGATGCGGATGGCCTCCTCGTCCGTGGAGAAGCCGATGATGCAGCCGACCGGTCCGAAAATCTCTTCCTGCGCGATGGCCATGTCGTTGGTCACGTCGTCGAATAGGGTAACCTCGGTAAAATATCCCTTGTCGAGACCGGCAGGACGGCCTCCGCCACACACAAGCGTCGCGCCGGCGGACTGTCCCAGCCCGATGAAATGCTCCACCTTGCTGCGTTGGCTTTCGCGGATCAGCGGGCCCATGCGGATCGAAGGGTCGGCCGGATTACCGATGCTGATCTGCGCGGCGACGGCAGCCGCGGTGGCGGCAAAAGCAGGTCGCAGGCTTTCGTGGACGAGGAAACGCGTGGGAATGGCGCAGCCCTGGCCGGCGTTGATGGAAATAAGGGTTGCGGCCATGGCGGCGGCGCGCTCGACATCGGCGTCCTCGCGCACGATCAGCGCCGATTTGCCGCCCAGTTCCAGATGGACCTTCTTCAGCGTGGGCGCGGCCTGCCCCATGATCTGGGCGCCCACTCCTTCCGATCCAGTGAAGGTCACCATATCGATCCGCTCGTCAGTGCAAAGCAACCGGCCTTCTTCGATCCCGCCGGTCACGATGTTGACCACGCCGGGCGGCAGGCCGATCTCGTCCGCCACCTCGCCGAAGAGCAACGCCGAAAAAGGCGTGAACGGCGACGGTTTCAGCACCAGCGCGCAACCGGCGAGCAGGGCTGGGCCGATTTTCGCAAGGTTGAGCAGGAACGGAAAATTATAGCCGGTTATAGCGGAAACGACGCCGATCGGCTCGCAAACCACCGTTGTTCCGCCGATCGAGCGTGGACCATCCGGGACGAAAGGATTGGGTGTGATATCTATGGGCAGCCGTTCGGGACGGTCGCGCCGTGCATGGCCGATCGCAGCTTCTAGCAGGCGCAACGGATTGTCGACCTGCATCAGCTGGGTCACACCTGCCGCGCAGCCGACTTCGGCCACGATCAGCTCGGCGATGCGGCCCTGTCTTGCCCGCAGCGCGTGCGCCATCTTCTCGATCATGTCGGCGCGCTCGGCCATCGACATCTTGGGCCACGGGCCGTGGTCGAAAGCTTCGCGGGCGGCAGCAATGGCCAGTTCGACCTGTTGTGCCGACGCGACGGGCGCATGGGCGAGGATTTCTTCGGTGGCGGGATTGATCACAAGCTCGGTTCCGGCCTCTGGCGCGTGCCAGCCGCCATCGACATAGAGCTTCGAAATATCGGTAAAGGCGGTGCTCATCGGTTTGTGTCCCTGCCGAGAATCATGTCCGCGGCGTTCATGGCGATGGCCATCGCCGGTGCATTGGTATTGCCCGAGACCAGCGTGGGCATGATGGAGGTGTCGCAAACGCGCAGACCGGTCACGCCGCGCACGCGCAATTGCGGATCGAGCACGCTCCCTGCTTCGGCGCCCATCGCCGCCGTGCCGGCGATATGGAAGGACGTCCCGCCAAGCTGGAGCAGGTTTGCGAGGATGTCCTCGTCCGAATGGACCTGCGCCGCAGGTCCGACCTCCTCGACGATCCATGGCGAAAGCGCGTGCTGGCCCCCGAAACGGCGTATCCATTTGAACAGGGCCAGCGCCTTGTCGCGGTCCAGCTGCTCGCTGAAATGATTGGCATCGATTTGCGGCGGGGCATCGGGGTCGGCCGACCGGATATGCGTCGATCCGCGGCTCTCGGGCCGGGTGAAATAGCCCAGCAGGCGCATGCCGGGAAAATCGTCCAGCACGACCCTGCCGCGCGCATCCTGCTTCATGGTGACCATCATCGAACCAATCTGCGCATCGGGACGGTCGAGGTCCGGCGCAGTCTTGATGAACCCGCCGACCTCATGCGCGGCGTCGGTCATCGCTCCCCGGCGCAGCAACAGATATTGCATGACCGAGGATATCAGACCGATTCCGCTCAGCTTCTGGTTGGAACTGTGGCCGCGGATGCGCCAGTCGATCGCGACATAGCGATGCTCGCGCAGGTTTTCCCCCACAAGGGGGCTATGCGCCGCGACCGTGATGCCCAGAGACTTCAGCCGCTGCGCATCGCCGATGCCGGAAAGCTCCAGCAAACGGGGCGATTCGACCGCTCCGGCGGAGAGGATGATTTCACCCTCGCAGCCGATGGTCCTGCCTTCGACCACGATGCCCACGGCGCGGGTGCCTTCGAAGGCGATCCTTTCGGCGGATTTGCCGGTCAGGACATAAAGGTTGGGCCGTTTGCGGGCCGGGTCGAGAAAAGCCCGCGCGGCAGAGAAGCGCTCTCCCTTCCACGTGGTGGTGGCCTGATATCCCATGCCCTCGTCCGCGACGACATCGACCGCGTTCACATCGCTGACGGTCGGAACGCCCATTTCGGCGCCCGCGCGCAACATCGCATCGGTAACCGGATTGCCGTGCCTTGCCACCGAAATGCGCAATGGTCCGCCCGTGCCGCGCCACGCGGCCGCGCCCAGCGCGTGATCCTCCAGCGCGACGAAATGCGGGCCCATGCGGTCCCAGCCCCACCCGTCGCAACCGGCCCTTTTCCAGTCATCATAATCCTGCGGTGCGCCGCGCATGTAGACCATGCCGTTTACCGAACTGGAACCACCAATACCGCGGCCCTTCAGCCATGTTTCCTCGGGCTGGTTGCCAGCCGGGGTGACGCCATAGGCGAGGACGTGTGGATTGGCCGGATCGAGCAGCTTGCCCACACCGCGCGGCATGCGGATCAGCGGGCTGTTGTCATCGGGGCCGCATTCGATAAGCAGCACCCTGTTGGCTGGGTTCGCGCTCAGCCTGTTGGCAAGGACGCAGCCCGACGAGCCGGCACCGACCACGATGTAATCGAATGACATCCCGTCCATCATGGCAAGCGTGCGATTCATTTTCTCTCCCGTCGATCAGGGATGTGTCGCGCTTGGGTGCCAGCCTCTGTCCTACCCGCTGACAGGTTGGTGCTTTTTTTGCGCTCCTAAGCTGGCGTGAAACCAGAAAAGACAAAGAGAGGAACGCGCAGATGGGTGATCCGACGCCGCAGCAATTGATCGACGAAGCGGGGCTGGACCAGGAAATGGCCGCCGGTGTCATGCCCGGCCTTTCCGCCGCGCTGGCCGCTCTTGGGGAAGAGGGCGGTCTTTCCGAGTCCGGTCATCAGCGAGCCCTTGCGCAGTTTCGCGACAATCTGGCGCGCCTTGCCGCCATTGCGGCTGACCGCAGGGCGCATCCGGAGATCGCCGATGTCGAGATTGTGCGCCCAGTCTTCATTCTGGGCCTTCCGCGCTGCGGAACGTCGATCCTTCACGCGCTGATCGGGGCGGACCCGCAGATCCGCACTCCGCTGCAATGGGAGGTTGCCGCGCCATCGCCGCCGCCCGATGCCGCGACCTTCGATACCGATCCGCGCGCGGACGGGTTCGACGCTTATGTGCGAGAGAATTTCACCGGCGCCTGGGCTGATGTGCTGAAGGCGCATCCGATCGGATCGCGCATACCGCAGGAATGCGGCATGATCCTTGAGACTGCGTTTCAGGGGATCAACCCGACGATGCTGTTCCGCTTGCCATCCTATTACGACTGGTATCGCAAGACGGATACGCGGTTCGGCTATGGTGTGCACAAGATGTGGCTGCAGCATCTGGCATGGAAGAATCCGCGCAAGCGCTGGGTGCTGAAGGTGCAGGAACATGCGCACCACCTTGCCGAACTGCTTGCTGTCTATCCGGATGCGGTGCTGGTTCAGCCGCATCGTGATCCGGTTACGGTCATGGCGTCGATCTCTCGCCTGATCGAAGTGATCCGCTGCGTATCTTTCGACCGGATCGACCGTGACGAACTGGGACAGGAATTGCTGCACCTGTGGCACGACGGGCAGGCTGCAGCGCTTGCATGGCGTAAGGCCAATCCGCAGGTGGAGGTTCTCGACCTTGCCTTTCGCGACCTCATCGCGGACCCGGTCGATGCGGTGCGCAAGGTTTATGGCCATGCCGCTATCGATTTCACGGGCGAGAGCGAGGAAGCGGTATCGCGCTGGTGGCGTGAGCATCCTGCGGACAAGCACGGGCAGCACCGCTACGAGCTGGCGGACTATGGCCTGACGCGCGAGCAGGTCGAGGGTGTTTATGCCGATTACATTTCTGCCTACAGGCCATATCTGTGAGCCGCTGGGCCGATTATCTGGCGCAGCTTTCCTCGGCAGAGGACGTGCTTGCCATGCTTCCGGACGACGCCGGTCCGGCTGATGTCGCCGAAGCGGAGCGCATGCTTTTCATGGCGCTCGCTTCGGGTTGGCTGACCGCCTTTGCGGATCGCGACAACCCCGATTTCGTTCCGGCGGTCGGCACCCATTTCAACCTTGTCGGCACCAATCCCGATTTCATTTACGCGGCGGCCTCCATCGATGGCGATGGCAGCTACCTGCTAACGGGCGAGCGCGGTGAAAGCCTTTTCGTGCAGATGGATATCACGGCAGGCGGCCTAGGCGTGATGGATGCGTTGGGGCCATCGCTGGGGACGGTCGATTTCGACGATCTTGCGGTGGATGGGGAAGGGCGCTTTTCCCTGATGTTGAGCCATGAACGGCCTGCGGGCTGGAGCGGCGACTGGCGTCATCTCGATCCCTCGGCTCGATCGCTCTCCCTCCGTCAGGCCAGCTATGACTGGGGTGCGGAAAGGGAAGCGCGAATTGCCATTGAACGGACCGACATCGCCCATTCTCCCCGTCGGTGGACGCAAAGGGAAATCGGCGAGCGGCTGATGGCGCTATGCGGGTATCCCAAGCGGATCGGGACCATGTCCCTTGGCTTTATTGCTGCGCAACAACAAAAGGGTTTGTGGAACGCGGTCGAACATGACGACTGGGCGGGACGCGGCGGCGTTGAGGGGCAGCATTATTACCAGGGCCTGTTCCGGCTAGAACCTGGTAGCGCCCTGTTGCTGGAAAGCGCATTGCCCGATGCGGTGCGCTACTGGAACGTGCAATTGAACGACATGCGCTGGAACACGATCGATTGGATGAACCGTCAGTCGAGCCTGAATGGCGGGCAGGCGAGCATCGATGCCGATGGCAGGTTTCGCGCAGTGATCGCCTTGGATGATCCGGGCATCGCCAACTGGCTGGACCCGGGCGGTTATTCGGAAGGCTCGATCATGCTGCGCTGGAGCGGGGCGAGCAGTGGGCCGGAGCCGAGCCTGACCGTCGTTCCCCTCGACAAGCTTGATGCGCGGCTGCCTCCGGAGACGCTACGGATTTCGCCAGCGGAAAGGCAAGAGGCCCAGCGCGCGCGCCGCCGTTCCGTGCAGATGCGCCGCCGTTGGTAGCAGAGCGCCGTCAGGCCGAGCCGAGCTTCTCCGCGCCGCCCGTCAGCACATCGTCGCCCATGCGCGCACGGGCCTGTTCCTCGTCCGCAAGGCCTTGGGCGGTGGGGTGCTGGACATCGTCCTTCGTCAACCTGCCGGTCAGCCTGTCCCAATGCGTGACCAGCAGGTCGTCGCGTTCGACGAGGTCTGACAGCGCAAGTTCCGGCGCGTCTTTCCAACCCTGCCAGCTGTCGGAGGAATTGACCTTGTAGATGCCGACATAACTATATCGCGGCGTGGTGGGGATCATCTGTCCATGGCTGCGAAACGCCAGCAGGGCTGCGCTGTGAACGCCCGGACGGCGCACGGCGGCAGGCAGATAGCTGTCGGCATACCATTCGCGCAATTCGGCGTCCTTGCCCGGTGCGGCATTGAACTGTTCGAACACGACGCCGCCCGAATGTTCGATTTCGGGGTTGTTCCGGAATGCCAGCGGATAATAGTGATAATCCTCAAGCACGCTGTCATCGATGGCGGTGGTGACCATCATGCGGCTGGTCAGCGCATTCTCCCAATGCTCGCGCGAAAAACGTTCGGGATCGAATACATCGTACAAGGCGAAATACTGCCAGTCATATTCCGGCGGGATGTCCATCGGCTGATGCGGACTGCGGGAAAAACGCTGTGCCGTTACAGAGCCTCGAAAACGCAGTGCGTCGCGGATGTGGATGTTGGTGTACCAGTCGTCGAGGTCAGCCTCGCGCCCCGTACGCGCCTTGGTCAGTACGACGAGGACCGCTTCGATCATGCCTGCTATCCGCCAACGCGGGTAAAGGGCATCTGCGGCGCTCCCATCGTTTCGCGATAGGAAATCGGCTGCTTCCCGTCGAGATCGCTGACTCCGTAACGCGCGCCCATTTCGGCCCCGATCAGCGCCTGCCCGGTGAAGGACATTATCCTGGGGTCGGCGTACAGGGCTTGCAGTACGCGCGCGGCGAATTCGGGCGTCTCCCATTGGGGAAGGCTTTCGCGCATGTCGGGGGGCAGCATGTCGGCAGGCATGGCTTTCACGGCATCGGTCAGGATGAAGCCCGGCCAATAGGAGATCGCGGCCACGCCATGGGGGGCAAGGTCGACCGCCATGTCGGCCATCATCTTGTCCGTCCCGGCCTTGGCCGCGCCATAGGCGGCCCCGTGGAAATAGGACACCGCGCCATAAAACGAGATGCTGGCGATCAGGCCCTTGCCCGCCTTGGCCATCATCGGTGCAGCATGCCACGAAGAGACATAGTTGGAGCGCAGGCCGACATCGATCATGTCGACAAGGTGCAGCGGCTTTTCCCAGAACGGTCCGGGCGCGATCAGGTCCATCGCATGCACCGCCGCGGCATTGTTCACCAATATGTCGATCCGGCCCGCTTCGTCCTCGATCCGCGCGAAGGCTCTAGCGACCGATTCGTCGTCCGCATGGTCGCAGGCGATCGCGATCGGTTTGCCGCCGCGTTCCGCAATTTCATCGGACACCGCCGCCAGATCCGCCTCGTTCCGGCCCGTCACCACCACGGTAGCGCCATCGGCTCCGAACTCGCGGGCGATACCCCGGCCAAGGCCCCTTGTTGCTCCGGTAACGACCGCGACAATGCTCATTTTTTCTCCCCCTGTACCCGAGTGCCCTGCGGCAACGCATAGGCGATCAGCTCGTTGCTATATCCCGACAATATGCCGCCATGTCCGCCGGCGGCGATCACAACGAATTGCCGACCGGACCGGTCGGACCAGTAGGTCATGGGCGTGGCATTGCCGCCGGCCGGTAGTCGTCCATGCCAAAGCTCCTTGCCCGACCGAAGTTCATAGGCGCGGATCATGTGTTCCTGCGTGGCACCGATGAAGGCCAGTCCGCTGCCCGTGACCACGCCGCCGCCGATATTGGGCACGCCCATCGGAATCGGTATGCCAAGCGGCATCATCAGCGGGCCGCTATCGCGCGCCGTGCCGAACGGCTTTTGCCAAAGCAGCTTGCCCGAAACGAGATCGACAGCACTGACGAGCCCGTAGGGCGGCTCTGTACAGGGCGCGACGAGCGGGGACAGGAACGGTGCAACGGCGGCCGCATAGGGAGTCCCGGTCTGTGCCACCGGCCCTGCAACGTTCTCGTAACTTGGGACCGCCACGGGCTTCAGTCCGATCCTGTCGGCTTCGTCGCGCGCTATCAGACGGTTGTAGTTCAGGACATGCGACGAATTCACGAATGCGATGCCCTGTACCGGATCGACCGCGATGCTGCCCCAGTTGTTGCCGCCCAGAGAGCCCGGCCAGATAATCGACGCGCGGTCGGTCTCAATCGGAGTCATGTGCCCGTCGAAACGCGCCTGCCGGAACTTCAGGCGGCACCAGACCTGGTCCACCATCGCCATGCCCCACATGCTGCGCTCGCTTGGCCGCGGTCCTTCGAAACTGGGCAGGCCGACCGAGAATGGCTGTGTGTGCGCTCCGCGATCGCCTTCTGCCTTCGAAGGCGTCACCGGCAATTCGGCAACCTCGGTGATGGGCTCTCCCGTGCGGCGATCGAGCATGAAAAGCTCGCCCCGCTTCGTCGGTTGCAGCAGGGCAGGGCGGCCGTCGGGCAGGTCGAACAGGACAGGCTGCGATCCGACGTCGTAATCCCAGATATCGTGATGGGCCGTCTGGAAATGCCATCGCGGCCGACCAGTTTCAGCATCCAGCGCAACGACGCTGGTCGAGTATCTCTCCATTTCCGGCGTGCGGTGCAGCCCCGTATAATCCGGGGTGGCATTGCCCATCGGTACATAGACCATGCCCAGCTCTTCATCGGCGCTCATCACGCTCCAGCTGTTGGGCGTACCTGGGGTATAGGTCTCGCCCGGCGCAGGCTCGCCCATCCGGTCGGGGGCGCCCATATCCCATGCCCATGCCAGCTTTCCGGTGATGGCATCATAGGCGCGGATCACGCCTGAAGGCTCGCCAACCATCTGGCCGTCGGTGACCCAACCGCCGATCACCAGCTTCCCCGAAACGAGCGTGGGCGGTGAGGAAACGTGGTAATAGCCCGGCGGGGCCTTGCTCATGCCGCGTAAAAGATCGACTTCACCTTCTTTGCCAAAATCGGTGCAGGGCTGCCCTGTCTGCGCGTCGAGGGCGATCAGGCGGCTGTCAATAGTCGCGGTGTAGATCCGCGCGGCACAGCTTACGCCGGCTGCCGCATCGGGCGCCGCGAAGTAAGTGACGCCCCTGCATGTCTGGCCGAAAACCCCGGTCGCGTCGGCATGGGCTTCAAAGCGCCAGATCTGCTTACCGCTTTCGGGATCGAGGGCGATGACGTCATTATAGCCGGTGCAGACATACAGCCGATCGTCGACCATCAGCGGGGTTGCCTGAAAAGGCGCGGGCTGACCGTTCGGTTCTCGCCCGGTCGAATAGCGCCACACCTCTTGCAGCGCACCGACATTGGCAGGGGTGATCTGGTCAAGGGGCGAAAAGCGGCGTCCTGCCTGCAAATTCCCGTAATGATGCCATTCGCCGTCGCGCGCAGATGCGGGCGCTCCGGCCAGACCGGCAAGATCGGTGCCGCCGGTGATACGGTCGTTCCAGAAAGTCCACGAAAGCCCCGCAACCAGACCCAGAAGCGCCACGCCCAACAGTCCGCCGCTGATCCGCGTGACGGGGACGACGCCCAGCGATCGCCGCACCCATGGGGTAAGCAGCCAGATGCCGATGACCGTAAGCAAGCCCATCCGGCCCAGCAGTGGCCAGAAGGCGAAGCCCGCTTCCCAAACCGACCATGCCAGCGAAAGGGTCCATATGGCGGCATAGACATAAAGCGCTCTTGCCGATTGACGCCAAAGCAATCCGGCGACGGCAATGAATGCCAGACCGCCAGCCACATAATATGGCGAACCGCCCGCCAGCAGAAGTTGTGCGCCGATCCAGATCAGACTGATGCCCAGAAGGAGCACCAGTATTGCCAGTAAACGATTCAACCAGGTCACTTCGTTGCAATCTCACTTTTATGCGGATCAGGGCACAAGTGCACTGGGGCCACCGAACGCCATGCGTGCGATCACGGCGGGGGCGATATTGATCGCAAGAAAGGTTGCCTGAAACAGTAAGATCATACCCCACAGCCGCGTCCATTCCCGGTCAAAGCCGGCGGGCCTGGCCGCTGCGCCGAGGCGAACCTCGTGCGCCATGAACCCTTGTGTATCGCGATCGGCAAGCATCCCGACGAACCAGCCAGCCCACAGGCCAATGAGCAGAGGGAAAACAAGCGGCAACCGTCCCTGTTCGCTTTCCAGCGCCGGACCGACCACCGAATCATACGTCCACCAGCCGTTGGCGACCGAACTGCCCTCGACATAGATCTGATAGGCAAGGAAAAGCGGAAACGCGGTCATGAACGATAGCGCATAGACCGACCGCGCAGGGAATTTCCGCTTGAGGAACAGCACGAGCGAGGTCAGCAATGGTATCGAGACGGCAAACCACCATCCCCAGCTGAACGGCATGAACAGCGGCTTCACTGGCGTCGTATAGGCCATCTCGCCCCAGAAGGGCAGGCGCGCAAAGTCGGGGTTCCAAGCGACATAGGCGCCCCAGTCACCGAAAAATTCCTGCCAGAAGCCGCTTGAGGCTGCGATCAGCATCAAGCCGAAAAGCGGGATGCGGCGGTTCTTCACCGTAAGGGCCGTGGCCGCCAGAAGCAGCGCACTCCACAGATAGATGCTGCCGGTTTCCATCACCCATGGATTGACTGGGTCGCCCATCGTCTGCGCGGCGAGCGCTTCGGGGCTCATCGCGCCATCGCCTTGATGTGCTCGGGCAGATTGTGGTTATAGCATTTCTTTTCGTAGAGGCCGGAAATGCGCCAGCCGTTCTGGGTGCGGCGGAACTGGTGGATGTACCACAGGCCGAAGAAGATTGTCTGGGGCTGCCCATCATCGCCGGGAACGACCATCGGGTTTGTGCAGACCGACCGCGTTTCGCAGCGATCACCGTCAAAGCTGTATTGCGTGGTCGAAACCGCATGCTGCGACATCGGCACGGACCCAAGACTGGCTGCGAGGAACGACTTGATATCGGCCAGCGAACCTTTGACGCCGACCATTTCGCTATAGTCGATTACGGCATCATCGGTGAAATAGCCGTCAAGGGCATCGAAGTCCTTGTTGTCCACGGCATAGCAATATCCCACCATCAGGTCCTGAATCTCGAACCTGTCCGACATTTCTTCGATCGAAAGCACGGCAGTCTCCCTTCTGTCCGCTTATGCCACATGAATGTGCGGGTAATCGCCGGTCTGTTCCTGCCGATTGGTAGGTTGCAGACCGCAGCATGGAATTGAAAAGGGCCGCGATCGACGGCCGCATCCCTCTTCGGGCCTGGTCAGACGTATCCCTACGCTGCAAGATCGCAGCTCGACATAATGGAGAGTTTTTATGGCTGGACGGATCCCGCCCTTCACACTGGATGATTTCAAGCTTTCGCCCGAAAAGCGTGCCGAGATTTGCGAAGGCCTGACCGAACGTCAAACGTTCATGGTCAACCAGTGGATGAACCTGCACGACAAGCTGAACGTAGGCGACTGGTCCGGATTCGACGAGTTCATGGACAAGGACAAGATGACCTACGACAATCCGAACCGGCCCGATCTGGGGACGTTCGAAGAGTGGAACAGCTCGCCCCGCGCGCTTTTCACTACGTTCCCGCCGTCGGTCTACCGCACGCTCAAGGCATGGGGCCGTGGCGACGACGAGATTTGCGTCCTGTGCCACCACCACGGCAAGCACACGGGCGGCCCCTACATGGGTGTTCAGCCGACGGGCAATCAGCTCGACGTGCTCTGGTTCAGCTGGATCAAGTTCAACGGCGACAAGATCGTGCACATCTATTCCATCTCGGACGTGCTTTCGATGCTGATCGACCTTGAAGTGATCGAGGCTCCGCAGCCGGTCGATCCCTACAAGTAAGGCAGCGCCAGTCATGACGCGAAAGGGGGGCAATTCTGCCCCCCTTTTTTCGCGTCATAGCGCGACCGGCCGCGTCGCTGGGTTATACCAAGGCGCGCTGATCAGAACCCATGAGCCCATTGTCGCATTCCAATGGACATGATGCGCCACGGCTGATCGACGAGCTTGTTCCATGCGAAGCAGCAGTGGTCGACGATATCGTCGTAGGATTTGAAGATGCGGTTCGACAGCCAGTTGTCGCGCATGAACTGCCACAGGTTCTCGACCGGGTTCAGTTCAGGGCATCGTGGCGGCAGCGGCATCAGCGTGATGTTGGGCGGAACGATCAGTTCGGCCGATCCGTGCCATCCAGCCTGGTCGAGGATCAGTACGGCGTGGGCGCCCGGCGCGATATGGAAGGCGATTTCCTCCAGATGCATACTCATCGCTTCGCTGTTGCACCGGGGCATGACGATGCCGGCAGCCTTGCCTTCAGCGGGACAGATCGCGCCGAAGAGCCAGGCTGAAGAGCGCCGCTGATCTTTGGGCGCCGACGGTCTCGTGCCGCGCTTCGCCCAGCGCCGCGTGAGCTTGGTCTGCTGACCGATACGGGCTTCATCCTGCCACCATAGCTCTACAGGCGTTCCTTGCGGGAGGCTGCATCTGATTTGCGCCAGGCGGGCAGCGAACTCTTTTTAAAAATGGCAATGTCTTCACGCTTCTGGCCGCGATGGCGGGGTCGGGCCGAGAGCTTGCGATAACCCATCGCACGCAGTTCGCGCCCAAGAGTGTGGCGCGTGACCGACAGTTCGAATTCGTCCCAGACCCACTGCGCCAGATCACACAGCCGCCAACGCACTACGCCATGCGACGCGGGGATCGGGCCCGCCTCGACGATCTCGGCCAGCCGGGCGCGCTGATCGTCATTCAAGATCGAAGCCCGCCCCGGAGCCTTGCGAGTGGCAAGACCGTCGGGGCCACCCTCGTTGAAGCGCAGAACCCAGTCGCGCACGATCTGCAGCGTCACGCCGGCAATCTTCGCCGCTTCGCTGCGGCTCCCGCCGTCAAGAACCAGCGCAATGGCCAATAGGCGCCGGACCTGATCGGCATCATCGCATCGTCGCGCAAGCCCTCGCAAATCCGTCGAAGTGTAGTCAGATCTAATCTCAATCGCTGCCGCCATCGCAAGCCTCCTGTGCTTGCCATGGTGAATCAGAAAATCATCAACTTGGGAATCCCCGGCGTGAGTCAGCCTCAGCGCGCCTTGGTATTAGAGGCTGAAACCGCCATCCACGATGATCGTCTGGCCAGTAATATACGACGCCCGGTCCGAGGCGAGGAAGCGAACCGCTTCAGCCACGTCCTCACCGTTGCCAAAGCGGCGCAGGGCGATCGTCTTCTTCTGCTGTTCCCAGATTTCAGGCGTGTAGAGCCTCTTGACGAATTCTGCGCCAAGGCCGGCGTCGATGATTCCGGGCGCCACCATATTGGCGCGGATACCAAACTTGCCTTCTTCCTTGGCGATTGCGCGGCCCAGCGCTTCCATGCCTGCCTTGGGAACCGAAGATAGCGCATCGCCGGGCGGGAAGGTGTAGTTTGCGACCGACACAACGATCACGAAATTACCGCTTCCTTGCTGGCGGAACACGGGCAGTGCTGCTGCAACGACGCGCATCAGGCCGAGCAATTCGGTCTCGATCACCTCGCGCCACTGGGGTTCCTCAATCCGGCTGACGAAAGGCTGTTCGATGGCGACACCCGATGCGAATACCACCGCATCGATCCGCCCGAAACGATCATTCGCCGCCGCGATAGCGGAACTCACGGATGCAGGCTCCGTCAGGTCGCACGGCACCGGCCAGCCCTCGCAGGATTTCGGCAATTGATTGGCAATCTCTTCGGCGATGGTTCTATTCGACCGGTAGGAAAGCGCAATTCCACCGAAATCTTGAGCAAGCGCGCGCGCGCAAGCCCGGCCGAGGCCACCGGTCGAGCCGATGACGAATGCCGTCCTGCCACTCATCCGGCGGCATCATCAGAATAGCGGTCCAGCCTTTCAAGTAGTTTTGCGGCAAACTCGTCATTCCGATCTGCGGTGAACATATGGCCCGCGCCCTTGGCGGTCAGGACTTCAAGTTGGGGAGCGAGCGTCTGGAATCGCGCCGTATTCGCATCATTGACTAGATGGCTCCTTTCTGCACGGACCATTACGATAGGCGACGTAACCCGCGATGCAGCCGCAACAACCGCCTCGTTCTCACTTGGGGGGTGAATGAATTCCTCCTTGCCAGAGGCAGGATCCCAATGCCAGTGCCATCGACCTGACGGATCTTGCCGCATTGAACGGACTAACCGCGATGCATCTCGGATGCGCGGTTGGTCCAGATGGTGAGCCAAAGCATCTGCCGCCGCTTCGAGACAGGGATAGCCATGCGCTCCTTCGGCAAAGAAGCGGCGGATTCCATTGATTGCATGGTCCGGCATGTCTGGCGCTACGTCGGCCAGCATGATCAGTCGCACCCTGTCGGGATGGCGCGATCCGGCAATTAGGGACGCTTGGCCACCACGCGAAGCTCCAACAAGGGTTACACGATGGTCGAACTGTGAAAGCAGGCATTCGATATCGCGGGCAAATGCATCAATATGATAGTTGCGGTCTGGTGCCCAATCGCTTTCGCCATGGCCACGGAGGTCGAAGGCTATGCCGTAGTACCCGGCTTTGCTCACTTTTAAGGCAGAGCCTCGCCATGCGTTACGACTTTGGCCTCCGCCATGGAAGAAGAAGACGGGTGGAGCCTGCGGGTCGCCAAAGGCTTCACCCGCAAGCTTCAGTCCGTCTCCTCGAAATCGGACTGTCTTGCCGTGCATGTTAAACCGATATGGGCACGGTTTCGGCGTGGCTCGGGTGTTCACCAGGTCCCTTGTAGGCAAACTTGCCAGGAGCATGGTGCCACTTGCCATCATCGCGGCTTTCGTACGGAGATGCCACTTCAATCAGGCAGCCATGGGTGCTTTTGGGACCGACCCAACTCCACTTCTGCCAAGTCATGTCAGGATCGTTGAACGTCTCACCATCGCCCGGAAGATGCAGCCCTTCAGCCTTCATTTTTTCCATGGCGGCGGGGACGTCATCGGTGCTGAAGCACAAGTGATGGACATGCTCACCAACTTTGTCGAGCCGCTTGCCGAGCGGCGTTCCGGGGGTGGGCTGGATGAACTGAATCTCGGTTGAGTATTCGTTGACGAAGGTTGCCCACTTCATGCCGGAATCTTCGCCACTTGAAAATTCATCATATTTCACAATTGGCTTTTCAAGCGATTGCGGGTCGAGAACGCGAAGGATCTTGGTCCAGTCCTCGATCGCCTGATCGAGATCGCGAACCAGCATGCATACATGGGCAAAGGGACCGCTGGGCATAGTTGTTCTCCTTGGATTATATCAAAATCGTGGCGGTGCCGGCATTGACTGTGCCGCGCCCGTCCACATCGAGCTTCAGATCGCAAGTTACGCGGTTCCCCTCGACGGCGGTAACTTCGCCTGAAGCAAAGACGCGGTCGCCTTCGTAGACATTGTCGAGAAATCGCGAATCCATCGTCTCGATCCGGCAACCGGGAAAGGCCGTCATCAGCATGTTCATCATATAGGCAACGTTGATCGGACCCTGATTGATCCGCTTGTCGCCAAGCCCTTTTGCCTTCACCACCTTTACATCGAGGTGGATCGGGTTTGGGTCGGCCAGGAACACGGACCAATCGCGCATGGCGTCCGGACTTACCGATTCGATCACGAAGGGGGGAATCGTGTATCCCGTCTTAATGTCTTCTGAAACGCTCATGCGGCAAGCTCTTTGCGCGGCAGGACCCAGACATTGTCCGTTTCCAGTACGGCATCGCCACCTGCGGCCGGATGCAGGCGAAGGCGATAGGTGAGGACGTCCATCACCCCCAGCTTGCGGCTTTTCTTGCGCACGAGGCTGAGGATTTCGCCGGTGACCCGGTAATCCTGCCCGACCATGAGCTGCCCTGCAAAGCGCACGCCGGAGGAGCCCATCATCGGGCCGTCCTCCACGTCGAATTCGCAAGTTTCGCACACGCCGGCCACGGTCTTGCCCATGGCGACCTGCGTGGCGATGTAATAATAGATTGGATGCGCGCTGCCGTCAGGCAAGGGCTGCACGCCGGTTGACCGGCACAGCGCCGCATTCTCGTCCATGCTGATCGAGAATATTGCTGTGCCATCTAGCGAAGTGCCGGCGACATCGGGAGCGGGGGGGAACTCTTCCATCTAAGCCCTCCTTCAGAATGACCGGGGCAGGCCGAGGTTTTCTGCGATCGAATTGCGCACCATCTCATTGGAAATTGGCGTCATGCGCAAAATGCGGTGGTCGCGCCAGTAACGTTGCATGTCGGTTTCGGCCGAATAGCCCATGCCGCCCATGATCTGGATCCCCATATCGGCGGCTTTTACCGCGTTTTCGGTGGCGACCATCTTCAGCATGTTCGCCTCGTTCCCGCAGGGCATGCCATTGGCTTGCATCCATGCGACATTGAATAGCAGCAGTTCGGTCAATTTCTGCGACGTGGCGATATCCGCGACATAATGCTGCAGGATCTGGAAGCGACCGATTACGCCACCAAAAGCCTTGCGCTGCATCATATATTCCAGCGCGTCTTCCAGCACGCCGTCGATCGCGCCCAGACATTGCGCGCCGACCATGATGCGCTCATTATTCAGGCTGGGCAGCATCGCGCTCCACGCCTTGCCGGGTTCGCCCAGAACATCCTCATCGGGGACGAACACATCTTCGTAATGCACCTCGCAGCTTCCCATGGCACGCATGCCAAGCTTGGGAAGCAGGTTGGTTGTGATGCCCGGCGATTTGGCGTCCACGAACAGCGCGATCAGACCGTGATGTTTCTTTTCCGCATTGCGGTCGCTTCGGGCCAGTACGAGCAGGCGGTCGGCGACCTTGGCGCCGGTGGTCCACATCTTTGCGCCGTTAAGCTTCCAGCCCCCGTCGACCTTGTCGGCAAAGGTCTTCATTGCACCGAGCACGTCGGTGCCGCCATCGGGTTCGGTCATCGAAAGCGACACGCGCAGATTGCCTGCTGCCATTTCGGGCAACCAGCGCTGCTTCTGCTCTTCGCTACCGGCGATCGCAACGGAATGGGCGCCCCCGAACGATGTAAGGCCCCAGACCCACAACAGGCCGCCAGCGGTGCGGGCCATTTCGCGCGCGAAGATCATCTGCATGACCACGTCGCCGCCAAGACCGCCATATTCTTCCGGAATGCCGACGCCGAAGAAACCCTGTTCTTTCAGCTTGTCCCATACCTCGAAGGGATAGTTTGCCTCATCCGCTTCAAGCTTACGCATGAGGTCCTTGGGCAGCTCGGCATCGACCCAACGCCTTACGACATCGCGGAATGCGATCTGTTCTTCAGTGAGATTGAAATCCATACTGGCCTCGTGCTTTCGGATGCTGTGTTTGGAACCTATCGAACGATGGGCTAGATCGACAGCCCGCCTTCGACCGGCAGGACCGAACCGGTGACATAGGAGCCTGCAGGGGATGCCAGGAAAATAGCCGCGCCGGCCATGTCCTCGGCCATTCCCGTCCGCCCGCGCGGGACCATGGATTCGACCATCTTGCGCATTGCATCGTCGGTGATCACGGTCATGTCGCTCTCAAAGAAGCCGGGCGCGATGGCATTGACGGTGATATTGTCCGATGCGAGATTTTTGGCCAGAGACTTGGTGAGCCAGTGTATTGCACCCTTCGATGCCTGATAGGCATAGACCTCGCGCGGACCGACCTTGAGCGCGCCGACCGACCCGATATTGATCACGCTGGCCGGTCGTTGTGCGCTGCCCCCCGCGCGCAGCAGCGGCAACAGCTTCTGCAACAGGAAGAATGGGCTCTTCAGGTTGAGGTCGAGGACGCCGTCCCAATCGGATTCCGTAAATTCGTCGATCGCGGCGTCGGACAGAGTGCCTGCGTTGTTGACGAGCACATGCAGAGCTTTCTCGCGGCCCGAAAGCTCCGCTACCAGCGCCTTGATGCCGTCGATGGTCGAGATATCGGCAGCGATGCCGATGACGTCGCCGGGGATATTCCCTGCCACGGCAGCGACCTTTTCGGCATTGCGGGCACAGATATAGACCCGCGCACCGGCCGCGGCGAGCCCTTCGGCGATCATCCGGCCGATACCGGCGCTGCCGCCGGTGACCAGTGCGACACGGCCCTTTATCGAAAACAACGTGGTGGCATCGATCATGCCACGATCTCCAGCATCATGTCGGCAAGCCCTTCGGGATCGCCTACGTTGAAAGCATGGTCGCCCGGATGCTTGTGCATCGTCCAGCCCAGCTTTTCGGCCCGTTCGTGCATCATGCCCATGATGGTGTGTTCGGCAGCGATATAATCCACCGGATGGGTGATCGATTCCGCGCCGACGGGAATGACGCAGCTGGTGGCGCGCATTGGCTGGTCGGACAGGTGGTCCAGCAGCCATTTCTCGCGGTCGCGATCCATCATGTGCGGATGGTCCTTGGCCATCGCGCGCTGTTGTTCATGCACGCCCGACCCGATCGGGCCCTCTCCGCCATCCAGCATGGCATCCAGTCCGGCGGCTTCCTCTTCACTCGCGAAACCCATCATCGATGCGATGCGTTCACCCGCATGGGGGACGATCGCGTCGAGATAGATGACGCGCCGAACGCGGTCGCCCGCCTGCGCCAACACGCCCGGCGCGACGGTGCCGGCATAGGAATGTGCAACCAGGATCACGTCCGACAGATCTTCATACTTCAAGACGTTCACAATGTCGGTCACATGGACCGCATTGCCGACGTCGCGACCGATCAGATGTTCCCGTTCGCCAAATCCGGTGAAGGTGGGGGTGAACACCGTGTGCCCCTTGGACTCAAGCGCCTCACGCATGAATTTCCACGTCCAGCCGCCCATGCCGCCGCCGTGCATCAGAAGAAAAACAGCCATTATTCGGGCGCTCCGGGTTCAAGGTTGAGGACGAGTTCGGGGGGCACGTCAGGGCCCCACAGGTAAAAGCTGTCATCCGGCGAGTGCTGGGCCGCAGGCCATTCGCAGTCTGCCGGGATGAAATCGATATCGGCCGAAAATTCGGCATAGCTGCCCCACGGGTCGCGGGCGTAATAGAAGTAATTGCCGCCAAGAACGTGGCGGCCCACACCCCAGCCTTCCTTGTAACCGGCGCGCATCATCTGCGCCGATCCAAGGCCCACTTCCTGGAACGAACCGACATCCCAGCTGCTGTGGTGCATGCCGCGATGCGTTGATCCGACCAGCGCAAGCAGGTGATGATCGCTGCCATGCGGGCCGTGCAGGAACGCGACAACCGGGCCGCTGCCGTCGGACAGGCGCAGGCCGAGATTTTCCTCGTACCATTGGGTCGCCGCCATCACGTCGGTGGTGAAGATCGCAAAATGGGAGAGATTGCGCGGCTTGGTCTTGGGCGCTTTGGAATTGAAGATGGCACCCGACTCGCCAGCGGCAGACGAAATCGTCTGAAACTGCGTCTTGGCATCGGGCGAACATTTTTCGGCGACCGCGAGTTGAATCGGCATGTCGTCGAAGCCAAGGATCCAAGTACCGCAGTTAGGCGCCTTTGCGGGCGCTTCGATGCGCTTCACGCCGTTCTCATCCAACCGGGCGAGCAGCGGCGCTTCGTCTTCTTCGTACACCCCGAAGCTGATGTAGCGCAGCTGCTTCACTGGACCTTCCACGATCCGCGCCCAGCACTGGTCGTGGCCAAAGGTATAGAGTTCCAACCCGGCATCGGTCTCGCGCACGTCAAGCCCGAATGCGGTGTAGAAGTCCTTTGCCACAGCCAGATCGGGCACCTGGAGGCCGAAATGGTCGATCGAATGCACGCCAAGCGCGCCTGCACGTTTATGTGCCATGTTTCTCTCCCATAACAGTCGAGCTTCAGCTCATTCTGCGACGACAGGATTACTCAGCAATCCGATGCCCTCAATTTCCACTTCGCAAATGTCTCCGTCCTTCATCCAGACCTTTGGATTGCGTGCCACTCCAACACCGCCGGGGGTGCCCATCACAAGCACATCGCCTGCTTCGAGGGTCATGAATGTGGAAAGCAATTCGATCGTGCTGGCAACGGTGAAGATCAGATTGCCGGTGTTGGACGATTGCATGACATTGCCATTCAACCGGCATTCGATCTTCAGTCCCGAAGCGCCTGCCGGGACTTCATCGGGCGTGACCAGCCACGGGCCAAAAGCGCCGGTGTCGTCAAAGTTCTTGCCCGCGGTCCATTGCGGCGTTCGCAGCTGGTAATCACGTAAGGAGGCATCGTTGAAAACCGAGTATCCGGCCACGTGATCGAGGGCATTTGCCTCGGAAATGTTTTTTCCTCCCTTGGCCAGGACAACCGCCAGTTCGGCCTCCCAGTCAAGCTGGCTGGAGATTTTCGGTAGGATAATGGGCGCGCCATGACCTATAAGGCTGGATGGGAAGCGGCTAAACAGGACGGGAAAATCAGGAATGTCAAAGCCAGATTCTTCCGCGTGGTCGCGATAGTTCAGGCCCATGCAGACGATCTTCGAAGGTCGTGTGACCGGGGGAAGGAAGGTCAGCGAAGCCTCATCGACGACCTCGCCACCTGCCGCGACCTTGCCGGCAGATGCCAGTGCTCCCTCGAAGATCTTTGCGTCAAGGTCGGCTAGGCCACTGTCCCAGACAACTCTGATTTCACCATTAATGCTCGCGGCGAGGCCGATCTGGCCTCCCTTGGTTACCCGTGCAATGCGCATTTCAATCTCCTATCGTGAATTTAGTTGCTGGCTCTCTGGCCGGTTCCGCCACCCGTGGCAGGCATAAGGTTATTGCTCATTCCGCCATCGACCAGAATATCGATGCCGGAGATGTGACTGGCTTGCGGTCCCAGCAGGAAGATGATCGCATTCGCCACGTCGTCGGCCATCCCCAGCTTGCCAAGCGGGATCATCGATTCGCGCTGGGCCCTGCGCTGCGGGTCGTCATAACCGGCCTGCGTCATCGGCGTGTAGGTAGGACCCGGCGAAACGGTGTTGCAGCGAATGCCATCCGGCCCCCATTCAAGCGCGCATTGCCGCATCAGCATCAGCAGCGCCGCCTTGCTCGACGAATAAAAGCCGAGTCCCGGGGTCGGCTGCGTCGCCGACATGGAGGCGGTGGCGACAAAGGCCCCGCGGGAACGGGCGAGATAGGGATAAGCCGCCTGGCCCAGCAGCCATGTGGCGCGCGTGTTGATCGCGAACACGCGATCGAACTGCTCGATCGTCTGATCGACCAGCGGCGCGCCGGAGATAATGCCCGCATTGCTGACGACCCCGTCGATTCCGCCCATGAAAGCGGCGGCAGCGGCGATGATGTCCTTTCCACAGTCGGGAGAAGAGAGATCGGAGGCAAAAGCGCGTGCCGCAGGTCCAATGGTGGCGGCCACGGCCTTGACGCCGTCGCCGTCCCTGTCGGTCAGCAGCATCTGGTGCGCTTCATCCTGCCTCGCCAGCAGTTCCGCAACGGCCTTGCCAATGCCGCTGGCTGCCCCAGTAATCACGACTTGCATCACAAATTCCTCATTCGCTGATCCCGAGTTCTTCCATCAGCCTCTGCCGCAGCTTGAACTTCTGGATCTTGGATGCCGACATGGGCCATTCGTCTACATAGCGGATGTGGCGGGGAACCTTGAAGGATGCGATCCTTTCCTTGGCAAAGGCGATCAGCTCGGCTTCGCTTGGCCGGAAACCGTTCGCCAGCTTGACGAAGGCGGCAGGCACCTCGGCCAGTCTCTGGTCGGGGATGCCGATGACCTGCGAAAGTTCCACAGCCTCGTGCGATTCCAGAACGGTCTCGACTTCGGCGGCTGCGACGTTTTCCCCGCCCACCTTCAGCATGTCCTTGAACCGGCCATGGAAACGCATGTGGCGGTTGCAGTCGAGCGAACCGATATCCCCGCTGTGATACCAGCCATCGGCATCAATGGCCTCGGCCGTCTTGACCGGATCGCGGTGATAGCCGTCAAGCATGTTGTAGCCCTTGATAAGGACTTCGCCCCGCTCTCCCGAGGGCAGATCCTTGCCGGTTTCGGTGTCGACGATGCGAACGGAAATCCCCTTGAGTGGATAGCCCAAAGTCTCAAAGCCCAGTTCGGGATCCATGTCATAGCCGCCTGTGCTGACAATCCCGCTGGCCTCTGACATGCCGAACGTGCCGACCTGAAGCGCATTCGGCATTTTTTCGCGATAGGCATCGCCGATCGCCTTGGGCATCTGGCTGAAACAGCTGTTCATCAGGCGCACGCTGCCCATGTCGGTCCTGTCCCAATCGGGATGTGCGATCATCGACTGGTGAAATGTGACGAACGGCAGGAAGATCATCGTCGCCTTTTCAGCCTCGATCTGGCGCAGGCTTTCGCCCGGATCGAAATGGGGCTGGCCGATGAATGTGCCGCCCACCTCTATCGCGCCCAGCATCGCCAGCATGGCCGCGATATGGAACAGGGGCATGGGCGACCAGACACGCTCGTCATCCTGAAAAGCCCACCGGTTACGCGCAAGATTGCTGGCTTCGCGGCAGATCGCTTCATTCGATAGCAGGCAGCCCTTCGGGTTTGCGGAGGTCCCTGAGGTATAAAGGACCATGCATGTATCGCGCAGCCGGACCGAAAGCCGTGCTTCGTGAACGGCTTCCTCCTCAACGGTGGCTGCTGCGGCATCGAAGGCGGACTGGTCGATAAAGCCTGCTGCCTGCTTCCCTCCGTTCAGGATAAGGCGGCGCAATCGCGGGGCCTGCGCAATGTCGAGCGCCATGGGGTCGGCACATTGGCCAATTTCCGGAAAAGCCTCTGTCAGGCGGGTCGTGAAATCGACGAAATCATCGGCCTCGCTATTCGTTATGACAGCGCACAGTTCGGCATTCTCGACGACATAGGCGATTTCGGGAGCGCGATAGCGAGCATTCATGAGGACCGATACGCCGCCCACCATGGAGACGGCGAACAGGGTTTCTACGAAGTCTATACCGGATGGCAGCAGGATGCCGACATGGTCGCCCTGCTTGATGCCAAGGCCAAGCAGCCCGCGGGCCCGATGCAGTACCGATTGCACGACATCGTCATAGCTGCGCCGTCCCGACGGGAAGACGAGCGCTTCCTTGTCGGGATGTGCGTCCCATGACTTTAGCAACATGTCGGCAAGCGGACTTACACTGACCCGAATACTGGACGCATCTTCGCCGTTAGCGGACACGCAGGCCTCCTCCATTTTCTGGCTTACTTCGCGCATCTCTGTCCCGCCTCAAGGCACTCGCGTGCCCTTCCTAAGGATAGGCCTCCACACATTGCGCAAACTAACCGCAACCGGCGACGCCGCCGTCGACAGGCAGGGCGACACCGGTGATATAGGCGCCCGCACGCGACGCCAGGAACACGACCGATCCGGCAATCTCGTCCGGCCGTCCCAGTCGGGCCATCGGAATTTGCGACAACACCGCAGGGTCCACTTCGTCATCGTCGCGCAGATGTGCCGTCATTTTCGTGGGGAAGAAGCCGGGCACCAGCGCATTGACGTTGATATTGCGGGCCGCCAGATCGCCGGCCAGATCGCGGCTCAACATATGAATGGCCGCCTTGCTGGCCGAATAGGAATAGGCGCTGAGGCGTGCCGTCTTCAGCCCCGCGATGGAGCCTATGTTTATTACCCTTGCCGGATCGTCGGGAGTCCCGGCGGCTTCCAGCGCACCAAGCAATTCGCGGACCAGCGTAAAGGGCGCCTGCACATTGACCATCATCACGCCCGGCCATGCCTGGTCGGGATAATCGTCGATCGGGCCGCCCCACGTCTTGCCGGCATTATTGACAAGAATGTGGAGCTTGTCGCCGCAAGCGGTGCGCAGCCGCGCGGCAAGGTCTACCGCAGCTTCGGGGCTGGAAAGATCGCAGGGCAGGGGGATGCAGTTCCCGAGCGACGACATTTCCATTGCTGCCGCGTTGCAGACGTCTTCCTTCCGCGACGTGATCGCGACCGTGGCGCCTGCCTTCAGCAGACCCTCGGCAATCATGCGTCCAAGGCCTTGCGCGCCGCCGGTGACCAACGCGACTTTTCCGCTCAGATCGAAAAGCCCGGTCATACGGTAATCGCCACCTTGCCGAACTTGTGATCTTTTTCGAGGTAGGCCAAAGCCTTGTCAGCTTCGGCCAACGAAAACGTCTTCTCGATCACGGGCCGGATGTTATGCTTGTCGATGAATTCCAGCATGTTGCGGAAGTCTTCGGGATCGCCGACCTGGCTGCCGACAATGCTGGCGCTCTTCAGGAAAACGCCGGTTGCAGTAATCTCGAACTTGTCGCCTGCCGTCGATCCATAGATGACGATGCGGGCGCCCGGTTTTATGGCGCGGATGTAATTGGCATAGCTTGGTCCGGGCGCGCCATCGAGCACGACGTCGATGCCGCCGGTCATCGGGCCGACCTTCTTGCGCCATTCGGGATCGGTGTAGAGCAGGCCGTCGGTCGCGCCCATGCTCTTGGCGCGTTCGATGACTTCTTCGCTTTCGCCCGTGACATAGACCTTGCAGCCAAGCGCCACCGCATAGGCGAGACCAAAGGTCGCTACGCCGCCGCCGACGCCGCTGATCAGGACGGTGTCGGTCGGCTGGAGCTGCCCCTTGAACATCAGCGCGCGCCATGCCGTCAGGCCGGTCAGAATCGATGCGGCGGCCTCTTCCCAGCTCATGCCCGCGGGCTTGGGGGCCAGATTTTCGGCCGGAACGCAGACATATTCAGCGATGGTGCCGGGGAGCGGCATGCCCAGAAGTCCGAATTCGGCCTGCGGGGCATGACGGTTTGGTCCCCAATCGCGGCCGGGATACAACACGACTTCGTCGCCAATTTCTACGCCAGTGACGCCTTCGCCGATCATATCGACGACGCCGGCTCCATCGCAGCCCATCGTGCAAGGTGTGACCATCCCGGGGTACAGCCCGCGCGAGATCCACATTTCCCGGTGGTTCATCGACGCCGCCTTGATCGCGACCCGCACTTGTCCGGCAACAGGTTCCGGCGTGTCGACATCCGCTACGCGAACGGCTTCTGGACCATCCGTGGATTCGAGCAATAGAGCTTTCATAGGTCGGAAATCCTCTTTCTATAATCAATTATTGGCGCGGATGGCCAAAGAGCGGCAGCGCCATTTCTGACCGTTACGGTGGTAATGGATGCGACCGGGCGGATGCGTGTGTCATGCGTGGATTCTTGCATTCGTCCGCTGCCGGACGAATCCCCGCGAGGAATGGCGCACTCGCGGCGATTTGAAATTCATGCCCCCACTCCCCCTGGCTGCAAGATCATCGTCCTGCGCGCCGATAGCTTTATCGGATTGTGGGGTTATCGTCGCGCAAGCTCGTCACAACCTATCTGCGGATAGGAAATCCGACTTGCCATGACGGATGCGCTGCACGATAACAGCCGCATCGTCGGCATACGACCGGCAGGGAGAGGTGAAGAGGTTAGCCACATGGGCTTAGTGCAAACCACGATCGTGCCGCCGCGTTCGGCGCACGCGTATGTGAAACGGGCCAGGATCGAAGGCCTGGCGGAAAAGATCGCAGGCTATCGCGCAGTCACGGTTATCGCTCCGGCCGGTTTCGGGAAGACAACCGCCATGCTGCGATGGGCCGATCTGCTGGCCGAACGAGGGCGTTCCGTTCTTTGGATCGCGGCGCGCGCCGGTGTCGACAGTCTCGACACCTTTCTCGAGGCGCTATCACAGGCCTGTGTCGTGTCGGGTCTTGGCATCGCTTCCAGCGACCCGCGTGCATGGTTCGTCGAGCTTGCCAAGCGATCGGGCGCAGCGCCGATCCTGTTCATAGACGATGCCCAGTTGCTACCCCGCGAGGTGCATGATTTCGTCGAGCAGCTGATTTTCAGTTCACGCGACGGATTGACGAGCGTCATGGCCTCGCGCGGTGAAAATGACATCAATCTCGCTCGCCTGCGATCGCTGGGATACCTGATGGAAGTCAGGATGGCGGACCTGTGTTTCGATGCAGAGGAAGCAAGCAGCCTGCTGCGGCAGGAAATCGGGGCAGAGCCCACTGCGGCGCAGATCCAGCGCATGATATTGGATACACAGGGCTGGGCCGCCGGCCTGATTCTGGCTTCCCAGACGTGGCACAAGGATAGTTTGCACGCGGAAATGCCTGAGCGGGCGGCCAGTCGGCTGCGTTACGAATATGCCAGCTATTTTCACGAGGAAGTGATCGAGGGCCTTCCGCAGGAATTGCGGAACTTCATCATCGACACCTCGATCCTGAAAGAACTGTCACCGTCTGCCTGCGCTGCGGTGATCGGCCAGAGCGAAGCGCGCAAATATCTCGACGAGGCTTTCGAGCGCGGCCTCTTCCTGATCGAACTGGACCGCGAGCAGGGCGAATATCGCCACTACAAGCTGTTCCGCGATATGGTTCTGGGGCGGCTCATGAAGCTGGCACCTGAACGCGCAGCCGAATTGCATCGGCGCGCCAGCCGCTTCTACGCTGAGGCCGGCAATTACCACCTTGCGCTGGAGCATGCCGAGCAAAGTACCGACCAGGAATTCCTTGCGTCGCAGATCGAAACCCTTGCCGAACAGATGATCTACGCGGGACTGATGCAGCGGCTTGACGAACTGGCTAGCCGGTTGCCGTGGCAGGTGGTCGAGGACAAGCCAGCGATCCTGCTGGCCATGTCATGGCGACGCAGCAGGCGACTGGCATTCACGTCCGCCGAACGCCTGATCGAATCGGCTGAAAAAGCCATCGAAAGTAAGATGGATGCCGGCGAGCTGGATGACTACGCAGCGCGCCAGCTGGATTTCCATGTGCGCCACCGCAAGGTTATGCTGCATGCCGCACGCGACGACATGGTCGCGGTTGAGGAGGAATGCGGCCCGCTGCTGGCCGATCTGGGTGACGATCACCCATATCTCAGCTGCACCCTGCTGGCCCAGCTGCTTTCCGCCCGCCGCGAACTTTTTCACTTCCACGACATGCTTCGGCTGGAAGGTGAATTGCGCAAGGCATTGGCGCGACCGGGTTCGGCCTTCGCATCGATTGCGCTCAAGTCGTCGGTCGCGCCAACGCTGGTCGCACAGGGCAAGACGGAAACCGCAAAGCAGTTCCTGCATGAAGCGCAGGAAATCGCGCGCCAGCGTGAAAGCGAGGTTGCGGGGCTGGGCGCGCTGCCGGCACTTCCGCTGGCCGAGATATTATACGAATGCGGCGAACTGGACGAGGCAGCCAGGTTGGTCGACCAGTATATGCCTTCTATTCGCCAATGGGGCTTCGTCGATCAGGTCGCGTCGGGATATCTCGTGCGCGCCCGGCTGGCGGCCGCCGATGGCGACCTCGCCTCGGCGCTTTCGGTGCTGGAAGAAGCGCATCTTGTCGCGATCGAATGCGGGCTTGACCGTTTGCGGGCCATGGTCGTGTCGGAACAGGTGCGCATTTTGATCAAGAACGGGCAGCTGGAACAGGCCGAAACGCTGTTCTATTCCTGCGACCTGGTGGGCGAAGGAGAACCTGTCCCCACGCTCAATCCGTCGCGGCTCAACGAATGGCTGGCGATTGCCTGGCTGCGGATCGAGATGCACCGGTTCCGGCTGGTGCGCTCGCGCAAGGTGGCGAAGCGCTGGCTGGAACTGGTACGCCGCCGCGGCGCCATCCGTTCCGCCCTGTCGTTCGAACTGCTTCTGGCCGAAATTGCGGTGCTGGCCGGCAACCGGTCCGAGGCGCGCCGCTCGGTGCGCGCTGCCGTGGAACTGGCCGAGACAGGTGGCTGGCTTCGTCCGTTTCTCGACGAAGGGGAAGCGATCGCAGCGCTGATCGTCGACGCCTATGGGAAGGGGCCGATCCTCGACGATCCGGTCGACAGGTTTGCCCATGGTTTGGTGAAGCTGCTCAAGGGAAATCCGCAGATTGATCAGGACGAAGAGGACGATGACGAGTTCGGCCCCAGCGGCGGCCTGTCGCTGCGCGAGATCGAGATTCTCACCCAGGTGAGCGGCGGCTTGCGCAACAGGGAAATCGGCGACCGCCTCGGCCTGACGGAAGGCACCGTCAAATGGTACATGCAGCAGATATACGACAAGCTGGGCGTTCGCCGCCGTCCGCAAGCCGTCTTGCGGGCAAGGCAGCTGGGAGTTTTGTCGTGACACCCTATCGAAGGTTAGATTGCGCCTGGTGCCGGAGGTTCTAGCGAAGGAGAAACTATAGCATTCGTGGCGGGAGAATATTGTGGCCAAGGGCAAGGTAATCATCAGCTGCGCGGTGACCGGCGCGATCCATACGCCGAGCATGTCGCCGCATTTGCCGGTGACCGCTGACGAGATTGCGGAAGCGGCCATCGGCGCGGCGGAAGCGGGCGCGGCCATCATTCATTTGCACGCCCGCAATCCCAAGAACGGGCGACCGGACCAGAATCCCGATCTCTACGAACCCTTCCTCAAGGTCATCAAGCAGCGGACCGATGCGGTGCTGAACATCACCACCGGCGGCCATCCCTCAATGACGCTGGAGGAAAGGTTGAGACCGGCAACGCGTTTCGCACCGGAAGTCGCCAGCCTCAACATGGGTTCGATGGGGTTCGGCCTGTTCCCGATGCTGAACCGCTACAAGGACTGGAAATACGACTGGGAGCCGGCCACGCTTGAGGCATCGCGCGACCTTGTATTCAAGAACACCTACAAGGATATCGAAGGGCTGCTGGAACTGCTTTCCCCGCTGGGCACGCGGTTCGAGTTCGAATGCTATGATACCAGCCATCTGTACAATCTGGCGCATTTCCTCGATCGCGGGCTGGTGAAGGCTCCGCTGTTCGTTCAGACCTGCTTCGGCATCCTTGGGGGCATCGGCAGCCACCCTGATGATATCCAGCACATGAAGCGCACGGCGGACAGGCTGTTCGGCGACCAGTATGAATGGTCGGTGCTGGGGGCCGGCGCACGGCAGATGAGCATCGTCGCCATGGCGGCATCGATGGGCGGCAATGTTCGCGTGGGCCTTGAAGATTCGCTCTGGGCCGGGCCGGGCCGACTGGCGGAAACCAACGCGGAACAGGTCGCGACCGCAAAGGCCATCGTGGAAGGCATGGGCCTGTCCGTGGCAACGCCTGACGAAGCGCGCCAGATCCTTGACCTCAAGGGCGGCGACCGGACCAATATCTGAGCAGGAAATGACCCACGCAGGACCAGGACGCCACAGGGGACGCGGCGATAGTCAGCGCAGTCAATTTGCGCCGCCGGTCCGTTGCGTTTGCTGGGAACGCGATCGATGAAGCTGGGTATTTGTTCGATGTGGGGAACCTCGCTGGACTTGTTCCGCAGCGAGGTGAGGCTGGCGGCAGAGCTGGACTATGATCTGGTCACGGTCGGGGATTCGCCGTCCGGCTGGCATGAAATGGTCACCTCCATGACATTGGCGGCACTGGAAGCGCCCAAGGCGCTGATCGGCTCGCTTGTGACATCTCCGTTCATGCGCCACCCGCTCGTCGCGGCCAGTGCCTTTGCCACCATCAACGATTTGACGGGCGGGCGGGCGGTCATGGGATTTGCGACAGGGGGCAGCACGGTCCTGGCCGTGGGGCGCGCACCGGCCACGCAAAAGGAAGTGCGGGCCGAACTGGTCGCCCTGCGCCAGCTTTTCGCCGGCGAAGAGATCGAGTGGGAAGGGCGGCCCGTCAAATCGCTTCGCTTCGCGCGCAAGGTTCCGATCTATTATTCCGCTTTCGGCCCTAAGGCGCTCGCGCTTGCAGGAGAGCTTGCCGATGGAGCGATCCTGTTTGCAGGCGATCAGAGCCTCGATGCGCTGGAGCATAGGATTGACGCGCTGCGCGATGCCGCCACCAGGGCGGGCCGCGATGCCGATGCGCTCGACATCTGGGTGACCAGCTATATTTCGGTGCGCGAGCAGCGGCAGCAGGCCATCGACGACCTGAAGGCTTTTATTGCCGTCAATGCGATGGCCTTTCGTACGCCCGAGACGTTGGCGATGCTGCCCGATAATGTCCGCCCGCTCGTCCAGGCTTTTCAGGCACGTTATGATCCATCGGAACATGTCGTGGTCGGCGGACGCAACGTTCGGCTGATGGACGAGATGGGGCTCACCGAATTCCTGCAGGATTTCGATACGATCGCGGGACCTGAAGACCACGTGGCAGGGGTCATGGCCAGGATGGAAGCGATGGGTGTTTCCACGCTTATCGCCGCACTTCCCGGGCATGCCGATCCGCTCACGACGATCCGCGGCCTCGCAGCCGCAAGAAAGAGAATGTAACGCGATATGGCACAATGGTGGAACAGGACCGAAGCGCGCGATTGGCTGGACAGGCTGGAGCGTTTCTCGCTGGACGAACTGGCCGCAGAGGCCGAGGCCAAGACGATTGCGGCGCATGGCGCGGTGGTCACCTATTCGCGCAAGGTTTTCATACCGCTGACGAAATTGTGCCGCGATGTTTGCCATTACTGCACGTTCGCTCACCGCCCGTCGCAACTGACGGCGCCGTTCCTCGAACCGGAAGAAGTGCTTGAGATCGCCCGCGCAGGCGAACAGCGCGGTTGCCGCGAAGCATTGTTCACTCTGGGCGACCAGCCCGAGGCCCGCTATTCCGCCGCCCGCCGGTGGCTGGATGAGCGTGGCTTTGCGAGCACGCTGGACTATCTGGCGCATGTCGCCGCGCTTGTCCCCGAAGAAACGAGCCTTCTGCCGCATCTCAACCCCGGGATCATGACGGCTGCCGATTACGAAAAGCTGCGCCCAGTTTCGGCTTCGATGGGATTGATGCTGGAAAGCACGTCGGACCGGCTGTGCGGCAAGGGAATGCCGCATTACGGGTCGCCCGACAAGATACCGGAAGTCCGCCTGAAATCCCTGCGCGATGCTGGCGAGGCAAAGGTGCCCTTTACCACCGGCCTGCTGATCGGGATCGGCGAAACGCGGCTGGAACGGGTGGAGGCACTGCTTGCAATCCGCGATCTGCATGCGCGCCATGGCCATATCCAGGAAGTCATCATCCAGAACTTCCGCGCCAAGACCGGGACGCTGATGGCAGCAACGCCCGATATCGGGCTCGACGAACATCTCTGGACGACCGCCGCTGCCCGCTTGATCCTTCAGGCGGAAATGGTGGTGCAGGCACCGCCCAACCTGCAGCCGGGACAGCTGGGCAAGCTTATCCGTGCGGGCGTCAACGACTGGGGCGGGGTTTCGCCGGTCACGCTCGACCATGTGAACCCCGAAGCGCCCTGGCCACATCTTGAGCAGCTGGAGACCCAGACCGAGGAGGCCGGTCGGCACCTGCGCCAGCGGCTTGCCATCGGCCCGGCATTCGCTCGTGCACCCGGATTGTGGACGGACGAGGCGCTTCAGCCGCGCATTCGAAGGGCCATCGATGCGCGCGGACTACCGCGAGACAGCGACTGGCATCCCGGCACCGGCGGGGCGATACCTGAAGGGCCGATGTCCATCGGTATCGGAGGGGACAAGGAAATCCGCATAGCCCTGGGCCGGGTCGAGCACGGCGAGGAGCTTGGCGCGTTCCACATCGAAAGAATGTTCGGGGCCGAAGGCCGCGATTTCGAGCGGATCTGCCGCGTTGCCGACGAATTGCGGCATGACAGGGTGGGCGATACCGTCACCCATGTGATCAATCGCAACATCAATTATACCAATATCTGCCTCTATCGCTGCGGATTCTGTGCCTTTTCCAAGGGCAGCACCAAGAGCGAGCGCGGCCCGGCGTACAATATCGACCATGCCGAAATCGCCCGCCGCACGGTCGAAGCGCGCGAACGCGGCGCGAGCGAGGTGTGCCTGCAAGGGGGCATCCACCCCAGCTATGACGGCAACACTTATCGCGGGATCGTGCAAGCGGTGAAAGATGCGGTGCCGGACATGCATGTCCACGCGTTCTCGCCGCTGGAGGTGCATCACGGCGCCACCACGCTGGGGCTGGATTACGAAGATTACCTCGCCTCGCTGAAGGAATGCGGGCTGGCGACATTGCCGGGAACCGCGGCGGAAATCCTGTCGGACGATATCCGCGACATCATTTGCCCCGACAAGCTCTCGACCGGCGAATGGCTAGCGGTGATGCAGGCTGCGCACAAGGTGGGGCTGAAGACCACATCCACGATCATGTTCGGCCATGTCGAAACCTATGCTCACTGGGCCACGCATCTGCTGCGCCTGCGCGAATTGCAGATGGAAACGGGTGGATTCACCGAATTCGTGCCCTTGCCGTTCGTCCATATGGAGGCGCCGAACTGGCGGCGCGGGCAGACCCGCTCTGGCCCGACATGGCGCGAAACAGTACTGATGCATGCCGTTTCCCGTATTGCGCTCGACGGTGCCATTCCGAATATTCAGGTCAGTTGGGTAAAGCTGGGTCCGGAGGGCGCGGCCCGCATCCTTCAGGCAGGGGCAAATGATCTGGGCGGGACGCTGATGGACGAATCGATCACGCGCGCTGCGGGCGGCGTCAACGGACAGGAATTCGGTGTTCCCGAAATGCGCGCGCTGGCGCATGGCATCGGTCGCCGTCTGCAGGAACGCACCACGGTTTACGGTCTGGCTACAGGCGAGACCGTCGCATAATTTGACAGGATTGGAATAGTTTATGAGCCAGACGATCGCAGTAGTCGGCGGCACGGGCAATCTGGGCAGTGCGATAGCATGGCGGATTGCCAAGGCAGGGCATCAGGTGATCATCGGATCGCGCTCTGCCGAAGCGGCCATTGCCCGGGCAGAGGAACTCGGCCACGGGCTGACCGGCATGGCCAATGCCGATGCGGCGCGAGCGGGTGACATCGTGCTAGTCACCGTGCCCTTTTCCGCCCAAGCGGCGACGCTGGCCGATATCAAGCCGCATGTCGCCGGCAAAATCGTCGTCGATACGACGGTCCCGCTCGTTCCGCCCAAGGTGATGCGCGTCCAATTGCCCGACGAAGGTTCGGCGGCAGTCTGCGCTAGCAATCTGCTGGGCGACGATGTCCGGCTGGTCGCGGCGTTCCACAATGTCGCGGCGCATCGCCTGGCAGAGGATGGCTTCGTCGATTGCGACATTCTGGTGTTCGGTGACGACAAGGCGGCACGTGCCGAAATCGTCGCACTGGCAGAAGCCATCGGGCAACGCGGAATCCATGCCGGCCCGCTGGTCAACGCGGCGGCTGCCGAGGCGATGACCTCGCTGCTCATCTTCATCAACAAGAACTACAAGGTGGACGGCGCCGGAATTCGCATCACGGGCGAATTGAACGCCCCCGATTGACGATGTTCAGCGTACATCCCGTCGGCGATTTGCCCGAATTCCTTGGTGGCGATGACCTGCCTTCCATTTTGGCGGATCGACTCGCCCAAGGCGATCCCGGCCTTGCGCCCGGCGATATCCTTGTCGTCACGCAGAAAATCGTATCGAAGTCGGAAGGCAGGATGGTCGCGCTCTCGTCGGTCGAATTTAGCGACAGCGCGCGCGATCTTGCCCGCCAGACCTGTAAAGACCCCGCGCTGGTCGAGCTGGTGCTGCGCGAATCCAGCGACCTGGTGAGAGCGGTGCCCAATGTGCTGATAACGCGGCACAGGCTGGGCCATGTGATGGCGAATGCCGGCATCGATGCCTCCAATCTGGGTACCAGTGGCGAGGAAAAGGTGCTTTTACTGCCCGAAGATCCCGATGCTAGCGCGGCCCGCATCGCCCATGCATGCCACGCCCGAACCGGCATCAGGCCCGGTGTTATCATCTCCGACAGCTTTGGCCGTCCATGGCGGATCGGGACGACCAATGTGGCGATCGGCGTGGCTGGTCCTCCCGCCGTGATCGATGAGCGTGGCAAGCCCGACAGGGACGGGCGGATCATGCAGGTGACGCAAATCGCCTTCGCCGATGCCGCAGCGGGAGCGGCCGGGCTTGTGATGGGCGAGGGCCCCGAGGGCTTGCCGGCCTGCGTGCTGCGCGGCCTGCCATGGCAGCACGGCGACCAGACCAGCCGGAACCTGCTGCGTCCGGCGGGCGAGGATTTGTTCCGATGAGCGCACGAGTCACTGTCCTGACCGGAGGCGTGGGCGGCGCCAAGCTGGTCGAGGGCTTGCAGCAGATCGTGCCCGGCACTCACCTGACGGCGATCGTGAACACTGGCGATGATTTCGAGCATTTCGGCCTGCCGATTTCGCCCGATATCGACACCTTGCTCTACACGCTGGCCGGGCTGTCCAATGCCCGTCTCGGCTGGGGCCGCGAAGGTGAAACATGGTCATTCATGGATGCGGTAAAGAGCCTTGGCGGCGAGGACTGGTTCAACCTCGGCGATGGCGACCTCGCGCTGCATGTCATGCGCCGGGCGGCCAGGGACGCGGGCCAGCCTCTGTCTGAAATCGTGCGGGGTTTTGCCCTCCAATGGGGTCTAGGCCTGACCATCCTGCCGATGAGCGACGATCCCGTCGCGACTTGGCTGCAAACGGACGAGGGATTGTTGCCCTTCCAGCGCTATTTCGTGGCGCGGCGGTGCGAACCGCGCGTCAATGCGATCCGCTTCGAAGGTGCCGATGCCGCCTTGCCGGCACCGGGCGTGGTGGCGGCCATCGAAGCCGCCGATATGATCCTGATCGCGCCATCCAACCCGTGGCTCAGCATCGATCCCATATTGGCGGTTCCCGGCCTGCGCCAGGCGCTGGAACGCAGGAATGCGCCGCTGGTCGCGGTGTCGCCGCTGGTGGGCGGAAAAGCGGTCAAGGGGCCGACGGCCAAGCTGATGGACGAAATGGGCCTTTCGGTGACGAACCAGACGATTGCCGAACATTACGGCGATTTGCTGGATGCGATGCTTGTGCACCAGGGCGACCCTCACCCTTCCGACCCTCCTTGTGCCGAAACCGACACGCTCATGAACTCGGCGCAGGACAGGCACCTTGTCGCGGTTGCCGCTATGGATCTGGCCGAACGATCGTCGCGCTGATGGCATGGACGGCGCTAGTCCCGATCCGCACCGGCCCTGCGGGCAAGTCCCGGCTGAAAGGAGTGCTGGATGCCGACGCACGCGGGCGTCTGGCATTAGACATGGCATGGCACGTGATCGACGTTCTGGCGCAATGTCCGGCGATCGACCGGAGAGTCGTGCTTTCGAATGAGGCCTTCGACCATCCGGCGACCGATTGGGCCAAAGACGGCGGGCTGGGGCTTAATGCCGAGATTTCGGCGTTTCGGCACGGGTTCGGTGCGTCGCCGCTGCTTGTGATCCACGCAGACCTGCCCTTGTTGGCGCGGGACGATGTCGACGCTCTACTTGACGCGGCAGCTCTCCATGGCGCGGCCCTTGCGACGGATCGATTGGGGCAGGGCACCAATGCATTGGCACTGGCTGACGGTCGGTCGTTCTCGTTCCAATTCGGGCAGGGCAGTCGCATTCTTCACTGCGCCTTGGATGTTGCCATGCCCGTATTTCAGCGGACGGGCCTGTCGGCCGATCTCGATACACCTGCCGACTTGGAGTTCCTGCAGGAACGCGGACTGCGTGTCTAAACCGCCTTTCTTCCGGCAGGTAGTTTGACCGCGCCGGACTGTTATCCGCCCGGCACACCAGCGCAGGAGAGGCAGTCATGAAACTGAGTATCGGTATCCCCAAGAGTATGAAGGTTGCCGCCATGGTCCAGCCATGGGAGGATCCGCTGACCGGAGCCGATGTCGGGGAACTGATGGCGGTCGCGGACCAGCTCGGCTTCTACAAATGCATGCTGGGTGAACATTTCGTCATTCCGAAGGAACATATCGAGCTGTCGGGCGACTGGTATTTCCACACTGCCGTGGCGCTCGGGTTTTATGGAGGGCAGACGAAAAACCTGCGCCTTGCGTCCTCGATCTCCATCCTGCCGCTGCAAAGCCCCATCGTGCAGGCCAAGGCATGGTCGACGCTCGACTGGCTGACGGGTGGTCGGGCAGAGCCGATATTCGGCGTCGGCTGGCTGAAGGAAGAATTCGACATGCTGGGCGTGCCGTTCGAAAAACGCGGCGCGATGGCGGATGAATATATTGCGGCGATGATTGAACTCTGGACGAAGCACGATCCGGAATTCGAGGGCGAATTCGTCAGCTTCAAAAATTGCGGTTTCGCGCCCAAGCCGCTTCAGAAACCGCACATGCCGATCTGGTTTGGCGGCGATGCGCCTGCAGTTCAGCGGCGGGTGGCGAAGTTCGGCAATGGCTGGTCCCCGTTCCGCACACCGCCCGAAAGCTTTCCCGACTGCATCGACTACATCAAGTCACAACCGGAATATGACGGTAGGCGGCTGGAGATGTTCTTTGCCCTCGAAATGCTGAACGTCGGTGCGCATCACGAAATCCTGGATGATGCCCGCGCGCCGGGGACAGAGGACAAGCAGAAGATCATCGACCAGATCGGCTGGCTGAAGGAATTGGGCATTACCGAAACCATCGTGCCCTTGCCGCCGGGCCTGTCGGGAAAGCAGGCATGGATTGACCGCCAGCACTGGGTCGCCGAGGAAATCATGCCGGCTATCTGACCGATAAGGTTTCTTCCCGTTACCCCGGCATTGCTGCGAACATGTCCAGCATGTCGGCGTAATGGGGCTGGTGGTGAGCGATGCCGCCGTCGGCCGAGATGATCTGGCCGGTGACAAAGCCCGAAAGATCCGACGCCAGCCACAGCACGGCGCCCGCGATATCATCCGCGACGCTTTCGCGGGGCAGAAGCACGTGGCGCTGGATCATGGCGAGTTGATGGTCGGTCATTTGCGCGCGCGCCACGGGGCTGAGTACGAGGCCGGGCAGCACGGCATTGCAGCGGATATTGGCCCGCCCGAACTGCGTGGCCGTATTGCGCGTCAGCGCATTCACCGCGGCCTTGGACGCGCTATAGGCAGGATTGAGCACGTCGCCGAGCAGCGAAACGCCCGAGCTGGTGTTGACGATCGAACCGCCGCCCGCTGCGATCATGTGCGGAACGACATGCTTGGTCACGAACATCGTGCCGCGCACATTGATGTCGAAGGCCGCGTCCCACACTTCGGACTCCATTTCGGCCAGCGAGCGGTCACGTGTCATCTGCTGGGCGCCGGTATTGGCCGCATTGTTGTGGAGGACGTCGATTCTGCCGAATTCGTCGACCGCCGCGGCCACCATTGCAGCGACGCTGGCTTCGTCGCCCAGGTCGACCTTCAGGGCGATGGCATTGCCGCCGGTCGCAACAATCGCGGATGCCACCCGCCGGGCGCCTTCGTCGTCGATATCGGCAATTGCGACCGACGCGCCGTTCGCGGCCAGCATGCGGGCGCAGGCTTCCCCGATATTGGCGGCGCCGCCGGTAACGATGGCGATCTTGCCCTCGACCAGACCCATTCCTATTCCCCCAGAAGCTGCCATGTGCCGTAATCCTCGGCGGCCGTGAAAAAGCGTTCGTTCATGGGAAGGCCGTTCTGTCCCCACTCATCGAGATTGGCGACCCAGGCTTGCAATCCGTACATCACGAAAAGCCGCGTCTGTTCCCATGCCTCATCAAAATCGGGAACGCCCTGCGCACCGGTCGCGATCAGATATTCGCGATATTGCTTCACTATGTCCTTGTGATGCTTGCGACGCTCCTCGATACTGAGCGCGCCGATCACGAAATAGGTCAGGTCGCGCCATGGGCGGCCGCGACGGACCAGCTGCCAGTCCAGCCAGAGCCGGTCGCCGTCGGGCAGGATATAGGTATTGCCCTGATGGCAGTCGCCCAGCACGATGCAATGCGGCGCATCATAGGCCCGCTCAAGTTCGCCCAGACGGTCGAATGCGCGCTCCACCTTGCGCGGATCGTCAAGGTAATGCTGCGGCGCGATGGCGCGAAAAGCGGGATCCTCCAGATTGGCTTCGATCCATTGCCACATGATCCGCACCTGATCGCTGTCGACAGGCGTGTCCATCTGGGTCTGGAGCCACGGTGCGTTGGCGGTGCTGATTTTCTCGCTCCCCCAAAGGCTGCCATGCAGCCTGGCGAGGCCTTCGAGGTTGTCGATGATCATATCGACGCCATTGGCATCGGTGCTGTGGCCGAACTTGCCGCCGCGCTGCACCAGGTCTTCCAGCACCACGAAGCCGTGCGCACTGCCGTCATCGTCCCAATCGGCGTAATAGCATTTGGCCGTCGGCACTTTCATCTCGCCGATCAGGAAGTGGTAAAAGCGCGCTTCGACGGCGTGAATATCGACATTGTCGAACGATCCCGACCAGTTCGCCTTCATGCAGACATGCTCGGGCAGTCCCGCGGCCTTGCCCGCATCGTTCCAGTCGACTTTCACGCGCCATTTGGTCGTGTGGCTGTTAAGCAGTTGGACGGTTTCCATGCTGCGCGCCGCGACGCCCGGATATTTATAGCTCATCATCCGGCCCAGCCACTCGGCGTCGACATCCTCCAGACTTGTCGGCAGCTTGTCGGTGCGCGCGGGATAGGGACGCGGCACGCAATTCGTGTCGACGACGGCGCTTTTATATTGGGCGGGGGCGTGCGGATCCAACGGTCAGCTCCTTGCGATCTGTCTGTTTTCAAACCTTCGAACCGGCGTCGCGATGTGCGGCATGGTCCTCTCTTGTCGCCATGCTTCGCAGAGTGCCTGATGGAGCAACCTGTCCAAGGAAAGGGGCGGGACGGGACGGGCAGGGGGATGAAGCGGCGACGGGGAGAGACCGAAATGACTCAGAACGAACAGAACAAGGATATCGTGCGCCGCTTCCTCGGCGCGGTCGAAACCGGCGAGCTTGAAGTAATCGAGCAATTGCAGGCGCCAGAATGCACGTGGTGGATGATCGGATCGGGCGAAATATCGCGGGAAGCCTATACCGACGCGGTCAAGGGCATGCTGCTGACCGCTTCGTACCGCAAGGTTCGCATCGTGGGCATGGTCGCGGAAGGCGACACGGTTGCGGCAGAGGTGCGGTCGGAAATGCATTTCGGCGACCGAGTCTATGCCAATGAATATCACGATCTATTCGTGATCAAGGATGGTTTGATCGTCCACGGACGCGAGTATTTCGATACCGGCAAGGTCGCCGCCTTTTTCGGCGCGCAGGTAAGGTGCAGCATGAACGCCGAAACCGTCGTCCGGCAATTCCTGTCCTTGTTCCACACCCGCAAGCTGGATGTGGGGGCAGTACGCGCGATGCTGGCTGACGATGCCCGGTATCAGCCGGTCGTGCCGATCGCTCCGCTAAGGCATGGCGCGGACGCCATTTGCGAAGAGCTGGAGCGACAATACGAACTGTATGACGAATGCGCCTGCGATATTCGCAATGTCGCCGCTGCGGGATCGACCGTTTTTACGGAACGGGTCGACACGTGCCGGCAGCTGAAGGACGGACGGGAAACCACCACCCATGTCGTCGGCGTGTTCGATCTGGATGATGCCGGCCGGATCGTCTGGTGGCGGGAATATTGGGACGGGCTCGATTGCGCGGGCCAGTTGGGGATCGACGACAAGGCCATGCGATCGATCATGTGTGCGTGAAGGGAAATTCGATGCAGTACGACGTCGTGGTGATGGGTTCCGGCGGTGCGGGGCTGACGGCAGCGCTGGTCGCCGCAAAAGCGGGTTGCAAGGTGGCCGTGCTGGAAAAGGCGCCGCATTTCGGCGGGACAACGGCCATTTCCGGTGGCGGGGTCTGGATACCCGAAAGCCCGCAGGCCGTTGCGGCGGGGGTGGACGACAGCAGGCAGAAGGCGCTGGATTACTCGCTTGCCGTCGTCGGCAACCGGGCAGAGCGCGAGCTGATCGAGGCCTATATCGAAACCGGTCCGGAAATGGTGAAATGGCTTGAGGCCAATAGTTCGGTCCATTTCCTCCTCTCGCCCCCGTCAAGCGACTGGTACCCCGAGGTCGAGGGCGCGATGCACGAGGGGCGGTTGCTCGCTCCGGCCGAATATGATGCCAAGCAGCTCGGCTCAGATTTCGACAATCTGTCTAAGCCGCGCGAGGAATTCAACGCGCCCGGCGGGATGATGATCGATTTGTTCGACCTGCCCTATATCGCCAAACTGCCGCAACCCGGTGCGTTGTGGTACATGGCCAAGATCGCCGTTCGTTTTGCTTTCGACAAGAAGAAGCTGGGACGCGGCTCACGCTTGACGATGGGCAATGCGCTGATGGGCAGGCTTTACCGTTCGGTGCTGGACGCGGGGGTGGACCTCTACGCCAGCGCACCGGTCGAAAGACTGCTTACCGATCGCGGCAGGGTCACGGGCGTCGTCGCGACCATAGACGGCAAGCAAGCCGAGATTTCGGCCGACAAGGGCGTCGTTCTGGCGGCTGGCGGTTTTTCCGCCAACGAACAGATGCGCAAGGCATATCTGCCCTATGCCGAGCAGCATGTTTCCATCCTGCCGTATCATAATACCGGAGACGGCATAAATGCGGCGACTGCTTCGGGAGCCGTTCTGGGCACCGACAACCATGCCAATGCGGTCTGGGCCGTGGTATCAAAGCGGACGCGCGATGATGGCTATGTCGAACGCTACGCGCATCTGATCGACATGTCGAAGCCCGGCTGCGTCGCCGTGGGCAAGGACGGCAAACGCTTTGGCAACGAAGCCGGGGTCCATTTTGTCGAGGACATGCACGCGACCGGCAATGTGCCCGCCTGGATCATCTCGAACGCGAAGAACGTCAAGAAATACGGCATGGGCCTGTCACTTCCGGGGGGCAGCAAGATGAAGGAACTCGTTGCGTCCGGCTATATGAAAAAGGGCAATACACTGGCCGAACTGGCCGCCCGGATTGGGGTCGATCCCAAGGCGCTGGAAGCAACCGCCGCGCGGGTCGATGCCGATGCGAAAACCGGGCGCGACAGCGAATTCGGCAAGGGCGACACGCTGATCGACCAGGAAATCGGCGATCCCGCTCACAAGCCCAATCCATGCTTTGGGCCGATCGGCGCGGGGCCATATTACGCGGTCCAGATCTTCCCCGGTGACGGATCGACGACCGTTGGCGTGAAGATCGACGCGCAATGCCGCGTCAAGGATGAGAGCGGTCAGCCGATCCCGGGCCTCTGGGCCGCCGGGCTGGATGCCAATTCGATCTGGCAGGGCAAGTCTCCGGCGCATGGATGCAATGTCGGTCCGGCACTGGTGACCGGCTTCATCGCAGGCAGGAGTATCACGGCATCAAAACAGCAGTCGTAACCGGAGCAAGCTCGGGCATTGGCCTGGTCGTCGCGCGTGAACTGGCGCGCGACGGCTGGCGGGTGATCGCGCAAGGCCGTCATCCCGCGCGCTGTGAAGCCGCGCTTGCGGAAATCCGCTCTGCCGCGCCCGGGGCGCAGGTCAACATGCTGAGAGCCGACTTGTCGATCATGGACAAAGTGGACGCGTTCGCATCGCAGGTCGCAGCATCGACCGACCGCATCGACCTGTTGGTGAACAATGCAGGCGCCACGCCGTCGAGGCGGGTGGAAACCGCCGACGGATTTGAACAGACCTTTGCCGCCAATCACCTTGCCGTTTTCCTGCTGACCGACCGCCTGCTGCTCTTACTGAAGGCGGCGGCACCCGGATCACATGTGGTCACGACCGCATCGGTCGCGTTCAAATTCATCAAGGACATGAAGTGGGACGATCTGCAGCAGGTGCAGTCATTCAGCGCCAGCGATGCCTATACCCAGTCCAAGCTCGCCAATATCTTGTTCACGCGGGAAATGGCGAAGCGGGTCAAGCATGCGTGCATCCCGGCGTCGTGCAAGCCAACTTCGACAGTCACGGCAATCTTGCGTCAAGCTGATGTATTTCTTCGCAAAACCGTTCTCGCTGACGCCTGAACAGGGCGCGGATACAATACTCTGGCTTGCAAGGGGCGGGGCGCCAGATGCGACCGGCCAGTATTTCTCCAAGCGCAAGCCCGCCGGATTGTCGGTCGCTGCGCAGAGCGAGCAAGGCGCCGCACGCTTGTGGGACATCAGCACGGAGCTGGCCGCCAAAGCCGGCCAGGCTGTCGGCTAAAGCCGGGAAAGGCGGGGTGGGGCTTTGCCGCCCCGCCTGCCGGTTCTACTTTTCGCGGCGTTTCGCCTCGGCCACCATCGCGAACAGGCCCTCATTATACTTGGTCAGCTGTTCCATGGTGAGATTGCGATAGGGCGTCATCGGGCAGAGCGAATCCACCACGCCCCAGAAGGGTTCCAGTTCTTCGAGCACTTCGTCGACCGGCCCGCATTTCACGAAGGCCTGCACCATTTCGTCGCTGACCTTGTCGATCACGCCCGAAACGTCGCCATGTTCGCCAGCGGCCAGCTGGCAATCGCGTGCGAGATCGCCAAAACCGATGGAATTGAAAAAGTCTTCGTATTCCTTGTAACCGGCATAACCCGCCACGGTGGCACGGCTGTCGTCGATCGCCTGCTGCTTGTCGTCATTGATGGCGACCCATGGCCATGCATTGATTTCGACATCCGCGCGTTTGCGGCCGAAGCGGGCCAGTTCCGAATGGATGAAATCGTTCTTCTGAACCGTATAGTCGACGGTCCAAAGCGCATGGACCATCAACCCGTCGGCGATTTCCAGCGACATGCTGGTCAGCTTGTCCTTGAGCGCGGCGATCCAGATCGGAATATTCTCGCGCACCGGGGGCGCGGTCATCATTTTTTCCGTCCATTCCAGATCGTAATACTCGCCGTGCAGCGGTTCCATGTCCTTGTGGCTGTTCGCGTTCACATAGCGCACGATCTTCACCACTTCGCGCAGGTGGGTCAGCAGCTTGCGGTGCGGCTCGCCATAGATCCCCTCAAGCGCGCTGTGCAGCGAGGTGCCCAGACCAAGGACGAAACGACCCTGGCTGATCGTGTCGCATTCGATCGCGCAATAGGCGGTTTCAACCGGACTGCGGGTTCCCGCAACCGCAATGCCGGTCGAAACCTTCAGCGTATCGGTCATCGCCGCGACGGCGGCCATGGGCACAAAGGGCGCGCCATAGATCTGAAGCGAAAAGACCCCTTCGAATCCCACCTGCTCCATCTGTTTTGCCATGCCGCCCATCACCGGAGCGGGCAAAACGGGCATCACGCCCCACCACTTGCGCTCACCCCCCGTCGCATTGGTCAGTGTGGTCATGCTTTTTCATATCCTATAATGTCGCTGCAATCAGAGCTGACATTATCGCGATAGGTAAAATCGCCGCGCGCCTGTCTTTCGGCCAGTGCCAGCATCAGCACGCGATATTTCTGGCCCGCTTCGTCCAGCGGCGAATGCAGGTCCTTGCGCTTTTCTGGCCGCATGTAACGTGGGCTCTGCGGCGAGGTCATGGAACTGTCCTGCCGCGAAACCTTGTAGCTCGCCTTGGGCATCATATAGCGGAAAAGATTGGTCTTTTTCACGTTCGACGTGTTCATTGCATAATCCAGCCGGGTCCGGTCGCGCGTTTCCGGAACGCAGGGGTGGAACAACTGGACATTGTCGCCCGGGCTGAAACGGCCATAGGCGATCGCGGCATGGCTGCGAAGGTAGATGCGGATAACCTGCCGTACCTGCTGCACATCGTCGCGCACGCCGCCAAAGATTTTCATGATCGGCGCGACGGACTTGTTCACGCAGGTCCGCACCATGGTGATGGTCTCGCTGTCGTGGAACACCTCGACCGTTTCCTTGTCCATCTTCTCGTCGCCCACGACGTCGGCGTGGATGAAGTCGGCATGGGTAAGGTCGATCAGGTTTTCGAGGCTGAGTGGCGCGCAGCAATCGAACCGCACGGTGCCCAGCATGTGCAGCGGCAGGCCGCCGTCCTCTGGCAGATAGGGAATGCTGGGAATATGTTCGGGCGCGGCATTTTCCGGCTTGCCGAGCCAGCCCCAGACATAGCCGTACTTCTCGATCACCGGATAGTGACCGGCCTCGTCGGTATATTCGCTCTTCCTCGCGGCAAGCTGGTCATTCGGGTGCGTTTCCGCGGCCACGACGCTGCCGTCGGGCTTTCGCCAGATGAAATAGGCGTGCGAATAGACCGCGCGCCGAATGGGTTTCTTGGCGACAGCGAAGCTGTGGGCCAGCGGAAACCATGCATCGGTCAGCATGATATCGTGCGGCAGCCAGGAATTGACCTTGGCCGCGAACTGGCGCGGATCGGCCGCGATCGGATCGTCATAAACCTCGGGAGCCGGATTGTCTTGAACGTCGAGCATGATCTGTTCCTTGTTCTCAGTTGGGCAGCGGTCAGGCAGCGGCTTCCTGCGTGGAGGGCGATCCGGATTGGCGCCCGGCAATGCTTTCGCGCAGGTCCGAGGCGTGGATGGACGCCGACGGCTTGAGGACGCGCAGCGCCGCTCCGTCGACATGGTCGAAAACCCTGAACGGCGTGCCGATGCCCATGGCCTTTGCCATCAGATGGTGGCGTCCGGAGGACAGGGAGGCGCGCCAACGCACCTGCGTAACGCCGCGCGCGGCCTGAACGGGCGCCAGAACCGCGCGGAACAGGGCCGTGAACTCGTCGTCAAGCAGGGTCAGGTCCGTCTCGCCGGTTACCGGATCGGTGGCGATGCGCAGGCTGATCGGGAAATCGGACGTGAAGGGCGCGGGCCAGTGCGGCGATGCCCATTGGCATGATCGTTCCAGCACCAGCTTGCCTTGCTGTTCGGACAACTCGGTCAGCAGATAGGGTGAAAAGCGCACCCCCTTGATCGACAGCACCAGCGAAGGATCGTCGAACAACGCGGCGATCCAGTGTTCGTGATCCAGCGCCACGATCGATGTGCCCGAAAGCGGCAAGACGCGATCGTCAGGTGCGGGGGCAGCGGCCTTGGCGTCCAGACAGACCCGTACAAAGCCCGCATCCTCGTGAACGGCGAATGGCCTTGCCTTGTATACAGGAGGGAATTTGCGATCGCTTTTCAGATTGGGAATGTCGATCAGTCGCCCGCTTGCCCCGTCATAAGTCCAGCCGTGGTATCCGCACTGGATCGCGCCATTGCCAAGGATGCAACCCAGCGACAGGGGCGCCCGGCGATGCGGGCAGCGATCTTCAAGCGCGCGCACGACCTTCTTGTCGTCGCGCCAAAGGACGACCGGTTGGTCGCCGATATCGACGTTGTGCGGTTTGTCCGCGCTGATCTCTTCGGAGCGGGCAACGGCCCACCAGACTGCCTCGGTCATACTCGACTCGCATCTCCCAGTACGCGTTATGCAATTAAATTGACGCATGACAATTTAATTGTCAATCTATGCCGATGGATGCAGCCAATGTAAATTCAACCGCGACCTCTCGAGATGGCAGGGCAGCGGAACGGGGAACGGGCCAAATGAAAGGCCATCTTACCCGCAGGGGTGAGAGGAGCCGGGGGCGTCCACGCGCAGATGCCGGTGAATCGGTTGACGAGGCATCGCTGCTACGGACCGCCTTCGCCATGTTCGCCACGCATGGCTATGGAGCCGCGACAATGCGCGCGATGGCCCGCGAACTGGGCGTCAGCCACAATTTGCTCAATGTGCGATTTGGCAAGAAGTCGCAGTTATGGAAGGCTTCGGTCGACTGGCGGCTCAAGGAAGCCGCCCGCGAGGTTGAACTGGCCTTCGACCCGTCGCACCCTCCGGAAGAACAGTTGCGGGACCTGATTCATCGGTTTTGCCGCTGGGCGATCATCAATTCGGACATTGTGGCCATGAGCCACCTTGAAGGGCGCGAGCCGAGCTGGCGGCTCGACTATATGACGGAAAGCTTCACCCTGCCGTTCCAGCGCCGCCTTCAGGACCTTCTGGAACAGGTAGGATCGGGCACGGCGCTGCGCCCGATCGATTCCGGTGCATTATTGGCGCTGCTCGTTCACGGGGTCGGATCCTATTTCGCGCTTGCCCCGATGCATGACCGGCTTCTGCCCGATTCGCCTGGTGATGGCGCCGCCAATCCGTCGCCCGAGGACCGGGCCGATGCGATGGCGCGGTTTTTTCTGGCAGGTTTGTTCAGCGCCTAAGACTCGATAATCCGCGCGGGATCAGCTTGGCGCCGGGAAGAAGAGATCGGCGATGCGGTCCCGATAAATGGCGGCCTTGGCTTCATCCATCCCGAATTGCGGCACGACGGGCGTGATCGAATCGGCAAAGCATGCCCGTTCGATCACCTGCGCCTTCACCTCTTCCGCCGAACCCAGAATCGTGATGGCGCTGACCATTTCGTCGGGGCAGGCCGCCTCCATCGCGGCAAAGTCCTGCCGGGCAAACGCATCCTGAATCGCCGCTGCTTCCTTCTCGAATCCGATAGCCTTGAAATAGCGCAGGTACTGGGGCGACTGCGTATAAAACGCGATATTCGCGCGGGCATCCGCAATGGCCGCATCGCGATCGTCGTTGATGACGGTAAATATCATCAGGTTCAGATCGAAAGCCGACCGCTCCCGTCCGGCCCTGTCGAGACCTGCCTGCAAGTGCGGGGCGACCTTTTCCTCGATCCAGCGGGTCGTCCACAACGGATGGCCCAGCAGTCCTTCGGCGATCTCTCCGGCCTGCTCGCACGCCTTTTCGAAAATTGCGGGCAGATAGACGGGGATGTCAGGGCGCCGTGCTGGCGCCGTCAGCCGGAAATGCGACAGGTCAAGCGTTGCATATTCGCCGGGAAGCACCTTTAATTCGCCGGTGTGGCCCCTGGCGATGACCGCCCGCACCTGTTCCACAATTTCGCGCATATGCGCCAACGGCTTGCCATAAGGCATGCCGAAGCTGCCTTCGATCTGGCTTTGCGCGCTTGAACCCAATCCCAGTACCGCACGGCCACCACTGATGTGGTCCAGATCGATGACGCTGCATGCCGTCTCCAGCGGACTACGCGTGAAGGCCAGCGCGATGCCGCTGCCTAGCTTTATCCTGCTGGTGACGGCCGCGGCTGCCGCAAGGGTGACGAAAGGGAGACCGAAGATCTGCGGGACCCAGACCCCCTCAATGCCAGCCGCTTCCCATTGGCGGACCAGCGGCACGAGTTCGTCTGCCGGAAGGACCGGCAATTGCGTCCAGATCTTTTTGCCGGCGAACACTAACCGAATCCCTTGACCGTATCGAAGTAATCCCGCCACGAAACGATCTTGTCGCCGTTCATTTCGATAATTCCCATCAGCTTTATTGAGATGAGCAGGTTGCCGTCCTTGTCCCGAAAATTATCGGTCCGTTCGGTCAGAACGATGTTCTCGTTTGACGCAATGTGGTGAACGATCACCTCGCCGGTTTCGATCGGATACATCTGCGCAAAGCCGTCCATGAAGGCCTTTGCTTCGGCAAAGCCGGTTGTTTTCGATATGCCGACATTTTCCCAGACTGTCCGATCGGTGAAGCGACGCTCCATCGATGCGACCATGTGGCCCAGCGTCGGCTTCCACTCTTCGAAGAAGGCCAGCACTTCGGATTGCGCATCGGCCATTCTCAGTCCTCCGGCGCGATGGTCACGGTCACTCCGTCGAGCGCGTCAGTCATCTCGATCTGGCATGACAGGCGAGACGTCTCGTTGCGGTGATCCGAACTGTCGAGAAGATCGCTTTCGTCTTCGCTCATCTCTGGCAGCTTGCCTGCATAGGATGGCTCCACAAAAACATGGCAGGTCGCGCAGGAGCAACAGCCCCCGCACAAGGCCAGGAGTTCATCGAAACCCTCGTCACGGATGATCTCCATCAGGGTAAGCCCGTTTTCGGCTTCGACTTCCTTGCGGCCACCCGAGCGGTCGATCACATTGATTTTCGGCATTTCTTACTCCGTTACGTAGATTATCTGACTTCGACTTCGACCGGGAAGCGGTCGAAATAAAACTGGAAATGCTGGCGGATATCCCCGGCCGTCAGGCCGAAATCGCCTTCAAGGTCGAATTTCACCTTGCCGTTGACGGCCGGATCGTGATCCCGGTGATACTGGTGCAGGGCCTGCAAGGTATCCTCGTCGAGCGGCAGGTCCGCCTTGGCATAGATCTGCCTTAGGATCGGGTCGGGGTTCTTGATCCATTCGTGGAAATAGACGTCGATCGCCTGGTCTTCCGGCAGGCAATCGCGATCGCGCACGCAGCGCGACAACAGCGTCTTGTACCGGTCGATCCAATAGCCCTTGGGCTCCTCCGGGTCGCTTTTCGTGCGGAGCACGCGCGAAGCATAAAGCGCCATCGACAGTGTCGAGCGGATCGAACCCACCGGATCGCGGTGCGTGATCACGAAGGTCGCGTCCGGAAAGGTTCTGTACAGAACGGGGAGCTGTTCCATGTGCTGAGGGCATTTGATCACCCAGCGATTCGGCCCCTTCAGGAAGGTCAGAACCTGCAGCCCCTTCTTCAGATAGGCATAGGTGCCGCTCTGGTCGTGGCTGAGGTAATAGTCGCGCCACCTTGGAACATAGGCCAGCCATTCGATCAGGTAGGATGAGAAATCGAGGGCCTGCAGTTCGATATCCTCGCTGATATGATCGGGCGAGAATTCGTGCATGTAGCGCATCATCGGCAGGACCGCGTCCTGCTGTTCCCACCCGGCCTGCGCCTTGGTCCAGCGGGGATTGGGATCGCTTTCCGTCGGTGCGTCCTCGGCGGTCGGGACGGGCGCGATGGCTTCCCACCAAGGGAGCGAGCGAAGCCGCGTGTCGGCAGAGAGCAGGCCTAGTAGATGGGTGGTGCCCGAACGCGGCGGGCCGCCGACGATAATCGGGCGGTCGATTTCGATGTCGAGGATTTCGGGGTGGCGTTTGCACAGGTCCTCTACCCGCAGGCGGGTCGCGGCGTAGCGCACAAACATCGGCCACAGACCGGCGCGGCCCACCGGCGAGAGGAATTCGTCTTCCTCCACGCATTCGCACCACAAATCCAGCCTTTCGACGAAGTCCATCTCGCCAAAGTCGCTCAGGCCGGTTTGGGCCTTCGCGGCTTCGAGGATCGCTTTCGACGAAAAGTCGAAGTTGACTTGTGCAGCGGCTTTCAGCGCAGCCTTTTGCGCCTCGTCGAGCACGGGAGCGCGCATGTCGCCAACTCTAAAAACCGGGCCGTTTTGCTTCTGCGCCATAATCGCTCTCCCTTGTGAATGCCCGCGTTTGCGCATCCGTAAAAGCGGGACGACCGGAACTTTGCCCTACCGAAAGATATGCGGCGCATCCGGCAACAGCAGTTAGGTCGGTCGCGGAGAGGATGCTGGCGACATGACGGAAAACTTGTTCGACCTGACCGGGAAAGTAGCGCTGGTTACGGGCGCCAATTCAGGCCTTGGCTTTGCCTTTGCCGAAGGGATGGCGCGTGCGGGCAGCGATCTCGTCATCTGGGGAAGGCGCAAGGATGCCAACGACAAGGCGGCAGAAAAGCTGCGAACCTTTGGCGTCAAGGTGCATTCCGCCGAAGTGGACGTCACCGACGAAGCGCAGATCGTGGCCGGCGTAGCCGATGCGCTTGAGGCGATGGGCCGGATCGACACGGTGGTCGCCAATGCGGGCATTGCCAATCCGGTCCCGTTTATCGACATGGATGCCGATAGCTATAACGCGTTGATGAACGTCAACCAGCACGGTGTGGTGTTCACCTTGCGCGAAGTGGCCAGGCACATGGTAGCCCGCGCCGAGGCGGGCGATCCCGGCGGGTCCATGATCCTGTGCGGCAGCGGATCGATTTTCCAGGGCGTGCCGACGCTGGTGCATTACGGAGCGGCCAAGGGCGCTCTTGCGGGGCTGGCGAAGGGGCTGGCCGCGGAACTGGGCCCCCATGGCATTCGCTGCAACGTGATCGCGCCCGGTTTCATCATCACCGAAATGACCATGAAGGACCCCGAGATCGGCCAGATGATCGCCGATGGCGTAGCGGCCCGTGCCCCGCTCGGCCGCGCGGGAATGCCCGACGATCTGTGGGGCGCGGCGGTTTATCTCGCCAGCGATCTGTCCCGCTATCACACCGGCGATACGCTGGTGGTCGACGGCGGGAAAATGATCAACAACTAGGAGCGCAGATCATGTTTTCACGGCCCGGGGCAAGGCATAGCCAGAACGCCTATGTGACCAGCGATCTCGATCGCGGGATGGCCATCTGGCGCGACGAATTTGGCGTTTCCCGCTTTCACGTGTTCGAAAACGATGCGCCCGGACTGGTCTCCTCGCCAGAGTACCGGATGAAAATCGCGCTGGCCAATGTGGGCGGGGTCGAGATCGAACTTATCGAGCCTTTGCCCGGACAGGCGCCGCTTCATGCAGAGGTGCTACCCACGGACGGCAGCTTTGCCATGCGTTTTCATCACGCGGCCTTGCGGATCGACGGCGATCTGAGCGATTTCGAAGCCTATATGGCTTCGCTCGATCCGGCGACGCATCCCGTGGTGTGGCGCGGAGAGCTGGGCGATGTGATGCGCTATGCCTATACCGACGAACGGGCGACACTGGGCCATTATCTGGAACATGTCTGGTTCGACCCGGCCATGTATGAACAGATGGCTGCGGCCATTCCGGTCTATCCGGCGCCGTGACGATGGATCTGGCTAATCTCAATTTCCGCGACCTGGGCGGTATACGCACGGATGGCGGTGCCGTTCGCGGCGGGGCACTCTTTCGCGCCGAAGGTCCGGCCAATTTGTTGCCGCAACATCATGCACAGCTCAAATCGCTGGGGATCGGATATATCTTCGACCTGCGCTCTAGGCAGGAGCGAGAGACGCATCCGCATGATTGGCAGGACGCGAACTGCCGCTGGCTGGGACTGGACGTGAATGCCGACCTGCGCGTTTTCGGAAACGATGGACGCGAAAGGCTGAGCCTTGGCGGTGATGAGCGGCTGGCCATCGACATCATGAGCGAGACATACCGGGAAATTCCCGATGCACTTGCGCCGCATTGGAAAACCGTGGGCGATTGCCTGCTGGAGGGCAAGCCGGCAATAGTGAACTGCACTGCGGGCAAGGATCGCACGGGCGTCGCGGTTGCCATACTGCTGGAAATGCTGGGGGCATCGCGGGACGAAATCATGCGGGACTATCATCGGTCCGTTGTGTTCGGCCAGAATCTTCGGCGCGGCGGGACGCTGGAAAGCGATATCCGGGCCAGCTTCGGTTTCATGCCAAGCGCCGAACAGGTGGATGCGCTGATAGGCGTCCGAAACGAATATCTGCAGGCTGCGTGGGAGCGGATCGAGAACAGTCACAAGACTGTACCGCACTATCTGGCGGATGCGGGGCTGGAAGAAGCAACACAATCTGAGCTGCGGCGCCTTTTCGTGATCCGCGACCACGCCGAGACAATTCAAGGAGAACAATGATGAAGAGCGGTGGTGTAATCGGCCTTGGCGGCATTGGCGGCGGGGTTGCGCAATGCCTCCAGCGATCCGGCCAGCTTTCCGCTATCTATGACGTGGTTGCCAAAGCAGCAGAAAAAATTCCCGGAGCGCCCCCGATGTCGGCGACACCGAGGGACCTGGCGGCAGCGTCGGATTGCGTGCTGATCGCCGTTCTGAATGGCGCACAGACGATCGCCGTGCTGTCGGGGCCCGACGGCGTGCTCGCAGCCAACAAGGCCGGGCAGACGGTGATCCTGTTGTCCACCATTTCGATGATGGAACTGGAAACCGCGCAAAAGCTGTGCGCCGAAGCGGGCGTGACCCTGATCGACTGCGGGGTGACTAACGGCCCGAAATCGGGTGAAAATGGCCTTATCTGTCTTGCGGGTGGTTCTGACGAGGACATGGCGAAGGCAAAGCCCATTTTCGACGGATTTGCCGGACAGGTCATTCACATGGGCGGCCCGGGCGCCGGCATGGCCGCAAAGATCGCCCGCAACGCCACCTATTTCGGCTGCATGCGTGCCGGTTACGAAGGCGCTGTGATCGCGCGGAACTATGGCGTCGATCTGGACCAGCTGCGCATGGCTCTGTCGGGCGATCCGAATTCGGGAGGCGGATTGGAAGGCGCGCTTGCCATGATGGTGCGCCCTGATCCTGCAGGAAACGAACAGGAATACGGTCTGCGCAATTACTTCAAGGGACTGATGATCAAGGATCTTGAAGTCGCCATCGAAGAGGCGGCGAGATTTGGCGTGCGGCTGCCGATGATCGAGCTGATCCGCGATAACGCCGATTCCACCTCTGGCCTGGAATACCCCAAAGGCCAGCCGATCGCCTGAGCGACGCCACCAGACAAACGAGGAATGACAATGAGCGACAATGCCTGGGAAAATGGACTGAAAGTCTTCGACGCCGTCTATGGCGAGGGCTTTTCAGCGATGATGAAGGGGCGGGAGAACGACCGCTTCAACCGCGAGATCGTCGAGAACCAGTTCGGCAATCTGTGGGCCGATGATGCCCTCTCCATCAGGGAAAAACGCCTCATGGTGCTTGGCGCCACGACCATGCTGGGCAGACAGGACCTGATCGAGATCCAGATGATGGGTGCACTGGCGAACGATGAATTTACCGAGGAGGAGCTGGCGCTGATCCCCCATTTCCTGCTTTTCTATGCCGGTGCCGGGAATTGCACCGCGCTGATCCGCGGGATCGAGGCCGCCAAGGCCCGCTTCGCCGAAATGAACGGGGGCTGAGACGCCATGCGCGACCTTCCGCAACGTCCGATCGACAAAACCGCCTTCCTCGAACGCTACGGCCCTTGGGCCGTTATTGCAGGGGCATCCGAAGGAACCGGGGAATGCTATGCGCGGCAACTGGCCGCCATGGGCATGAATCTTGTGCTGGTCTCCCGCAGGCAGGAAGCGCTTGAAGGGCTAGGCAGGGACCTGGCAGCGGAATTCGGGATCGGATACCGGGCCTGCGCGCAGGACCTGACCGAAGACCAGGCGGGATCGAAGATTGTCGAGGCCGCGTCGGACCTGGACATCGGGCTGTATATTTCAAACGCCGGTGCGGACGGTTTTTCGGCCTTTTTCGAAGACAGTACCGAAGCAGCACATCGTCTGGTCCGGATGAACATCACGACTCTGATCGATGCCGCCAACGGTTTCGGCAAGCGCTTCCTGAAGCGGGGCAAGGGCGGCATTATCGTAATGGCGTCGGGCGCGGGGCTGGGCGGTCAGCCCAATCTGGTGATGTATGCTGCCACCAAGGCGTTTGAGATCAATTTCGCAGAGTCGCTCTGGGCAGAATATCACGAACGGGGCATCGACGTGATCGGCATTGCCGCCCCGATCATGCGCACTCCGACATTGCTGCGAATTGTTCCTGCAGATTTCGACACATCACGTGCATTCGATCCTGCCGACGTGACCAATAACGCGCTGGCCGGATTGCTGGCCGGGGAACCGGTGCAGATCATCCCCGACGGTCCCGGCGCCGAAAAGCTTCCGCAGGTAGAGGCCGACCGCAGGCAGCGGCTGATCGGATTCGTCGAATTCAATAAAAGCTTTACGAGAGGATAGCGGGATGCGCAGGCTTGAGGGCAAGGTCGCCATCGTCACGGGCGGCGGCGGCGGTATCGGTTCGGCTGTCGCCCGGCGGATCGTGGATGAAGGCGGGCGGGTCGTCATCGCCGACCTGTTCGAGGATAGCGCAAGGGCGGCCGCGCAGCCGCTGGGCAATGCCGCGCTTGCAGTGCAGTTCGACGCATCCGATCCGGCATCCATCGAAGCGATGGTGACCGCTGGGGCCGATCATTTCGGCGGGATCGATATCCTTCACAACAATGCCGCCATGACCGATCCGGCGAAGCATCCGCTGGACACCACGCCGGTCGATATTCCGATCGAGATCTGGGACGAGATCATCGACATCAACCTGCGCGGCTATCTGCTGGGCTGCAAATATACGATCCCGCACATGATCGCGCGCGGCGGCGGATCGATCGTCAATACCGCGTCCAACAGCGGTATCGCGGGCGACCTTGCCCGGGTCGCCTATGGCGCGTCGAAAGGCGGCATCATCACGCTGTCGAAATATGTCGCCACCCAATACGGCAAGCAGAACATCCGCTGCAATTCGATCTCGCCCGGCGTTGTCCTGACGCCAGCGCTTGAGGCCACGGTCCCGGGCCTTAAGGAAGTGATCCAGCGCCACATACTGACGCCGGAATTCGGCACGTCGGACGATATCGCCGCGCTGGTCGCCTTTCTCGCTTCGGACGAAAGTCGCTATATCACCGGCGAGAACATCTCGATTTCGGGAGGGGGCCTGTCCCATCAGCCGCATTACGCCGACCTGCTGGCCATGATGGAACAGCAATTGTCATGACCGAACCGCTGAGCGTAGCCGGACTGGAAACCGCCGCTCGCGATGCCACGGGGCTGACCGACTTCGGGCCGGATACGGGGTGGCGCGAAGGGTTCGAAAGACTGGTCGCGGCGGTGGAGGCGATGGGCCCGAACGACCAGCTGCGCCGTCTGGCGACCCATAATATCGTAGGCCAGCTTTCCACGCGGCTTCGGTTTGTTGAGGATGATCGCAACCATCCGGAAATCGCGCAGCAGGATGTCGGCGATCCGCTGATCGTGATCGGCCTTCCGCGCACCGGAACCACTATCACCTATGACCTCTTGTGCCTTGACCCAGAAGCCCGGGCACCGCGCGAATGGGAATGGTATTTACCATGGCCGCCGACCGAGGCAGCGACGTTCGACAGCGATCCGCGCATTGCGCAGGTCACCGCCATGTACGACAAATGGCTTAAGCATGCGCCGCAACTGCTCGACATTCAGCGGTTCGATTGCACCCAGCCGGGCGAATGCAATCACGGGATGCAATATCACTTTGCCAGCACCAATTTCCCCGCGGAACTGGGCGTGCCCGACTATGCCGACTGGCTGCGCACGAATGAGGTGCCCGGCCAGTATGTATCGCACAAGCGGCTGCTGCAGAACTTCCAGTGGAAGGGGCCGCAAGGGCGCTGGACGCTGAAATCGCCGCAGCATCTGTTCGACCTGCCTGCGCTGCTGGAGGCCTATCCGGGCGCGATGCTGGTATGGACGCACCGGGATCCTGCGCTGACATTCTCATCGCTCTCAAGCTTCATTGCCGGGTTCCTCGCGGCGTTCGGCGGCGACAAGGACAAGGCCGCCATCGGGCGCGACGTGGTGGAAACGTGGATCGCGGGCATGAACCGCGCCCTGTCCGCGCGTGCGGACCCCAAGATCGACGAGCGGATCATCGATCTGGCGCACAAGGATGTGGTGGCCGACCCGAAAGGGACGATCCGGCGCATCTACGACCGTTTCGGCCTGCGCTTTTCCGACGAACATGCCGCCCGGATCGACCGGTTCCTGGCCGACAATCCTGCCGCCAAGCGCATGGGCAAGCACAAGCATACGCCCGAACAATACGAAATAGACGTGGCGGAAGTGCGCGCCCGCATGACGGAATATTACGACCGCTTCGGCCATCTTCTGGAGAGACCATCATGAGCGTACTCGATCGCTTTCGCCTCGACGGAAAAACCGCCATCCTGACCGGCGTCGGCCCCGGCGTGGGCGAGCATGTTGCGAAGGCCTACGCCGAACTTGGCGCCAATGTCGTCATCTCCGCACGTTCGCAGGACAGGCTGGACCGGATCGCGGCAGAGATCAACGCGGCGGACGGCGGACGGGCACTGGCCGTGGCCACCGATGCGGGCAAGCGCGAAGACCTCGTCAATCTGGTCGCAAAGGCGCGCGATGCGTTCGGACCGATCTACATCATCTTCAATAATGCGGCGGCAGGCGTGGTCTATGCCCAAGACGGCGGCCTCTGGGCGAATACCGACGAGGTGTGGAAGACCGCGATTGACGTGAACGTCATGGCCACCTGGCGCCTTGCGGAGATGACCACCGCCGAGATGGAGGCCCACGGCAAGGGCGCAATCATCTCAGTCCAGAGTTGCGGGGGCTTCACGCCAATTCCACCGGCAGTCGCCTATGGCGTCAGCAAGGCGGCGCTGTCCTTCCTGACCAGATCACTGGCCAAGGCGCTGGCGCCGCACACGCGCGTCAACGCGCTGTGCGTCGGTTCGATGAGCCCGGACGGGCAGGAGGCCGATATCCACAAGGGGCTGGGCCTTGCAGAGCGTAACGCCATCAAGCGGTTCGGCGCGGCGGACGAGGCGGTTGGCGCCGCTATCCTGCTGGCCAGCGATGCATCGAGCTATACCACCGGCAGCACCGTGTTCGTCGAAGGCGGCCGCGTGGGCACCATCTCATGACTAATCCGCTCTACACCCAAGAGCAGGAGCGCGCGGAAATTCTGGCGCTCCGCCTGATCGAACGCCCTGACGTCAGGGCGGCGCGCGAAGCGGCGCGGCGCGACATGCTGAACGATCCTGCCGCCCGCTCGACGGACGGCAATCTGGGTCTGGACCGGGCGCTGGATCAATGGGTTCTGGCGCTGGCCATGCGCGAAGCGAATGGCGATACGGCGTCGCCGGTCGTTACCTGGAACGTGTCCAATCCCCCGAGGCGATGGTTCGGCCATGTCTATCACGGTGCGGCGGTCGCGGTGGACAATCCCGATAATTTCAATCGCGAAATCCCGATCGACGGGGAAGGGAGCTATCGCATCGACCTGCGCTTTTCCGCCGACCCACCGCAATTCAGCGTAGTGATCGAGATGGAGCCGGAACATCACGCCGGGCTGGGCGATAATATCGGTGCACTGACGTTGCAGGACCTGCTGCCGCATTGCGATCGCGACCGCCGCGTCTCGGTAACCGTGGGGCCGCAAGCGGGCGGGCCGCTTCACCTGCAATCCCGTCCCGGCCGCATCCAGATCTACACGCGCGACAGCCAGTGTGACTGGAACCAGTTGCCTGCAGAAGTCTCTGTCACCCGTCTCGACCTGCCGCCCGACTGGTCGCCGCGCAGCGAGGACGAGATCGCCGCCGCAATCGTCGCCGCCATGCCCGCATGGGTGCGCTTCTGGCGCGGTTTCAAGGACAGCTTCCTCGGCTTTCCCGCGCCCAACGGGCTGGTCGGCCCTAACGGGCGCGACGGCAATTGGGGTTATCTAGCAGGCGGACGGTTCGCGCTGAAGGATGACGAAGCGCTGCTGGTCACGCTCGACCCAGCGGGCAGCTATTACACCGGCTTCCAGATCACCGATCCGTGGACCATCGCGCCCGATCCGATGCTGCGGCTTGCCAGCCTCAACAAGGGGCAGGTGGTGCCCAATGCCGATGGGACGGTGACCTATGCGATTGCGCTGGCCGATCCCGGCGTCGCGAACTGGATCGATACCTGCGGGCTGCATGAAGGCTGGATGCTGACACGGTGGCAGGGCGTGCCGGCAGATGTCGATCTGGGGCAGATGATCCGCGAGGTGCGGCTGACGACGGTCGGGAATATTCCGGCCAGGGTGCCCACGATCGACCTTGCCGGTCGCAGGGCGCAGATCGCTACGCGCGCGCATGATTTTGCACGGCGCACCAGCATGGAGGGATGGAGCGATGCAGCCTGAAGGATCGATCGTCGAATTGTGCCATGTCGTCAGGGACATCGATGCCGCGCTGGAGCACTGGACACGCGACCTGGGTGCGGGGCCATTCTTCGTAATCGACGTGCCGGTCATGCCCGGCCAGCAATATTACGGAGAACCGACCGAGGTTTCGATGCGGGTGGGGTTCGGATTTTCCGGCGGCGTCCTGATCGAACTGCTCCAGCAGACCAACGATGGCGCCTCACCCTTCCGCGATTTCCTGCAGGCACGGGGCGAAGGATTGCATCACATCATGCCGCGCGCCGACTATGACACCGCCCATGCGCGCCTGTCGGCAGCAGGCTTCAAGGTCGCCTATAGCGGCACGATGCTATCGGGAGAGCGTTTCTGCCTGTTCGATACTTTTGCATCGCACGGCTATTATACCGAGCTGATGGAAATGTCCGAAGCCATGCTGGGCAGTCTGGCGCTGATGGAAAAGGCCCATGCCGGATGGGATGGGCAGACGGACCCCGTGCGCGGCATGGACCGGCTGGCCGAACTGGCCGGTTAAAGCTTGCCGCCACCCATTTCCGCGAACATCTTCTGAAAGTCGGCATAGCTTGGCTGATGCGCGGTGACGCCGCCATCGACCGGAATTGCGGCACCGGTAATGAATTCGCTCTCGTCGCTGGCTAAAAATGCCACGAGATTGGCCACATCCTCGGGCTGGCCAAGCCGCGGGGTAAGATGGTGTGAAAGCAGGATGTCCTTCACCATCGGCGGCGTCGATTCCTGCGCAAGCGGTGTCAGGACAAAGCCGATCACCATGCAGTTCGAACGCACGCCCAGCTTGCCATACTGGGTCGCGATCATGCGATTGAGCTGGATCAGCGCGGCCTTGGACGAGCCATAGGCAGTCAGCGTCGCCTCGCCCTGCACGCCAAAGCCCGATGCGCTGTGAATGATCGATCCACGTCCATGCTCGATCATGCCGGGCAGGACATATTTGCTCATCAGCATCGCGCCCCGCACATTGACCGCCATCGCGCGGTCCCAAGCGACCACGTCGAGGTTCAGGACATCGAGATCGGCCTGCCGCTGTGCATCATTCTGAATGGCGGCATTGTTGTGCAAAATATCGATACGGCCAAGATCCGCGGTAACCTGTTCGGCGAATGCGCGAATTGAATTCTCGTCGGTCAGGTCCAGCGGCAGAGATGTTGCGCCTGGAATATCCTGCGCTGCGACCGCCGCCGCTTCGACATCGATATCGCCAAGCACCACTTTTGCGCCTTCTTGCGCGAGCCGCCTTGCGGACGCCGCACCGATACCGCCTGCGGCACCCGTCACGATTGCAATCCTGTTTTCCAGCCGTCCAGCCATGGGTTCTCCTTTTCAGCCAGCATAAGCAATGGAAGTGCGGGTTTCACAACCTGTCGCAGGACAGGTTGCGAGAGTTTTTCGCGCCGACATCCTGTTTGCACAAGGCGGGAGAGGCTTTTCATGGAATCGACGATTACACCCATGCCGGTGATGCCGGCCCCTGAACCGGCGGGTGCCATATTTCTGATCGGCACCTGTGTCATCCTTGCCGCGATCCTGGCGTGGTGGGCGCTCGGCTCCGAACGGCCCAAACGGGGCTGGGTCCTGCCCCTTGTTTTCGCCGGAACCGCGCTTTCGGCCGTGATGATCGAGCCGATCTACGATAACACGCTGCTCTATTGGTATCCTGCGGAAAACCCGCTGGCATTCTTCCGCGGCTATGAACGGACCATCCCCTGGTATGTACCGCTAGGCTATGCATGGTTCTTCGGAGGATCGGCCTATCTGGTATGGCGCGTAATCGAACGCGGGGCGCCCGTCGCCAGTGTCTGGAAGCTTTTCTTCGCGACCGCGGCGGTCGACTGGCTCGCCGTATCGATATGCGAGTGGATGGAATTGAGTGCATTCTACGGAAACCAGCCGTTCCATCTCTTCGGCTCGCCCATCTGGTTCTCGTTCTGCGATGCCACGGGCGGGTTCGTTCTGGGTGCCGCACTGGCAAAGCTGGTGCCGTACCTTGGCGGCATCAAGCGGCTGTGGCTGCTGATCCTGCCCAGTTTTACCTATGCCGCGACGCTCGGCTCCACTACCGCTCCTGTATCGCTGGCGCTCAATTCCGCCTGGTCGCCGGTCATGATTTGGATCGCTGGTGCCGCCACGATGGCAATGTGCATGGTGGCCATCCATGTCATCGCCCAGATGGCCCGGTTGCGACAGGAAGCGGTGCTGTGAGACGTTTCTCAGGTCGGGACTGGTGGTTTATCGGCCTTCTGGCCACGATCTACGCCTTCAACTTCATCGACCGTATGATCATTGCCGTGGTCGGAGAGCCGATCCGGCAGGAATTCGGGCTCAGCGATTTCCAACTCGGCATCATGGGCGGCGCGGCCTTTGCGCTGTTCTATGGCGGCATTGGCATTCCGATCGCGCGCCTTGCCGAGCGGGTCAATCGCATCGGCATCGTCGCGGCCGCGACTGCACTCTGGTCGTTGATGACGATGCTATCCGGCGCGGCCACAGGCTATGTCCAATTGTTGCTGGCGCGCATGGGTGTGGGTATCGGTGAGGCAGGGTTCACTCCGCCGGTCGTCTCCTTGATTGCAGACCGCTTTCCCCCTGAACGCCGCGCGACGGTTTTCTCGACGATTGCGGTGGGCGTGTCCGTCGGCGGCGCGATCGGCGTTCTTGGCGGGGGCTGGATCGCGCAAACCTATGGCTGGCGGTGGGCATTCGTCGCAGCGGGCGCCCCGGGCCTGTTGCTGGCACTGCTTCTCTGGCTGACGATCCGGGAGCCGGTCAGGCTCAACGCCGGGCAGGGCGCGCCGCCATTTGGGGCGGTCATTCGCCGCGTGGGCCGATCACGCGCATTCGTGGCATTCACCCTGGGCAGCGGCATGGTCGCCCTGGTAGGGTTCGGCCTAAATCTTTTCCTCATCCCGCTCCTCGTGCGCCGCTTCGGTTTCAACCTTGCAGAGGCGGCCTTGACGTTCGCATTCACCTTCAGCGCCGCCACCGCTTTGGGCGGAGTGACGGGCGGGCTGATTGCCGACCGGTTCGCGGCAGGGGCCCATCGGCGGTATGGATATCTGCCGATGCTGGCGACGATGCTGGCCATGCCGCTTTTCCTTGCTGCGATCTATCAGGACGAGTGGCGCATCATGGCGGTGCTACTGTTCGGCTCGACCTTCTGCCTCTATGCCTTTCTGCCCACGATCATGACCGTGACGCAAAGACTGGTAGAGCCGCGGATGCGGGCCACTGCCGCTGCCATCCATGCATTCGGGCAGACCGTCTTCGGGTTAGGCCTCGGCTCGGCGTTTCTGGGCTATATGAGCGATTTATTGGCAACCGCCCGATATGGCACGCGATATGCGCAGGAGTGTCTTGGCGGCGGCGCAAGCGCGTCGACAATCTGCGAAGAGGCGGCGGGTACGGGCTTGCAACAGGCACTTCTTTTGCTGGGCCTTTTCCTTTTGCTGGCGATCCTCTGCTATTGGCTGGCAGCGCGATCGATTGCCGGGGAAATCGCGATGATCGAGGGTGATGGAAGGTGAGTACCATCCCTGTAACGTCGGTGCGGGTGAGGTTCGACAGCTCACGGCAGGCTGGGGCCCGCACCACGATTTTCTCGTACGCCCGCGCTGATGCGGGCTGTGACGGAAAACATTGATCGCCCGCTGGAAGGCGGAGCCCTGCTCGCGAAGTTTTAGAACAAGGAAACCAAACCATGAAAGCGCTAGTGCCCGTAAAGCGGGTGATTGATTACAATGTGAAGCCGCGCGTGAAGGCGGATGGGTCGGGTGTTGATCTTGCGAATGTGAAGATGAGCATGAACCCGTTCGACGAGATCGCGGTGGAAGAGGCGATCCGTCTGAAGGAAGCGGGCAAGGTCGAAGAGATTATCGCGGTCAGCATCGGCCCTGCCAAGGCGCAGGAAACGCTGCGCACGGCGCTGGCGATGGGCGCGGATAGCGCGGTGCTGGTCGAGACGGATGAGGAGGTCGAGCCGCTGGCGGCGGCCAAGATCCTCAAGGCCGTGGCGGCAGAGGTCGAGCCCGGCCTGATCATCCTGGGCAAGCAGGCGATCGACGACGACAGCAACCAGACCGGCCAGATGCTGGCCGCGCTGATGGAACTGCCGCAGGGCACGTTCGCATCGAAGGTCGAGATGGACGGCGACCACGTGAAGGTAACGCGCGAAGTCGACGGCGGGCTCGAGACGGTGCGGCTGTCCACGCCTGCGATCATCACGACGGATCTGCGTTTGAACGAGCCGCGCTATGCGAGCCTGCCCAACATCATGAAGGCGAAGAAGAAGCCGCTCGAGACCAAGACTCCGGCTGATTACGGCGTCGATATCGCGCCGCGCCTCAAGACGCTGAACGTGTCCGAACCGCCGGTGCGTCAGGCTGGCGTGAAGGTCGCCGATGTCGACGAGCTGGTCGCCAAACTCAAAGCAATGGGCGTCGCCTGAGCGGATGCGAAGGCGAAGCCACAAAGGAATCGTAAGATGAAGACGCTTGTTTATGTCGATCACGACAATAGCCATCTGGGCGATGCGACGCTGGCCACGGTGACCGCGGCCTCGAAGCTGGGCGAAGTGCACCTGCTGGTCGCGGGCGCTGCCTGCGGCGCTGTTGCCGAAGCCGCCGCCAAGATCGCAGGCGTGGGCAAGGTCCATGTCGCTGACGATGCTGCCTATGAACACCAGCTGGCCGAGAATGTCGCGCCGCTGATCCAAGGGCTGATGGAAACCCATGACGCGGTGCTGTTCCCCGCCACCACCACCGGCAAGAACATCGCGCCGCGCGTCGCGGCCCTGCTCGATGTGATGCAGATCAGCGATATCGTGTCGGTCGAGAGCGAGAAGAGCTTCACCCGCCCGATCTATGCGGGCAACGCCATTGCCACCGTCGAGAGCACTGACGCAAAGCTGGTCATCACCGTGCGCGGCACCGCCTTCGACAAGGCGGAACCCACCGGCGGCAACGCCGCGATCGAAGCCGTCGCCTCCACCGGCGATGCGGGCAAGTCCAGCTTCGTTTCTGCCGAACTGGCCAAGTCCGAGCGTCCCGAACTGACCAGCGCGAAGATCATCGTCTCGGGCGGCCGCGCATTGAAGGATGCGGAGACCTTCGAGAGCGTCATCATGCCGCTCGCCGACAAGCTCGGCGCAGGCGTGGGCGCGAGCCGGGCCGCAGTCGACGCGGGCTATGTCCCCAACGACTACCAGGTCGGGCAGACCGGCAAGATCGTCGCGCCCGAAGTCTATATCGCCATCGGCATATCGGGCGCGATCCAGCACCTTGCGGGCATGAAGGACTCCAAGACCATCATCGCCATCAACAAGGACGAGGACGCCCCCATATTCCAGGTCGCAGACATCGGGCTGGTTGCTGATTTGTATAAAGCGGTGCCGGAGCTGATCGGGAAAGTTTGAATCGCGTTCAAAGACTTGTCGGAGTTAAGTGTGAAGCAAGCAGACGTCATCATCGTGGGCGCAGGTCATGGCGGAGCCGCCGCCGCTCTCGCTCTTAGGCAGGCCGGTTTTGAGGGTTCGATCGCCATGATCGGGCGCGAGAAAGAGCCGCCCTATGAGCGTCCGCCCCTGTCCAAGGAGTATCTGGCCCGCGACAAGGAATTCGAGCGGCTTTACATCCGCCCGCCGCAGTTCTGGGGCGAAAAGGACATCGACCTCCAGCTCGGCACCAGCGTGACCGAGATCGATGCGCGGGCCAAGACGGTAAAGCTCAGCAATGGCGAGGAAATGGCATATGGCCACCTGATTTGGGCAGCAGGCGGCGATGCGCGGCGGCTGTCCTGTTCGGGTGCCGAACTCGCTGGCGTCCACTCGGTGCGAACCCGCGCAGATGTGGACCGGATGATGGCGGAGATCGACGCGGGCGCGAAACGCTGCGTGGTGATCGGCGGCGGCTATATTGGGCTGGAAGCGGCAGCCGTGCTACGCAAGCTGGACATCGAGGTTGTGCTGGTCGAAATGCTCGACCGCGTGCTGGCGCGCGTTGCGGGTGAGACCTTGTCGCGCTTTTACGAGAAGGAACACCGCGACCACGGCGTGAACATCATGCTGGAAACCGGCGTCGACTGCATTCTGGGCGATGGCGAGAAAGTCACCGGCGTCCGCCTGTCCGACGGCAGCGAGATCGAGGCCGATATGGTGATCGTGGGCATCGGCATCGTTCCCTGCATCGGCCCGCTGATCGTGGCGGGCGCGACCGGCGCGAATGGCGTGGACGTCGATGAATATTGCCGCACCTCGCTGGACGACGTCTATGCCATCGGCGACTGCGCTGCGCATGCCAATGATTACGCCGACGGGGCCGTTATCCGGCTGGAATCGGTGCAGAACGCGAACGACATGGCCAAGACGGCGGCCATGGCGATCTGCGGCGACAAGCAGCGCTACAAGGCGACGCCGTGGTTCTGGTCGAACCAGTATGATCTGAAGCTGCAGACGGTGGGGCTGTCGACGGGTTTCGACCAGATCGTCGTGCGCGGCGAGCCCGAGAGCCGCAGCTTTTCCATCGTCTATCTGCGCGACGGCAAAATCGTGGCGCTCGACTGCGTGAACAAGGTCAAGGATTACGTGCAGGGCAAGAAGCTGGTCGAGCGCCATGCGGTGATCGACCCCACGCTACTGGGCGACAATGATGTGGCGCTCAAGGAAATGGGCGAGGGCTAGGCGCAAGGCGGGGTTAGAACAGCGTAGGAAGCCAGTCCCCGCACAATCAGTTGCGGTCGATCCAGTCGTTCAGATCGGCCCAGTGGCTGCGCCGTGAACCGGCGAAATTCTGGCAGTGCGCCGCATTGTCCACGATCTGCAGTTCGGTTGAAGCCGCTGCCTTGAAATAGGCGGTCTCTCGCGAGGGATCGGGGCTGGTGTCGATCGCGCTTTGTACCACGAGCACAGGTACGGTAATCGCCGCAGCCTCTTCGTGTACGACGCCAGGCGTAAGCGCGGCGCGGCCCAGTGTTGCGGGTGTGGAAGAAGCGTGCGCTTCATCCGCCTCCACCTGCGCATGCGGTACATCCGGCCAGTAAAACAGCTTGCGCATGGGTTCACGCGGCGTGGCGAGGTAGCCGCTGGGAATAAGGCCAGCACGAAGCTTTCCCATGTCGGTATCGCCTAGCACCATCGGTTCATTGGCCCAGCCCAGGACGGCAACCCGGTCGAAAACGGGATGCATGGCGGCCTGCGATATGATCATCATGCCGCCCATCGAATGGCCAATGCCAGTTACGCTGATGTCTGGCCCCAGCTCATCCACGACCAAGGCCAGCGCAGCGGCATGGGCATTCGCGATAATCGCGCGGCTCAGCTTGCTTTCGGGTTCCGGTTTCGTGCTGTCACCCATGCCCAACATGTCGATGGCGAGCACAGCCTTGCTGCGATCGGTGAACCAGCGCGCGAAGCTATAGCTTTCGTCGGCAAAAGGCGGATTCCAGTAGATACGCGAATAGCCTCCGCCATGAATGGCGAAAATCAGGTGCTTGCCGCTCTTGGCCCAATTGTCGGGCAGATGCAGGCTGGCCGCGATCTCTGTCTTCTCGCCAATCGCCGCCGCGCTGGAAACGTCCAGCATCATGTCCTTCGATTTCATCGCAGACCCTCCTTGTCGGTGATGTTCGCCGCACCGGCCATAGAAGCACCTGCCGTGAGAGAGGTTCAATCTCATATCGAACCGAGAGACTTGACGAGAAAACGGAAGAGAGGAGTTGGGCATGAGTGCAGACGGTCTGTCGTGGGAAAAGCTGGTCGATGAATTGCGACCGCTGGGCGATGCGATGCGGACGCGCGTGCCGGAACGGCTGCGCAGCGATCCGCAGATCTTGGCGGAATCGATGCGCCTGTTGCTGGCGGGCCTTGCGCGGGCGAGTTCAGATGCGCTTGTTGGTGATCGCCGCCATCCGATATTCGTGCCCGAACTGAACATTGCGCAGAACATCTTCCAGCCCAATGCCGACACGATCTACAAATCGGCGATCATCGAGAAGGGCGGCAGCTATCTGTTGCGGGGCGATCGCGGTACGGTGCGAATGATCATCCTTGCCCAAATGGGACCCGACACGCTGCGGACCGGTCAGCACAGCCCGCTGTTGGGGCAGACCGATTTCGACGATCTGACCGTCGGCGAAGACGGATCGTTCGAACTTGTCATCTCGCCGGAGCGTCCTGCCAGTTACACCGGGAACTGGGCCGCGCTGGACCCGCAATGCGAAAAGTTCATGGTGCGTATCGTGTCATGCGACTGGGGCGCTGAGCGAGAGCCCCGGTTCGGAATTGCGCGGCTTGACGTCGATGATGCCAAGGGCCGCCCAAGCGCTGACGACTTGCACGCCGCTTTCGATGAAATGCCCTTCATCACCCGCGTCTGTGCATTGGCTTTCCCAACCCATGTCGAGGAATTGCGGGACGAGGGATATCTCAACAAGCTCAAGATTTTCGATGTCTCGCAAATGTCCGGACTCAAGGGGCAATTCTATTACGAGGGCGCCTATGAGCTGGCCGACGACGAGGCACTCATTAGCGAAGTTCGCGTCCCGCAAAGCTACCGCTATTGGTCGATCATCCTGACCAATGAACTGTACGAGACGACCGACTGGTACAACAACCAGGCAAGCCTGAACGACGTGCAGGGCGTGGTCGATCCCGATGGTGTGTTCCGCACGGTGATTTCTTCGCGGGATCCCGGCGTGCACAACTGGCTCGATACGTCGGGTTATCCCGCAGGGGCCATTCAGGGACGGTGGTTCGAGGCCAGCGAAAAGCCGATGCCTACCATAAGAAAGGTCAAGATAGACGATGTCCTGTCGCATCTGCCCGAAGCAACAAGGCGCGTGAGTCCGCAGGAACGCAGCGAAGCATTGCGCGACCGCCGACTCGCAGCGCAGATGCGCATCATCTGGTGATTCCAGAGAATTGACGGAGAATGACAATGGCTTCCGCCCCGACTCGTGAAATCCCGGCGCATGTTCCTGCCGACAAGGTGGTCACGCTCGACTTCTTCAAGCGTGAGAATGTCGATGTTTGCCCGCAGGAGGTCATGCTGCCAGAAATTCAGCGGACGCTTCCGCCTGTCACCTGGTGTACGAATATCTTTCCCGGCGATCAGGGCGGATGGCTGCTGACAAAGGTGGAGGATATGCACGAAGTCCTTCGCGACGCGGACAATTATACCAAGAATGGCATGGGCAAGTTCGCCCAGTCGATCGGCGAAGACTGGCTGGTCATCCCCACCGAGACCGACCTGCCCGAGCATGGTGAGTATCGCAAGGCGTTGAACCCGTTCTTCGCGCCCCAGAAGATCGCACGGATGCGCGACGAACTTCACGAGCGTGCGGTCGCCTTGATCGACAATTTCAAAGACCAGGGACATTGCGAATTCGTCGAGGAGTTCTCGGCGAAATTCCCCATTTTCATCGTCCTCGACCTGCTCGGTTTGCCGCAGGACAGAATGCCCGAATTCCTGGAGTGGGAGAAAAACATCTTCCATACCAACGACTTCGAACTGCGGACACGCGCGGTCCAGAAGGTCGTCGATTATTTGAACGAGGTGATTGCCGAGCGTCGGGCCAACCCGGGTGATGACTACATCAGCGGCATTTTCGATTATGAGATCAATGGCCGCAAATGGAACGACAAGGAAGTTTTCGGCCACTGCTTCAACCTTTTCATCGGCGGGCTCGACACCGTGACGTCGCTGATGGGCAACATCTTCACCTTTCTGGCAAGATATCCCGATAAACAGCAGGAATTACGCGATAATCCCAAACAGATCGTTCTGGCGGTCGAGGAATTCCTGCGCGCATTCGCCCCGGTCAGCGTGTTTCGTATCGCAGCCAAGGAGGTCGAAATCCGGGGGCAGAAAATCATGCCCGGCGATTACGTGGGTATCTCGACCGCGGTCGCCGGGTATGATCCGGACTATTACGAGAATCCGCAGGAAGTGCGGTTCGACCGCAAGGCGCCGCATATCTCGCTGGGTTTCGGCATCCACAAATGCCTCGGCATGCATCTTGCCCGCATGGAGTTGCAGACCGCGCTTGAACACTGGTTGAAACTGGTGCCGCCCTTCCGCGTCGCTGATGGGTTCGACATCAAATATCATGCCGGCAACATCACCCATGTGCCGAAACTGGAACTGGCCTGGGAGGTCTAGTCCGGCTCTGGGCGCCGGGGTGAATTTTCATGCCCCATGCATGTCTACATGAAAACGCGACAGGCGAAGCGAAGTGATTTTCCATTCGCCGTCCACCCGCCGGTAGACTTCGTGGTACTGGCCATAACCGGTAATCGATTGCACGCCTTCGATAGGCGACTGGCCCGGTTGCCAGACGACCCGGTCCTGCATCGCCCATTTCACATGGGCGGTGTCCCCGCCGGCTAGGTCGATCTCCGGCGAATGAACCTGGTGGCTGGTGGCGGCGTGATCGACGGCAAAGCGGACTTGCGCAACGATGGCATCCACGCCGAACACGGGCTCCCGCCCGGTGTCCTCGTGAACGTCCATCATCGCGTCGGCTGTGAACAGCGCCGCAAATGCCGGCCAGTCCTTGGTATCGAGAAAGCGGCAATAGCGCGCTTTCACATTCTTGATCGCTTCAAAAGCGACAAGCCGGGCCAAGGGTTCTGATATGGTGTCCATGAAAATCTCCCAATGCTGCACCCTGTCACCGGATTGAATACGGTCTGCCTGCCTTTGGAGAGGTTGTCCCTCGACATTGTCAGTGAAAGCTTGGCGCAAATTTTTGATTGGAGAGTGAAAATGACGGAACCAGGTGCGCGGGCCCTGTTCGATAAGTTCGGAACCTATATCCTCCCCGGACGCGTCGACGATCCTCGTCGCGGTATCGAGGAGGCCCAAGAGGCAGAGCGGATTGGCCTTGGCGCCATCTGGATTTCCGAACGCTTCGCTCTGAAGGAACCGGCCGTCCTTGCGGGCGCCGTGGCGGAAGCGACGGACAAGATCCGGATCAACGGCACATTCTATGCCACGATGCGGCATCCGCTGGTCACGGCCAGCATCGCCAACATGATGCAGGCGATGAGCGACAACCGCTTTGGCATCATGTTCGCCCGGGCCGTGCCGGCCTATATGAAGATGATGGGCGCGCCCGCGATCACGATGGAGCGGCTTGCCGATTATATCTCCATCTATCGACGCTTGTGGGATGGCGAGACGGTTTCCTACGAAGGGATCCTCGGCAAGTTCCCCACTCTCAAGCTTACGGACCTGCATAAAGGACCAAAGCCGCCGATCATCTTTACCGCCATGGGACCGAAAAGCCTTGCTTTTGCGGGCGAGCATTGTGACGGCGTGTTGCTGCACCCGTTCGTTTCGCCAACCGGTGTGGCGAACAGCACAAAGATCGTGCGCGATGCCGCCGAAAAGGCCGGCCGCGACCCCATGTCCGTGCGCATCTACCACAATATCATCGTAGCTCCCGACCTGCCGAAGGACGAGGAGGACGCAGTGGTCCGCGGGCGGGCCATTACATATTTCGAATTGCCCGGATTTGGCGATCTGATCGTCGAGATCAACGAGTGGGACAAGGCGGTGCTCGACAAGGTGCGTGCCCATCCCAAGATCGCGTCCCTGAACGGCAAGCCGGCCGATCAGGCCTATACAAGGCAGGAACTGGTCGATGTGGGCCAATTGCTGCCGCAGCAATGGATCGACGAGGGCGCCGCCGTCGGCACCGCGTCGCGCTGCGCCGACCAGTTGATGCAATATCTGGATGCCGGGGCGGACGAGATCCTTTTGCATGGCGCTGCGCCGAAAGACATGGGCCCCCTTGCCAGTGAATTGAAACGCGCACTTGCCGGGAAGGGCCTGTGATGACGCCGTCGCAGGTTCGGGAGCGGCTGCGAGACTGGCTTGAGGCCAATGTCGATGGCTGGCGCGACGTGCGGATCGAACCGCTGGAAGTGACCACCGGATCGGGTTTTTCCGCCCAGATCTTCTTTGTCGATGTCGAATACACCAGCCCGAACGGGCCGCAATCGAAGACCCTGGTGGTTCGCCGTCAGCCCCAGGATCACGAGGTCGTGTTCGGTTCCAGTCTGGAGTTGCAGGGGCAGATGATCGCGGCCCTCGACGCATTGGGGTCGATCCCGGTTCCGGAATGGATCGGGATGGAACTGGACCCCGCAGTGCTGGAAATGCCCTTTATCGTCATGGGACGGGTGGACGGCCACGCAGCGACCCAGAATCCCAACTATAACAAGGCGGGCTGGCTGTACGATATGTCGCCCGACCAGCGCGCCGCGACATGGCGCAATGCGGTCGAAGCCTATGCGGGAATGGCGCAGATCGACTGGCAGGAAAATGGCTTTGGCTTCATGGCCCGTCCCGATTGGGGCGCGCCGGGGCTGGACCAGTATCTCGGCTATATCGAGGCCTGGTACAACGCATGCCGCAAGAACCGCGATATGCCCTATGTCGATGCCGCAATGGACTATATCCGCAAGCATCAGCCGACGGATACGCCCGTGAACGTGCTGTGGGGCGACAGCACGCCATCGAATGTGATGTTTGCGCAGGACGGCCGCGTCAACGCCTTGATCGACTGGGAGCTGGCAGCGCTTGGGCCTGCGGAGCTGGACCTTGCGTGGTGGCTGTATTTCGACGATCTGTTCAGCCGCCGCTTTGGCGTCGAACGGCTGGAAGGGCTTCCCACGCGGGATGAAACCGTGGCGATCTGGGAGGCGGCCAACGGACGCAAGGCGGACCACCTGGAGTATTACGATGTCGTGGTGGCCCTGCGCATGGCGCTGGTCGTGGTAGGGGCGTTCGACAGGCAGGTCGCGATGGGCAATATCCCGTCAACCAACAAATCGTTGAATGCCAACTTCATGACGCTGTATCTCGCCGAACGCCTTGGGATGGACCTGCCGGAACTTGGACCGGATTTCTATGCCTTCATGAGCAATATGACCCCCGTCGACCAGAAAGAGTAAATTTAGCGGCGCGGCGAAGGTCGTGTACCATCCGGGAGAGGTCAAGATCCGCGCAAGCTGAAACCCCGAACGGGATCGATGAAGTATTTGCCGGTGTCTTTGGGGAGAAGATGATGGCGAAAACGCCGCGCGAGATAGTGGACGAGGGCAGGCTGGGCGGCTGGCAGATCGCCGCGCTGGGCATGACGATATTGCTGAACGCGCTCGACGGCTTCGACGTCATGTCGATCAGCTTTGCGGCACCGGGTATCGCCGAGGAGTGGCAGGTTCCGCAGGATGTGCTGGGCTGGGTTCTGTCGATGGAACTTATCGGCATGGCGGTGGGATCGATCCTGCTTGGCGGCATGGCCGACAGATTCGGACGGCGTCCCACGATATTGGGCTGCCTGACGGTGATGGGGGCGGGCATGCTTCTGGTCCCCACCGCAACGGGCGTTGCGCAATTGTCGCTGTGGCGCCTGCTGACCGGTCTGGGCATCGGTGGCATGCTGGCTGCCCTGAATGCCACGGTCGCCGAATTTTCCAACGCCCGCTATCGCAGCCTTGTCCTGCCGCTGATGGTGACAGGCTATCCGCTTGGGGCATTCCTTGGCGGGATGATGGCGGCAAATGTTCTTGATGCCGGTGACTGGCGCGGCGTGTTCTATCTGGGGGCAGGGCTGACCATCGCGGCCATACCGCTGTCTTTCTTCCTGATCCCGGAAACACCCGACTGGCTGGTCGATCGCCGCCCCGCCAATGCCCTGCAACGGATCAACACGATCCTTCGGCGCTTTCGCCTGCCCGAAGCGACCGAACTGCCCGAACCGTCCGCTGGCCCAAGAAGGTCGTCGATTGCCGATATTCTAAGGCCGCCGTTGCTGTCGCGCACCTTGCTGCTGACGCTCGCCTATCTGACCCATGTCACGGCCTATTATTATTTCGTGAAATGGATACCCAAGCTGGTGGTGGACATGGGTTTCGATGCCAGCGCGGGTGGCGGCGTGCTGACCAAGGCCATGCTGGGCGGCGCGATCGGCGGCGGCCTGCTGGGGGTGGTGGCGCTCAGGATCGGGATCAAGAAGGCAACGGTGATCGCCCTTGCCGGCGCCTTTGTCATGCTCAACATATTCGGACAAGCGCCCGAGGATATCGCCATGCTGGGCTGGATCGCGGGCGTCACCGCGTTTTTTTCGAACGCAGCGGCGGTCGGCTTCTATGCCTTGCTGGCGATGGCCTTTCCGCCGCATGTGCGGGCAACCGGCACCGGTTTCGGAATCGGCTTTGGCAGGGCAGGGGCGGCCATGGGGCCCGCCCTTGCCGGAATATTGTTTGCCCGCGGTCTCGATGTCGAGGCGGTATCGCTGATCATATCGATCGGTTCGGCGGTATCGATCTGCGCCATCCTGCTGGTACGCATTACCGCCGGACCGCGCGCGGCGACAGACCGCCGCGACGCGTAATCATCCGATGCCGTAAGTGACGGATCGCGTCACGCAGCGGCGTGGACGATCCGCGCGAACCCGTTGTCGATCACGCGCTCCTGCGTTCCGTTGCGGAAAGCGCGGAAATGCAGTGTGTCGCCATCCTGCCAGATATGGGTGTGGATGTCGTCGCCGGGATAGACCGGCGCGGTGAAGCGCACGTTCATTTCGCGCAAACTAGCCGCCACCCCGCCACACGCGCCATGGATCAGCGCGCGCGAGACGAGTCCCATCGTGCCCAGCCCGTGCAGGATTGGCCGGTCGAAACCGACCGACGCGGCTGCTTCCGGATCGATATGCAGCGGATTCCTGTCTCCCGACAGGCGATAAATCGCCGCTTGCGCCAGGCTGGTCGGCAGTACGACTGCAAGGTCGGGATCTCGGTCGGGTATCGGGAACTGGGGCTCCGCAGGCAGGCTGCGCTCTCCGCCAAAGCCTCCGGCACCCTGAATGAACCATATCTCGGACGTTTCTGCGACAAGAAGCCCGCTTAGGGTGCGAACCTCCTTCTTTGCCCGGATCAGTGCGGGCTTGCCGGGTCCCTTGTCGGCGACATCCGTCACCTTGGTGGTCCCGATCAACGTGCCAGCCGATTCCAGCGGCACATGAATCTTCAGGCGCTGTTCCCCGTGCAGGATCGACAGCCAGTCCAGCCCCGTGGCCGGGTCCATCGCCCAGAAGCCGGGCGTACCGAGTACCAGAGCCATTGTCGGTAAAACCTGCAGATTGCGCTCAAATACCAGGCTCGTCTCGTCAATTTCGCTTGTCAGACCAGCTCCCACGCCCAGAGCGTAGATGATCGCGTCGCGAGGATCATAGTCATCATGCGTTTCCGGGATGGCATAGGAAAGCAGCTTTTCGGTATCGAGCGGAGCGGTCATGCGGCTAGGGCCTCTTCAATATGGCAATGCGGTCGCGGCGTAATCCGCCTAGCAGATTTACGCTTGGTCTAGCGCCAGGTGTCAGGTGAAATCTGTATCGGCGATACGACGATCTTGGGTGGAGAAAATGCCCTATCTGCCCAATGCGAACGGCTTCCCCTTTCGGACGATAGGTCTATGATCAGTTGCGAGCTTCGCCCGGGGTAAAAGGTTTCGATCGTAAGTTGGCGCGCCCTATCGAAGGGCAGGGGTCGTGAATCGGCTCGAGGTTAGGGCCGGAGGCAACCAACACCTGACGGGATTGCGCGCTGCCCATGCGCCGATCACCTCACCTAGGAATACGAGGGCCCCCAATGCCGCACGGACCGCTAGCCGGTATTCGAATAGTCGAAATGGACGCGATCGGACCTGTGCCGCTGTGCGGGATGATCCTCTCGGGCCTCGGCGCCGAAGTCGTGCGCGTCACCCGGCCGGGAGGGCATTCGGCGTGGGGCGATATCGGTGATGCGGTGGTCCTGCGCGGTCGCACTGAAGTGCAGCTCGACCTGAAATCCGATAAGGGGAAACAGGCGCTTCTGGAACTGGCCGATCATGCTGATGCGCTTATTGAAGGCGCGCGTCCCGGCGTGATGGAACGGTTGGGTCTGGGCCCCCCCGAATGTCTCGCACGCAATCCAAGTCTTGTCTTTGCGCGCATGACGGGCTGGGGGCAGGAAGGTGACCTTAGCAAAACCGCAGGCCATGACATCAACTATATCGCGATGACCGGTGCCTTGCATGCCATCGGGAAGAAGGGCGAGCCGCCGACCGTACCGCTCAACCTTGTGGGTGATTATGCTGGCGGCACAATGTTTATGGCGCTGGGGATCGTTTCCGCAGTCCTGTCTGCGCGCCAGACCGGTAGGGGCCAGGTCGTCGATGCAGCCATGGTCGATGGCGTGGCAAACCTGCTGGGCCTTTATCATGCATTCGTGGCCAACGGGCTTTGGCAGGACGAACCCGAATCCAACCTCCTCGACGGGGGTGCGCCGTTCTATCAATGCTACCTGTGCCATTGTGGCGGATCGGTCGCGGTTGGCGCGTTGGAGCCGCAATTCTTCGCTGCGCTGCTGGATGGGCTGAATGTGCCGCAGGACCGGTATGACCAGAATGACCGGTCGCAGTGGCCCGCCATGCAGGCAGAGTTCAAGCGGATCTTCGCATCGGCATCCCGCGACGATTGGGAGCAGCGATTTGCGGGCACCGACGCCTGCGTTTCACCGGTCCTCTCCCTTAGCGAAGCCACCCGGCACCCGGTCAACGCCGAACGCAGCGTGTTCATCGATCATAATGGGGTGATGCAGGCCGCACCAGCGCCGCGCTTCTCGGCGACGCCCGGGCAGGTGACGCCCAGCCGGTCGGCTACTGTCGAAGACATCGTCGATGCATGGACTACAGCCGGATGACGCGCTTTCCCGCGTTCTCGCCGCGGTAGAGCCCGGCAAGGGCATCCGGACACATCTCAATCCCGTCCAGCAGATCTTCGCAGTAGCGCAGCTTGCCCTGGCGCACCCATTGCGCCAGCTTCGCCACGGAGTTTTCCCAGCGGTCGAAGTGATCGAACACAACAAATCCCTGCATTCGAGCGCGTTTCACAAGGAGATGCCGCTCCACGCGCGGCCCGGTTGGCCACGGGCTCCAGCGATCTATGGCGGCGGTACCGCAATTCACCACCCGCGCATGCAATGCCAGATGCGGCAAGACCGCATCGCTGATCGCACCCGACGTATTGTCGAAATATATGTCGACGCCATCCGGACACGCCTTCGCCAGTGCCTCGTCCAGTCCTGCGGCCTTGTAATCGATTGCCGCGTCGAAGCCGAAATCTACGATGCACTGGCTGACCTTGGCTGGTCCGCCTGCAATGCCCACGGTGCGGCACCCCAGCATGCGGCCGATCTGCCCGACGGCTGACCCTACTGAGCCGGCCGCTGTCGAAACGACCAGCGTATCGCCCGCTTTCGGTTCGCCCACCATCGTCAGGGCAAGAAAGGCCGTGATGCCGTTGATGCCCAGTACGCCAAGCGCAAGGGAAGGGGAAAGATCCGGCTGTGAAACCGCGCGCACGATTGCATCCGACCCGACTGTTGCGATTTCCTGCCAGCCGAACCAGCCGAGGACGATCTGACCCTCGCGCCAGTCGGGATGGCGACTTTCCGTGATTTCGCCCACCGCCAGCGAACGCATTACGCCGCCGACGGGCACGGGATCCGAATAATTACCGGCATCTGCGATCCAGCCACGCATCGCAGGGTCAACCGACAAGAAGCGATTGGCGATACGAAGTTGACCTTCGCCCAAAGGCGGAACCGCAATCCGGTCCATCGCAAAATTGGCGGCCTGCGCTATGCCGGCCGGTCTCGATACGAGTATGACCCTGCGGTTCATTTCGACCTTTTGATTCCCCATACACCACCGAAAGCCCGTGTTTTGGATAGAGATATCCTATCGCAGGGTAGGTGATGAGATGGCCTGCGGCCCGGATGGGGGTCACCAAAAGAACGGACAGAGGTTCGTTCACGGTCGACTTCGGGAGAATCGCTCCAATGCGTGATGTATTTATCTATGACCACGTTCGGACACCGCGCGGACGCGGACGGGCGGATGGCTCGCTGCATGAAATTCCCGCCATCGAACTGGTCACCCAGTTGTTGCAGGAAATCCGCGATCGCAATGGCCTCGAAACGGCTCTTCTGGACGATGTGGTGATCGGGTGTGCTCAGCCCGTGGGCGAGCAGGGCGGAGTGCTTGCTCGCGGGGCAGTGGTGAACGCGGGCTATGCCCACAGCGTTGCCGGTCAGCAATTGCACCGCTTTTGCGCCTCTGGGCTCGAGGCCGTGAATAATGTCGCTGCGCAGGTCGCCAGCGGGATGGCCAGCGCAGGCATCGGCGGCGGCGTCGAAAGCATGAGCCGCGTGATCATGGGCTATGACAGCGGGGCGTGGGTCGCGGATCCCGCCGTCGCCCTGCAAAATTACTATGCGCCGCAAGGCCTTGGCGCAGACATGATTGCTACCCTCGAAGGATACAGCCGCGAAGCTGTCGACCAATATGCGGTTGAAAGCCAGCGCCGCGCTGCAAAGTCATGGGACGAACGCAATTTTGACCGCTCGATCGTGCCAGTGAAGGACGTGATGGGCGAAGTCATCCTGGACAATGACGAATACCGGCGGCCGGCAACAACCATGGAATCGCTCGCGGGCCTGAAGGCTGCCTTCCCGCCCTTTGCCAAGATGGGCTTCGGCCGCGTCGCCAAGGAACGCTATCCCGAGATCGAGGAAATCAATCACGTCCATACCGGCGGCAATTCCAGCGGCATCGTCGACGGTTCGGGCATCGTGATGCTGGGCGATGCCGAGTTCGGTAAAGCCGCCGGCCTCAAGCCGCGCGCCCGTATCAAGGGCTGGGCCTCGATAGGGTCTGATCCGACCATCATGCTGACCGCGCCCGCAGATGTCGCACGCAAGGCGCTGAAGAACGTGGGCATGGAGAAGGGCGACATCGACCTCTACGAATTGAACGAGGCGTTCGCCAGCGTTGTCTTGCGCTTCATGGACCATCTGGGCGTCGATCACGACATCACCAATGTGGCAGGCGGCGCAATTGCCCTTGGCCATCCGCTTGGCGCGACGGGCGCCATGATCTTGGGCACCGTTCTCGACGAACTGGAACGCCGCGACCTCAATACCGCCATGACCCTGCTGTGCGCCGGCAACGGCCTCGGCACCGCCACCATTATCGAACGGGTGTGACCCGATGAGCGAAAGCGCAAAGAGCAAAACCATGCGACACATCAAGCTGGACAAGGGCGCCGACGGCGTCGCCATTCTAACACTCGACAATGCTGATGAGAGCATGAATGTCGTTTCGGGCGAATGGCTTGAAGATATGAATGCCGCAATTGCAGAGTTGCGGGACGACGAGAGTGTTACCGGCGTCATCATCACATCGGGCAAGAAGGCCTTCATGGCGGGCGCCGACCTCAAGCTGATGGTGGCCGGTTATGAAACCATGACGCCCACGGATGCCTTTGCGTTCAGCCAGAAGGCAACGGCAATGCACCGCGCGCTGGAAACGATGGGCAAGCCGGTCGCCTGTGCCATGAACGGCCTTGCGCTTGGCGGAGGGTTCGAACTGGCACTGGCATGCCACCACCGTGTGCTGTCGGACGATCCGCGTGCCGTCGTGGGGCTGCCAGAAGTCAATCTGGGTCTTTTGCCGGGATCGGGCGGCACGCAGCGCCTGCCACGCCTGATTGGTCGCAAGAAGGGGCTCGACCTGCTTCTTTCCGGCCGTTCGGTCGCGCCGAAGGAAGCGCTGGAACTGGGCCTCGTCGACGAAATCGCACCTATCGACCAGCTGGTCGACAAGGCGCGCCAGTGGCTGGCCACCAATCCGCCCGCAGAGCGGATCTGGGACGTTAAAGGCTATGCCATTCCCGAGATGCGGGGCATGATTGTGCCCGAAGTCGCGATGGATTATTCGATCAGCGTCGCGCAGGTCGCTGGCAAGCATGGCTATCATTATCCGGCGCCCGCTGCGATTCTATCATGTGTGTTCGAAGGGTTGCAATTACCGATGGGCAAGGCGCTTTCGGTGGAAAGCAAGTACTTCGCAAATCTACTGACCGATCCGGTCGCGCGTAACATCATCCGCACAACCTTCATTTCCAAGCAGGCTGCCGAAAAGGGTGCGCGTCGCCCCGAAGGGGTGGCGAAGTCGGAAGTGAAGAAACTGGGTGTGCTGGGCGCCGGCATGATGGGTGCGGGCATTGCGCTCGTCGCTGCCAAGGCGGGGATCGACGTGGTATTGATTGACCGAGACACGACCACCGCCGCCAAAGGCAAGGCCTATAGCGAAAAGGTGTTCGGCAAGGCTGTCGAGCGCGGCAAGATGCCGCAGGACAAGGCCGATGCCGCGCTTGCGCATATCACGCCGACCGACGATTTCGCGCTGCTCGACGGATGCGATCTTGTGGTCGAGGCGGTGTTCGAGGATATGGGCATCAAGGCCGAAACCACGCAAAAGGCCGAAGCCGTCCTGCCGGAGAGCGCGGTCTTTGCGACCAATACCTCCACCCTGCCGATTTCGGAGCTTGCCAAGGCTTCCAAGCGGCCGGACCAATATATCGGCCTGCATTTCTTTTCGCCTGTCGATCGCATGGGACTGGTCGAAGTCATCATGGGCGAGCAGACGTCGGACGAGACGCTGGCCAAGTCGCTGGATTTCATCGCCCAGATCCGCAAGACCCCGATCGTCGTCAATGACGCGCAGGGTTTCTACACCAGCCGGGTCTTTCGCATGTTCATCTTCGAAGGCGCTGCGATGCTGGAAGACGGCGTGGAGCCCGCAAGGATCGAGAATGCCGCGAAGGCTGCCGGTTTCCCGATCGGCCCGCTCGCCCTGCTGGACGAGGTGACGATCGACCTGCCGTTCAAGATCCTCAAGGATGCGGAAGGCAAGGACGGGAACCTCTATACGATCGAGCGTGGCGGCAAGGTGCTCGACCGGATGCTCGAACTCGGTCGCGGCAGCCGCAAGGCCGGTGCCGGCTTCTACGAATATGCCGAGGATGGCAGCAAACATCTGTGGGAAGGTCTCGGCACGGAATTCCCGGTGTCCGACGATCAGCCTGATCAGGAGGAACTGAAGAAGCGCTTCCTCTACTCGCAGGCCAATGAAACCGCGCAATGCCTTGAGGAAGGCGTGCTCGAAACCGCGCAGGATGCGGATCTGGGTGCGATATTGGGTTGGGGCTTCCCCGTCTGGACGGGCGGCACGCTCAGCTACATCGACACGATCGGGGTTGCCGAATTCGTGAAGGATGCCAGCAGGCTGGCGGACAATTACGGCGCCCGTTTTGCTCCTTCGAAATGGTTGCAGGACCGGGCGGCCGCGAACACCGCCTTCTACCCGCCGATCAAGACAGGCTGAGCACCGATGCAGCGTACTATCTTCGAACCCGAGCACGAGCAGTTTCGCGACAGCGTTCGCAAGTTCATGCAAACGGAAGTGGGGCCCCATGCTGACCGCTGGCGCGAAGCCGGAATTGTAGACCGCGAAGTCTATCTCAAGGCTGGCGAGCAGGGCCTGCTATGCGTGTTCGCGGATGAGAAATATGGTGGTGCGGGGATCGAGGATCTCCGTTTCGACCAGATCATCATCGAAGAGAACATGCGTTATGGCGACATCGGGTTCTACATCAACCTGCATAGTGATCTTGTTGCGCCGTACATCCACAAGCTCTGCAATGATGAGCAGCGGGATCGCTTCATGCCCGGAATCGTGTCGGGCGAGACGGTCCTGGCGGTAGCCATGACCGAACCTTCGACCGGCAGCGATCTTGCCGGCATGAAGACCCGTGCGGTCGAAAATGGCGATCACTGGGTATTGAACGGGGCCAAGACCTATATCTCCAACGGCATCCTCGGCGATCTGATAGTCGTGGCGGCGCGCACCGATCCCGACAAGCCGCATGGCATCAGCCTGTTCCTTGTCGAGCGTGGCATGGAAGGGTTCGAACGGGGCCGCAAGCTCGACAAGATGGGGCTGAAGTCCCAGGACACGGCAGAGCTGTTCTTCAACGATGTGAAGGTGCCGCAGGCAAACCTGATCGGCGAGGCCGGGCAGGGTTTCAAATATCTCGCCCGGATGCTGGCGCAGGAAAGGCTGATCGCGGCCATAGGTTTCATGGCGACCGCGCAGACGGCGTTCGACCTCACGCTCGATTATGTGAAGGAACGCCGGGCCTTCGGCAAGCCGATCGGGGCGTTCCAGAATACGCGGTTCAAGATGGCCCAGATGCGCGCCGAACTCGACATGGCGCAGACCTATGTCGATCAATGCGTCATGTTGCTCAATGACAAGAAGCTGACTGCCGAAGATGCCTCGGCGGCAAAGCTTCTGACCAGCGAGCTGGAAGGGCGCGTCATGGACATCTGCGTGCAATTGCATGGCGGCGCGGGGTATATGGAAGAATACCGTATCAGCCGCATGTACACCGATGCGCGCATCAGCCGCATTTTCGCGGGCACAAGCGAAATCATGTTGGAAATCATCGGTCGCGGAATCGGACTGGACGAGCGCAAGATGAACTAACGTGGGCCTGCCCACTGGCACTGGCAGGTGATAACACTGAACAGCGCAATTACGGCAATGGCGTGCAGATCCCTGCTGAGCTAGGCGTCAGGGACATGATCCTCATGACCAGCTCGTAGCACTTGAAGGCTATGGTCTGTCGATCGTGGGAGAACAAGAGATCGATAGCGATTGATGGTACATCGGCCTCCCCACTTGCGAATTCCTCGCGAGTTCACCCCGAGAGCAGATCGCCACCGCAAGAGGATGCTGCACGATGCCGTGTTACGAATTCCAGGGCCTGCGGCCGGTGGTGGATGCCGCCAGCTACCTCCATCCGCTGGCATCGCTGATCGGCGATGTGATTGTGGGGCCGGGCTGCTATATCGGACCCGGTGCAAGCCTGCGGGCCGATTTCGGGCGGATCATCGTCGAGCGGGACGCCAGCATACAGGATAATGCCACGATCCATGTGTCCACCGAAAGGGACACGGTGATCAAGCGCGGCGCCACTATCGCCCACGGCGCCGTAGTTCACGGCTGCGAGATTGGCGAGAACTGTCTCGTCGGGATCAATTCGGTCGTTCTGGATGCAGCGATCCTCGCCCCCGAATGCCTGGTGGCGGCCATGTCGTTCGTTCCGCATGGCATGGAAGTACCCCAGCGCAGCGTCCTTATGGGTATTCCAGCGCGTATTGTCCGCACCTTAGCGGGCGAGGAAGTTTCATGGCGCAACGATGGTGACGGGGACTACCAGCTTCTTACGCGCGAAGCACTTACCAGTCTCCGCCAGACCGAGCCCCTGCGTCAGGTCCAACCTGACAGGAAACGAACTCGGATCGAAGCCAGCGCCGTGACGCTGACACGCCGGTCGTCCGACTAGTCGTCCTGATCGGTCTGCAGCGCATTCATCACTTCAAGATGCTGGGTCGAGCGGTTATCTCCGTGGTGGTCGAGCGTGTCGAGAAGCAGAGACAGCAGCGATCGCAACTGATCCAGTTCCCCAGCAGAGAACGCTTTCTGGGCGCCAGCCTCCATCGCCTTGGCCTTCGCGAAAAGTCCGATCATTGTCTCGCGACCGGCTTTTGTCAGAGCGATGCTCGCATCCTCTGACAGCTCGATATACCCTTCGGCCACCAGCCTTTGAATATCGTCTTCCCTCCATTGCCAGCCTGATGCGTCCAGCATGGAGTTGACCTCCTCGACAGTAGCCGGGCCACCCTGCATCAGTACCGAGAGCGCATAGTGATCGACCTGAGACAGGCCAAGACCGCTAGCCTCGAGCCGGACATCATCGGTGAGCATGAAATAGGCGCGCGCGATAAGATAGTTGAGATCGCGGCGATTTTGGCCGTCGCCGCCGCCGGGGAACGTCTTGCGCGCATATTTCCCGCGGTGGAACAACAGAGGTTCCTTCTCCGACTGCTCGAGATCCAGGACTTCGCCGACAAAAATGATGTGATCGCCGCCATCGTATCGATAGGCCGTCCGGCATTCGAAGCGCGCAGCACAATCTTGCAGGAGAGGAACCCCACCTGCGCTCGTTTCGAACTCCACTCCCTCGAACTTGTCGATCCCGGGAGTGGCAAACCGGTTCGATAGCGCTTCCTGATCGGCCCCGAGAATATGTACTGCGAAGGCATCGACACTCGTGAACGCCTCGATGTTTGACGACTTCTTCGCCAGGCTCCACAGCACAAGAGGCGGATCGAGTGACACGGAATTGAAACTGTTCGCAGTCAGCCCGACATTTCGCCCGTCGTGGCTGGTTGTCACGATGGTCACACCGGTAGCGAAATTACCCAGTGCATCTCTCAATGATTTCGCTTCGATCACTGTTTGCCTCTCGACTCGTGGAAGGTCCATGCCGCCCCGTAGTTGGCCTTATTCTACAGAGGCCTCCCGATCCTTTACCTTCCGAGCGATAGGAACAGAGCTGCCGAAAAATTCCGCGATACCGCCCTTTTAACAATCGCCCTGCCTGTCGACAGGAAAGGCTATCCGAACTCTCTGACAAAACAACAGCTGTTCATTGCGATGACCTGTCGATCGATGTGCTTCGAAGTCGAACGGGTGCCTCGCTAAATAGCTCGGATTGCGATGCGTCTCCCGCTCGTCGCTCATTGCTCGGAGAAATCATGCGTAAGCTGCCCGCACATCTCACCCGCCGCAAAGCGCTTCACGGTCTGGCCGCCGGGACCGGTGCCTTGGCACTTTCCAGTTCAACGGCCGCACTGGGTAAGGCAACGGGCTTAATGAGAACAGAGCAAAGCCTGGCCTGGACGCCGGCATGGCAGCTTCGGGAAATGATGGCCGACAAGTCGCTGTCGCCGGTCGAACTGACGCGCTATTTTCTTGATCGGATCGACCGTATCGATCCACTTATCCACGCATACATAACCGTCGATCGCGAAGGCGCGCTTGCGCAGGCCGCATTGGCCGAAAAGGCGATATCGAACGGCGACACGCTGGGTCCGCTTCACGGAATCCCGATCTCAATCAAGGATCTTTACGCGACCAAAGGCCTCGTCACCACACAGGGGTCGATGGCGATGAAGGACCTTGTCCCTACCGTTGACGAGATCCTTGTCGAACGCCTCCGCAATGCAGGGGCCATCATCGTGGGCAAGACGAATGCGCCAGAATTCGCAACTTTCCCGCGGACGAAAACGCTCCTTGCCGGCGAAACGCTCAATCCATGGGATCGCAAGCGTATTTCCGGCGCGTCAAGCGGGGGTGCCGCCGCATCCGTTGCTGCCGGAATTACGCCCTTTGCCATCGGCAGCGATGGAGGCGGGTCGACAAGAATACCTGCAGCACTGAATGGCGTGTTCGGGTTCCAGCCCAGTGCCGGGCGCATTCCTTCGCGCAGTCCGGTAAGCGTCCACATGTCGTCGGCGGGTCCCATCACGCAGGATGTCCGCGACGGCGCCATCATAATGCAGGTGCTGGCAGGCCGCGATGCGCGCGACCCAAGCGCCATCGACGAGCCGTCGCCAGACCTTGTGTCTGCGCTTGGCGCCGGTGTGGCCGGAAAGCGGATTGGGTGGAGCCGGGACTGGGGCGTCGTTACCGGCGGCGATCCGCGCGCCATCGATGTGGCGGAGAAAGCTGTCAGGCTGTTCTCTACCGCAGGCGCAAATGTCGAAGTCGCGGACGTTACGCTGCCCGATTCCGCGGCCTGGCCCGTGTTCATCGGGATGAATGAATATTCCTATCGACGCACGGGCCGGCTGCTTGGCTTCAGTGCTGAAAAGCAGGCGCTTTTCACGCCGCCGGTGAAGGCCATGCTTGCCCAGATCAAAGCGATGGGTGGAGAGCTGTTTTCGGCTGACGATTATATGCGGCTGTTCGAGACGCGGGCAGAACTGGTGCGTTGGATTGATACGGTGTTCGAGCGCCATGATTTCATATGCACGCCTACGGTCGGGATGATTGCTCCGTTGATCCCGGATGGTGAATGGGACCAGCCCTACACTGACAAATACTCGATCGACCACATAAGCACCAACTACACATATATAGCCAATGTGCTGGGCTTGCCTGCGGCATCGGTGCCATGTGGGTTCGTCGACGGCATGCCCGTCGGACTGCAGATCATCGGGCCGAGGCTGGCCGACGCGGAAGTATTCGCGGCGGCCCATGCTTTTTCCCGGATTCAGCCCTGGGCTGGGCAGCATCCCTCGATTGCGACAATTTAACACGGCTCACTAGACCGGCGGTGTAAATGGGCATGGCCGGTTTAGTGACCTAACGCTGGCTCTTGCTGAAAGGTCGCCGAATGGCGGCCTTTTATGCGTTTTACGGCTCGCGAGAACGTGATCGAGGCCGGGGCGGTGAGTGCTTGCGCCAGAAGAGTCCCCCGTTGGTAGTTTCAGCGGGACATGTTCTGAACCGCTTGCGCCGAGCGCGCACTAGCACAAAGATATTGCCGCTTTGGGAAGTCGATTTTCCAGAAAGAAAGGGAGCGAACCGAAGTCCGCCCCCCTGCCGGTCCGCTTAAAGCCGGACCGCTTACATGTCAGTGATCAGAAGCTGTACTTGGCTTCCACGCCCCATGTGCGCGGCGGCCCCAGATAGAGGCTGTTGTAAGGTGCAGCAGGCAGAATCACGGAAACGCCGGCCTGATATTCAACATCGAACATGTTCTTGAGATAGAACCCAAGGTCGAAGCCGGAACCGCCGATACCCTTCAGGTCAATGCGGCCATTGGCCAGCGAATAGCCTTCCAGCTGGAAACCCTGCTGCCCGCCGTAATCGGCGGTCATATAGAGATCTCCGCTAAAGATCAGGTCAGCATCTGCCGGCTTGACCGGTGCGATCCAGCTTGCGCTGAACGTACCGGCGAATGTCGGGGTCAGCTTGTTGATCTGCCCCCTGCCAAAAGAGCCCACATTGGGTCCAAGTTCTCCATTGGTGTTTACTGGCAACTGCTTGTCGATGTCAGTCTGGGTTATCGCGCCGTTGAAACCGAGGGTGAAGTTGCTGTCGGGCGAGACGCTGGCGTCGATCTCCACACCATAGATGCTGAGGTCGGCGGCGTTGATGATGAGCGACGACGGCGGCGCATCCAGTGTTCCACGTGGGAAGGTAAAATTGCCCGAATTCGACAGGAACTGCGTTGCATTCTCATACTTCGAATAGAACGCAGCCACGTTGATCCGGCCGCGCCCGCCGCCGAGATTGAAATTCAGCTTCTCGCCGATTTCCACGTCGGTCACGCGTTCCTGCTTGATCGTCTGGTACCCGGTAAGATCGACACAGGATGTCGAATAGTTCCCCGAAGGACAGGTCACCGGATCGGATTCGAACAGCGGGAAGTTCAGGTTCTTCGGACGGACGCCGCGACGGCTGGTAATATAGACCATGAAGTCTGGATTCACCTTATAGTCGAAACCGACGGTCCAGGTGGGATAATCGTCCTTTACCGAGGAGCGACCGAAACCATCGCTGAATTCGGTCGGCGTGCCGACACGGTCCGCAATATTCTGCTTACACTCGTCGAAAGAAACCGATTCAAACGTCGCCGCGTTGCCCGGATTATAGCAGAACTGTGCCTTGTCCCAGCTGTAGCGACCACCGACGTTGAAATTCAGCTTTTCGCTAAGCGGAATCGTGAACTGGCTGTAGATCGCAAAGCTCTGGTTCTTGACGTGCGTCGTCGTGGGCGGAATGCGGCCCAGCGAAGAGAAGGTGGTGAACTGATCGCCTGAAGGACCGGCCGGACCATCGACGCTGTAATATGCGCCGAGAATCCCGTTGAAGCCGCTGTCACTATCGTAGATGAGCTGAAGGTCGTTATCGATATAGTCGCGCACATAGCGCTGTTCGGCATAATAAACGATAAACGGTTGGGTGACGAGCCCACCCAGAAACGGATTGGAAAATCCGCCTTGGTCGAGGATCGGCACGGCGCCCGTGTTGATCCCTTGATCGTTTGTATTTTTGCGATAACCGAAGATGTTGCGGATCGAAAGGCTATCGCTCAAATCCACATCGGTCGTGTTCACGACAGCGATCGACTTGCGATAGGCGCGGCCGCCGTTGATGCCGCCATCAAATGCCCCGCGCGGATTTTCTTGAGCGTAGTCGGCTGCCAGATCAGCGAGAGCGACAGCAGTAGCTGCCCGGGCCGGATCACCCATCAGGGGCAGGAAGGCCGTGTTCTGGAATGGCGCGAAGTCGGCCTTGTAAAGAAACAGGCCTGCCGCTCGTTCATCCGCTTTAAAATATTCGACCACGGTGGTATTCGAAATTCCATCGGTCGGCTGGATCGTCAGCGAAGCGCGGACGCTGTCATTCTTGATGTTATCGAACCCTGGGTAGCTGTCTGCATTCGGGTCGGTGACCCCCAGCGCCTGAACCTCTGGAAGGGCGAAGAAATCGGCGTCGAGTGAACGAATTCGTTCATCCTGCCGGCGAATCTGCCCCGCGACGCGCAGTGCGACGGAGCCGGGGATGATCGGGATATTGAGCGCGCCTTCCAGAGCGCGATAATCATACCGGCCATAGGTGCCACGGACATAGCCTTCGAAGTCGTACAGGTCCGGCTGCGCAGTGTTGACAAGGATCGCGCCGCCAAGCGTCGATTTCCCGAAAAGCGTTCCCTGTGGCCCTTTCAAAACCTGGATATTCGCGATGTCGTATGTCGGGATGCTCGAGCCGAGGCTGGGGATCGCGATATTGTTGAAATAGGTGACCACGCCGGGTGTCGTGAGTCCGACGGGAAGCTGCCCGATGCCGCGAAGGCTGACGTTGGTCGTGCTCTTGCCGCCTTCGGAATTGAAGTTCAGACCCGATGCGATCGATCTGACTTCGGCCAGTTCCTGCACGGTGCTGCGTTCCAGCGCCTGATCGTCGAACGCCGTCACAGCAACTGGCACGTCTTGCAGTCGTTCAGCGGTACGGCGCGCGGTTACAATGATTTCGCCTTGCCCTGCGGGTGCAGATTCGGCGAGTTGCACCTCGGCAATGTCCTGATTTTCAATGTCCTGCGCGTGCGCGGGAAGCGCGATTGCAAGGGCGGCGCTAGACGCCAACAGAGCAGGATGAAGTAATTTACTCATTGACCATCTCCCATGGAATTAAGATTTCTGTGTCTGTTGCGGTGGTAGATAGGTCGAATGTCTCGGCGTTGACCTATCTTAAGGTGGGGACCCTTTTTTATTGGTCATTGGGGGGGATTTGCGTGAACTCGCGGCTGATGCAGGCGCGCGCCACGGTCAACATGGCCTTACCGGCGCCGGGCATCTCACCGTCGCGTCCGAACAAGGAGGGCATGTACACGGTCAGCCCCGCATCGCGGACCCAGCGAGCAAAACGCGCCACATAGAGTGTGATCCCGGGAATTTCGGAGATCACGATCACGGCGGGACTGCTTCCGGCCACATACACGGTCTTGGTCTTCCCCAGGAGCGTCAATTGACGCTTGTAGAAATCGTCTAGCGGGTCACCGATCTCGGGAAGAAATTCTCGCATGTTTCCCTTCCCCCTTGCGGAACCTGCTAATCTGCCACAGGCAATTCCGTGCCCTGTTGTCCGATCCGGATGGACCGCGTAGCCAGCAGAAGGTGCAATCCCCCCCAAGCTACGAAGATCATCGCAAAACCGATGCCCCAAGCAACGCCTCTCGTCCCGCCTACCGCTTCACTTACGGCGCCAATCAGATATGTGCCGGCGCCCACCCCGATAAGGTTGGCCCCCAGTTGCACCAGCGATACAGCCAAACCGCGCAGGCGCGGTCCGGCCTGGTGTACGATCACGGAATAGACCGGCCCGTTATAGGATGCGCTGAAGAAGCCGCACATCAGCATGGCCGCGATGACCTGCGCCAGATTGCCGAAATACACCGTTCCAAGTCCCGTGAGCGCGGTGGCAAAGGGGATCATCGCCCCGAACAGAGCGGTCCGCACGGGATTGAAACCGCCTTTATGCCGGTTCAGCTGATCCACCGCCCATCCAGCTGCAAGGCCGCCCGCCGAACCGAGCACCCCATATGATATCGCGATGAGCAGTCCCGCATCGGCAATCGGAAAGCCATGCACACGAATGAGAAATGTCGTCAGCCATGTACTCATCCCATAGATGCCGGTGGCGATCAGGATGATTGCGAAGATGCAATGGGCAAGTCCCGGTCGCGCCAGCAATTCGCCAACGCGGGAACGCAGACCGGCCTCCGACGCAAGTTCGTTGCTGGCCGGATCTTCGCTGGCGTCCATGCCCCCACGCACCGGTTCGCGCACGCCGAACAGCAGGACCGGTGCCAGCAGGATCCCGGGAATACCAGCCGCGATGAATGCCCAGCGCCACCCGAAATTCTGTACGATCGCGCCGCCCGCGACGAAGGCTATCGCCAAACCAACACCCGAACTGAGATACCAGATGCCGATTGCGGTAGCGCGGCGGTTCTTGTCGAAATAATCGCTCAGGATGGAAATACCCGTGGGTGATCCGGCCGCTTCAGAAACCCCAACCACGGCCCTGCTGGCGAACATCGACCAAAATCCGACCGCAAGACCACATAACGCGGTCGAGGCGCTCCAGATGGTCAACGCGGCGGCCATGATATTGCGCCGATTGAAGCGATCGACCGCGACGCCGAACGGAATCGCGGCCATCGCAAAGAAAATGCCATATGCAAATCCCGCAAGAACGCCGAGCCGGCCATCGCTCAATCCGAACTCCCTACCCATCGGTTCAAGGATCAGGCCGATGATTGCCCGGTCGATGCCATGGGTCGTCTGAACCGCCGTCAAAATGGCAAGAACGCACCAGCTATATGCGGGGGAAGGGGCCGCCGACTGAGGTGGCTCTCCGGATTTCATCGAAGTTCGCCTGTCGTTCGCTTTCCTTGGGCACTCACTTCGCGGGATCCCTGTGGAAATATCTTACGCGCAGACTATCCCTGTCGGTATGATAGGTTTCGATGCTGGGCAGAACCGTTTGGCCCGTCTCGCCTGCAATGATGTTATGCACCAAGGCCGCGGCTTCGTTGCCGTTGACCAGCAAATGCACGAGTTCGGTTGTGCAGCTTGGGCCGTATGTTTCCCACATCTCTTGGACAGCCGCTGTGCCTTCAATGGGTTCGCTGCCGACATATTCGACCGTGAAGCCGCCAGGACCCAAAGCCTCGAATGCAGCTAACACGCCGCCAAGGTTCTTGGAATTCCACTCGCTATAGATCGCGCGTATATGCGGTTCCATCTCTCTATTCATTGGACACTCCACTCCAAACTACTCAAGCCGGCATCGCGCTCGCCGGTGCAAATCGCGGTCGTATTCTTAATTTTTATTCAGGATGGATGGCACCGAGCGGCGATGAACCTTTCTTAAGAAAGGCACATCACTGCGTTCGATTCCTGCGAGAACCTGGGCGGGCGTTGCAATAGCAACCGTACGCCTAGGCCAAGCGATGCTAATTTCCGAAGGAAACCCGCAGTTCGACACCATACGTGCGGGGCGCGCCATAGAACCCGCTATTGATCCCCAGCGCGTTCGATCCGACGTTTGAAGAGGCCAGATAGTCCTTGTCGAAGACATTTCGCATGAAGAACGCGGCATCGATCGAGCTACCGGCAATGCGTTCAACGTCCAGACGGGCGTTTACGAGGTCATAGGCAGGCAGGATCGCGTCAGAGGAGCTTACCTTGCTGGAGTGGTAGTAGTCTGCCCCCAACTTGAACGTGCCGAACGCGTCCGGAACCGGCAGGGTCCAGTCTAAACCGGCGGTCACCGTGGTCGTCGGCACAAGGTTGAAAGGCACTTCCGGGGTAGCGAGATAGGCGGCGAGAAATGGCTCGACGGTAAGCGAGCGCGACTTCAGGTCGAGGAATGTGGCTCCGATATCGAAGGAGAGGGACCGGCTGGGCGCGGCCCGAGCCGACAGGTCGATACCTGCCACACGTGTCTTGCCCGCATTAACTAGCAACGTGCCGCCACTGGGGTCGTTAGAGGCATCGCAATCGCCATCCGGCGAAGAGAAGGGGGGATTGGTTCCACCCGGCCCGGTACCGCATGCGGCATTGGTATTCAGGCCGGAAATCGGCACCTGTACGTTGTCGTACCAACCGATAAAGGGTGACGCGTTCAGTCGGACGCGCAGGTTTCCCGCTTCGAAATCGGAACGAACGCCCGCTTCGAGGTCAGTAACTTTTTCCGGCGCAAAGGACTGGTAAGGCGTCAGGAGCCCCGCAAGTGTTGGCGTGTTAATGCCGCCTGCGCGGTAACCGCGGCGGGTGACTACATATAAAAATAGATCCGGGTCGATCTGCCAATCCAGACCCAGCGTCCACGTCGGTGCCTTGGACGAGGTCTTGTTGATACTTGAATTGACGATATCGCTCGTTCCGGTACGGCATTCCGCCGGAGAGACTTCCGGCTGGTTCGTGGTGCCGCCGCCGACGCAAGCCTCGATGTCGTCCCAAGTGTACCGGAACCCCGCGTTGAGACGCAGCCCATCTGTCACACCATCCAGCGACAGGCCGAGATTGGCGAAGAGCGCCTTGCTCTCTTCTGTGTAGAAGCTGTAGTTGAATGGCGCGTCCGTAATGCCCGGAAGGATAAACACGGGAATATAGGATCCGCTCGGCCCGACCGGCTTGCTTTTCAGATAGAAACCGCCAACCAGCCAGTCCAACCGGTCGTCGATCAGCTTGCCCTTGAACTGCACCTCGTTGGAGAACTGTTCGACGTCAGACGTTTGTCGCCCCCCGACCACGGTAACGGGAAGTCCGGCCGGAATTGCGCCTGAGCCGTCCGAAATAAGAGTTGGCAGGCCATCGACACTGGAGAAATAGTCGACATCGGTACTGCGGTACCCGAAGATGTTCACGAAACTGACGTCAGGTCCAAATTCGACTTCCGTCCGGTTGGTCACGCCGATCCGCTTTACGCGTTCGAAGGCATCGACATCCGAATTGATAACCCGCGGCCCGCGAGCCTCTTGCAGAGCCAACTGCTCTTGTGCGGCCGCCAGTGTACCAGTGGCGGTCAGCGCGTTGGGTCCATCCAGTACGTTGTAGAGCACCGACGCGCCGCCGGTGGAACGGTTGCGGTAGTAATCGAAAATCGTAGTGTTGCTGAATCCGTCAAAAGGTTCGAGCAGGAGGGACGCGCGGAATGCGCGCGAGTTTAAATCGTCGGCATCGTCGCCGATGCCGATGTTCTTCGTCCACCCGTCACGCTTCTGGTACTGCCCCGCCACGCGCAACGCGGCGATGTCGGCGACCACCGGAATGTTCAGAGCGCCTTCCAGGATGCGCGAATCGTAGTTACCGTAAGTCGCGGTCACGTAGCCGCCGATGTCGTAATTCGGAGCTGTCGGGTAATAGAGGATCGCGCCGCCGGTAGTGTTACGGCCGAACAAGGTGCCCTGAGGGCCCTTCAGCACCTGCACCGACGAGAGGTCGTAAGTCGGGATGCTGGACCCAAGCGTTGGCGCGGGCACCTCGGCGAAATAGCTGATTACCCCCGGCGCGCTGTTCCCCGCGAGCGCCTTTGATTGACCGCGGATCGAAAAGTTGGTGTTTTCGCGCCCTCCCGAACCGGCAAGAAATATGCCAGGGGTTTTAACCAGCAGATCCTGTGTGTCGCGGATCGTGGCGCTGCGCAGGGTATCGGCATTAAATGCCGTGACTGACACGGGTACCGACTGGATGTCCTCTTCGGTACGGCGAGCGGTAACGACGATCTCGTCCCCGTATCCTAATTCTTTGGCAGAGCTGTCGTCGTCCCTTGCCTGATCGTCCACCGTCGCGTCTTGCGCGAAAGCCCCTTGGGCGGCGATAGTGGTCGAAAGCAGAACGGAAACGACAGTGCGAGTGGATAGGGTCCTGATGCGCATCGATACCTCCCTTTGGCGGTCGCTATCGCCGCCTTGGGTTTGATGTGCACGGGGCGGCTACCATTCTGACCTATCGGGGGGAGGGGTTGTCCCCGGCACGATCAATCGGCGCCATCATCGTCGAAATTGTAGACAGTTACGTCGGGAAGGGCGCGGATCGCCTGGTACGTCAGGCGCTCTGGAGCTACAGCACCTGTAGCTTCTATTGGAATGTTCTTGCGGGCAGCGTCTCGCGCAGCTTGGGCGTATCGGCGATCCGAAAAAGGAGAGCCAGCACATCGACACCGTGGGGCTTCAATTCGGCCCAGGCATGGGGTTATTCCTGTTTATTGGGCGATGGAATTGCTGTGCGATCGGGAGGCTTGGTCCACATGCAGCACCACCTTGCCGTGAGAACTGTCACTCAGCAGCGCCCAGGCTTCGGCAATGCGTTCGAGTGGGAATGACCGAATTGACACCGAAAGCTTTCCTTCTCGATGCCATGCAATCAAACGGTCGAAAGCGGCGCGGCGCTCGGCGACCGGTCTCTGCCCGGTGCCAATTCCGTGAACCGACTTGCCGACCAGTTCGGCCAGCGAGACGTTGAGGTGCATGCCGGCTCCGACGCCGATGCTCATCATGCGCCCTCCCGCCGCCATCGCGCGCACCGCCGCTTGGGCAGGAGCGCCGAATACGCAGTCGAGAACAATTTCAAATGGACCGGCAACGCTCAGTGCGGCGTCGTCATTCCCGGTTCCTATTTGGACGACCGCGTCGGCGATACCGCGGTCGATCAGGATGGACAGCGCATCGGCGCTACGTCCCGCGCCCACAACTCGCCCTGCACCCAGTTGCCTCGCCACTTGCAATGCGATCTGGCCAAGCGGGCCGGTTGCGCCCAGCACCAGTACGGTTTCCCCGGGCTTCACCTTGGCCTCTTGGAGGGGGATCAGCGCGCCGGTTCCCGAAATGGCTAGCGAAATAGCCTGCTCTGCTTGGACATCTTCGGGCAACGGCCAGATTTCCTCGTCAGCTACTGCAGTCCACTCGCAGGCCGAGCCATAGCCCGCGATCGAGTGCCCGAAATAAACGCGTCGACCGTACTCAAGAAAACCGACGCCTTCGCCTCCGATAACATAGGGGGGACTGGGCGGATTATAGTCGCCCTTCGACCGCATGATGTCGGTCGGCTGTAACCCGGCCGCAAGAACGCGCACAATCGAGGTGCCCGGCTGCGCGGGGGGAGCCGGAAACTCTCTGATTACCGGATCGCCGCCCAATTCACTGATGATCGCTGCCAGCATCAGCGGGTCTGCGGCAGTCGAACGTTCAGCGCAGCTTCGCCGATGGAAGTCGGCCCGAACACTTGAAGCCGCCGTCCCTCGATCCGGGCTATCAGTTGGATCAGCGCCATGTCTTGATCAGGTCCGGCTTCCAGAACGCGATGTTCCAGCGCAGCCTCTGCGCTGGGCCAGTCGGCGAAGTCTTCTCCCAACAACTGCGTTACATCGGCAATATCCTGCCTGACGACCTCCGCCCCGTAGGCATCAGCACGCTCCGCCCACTCCACAAGTTCGAGGGCTTGAGCCCTTTGGGACCCCGCGAGCTCATCCGACGGGGTGATCGAGCCGACTGTATCGGCAAGCTTGGCCATCAAGGCAGCATGATCGCCCTTGCGCCCTGGAAGTTCGGGGAGATCCGGCAAGGGAACGTCGGCGAGCTTCGACAGGGCCAACAGGATCGAACGGCGCAGGGCGAGATCGAACTGCAGGTAGACGGAGTGGGGATCAGCCGGTTCAGGGCTTGCCACCGTGCCGGTGAACTGCATCGTACCGAGCAGCGAGAACTGAAGCACATGGAAAAGGATCGCGTCGTGATCCACCGGCTGTCCGCTCGCTTCCTCGTAATATCGCACGAGTTCGGGCAGCGGTGCGCCTAACGGCTCAATGGTATTGCGCATGCCCATTGTGGCAAGGTCGACCATGGGGTCGCCGATCATGCTGAATTCGAAATCGTAGAGCTTGGTCATCTTGCCGTCCTCGACAAGAAACTGGCCCGAATCGAACTGGATAAAGCTGGCCTTGTCGCGGTGGCGAGGGACGTTGCGGCGGATCCACTGGATGACGAACTCGAGCAGCGGCTCGGGCCGTGCTTTCGTGCGCCTGTACTGCGGCATATATGCCTCAAGCCCAACCAAAGCGATGGCTTGAGCGTCTTCCGGTCGGTCCATACCGATAGCGACAAATGGCTCAAGGGGCAGGGCGTGCATGGCGGCCACGGCCTGCATGTATTCACGTCCGACGTTGCGTTTCTCATCGTCGGTCAAATCGGATAGGTCCCGTGTGCCCTTGATCGATTCCATAACAATGCATGGCGGGTCAGCGACATAAGCATAGACCTGCGGCACGGGGATGCCGTGATCATAGAGCACCTCGATTATGTCGGCCTCCCGCTTCAGGTCCGGAAAGATCGCGACATTGCCGCCCCGGTCTCCGCGGAGGTGGATGGTCTCGGTCGCTCCTTCCTTCTCGACCGTCACAAACCACGCAGGCCGCCAGCGGACTTGCCGCTGGGAGGAAACAATGCGACCGCCGACTGCCTCCTCCACCACAAGGTGAATGCGCGCCAATGCGTCATCACTGTAGGCCGGATCGCCATGCGTAGAGCTCATGTCGCTGGGTCCTTGGATAAGCTGGGCAATCCGGCACAATTCGCTGCAGCTTAGCGTTCATGCCGGCGCCGTATCATGACGAACCTAGGCAGAAAGTTCGTCGGTTCCGGCAAAATCCTGACTCACGCCCATCTTCTTCGTCAGATCGGCCATGTCGAGATACTCGCGCCACTTCGCGATCTTGCCATCGTCGTCGAATTCGTAGATCGCGACCATCTGGTGCGGGCACCAATTTCCCATGATATAGGCGGTATCCGAACGTTCCTGCATCACCATGCGTTCGTTAGACAAGATGTTGACTTCGTTGCATTTATTATGCGTGGCGACTCTACTTTGCTGCTCGATCTCCTTTCGAAGCGCTTCCTGTCCTTTGATGACCGGTCCCCCCGGCACCCATAGTTGCCACTCGGCATCATCGGACATCATCGACAGGATCTTATCGATGTCGGGCTTGGTTTCCGCCGTGCCATCGCCCCATGCGGCGTGGAATTCGCGGACATAGTCTTCCTGCTTCTTGCCCATGAGGCGATCTCCCGGTTTCAGGCCTTTGCCTGCATCTTGCGTGTAACGCTTATGAAAGGAACGGTGCAGCTCTGGCCGCCGTCCACCGAATAGAGCTGTCCATTGACATATCTCGACTCGTCGGAGGCGAGGAAAAGCGCCATGGCGGCAATATCCTCTGACTCCCCGATGAAAGGTGTATTGAGTACATCCATGAAAGCCTCGTCCATTTCGGGCGTGGACCATTTTATCTTGGACGGGGTCTGGGTAGGGCCAGGCAAGATTGCGTTGCTTCGGATCCCTTGTTTGCCATAAGTCGCGGCGATTGCCTGAACGAACCAGTTCAACGCGGCCTTTGACGATCCGTAGCTGTACGCCGTGACGTCTCCGCCGAGCGAACTGCCCGACGACGTCGCGATGATGGATCCGCCGCCCTGTTCCAGCATATAGGGAATGGCGAACTTGCTGGCCATCACCGCGCCGATCACGTTCACCCTTAGATTGGCGAGAAATATCTCCGGGTCGAAGGCCAGAAAGTCGGCATCGCGCATCGCCATTTCGGAGTTCACGAACAGGGCGTTGTTGAACAAGACGTCGACCCGCCCAAATTGCGAAACGGTTGTATCGATCATAGTCTTGGCAGCTTCGGTATCACTGATGTCCACCGTCATCGCCATCGCCTGACCGCCGTTGGCAACGATCCTATCGGCAACGCGCCTTGCACTTTCCGCGACGATGTCGGCGACAACGACGGTCGCGCCTTCCGAAGCGAACATCGTGGCGCTGGCATCGCCGATTCCGCTGCCACCGCCGGTCACGATCGCGACCTTACCTTTTAGGCGATCCATCATCCTCTCCGTATGCCGCTCCTGCTTATCGCGGAAAGTGCGTGCCCTTAGATGGTATGCAACCTACCCGATGGCCGGTTGCTGTTGGGGCTGAACGACGATGTTGGTGCAACGGCACGATGTGGTTCGGCTGCGCATACCTATCTTAAGAGAGGTTTTTACCTGGGGCGTGAGGGCACATCGTCGGCCGCTATAGGACGCGTCAATCTTCAGTCGCGCAGGCCCGCAAGATGTCGGCAGGGTTATCGATGACCCGAAGCGGCGGCAACAAAACAAGAATGGTGGAGAACTCGGATGGCTAGCGCTGCAACCCAGGAAATCCCGGCCCATGTACCCGCCAAAAAGGCGATGCGCCTTCCGTTTTTCGCACGTGAGGAAGTCAAGGACTGCCCACAGGAAAAGATGATCCCCGAAATGCACAAGTCTCTGGGGCCAATCACCTATGTCACGAACATTTTCCCCGGCGACAAGCCGGGATGGCTACTTACCGGCTATCAAGACACGATGGCACTTCTGCGCGATCCCGAAAATTTTACCAAGAACGGGATGGGGCAGTGGTCGCAAAGCATCGATGAAAACTGGCTGGTGGTGCCTACGGAAATTGATCCGCCGAGCCACAACTTCTATCGAAAGGCGCTCAACCCCCAATTCTCGCCGCAGAAGATGGCGGCAATGAAGGACGATCTGCGTCGCCGCGCGCATGACCTTATCGATGTATTTAAGGGCCGCGGGTCCTGCGACTTCGTCAAAGAGTTTTCGGAACGCTTCCCGATCTTCATCGTGCTCGATCTTCTGGGTTTGCCGCAGGATCGGATGGCCGAATTCCTCGTCTGGGAAAAGGACATGCTGCACACCAATGACTGGGAAGTGCGTGTCGCCGCGGTAGGGCAGGTGGTCGATTATCTTCGCGGCGAAATCGCCGACCGCCGTGCCAATCCACGAGACGATTACATCACCCGCATCTTCGATTTCGAGGTCGACGATGGCCGTAAATGGAACGACGAGGAAGTGCTTGGCCACTGCTTCAACCTGTTCCTCGGCGGCCTCGACACGGTTACGACGATGCTTGGCAACATCTTCTGTCATCTCGCACGCCACCCCGATCAGCAGAAGGAACTACGAGAAAATCCGGACAAGATTGTCCTGGCGGTCGAGGAGTTCCTGCGGGTTTATGGTCCAGTTACGGCATTCCGCATCGCCACGCGCGAACTGGAAATACATGGTCAGAAAATTATGCCGGGTGAATATGTATCGGTCTGCACCCCTGTCGCCAATCAGGATCCCGAACAACACCACAACCCTTCCGAAGTGCGCTTCGACCGTAAGGCTCCTCACATTGCACTTGGCGGAGGCATCCACAAATGCCTCGGCATGCATCTTGCCCGGTTCGAGCTTCAGACGGCGCTTGAGATCTTTCTCGCTGAAATTCCGCAGTTCCGGTTCAAGGACGGGTTCGAGCCGTCCTACTTTGTCGGCAATATAACCTTTGTCCCGCGCCTCGAACTGCAGTGGAATTGAACAGATTGATCAAGCGTCTGCCTGCCTAAGTACTCATCGAGTTCTGTGAGCACTACGTTCATGCGATGCGTTCTTTTTCAGCATCAGCTTGCTCAGCTGTCGTTTCTCCAAGCCAGCCCTTCGGCGAATGGAACCGCGTCTTCCCGGACCCGGCAATGACGCTCGCCGCAGTCGACAGGCTCGTGCATCACGCCACGATTTTCGAGATGAACGTCGAAAGATACCGCCGGCGAACGGCTTAGGCCCGCCGCACCGGGGCTGGACGTCCTGCCGCTTATACCACGTCCAAAGTCCTCGAGACCATCCGCGACAATCAGGATAAGAACGAGGCCCTAGCCAGCGATAGTTAAAATCGGCACTAAATGACGCGCCGCGACAATCACATTCTCATCCTGATTGACGCGCAATCCTCATCCTGTTTGTCGCGCTACCGTTCGCTATCTGTGCGTCGCTATCGACGATGCTCTCACCCTATCGAAGCGAACTGAAGTTAAGCGAGGATGCTGGCCCTTTGCGCTGCGTCCCAAGAGGTCAGTAGAGCTTGTGAACGAAGCAAGCTTTTAGTTACGTGATTCTGAATCCGAACATCCGCTTAGTCGGCATCGCGGCCCTTCGATCGATCAACGGTCGGACGAGAGACTTCTAGGACCTTTGGGGCGATCCGACTGTCCTTAAATGTACATGGACGTCCAAAAACTTTGGGGGCATATTTGGGGGCAAACGCGGGGGCTGAAATATAAAAAATCGTTGTTAATCAGTCTATAAATTAAAGTTTTCGAATCCCACCCTCTCCGCCAGTTAACATATTGAAAAATAAGTATAATATTTCTTACTAGAATTGACAGTTAAAAAGTCGGATCTGGTAAGGAGAGAAGTTCATACTTTAAGTCAGTATGTTAACCATGTTCGGCCAATCGGCACCAGTTGGGGGCACATATGGGGGCATCAAATTGCAAAAATGGGGGCACTGGCAGTTTTTCCATAGCTGCTCGTTATCTCAGGTTGCATTGCCGAACCTTATACAGACCAAAATCGGCTTAATCGCGTGATGTGGGTTCGAATCCTGATCGGGATTCGAATTGAGATGCTTGGGAAAGACCTGCACCGAGTCACATCTTTCGCTCGCTTTTGCGGCAGGGATGACCGCTATGTTGGAAGTTCCGAAACGTCTCCTCTCAGGTGCGCAAATCAGGAGAGCGGACGTTTCCGACGGACAATCGGGGAATCAGCTTCGCGCCCGGTTCCGGTCATGAGATGCGGCTCTTCGGTCGCCCTATTGAGGGCATCAAAATGCAAGGTCGGAATGGCCTCTTTCAGGATTGCAAAACGATAAAGCGAAAGTTCCGGTCGGAATCGACTATGGCAGCTCAACTCTCTATTCGCAGTCCCAGACGCGGATTCGAATGCGCTTAGCCTTTAATCGTTTGCAGCCAATAGCGTCATCTTGCGCCCGCTGTTATGCGCGCCAACGCTGGCAGAGGTGACGAGAACTGTCGTTCCTTCAACCATCCGGTCCCTCAACAATTCGTGAAACCCCGACGGAAGGCGAAGGCGCTGCAGTGCCAAGGCATCGAGAGCGTGGTTTGCTTCACCTTCATGGCCGGGAACGCCGATTAACCCGTCGTATTCACCAAACCGGTCCTAAAGGGTTAGCGGGAGTGGCCTAAGCCTCTGATCTGAATTAGGAACTGGGTGTCTAAGCCGAACCTGCCGCAGGGCAGAAAATGCCACAGGTCACCCCCGCATGAACAACGATATCGCAAGCGCATTTGGATTCCCAGCAGTCGGCCGCAAGAAAGTCACAGCCGCTTTCGACGGCGGCCGGCTTACCTCGGATGGCGGCGTGTTGCTGCTGGCACAGGCCGAACGAGCGATGGGGATCTGCCAGCGGCTTGCAGCCTGCATTTCCGATCCGCGTGACCCGGGCAGAGTGGTGCATCACCTCGACGATATCCTGCGCGCCCGCATCTTTGCGATCAGCTGTGGCTATGAGGACGCCGATGATCTCGACGCTCTGCGCGACGATCCGGGCTTCCGCCTGGCGCTGGGCAAGCTGCCGGGATCGGGCGTGGGGCTTGCGAGCCAACCGACCATGAGCCGGTGGGAAAATGCGCCGACTACGCGCGAGTTGGCCAGGATGATGGCCGCGATGATCGACATCTACTGCGCCAGCTATCCCGCCGCGCCGGCGGCGGTGACGCTGGATATCGATGACACCTGTGATGTCGTGCACGGCTATCAGCAACTCTCGTTCTGGAACGGTCATCACGGGGAGCGCTGCTTCCTGCCGATTCATGTCTACGACACCGCCACCGGTCGGCCGGTGGCAATGCTGCTGCGCGCCGGCAAGACACCGTCGGGCGCCGAGGCTGCCGGACACATTCGGCGCCTGGTGCGCCATCTTCGGCGGCACTGGCCCGATACCCACATCACCATCCGCGGCGACGGGCACTATGGGCGGCCCGAGGTCATGACGTTGTGCGAGGCGACCGGCGTCGATTACGTATTTGGTCTGCCGACCAACGCCGTGCTGCGTGCCCATCCCGAAATCGTCGTTGCCGCCGATGCCTGTGCGGTCAAACGCGCTCAGCGCCAGTACCCGGTCCTGCGCACCTATGCCGAGACCCGCTACGGGGCCAAAAGCTGGAAGTGCCAGCGCCGCGTCGTCGCCCGGATCGAGGCCAGTACGATGGGCATGGACATCCGCTATGTCGTCACCTCGCTGACCGAAGGCTCGGCCGAGCACATCTACGACACGCTGTACTGCGCCCGCGGTCAGGCCGAGAACCTGATCAAGCGCCACAAGAGCCAGCTCGCCAGCGATCGCACCTCGTGCCGCTCGGCGGGCGCCAACCAGATGCGCCTCATCCTGCACACCGCCGCATACTGGCTCCTGTGGCGAATCCAGCAGGAAATCCCAAGAGCCACCGCACTCGCCACCGCCGAGTTCGCCACGCTGCGCCTGCGCCTGCTCAAGGTCGCTGCCCGCGTCATCGAAACCGCCACGCGTATCCGCGTCGCCTTCGCTTCGGCTTGCCCGGATGCCGGTGTGTTCAAGGCCATCACCACCAGTCTGCGACCAGCGCCCACATAGCAAGAGCGGCGGTGCCGCCGAACCCCTGAGCCCCAGTCCATCAACCTCGAAAAGCCCATTGCTCCTGCCGCGGTGAAAAACGCCGGTGGAGGCGTGCGCCTTGATCAATCAGGCACCGCCACATCGCCGTCCGAACAACACGAAGCGGTAGCCTCATGAATAGGACGGGTTAACACCCAGTGGGGCATGCCGTCCTTGCCGGTGTGCAAGGTCGCAACATGCGTGCCGACGTGGTCGTCGATTACGGCGCGTGCGCGCCCTACCTCGGCCCCGTTACGCAGGACGACAATTCGCTGGTCACTTGTTGATATAATGATCGATAATGGCCCTTCATCCGGAACTGTCCAATCCCATTCCCATGTTTCGTTTTCGGCGAGCGGCCTGTGCGGCGCCTGCCCGCCGAATTCGTCCAGCGGCGCAAGCACCCCGCCGGCAAGCGTGCGAATTGGCGCGCCGGCTTTTCCAGTCACGACAACGGTGCCGCCCATGCTGGTAATTTGGAAGAGTTCCTTGGCGAATGCATAAGGAAGATGACCACCACGCTGCTCGATCGGTTAACCCGCCACTGCCACATCCTGGAAACCGGAAACGACAGCTTCAGCTTCCGCGCCAGCACCGCTGCGCCCAAAGCCAGAAAGGAGAAGCCCGCATCTTGAACCTGCCAAGAAACGGCAGCACATAAACCATACCCACCCGGGTCACTTCTCAGTGGCAATCAACAGCGTGGGACCTTTTCGCAAAAGGTCTTTAGAGACACCAACCCGTCGTCCAGTGATGGGGTGGTGGAGAAGATTATAAAGAAGTCGATTTCTCCTCGCGAAACGCGGCCATGTCGTCGGTCTAAGCTCGTCTGTCAGTCAACCAATCCGAGATGGCGGCTTCATCAAGTTCACCAGTGGCAAGCTGCAGGACCATCCGAACAGCATCTACTGGCGCATAGGCAATCTCAACACCGTTCATAGCAAGAAACAGCCGTGCAAGCACCCATGCGGTCCGCTTGTTGCCATCCGCAAAGGGATGATTGCGCGCCAGGCCATAGGCATAGGCAGCAGCGAGCTTGCAAAGATTCGTTTCACCGTAGGCCCACTGATTGCGAGGGCGGGCCAATGCAGATTCCAATGCATCCGCATCGCGCACGCCTATGGGGCCGCCATGTTCAGCCACTTGCCGATCATGGATGGCAAGCGCCAACTCGGTCTCGATCCAGACCGGTTCGGGTGATGGTGCCATGTTACTTCGCTAGAGCGCGCAGGATATCCCTGTCTTCACGCATGATCCGTTCTGCCAATGCCATCTTTGCTTCGAATGAAGGATCGGCAGCGGTAATGCGAATACCTTCCGGCGTTTCCGAAACGTAGAGCGTATCACCCACGCCTGCGCGCAGCTTCGCAAGAAGCTCCTTGGGGAGGACAACGCCGGCAGAGTTGCCGATCTTGGTGATCTTTAGGCTCGCGTTCATACGGTCGTTATAACATACGTTGCGCCAAGCTCAAGCAAGCTATCATCCCGCTGGTCAATATCGGCCATCGGAGAAGTGCCGTGGAACATTCAGATCTAGACCCCGCCATTCACGATCGGCGGCCTTGGAATGCAGGACAGACCATGGACCTAAACGCCCGCTGAAACCGAGAGACATCTGGGCCATCCGGTTCTTCCAAGATGGGCAAAGACCAATATCGAGAACACCGTTCGCTATCTGGGCGTCGCTCTGGACGATGCTCTCACCCTATCGGAGCGAACTGAAGTTAACGAAAATGCTGGCCCCTTGGGCTGCGTCCCAAGAGGTCAGTAGAGCCTGTGAACGAAGCACAGCTTCTAGTTACGTAATTCTGAATCCGAACGTCCGCTTAGTCGGCGTCGCTGGCTGTGCCTGCGCTTTATCGACGAATGCCATCCCGGTTGCGCCCAGCGCTGCTGTTCCAATTGCACTGCGCCTCGTGAGTCTGCCCATGATCGTCTCCTCATGCCAGTACCTCGATCAGCAATCCGCCCGCTGCGCATGCTGCGAGGACGCGAATTACCGGCCAACGCAAAACAAATACCAGAACCAGTGCCACGGTCGCCAGCACGCCGGCACGCCAATCGAAACTGACCCAGTCCGGCCATTGCAGTCGCAGCGGCCCGCACTGGATGTCGGCAACACGCGAGAACAATACGTGCAAGGCGAACCACAGGCTGAGATTGGCAATCACGCCCACCACCGCCGCCGTCACCGTGGCAAGTCCGCCCTTCAATCGCGTCACATTGCCCAGCCGGTCGATCCACGGGGCCAGCGCGAAGATCCACAGGAAGCATGGCGCAAATGTCACCCATGTCGTCAATCCTGCGCCGAGCAATCCGGCGACCACCGGTGAAAACGGCTCAGGGGTGCGATAGGCGGCGAGATAGCCGACGAATTGCGTGACCATAATTAGTGGCCCCGGCGTCGTTTCGGCCAGACCGAGCCCGTCAGCCATCTCGCCTGGTCGTAACCAGCCGAAGCCTTGCACCGCTTCCTGTGCCATATAGGCGAGCACAGCATAGGCGCCGCCGAAGGTGACCACGGCAAGCTTCGAGAAGAACGCGCCGATGTCCCACAGCACGTGGCCACGCCCCAAGGTAAGCGCGATCACCACCATCGGCAGTGCCCAGATCGTCCCCCAGATCACGACCGAGACGAGGGTTTCGCGCCACGGGCGAGGCCCAACGTCAGCGTAGGCGGTGCCCTGCTTGAGTGCGAGCCAATCGGGCCGGAGTTTTACGACGATCATTCCGATCCCGCCTGCGCCGAGCACCACCAGTGGGAACGGAAGTGCCAGCATAGCCAGCGCGACAAACGCGGTGACAGCGACCATCCGCTTGAACCCCGTATCAAGTGGCCGCCCCGCGATGCGTAGCAATGCTTGGAGAACAATCGCCAGAACGGCTGCCTTCACCCCGATGAACAATGCCGCGAACCAGTCGAGGTTCGCCGCCACAGCATAGAGCATCGACAGCAGCAGGATTACAATCGCTCCGGGGATCACAAAGAGCAGTCCCGCGGAGAGCCCACCGCGCCATCCGTGTAGCCGCCATCCGATCCAGGTTGCGAGTTGCTGCGCCTCCGGTCCGGGCAAAAGGTGGCAGATGTTGAGTGCGTGGAGGTAATCGGCTTCGCTGACCCATCCACGCTCCTCGACCAGCTCGCGATGCATCAGCGCGATCTGGCCTGCCGGACCGCCAAAGCTGAGCAATCCAATCCGCATATAGACGCGAAGCGCCTCTCGGAAAGAAGGATGGTAAGCACTAGGGTCGGTCACAGGCACCTCGCAACAAGGACCGCGCCAAGGGGCACGGCGACGAGGCAACTCTTGGGCACATGGCCTGACCGGGAGGTTGCGATATCCCGCTTGGCAAGGCTAGCAACGATTTGATTGTCAGGGAAGCGTGAACGGGAGCGCGTGTGTTCGCGGCTCGCAATCAAAATGCCGGATGGCTATCAAACCCTGCCCGGCCAACTGCTATGCAGATCGTCGATGACGAAATCATGCCGATGTTCGGTCTCACCATGTTCCAACAGGTGTGGATGCCCGGCCGCAAGTTCCGGATGTTCGTGCGGCAGATCGCTTTGGTCATGGACAGGCCAAAGCCGGAAACCAAGCGCCAACCCGATCCCTGCAATTGCGGCAAGCAGCAGGAATGCCGCCGTCATACCGAAATGCGCGCCGATCTGGCCCGCGACCGGATAGGCGATCAACCAGCAGACGTGGCTGAGCGCGAATTGGGCAGCAAACAGTGCAGGCCGATCCTCCTCGCGGGACGAACGTCGCAACAACCGTCCACCGGGAGTGACGCATAATGCATAGCCAAAGCCCATCACCAGCCAGCCGGATAGCAGGAATGTCCAAAGACCGGACTGGGAAAGTGATGGCAGCGCCACGCCGAATGCCAACAGCACCACAAACAGAGCTGCGGCACCCGCAAGCATTACGGACCGTTCGCTGATCGACTTGAGGACGCGCGGCAAGAGCAGGGCAGCAATCATCGACCCACCGCCGTAAGCTGCCAACGCCAAGGCGACATCCTGTTGCGAACGCCCCATACCCTTCACGATCACCACGGTGTTGACGATGACCATGGCGCTGCCCGCAGCTGCAGCCAGTGTGATCGCGAGCAGGCAGACCAGGCGCGGTGTCTTCAAATATATGCGCGCGCCGCGCGTGGCTTTGTGCCACGCACCCTCTACTGCCCTCGTCACGACATGCCGGTGTGGCAGTGAAGTCGTGACGACCAACGCGGCCGAGGTGAAAAATCCAATGGCGGTGCCGCCGAACAGCCAATGGAAGCTGATCACTGTCAGAAGCGCTGCGGCCAGCATCGGGCTCAGCAGGCTCTCAAGATCATAGGCCAGACGTGATAGAGAAAGCGCGTTCGTATATTCCTCTTCATCGGGCAGGATATCGGGGATCGTGGCCTGAAACGTTGGCGTGAATGCGGCTGATGCTGACTGGAGCAGGAAGATCAGTACATAGATCTGCCAGATCGCATCCACGAACGGCAGGACCATCGCGACAGCGGCCCGCAGCAAGTCCATCGCGCCCAGCAGCCCCTTGCGCGGAAGGCGGTCGGCATAGGCTCCGACTAGCGGCGCTATGCCGATATAGGCGATCATCTTGATGGCGAGCGCCGTGCCGAGGACCGCCCCCGCATCCGCGCCGGCAATGTCATAGGCAAGCAGGCCCAGCGCCACGGTGGCAAGCCCTGTCCCCACAAGGGCGATGACCTGTGCCAGAAACAGATGGCGGTATGTCCGGTGGCGCAGGATCGCAAGCATCACATAATCCTTCCGAACGGAAACGATTGCCGGGACCGGATGATCCGGCCCCGACCGTGTGGTGATGCACCGTACGCGCCGGTCAGAGCACCTTGCTGATGTCGCTGTATGCTCCGTCGGTGCGAAGCGTGATGGTGACGGTGCTTGCCGAACGGTTGCGCCAATACCAGCCGTGCTTTCCGTCAAACGCAGCAACCAGAGTGCCTTCCTCGCCTGTCGAGTTCCTGCCCTTGCCATAGCCGTGGTAGTCGATGCCCGGCGCATCTGCATGGGTGTCGAAATTGACGGCACCACCGGCGGTCGACCATTCGAACGCCATGCTCGCATCCTTGGCCATGGACGCTTTGATTTCAGCCGCCTGGCCGGGAGCAAGCGTCAGTTCCGTAACATCGGAACGGCTGCCGACAGTTGCCGGTTCAACATCGGCCGCTGGCGCTGAGCTGGCAGGGGCAACGGTAGCCTCAGCCAAAAGCGCGTCCGCTGCGGCTTCTTGTGCAAGCTGCTCCTTGATTTCGCCCATCTGGGTGAAGCCAAGGGCCTCGCCGATACCAGTCGGATCGATGGCATATTCAGCCGGCAGGACAACCGTAACCAGGATTGCTCCTGCGGCGACGAATGCAAACGCAGATGCGCGCAGAAGCTGGTTTGTGGTGGGCAGATCGTCCGCCGAAGGGCGCTGTGAATTGAACATCAAATTTCTCCGAAAAATTCTGAATTAGGCGACGGCGTAGCCGACGAGCTGATAGCCCGCGAGAATCAGACCGGCGGTCATCAAAAGGGTGTTGGCTGCAAAGGCATGCCGCATGAAGCTGCTGGTCTTGCGCCAATATCCCATGATGATGAGGATCGCGCCGAGAGCCAGCAACTGGCCCATTTCAACGCCAACATTGAACGCGAGAAGGTTGGGGATCAGACCATCCTGCGCGATCTCGAATTCGATGATCTTGGTGGCGAGGCCGAAGCCGTGAAAGAAGCCGAAGACCAGCGTGGCGATCTTTGTGTTCGGCTGAAACCCGAACCAGCGCTGGAACGCGCCCAGATTGTCGAGAGCCTTGTAAACGACCGACAGGCCGATGATCGCGTCGATCAGATAGGCATTGGCCGATATTCCAGTCAGCACACCGAACAGCAGCGTGGTCGAATGCCCGATAGCAAACAGCGTCACGTAAATGCCGACGTCCTTCAGGCGATAGAGGAAGAAGATCACGCCGAACAGGAACAGCAGGTGATCGTAGCCCGTCACCATGTGCTTCGCGCCCAGATAGATGAACGGCAGGATCTGGGTGCCGCTCGTTTCCTGAATATAGCCCTTGTCGCCTTCCGCGACATTATGGGCCCATGCATCGACGCCAGAGCATAGCAGCAACAGCATCACTATGGCGGCGAACAGATATCGTCCTCTGACATCGTTTACCCTGCTGAGTATGGGTATTTGCATCAATCAAATCTCCGTTTGAATTTGGGTACGAGCCTGCGCGCTAGCGGGCGCAGGCTCGTCGAATGAAAGTTTAGCTGGCCGGGAACTCGGCCGTTTCGGATGATGAAGTGGCGGCAGGTTCCGCGTCGCGCCCTCGTACCAAGCGATAAAGGGCCGGCAGGACGAGCAGCGTCAGGATCGTCGAGGAGATGATCCCGCCGATCACCACGGTCGCAAGTGGCCGCTGGACTTCAGAGCCGAGGCCGACATTGAGCGCCATTGGCACGAAGCCGAGGCTGGCGACCAGCGCCGTCATGAGCACCGGCCGCAGACGCGCCAGTGCGCCTTCCCTGATGGCATCCTCCAGCGGCTTTCCATCATCCAGCAACTGGCGGATGAAGGTGAGCATAACGACTCCGTTCAGCACCGCCACGCCAGACAGCGCAATGAAGCCCACGGCTGCGGAGATCGAGAACGGTATGCCCCGCAGCAGCAGTGCCGCAACCCCGCCGGTCAGCGCCAGCGGCACGCCGGAGAACACCACCGCCGCATCGCGGGCCGAGCGGAACAGCGCCACCAGCAGGCCGAAGATAAGCGCTAGCGCCAAGGGCACCACGATCTGAAGGCGCGTGGCAGCGGACTGCAATTGCTCGAACGTGCCGCCGTAATCGATCCAGTAGCCTTCGGGCAGCTCGACCTGGGCGTCCACCTTCTCGCGCAACTCGGCGATGAAGGAGCCGAGATCGCGCCCACGTACATTGGTCGTGACGACCGCGCGGCGCTTGCCGTCCTCGCGGCTGATCTGGTTCGGGCCTTCGATCCGCTCGATGCTGGCAACCTCGGCAACCGGCACCGAACCGCCACCGGGCAACGGGATCGGCAGGCGTTCGAGAACCTGTGCGTTCTCGCGCAGATCCTCCGGCAGGCGAACGACGATATTGAAGCGCCGGTCGCCTTCGAAAATCTGCCCCGCAGGCGTGCCGCCAATGGCGGTGGAAACCACACTCTGCACATCATCTACGTTTAGGCCAAGCTGGGTAAGCCGCACCCTGTCCGGCACAACCTGAATAAACGGAAGACCTGTGACCTGCTCGGTCTGCGCGTCCTCCGAACCTTCGATCGAGGTGACGACACCCTCGATTTCGGCAGCGGTGGCGGCAAGCTGGTCAAGATCGTCGCCATAGACCTTGATCGCCACATCGGCGCGCACGCCAGCGATCAGCTCGTTAAAGCGCATCTGGATCGGCTGGATGAACTCGTAGCGCGAACCGGGCACCTTCTGCACCGCCTCGTTCAGTTCGGACACAAGCTCAGCCTTGGGTTTGCGCGGATCAGGCCACTGATCGCGCGGCTTCATGATGATGAAGGTATCTGCCACCGATGGCGGCACCGGATCGGTCGCCACATCGGCGGTGCCGATCTTGGCAAAGACCTTGTCCACTTCGGGGAAGGTCTTGATCGCATCCTCCACAGCCGACTGCATCGAGATCGCCTGCGACAGGCTGGTGCCCGGAATGCGCAGCGCGTGCATGGCGACATCGCCCTCGTCGAGGTTGGGAATGAACTCCGACCCCAAGCGCGTTGCCGCAAGCCCCGACAGCACGACCAGCGCCGCTGCCCCTACCAGCACAAGCTTGCGCTGCCGGATCGCCCAGTCGAGCAAAGGCACGTAGCGCGATTTCGCTGCGCGCATGACCCGGTTTTCCTTCTCCTCGACCCGCCCTGTCACGAAGGTGGCGACCGCGGCGGGCACGAAGGTGAGCGAAAGGATCAGCGCCGCGGTCAGCGCCATCACCACGGTCAGCGCCATGGGATGGAACGTCTTTCCTTCCACGCCCTCCAGCGCGAAGATCGGGACATAGACGATGGTGATGATGAGGATGCCGAACAGGCTAGGCTTGATCACCTCGGCAGAGGCGCTGGCGGCCAGTTTGAACCGCTCGTCGCGATTGAGCAGGCGGCCCAGTGAATGCTGCGCCTGCCCGAAACGGCTAAGGCAGTTTTCGACGATGATGACCGCGCCATCGACGATCAGGCCGAAGTCCAATGCGCCAAGGCTCATCAGATTGCCCGACACATCGCTCTCGACCATGCCAGTGATGGTAAGGAGGAACGACAGCGGAATGACCGCCGCCGTGATCAGCGCCGCGCGGATATTGCCTAGCAGCACGAACAGCACGACGATGACCAGCATCGCCCCTTCGGCCAGGTTCTTCTCGACCGTGCCAACCGTAGCCTCGACCAGTTTCGATCGGTCATAGACGGTGTTCGCGATTACCCCGCCGGGAAGCGAGCGATTGACCTCTTCCAGTCGCTCGGCGACCGCCACGCTGACATCGCGGGCATTCTCACCCACCAGCATGTAGATCGTGCCTAGCACGACCTCCTGCCCGTCCTTGGTGGCTGCGCCGCTGCGGATTTCGGAGCCGATGGAAACGTCGGCCACATCGGCGATCCGCACCGGCACGCCATTGCGCCATGCAACGATGATACCCGCAAGATCGCGCTCGCCCTCGGCCTGCCCCGGCACGCGGATGAGGAACTGCGAGCCTGACCGCTCGACATAACCGGCACCGACATTGGCGTTGTTCTTTTCGAGTGCAGAGATGACATCCTCGACGGTGATGCCGAAACCGGCCAGCCGTTCAGGCAAAGGCGAGACGACATATTCCTTGCGATAGCCGCCGACCGAATTGACCTCGGTCACGCCCGGCACGGTGCGAAGCTGAGGTCGCACCACCCAGTCATGCAGCGTGCGCAGGTCTTGTGCAGTATAGCGCGTGCCATCGGGCTTCACCGCACCCGGTTCGGCCTCGATCGTATACATGAAGATTTCGCCAAGCCCGGTAGCGATGGGGCCAAGTTCAGGCTCGACCGCTTCGGGCAGGTTCGACCGCACGGCCTGAAGTCGCTCGTTTACCAGCTGGCGCGCGAAATATATGTCGGTCCCGTCCTCAAACACGACGGTCACCTGCGACAGGCCGTAGCGCGAAACCGAGCGGGTGTATTCCAGCCCCGGCAAACCGGCGATGGCAGTCTCTACCGGGAAGGTGATGCGTTGTTCTGCCTCCAGCGGCGAGAAGCCGGGTGCGGAGGTGTTGATCTGCACCTGCACATTGGTGATGTCGGGCACGGCATCGATTTTCAGCCGCCCGAAATTCCAGATGCCAAGGGCCGCGAGCAGAAGCACGGCCACCAGCACGGCGATACGCTGCCGGATCGACAGCTCTATGATTTTCTCAAGCATGGTCGATCTGCCCCTCAGTGATCGTGGCTCGCGCCGGACTTCTCGATGTCGGCCTTGATCACGTAACTGTTCTCGGCGGCGTAAACGGTGCCCGGCTTGATCCCGCCCAGCACCTCGGTCCACTCCGGCCCCTCTTGCCCCAGTTCGAGCATCCGCACCTCATAGGTCTCGCCGATTTTGGCGAAGACGACGCGGAAATCTCGGAACTGCTGGATCGCATCGGTACGCACGGCCAGGGGCACGGTGCGCTGGTCGATTGTGACCATACCGCGCACGGCCATGCCGGGACGCCAATATCCGTCCTGATTGGGAAGGGATGCCCGCGCGGTGATCGACTGGCTACTGATGTCGGCCAGCGGCAGGAAATCGCGGATCGTGCTGCCCTGCGAACGCTGTCCTTCAAGCCCGCTGATCTGCACCGGCTGGCCGGATCGGATCTTTTCCATGTCGCGCGGGAACACCGGGAAAGTCGCCACGGTGCGCGAGGGGTTGGCGATCACGAACAGCGGGCTTTCACCGGCAATCGTGCCGACATTGGCGTTGCGCTGGGTAATGACGCCTGCAATCGGCGCATAGATCGAATAGGTCTGAAGCGAATAGCTGCTCTCAACCTTGGCCAGTAGCGTGCCCTTCGCCACCGCGTCGCCGACGTTGCGATGGACCGAGACGACGGGGCCGGGAAACTTGGCGCCCACCTCGGCGCTGCCCGATGGGTCGATCTCGACCCTGCCGATCAGTTCCACCGTCTCGCCCACCCGCTGCGAGCCGACGGTCTCGGTCGTGATCCCTGCGGCTTCTGCGGTGGCATTGGAAATGTTCACCCGACCTTCATAGGACGCGAAGTCCCATTTGTGATTGCGGCCACCCTCGCTCGCTGCGACGGAAACATCGAAGCTGTGCGGTTCGACCAGCACCGACTGTCCGCGAAGGAAATCGTCCTGCGGCTTGAAGCTGAAGTTCGTGACCTCGCCATCGAGGCGCTTGATCGTGACGCGCGCCTGCACCTCTTCGGGGACGACAGGCTGGTCGTCGCGATAGGCATAGAGGCGATATTCGGGCGGCACGCCATCCTCGAAGACTGTCACCTCGATGGCGAAATTTTCGTCGCGCAGCATGCGGCCGTTGTGCGGTCCGCGCTCGTAATCGGCGGCGGGTGCTTCCCCTTCCGCTTCGGTCGGCGTTTCGGCGCTGCCGCCGCATGCCATCAGAGGTGTGGCGAGCAGCAGGGCGGAAATCAGATGGAACTTGCGCATGGTCAGTAACCCCCAACAAGATCCGCAAACCGGCCGGTCAAGCGGTCCAGTTCGATCTTGGCAATATGATATTCGGTGAGTGCATCCACGAAGCGAATGCGAGCATCGTGCAGAGTGGTCTGCGCGGTGGAGACATCGAGGAAGGTGAAGCCGCCGCGATTATATCCGGCGCGCACTTCCTTCAGCGTCTGTTCCGCGCCGGGGACGACCTTGTCCCTGATTGCCTCGGCCTCGTGACGGGCTTCCTCCACCCGCTCTACCGCAAGGGCGAGGTCGCGGCGACGCTGGTAACGTTCAACCGCGAGATCGGCTTCCACCTGCCGCTGCTCGGCCGCTGCGCGCTCAATGTTGGCCCTGTTCAACGCGCGGTTGGCAAGAGGCAGCGAAACACCGGCCACCACCGCAACATCGCCGGTGCCGATATAACGAGGCCCTGCGAACACGGTGGGATCGGTGGAGCCGTTCGCCTCTTGAAGACGATAATTGGCATCGGCGCGCTGACGCTTAGCCTCGAACAGGGCGAGGTCGATAGAACTGAGGTCCGAACCGGCACCGACGGGGGAGGACATGTCCAGAAACCCCTCCGACACGATCTCCGCATTTGCGGCATCCACTCCGCTCAGCAGGGCCAGACGCGCCCTTGCCGCATCCAGCGCGTGTTCCGCCAGTTCAAGATCGACTTCGGCCTCGGCCAATTCTGTCCTTGCGCGGGTTCCGGCAAACAGCGGATCGCGTGCCTCGTCAACGCGGCGCTGGACTTCCTTGCGCAGCGTTTCAGCAATCTCGACCCGGCTCTTCGCAAGTTCGATGTTCAGCGTGGCAGCCTGCGCCTCGACATAGAGTTCCTGCACGTCCTGTGCGAGGTCGAGCCGCCGGATCAGCGCCCCGGCCTGCGCGATCCCGATCTCGCCCTCGGCTAGCCGGATGCGCGCCTGACGTTTGCTGCCGCGTTCGAGCCGTTGGTGATAGGTCGCATCGACCTGGAACTGGTCGAATCCGGCGGTGCCGATATTCTCGACCGTACCCTCGATGGTGGGGGCAGGACCGGTATCAGCCGCATCGCGCGCGGCGTTCAAGCCGTCGATAGTCGCAGCCGTCGCCTCGCCCTGCGGCGAGCCGGCGATTGATGCGCGAATGGCCTCTTCAAGTGTCAACTCCTGAGCCTGAACGGCACTGGTCGACAAAAACGTGACCGCCAGCAAAGCGGCACGCGTGATCGCGTTCATTATGGAAACTCCTGAACTTTCCGAAACAGACGCACCGGACAGATTCCGGGCGTGAAGAAGGAAAGGTCAGGCTAAGGGTGGCTGGGTTAGCGGGGCCGAACTGGTGCCCATGAGGGGAGCGGTGGGCAAAGGCACGGGAAGGGTCCGTGCATATTCAACCGAAGCGAAGTGCGCTCCGGTTTCCGGCATACCCAGAACCGCGTGGCCGTGTGGTGCAGGATGGGAAGCTGGTTCTTCACTTTTTGCAGCGTCAGCCGCAGCCATCTGCGTGACCACTGGGTGGTCGGCTTCTGCAGTGGAATGGTCTGAAGCGGGCAGATGATGGCCCGCTTCGGAATGTTCATGCCCATGCTCATGCGAATGGTCCACATGCGGCATCGCACCCGAAAATCCGCCGTGGGATACGAGCATCAAGACTGCAAGAAGAAGGCCAAGAGCAGTGCGCATGAAGGTTAAGCTTATGACGCTTGTAAAATCGTTGCAACGCTGAACATTGCCTCAGCTCAATCAAATGTGATCAGAACGGACATTGTTCAGCGTTGCCAGATTCTTACCAGTCGGGGTCCATCTCGGAAACGCCGGGGAAGTGCACGACCTTTTCGCCATACAGCGGATCGTAGTAGTGCCCGCCTTCCTTATAGTCCGGGTTCCACTGCTTCCGACCCTGCTCGTCGAGGCGATAGACGAACGGCGACATCAGCAGCCGTTCAAGGTGCCAGCGACCTTCCTCGCCCGAAGGAATATCCTCACCAGCGCCGTAAAGCATCAGCCCGCCTTCGGCGTAGATTTCGTGCGCCGGGTTAGTGGTTTTGTACTCGTGGCTGACGTTCATCACCTTGTGCCCGATCTCATGGGCGATCGTCCGACGCTTGCGGCTCGGCGTCGAGAGATTAGTGATGCTGATGATCCCCCGCAGACGCTCAGGAAGCGTGTCGTGATAGGAATAGGTCGGGAAGGAAAGCCCGCCCGTCCGCACCATCTTGACCGTCCAGTTCCGGCCCTCGGCCACTTCCAGGAACGGAAAGATCACGTCCTGAAGCGCAACGAGATAAACGGTGCGCGAATTGGCAACGTCAGGTTCGACAATGCTCTCGAACGCTGCTTTCGCCATATTCGTCATTTCCGAAGGGTGACGCTTCGAAGCCACGTAGGAATTGACGTATTCCGTGTCAGGAATGCGCGGAATCTCGTTCGATTGGATGGCGAGAAAACGTTCGTCAATCTCACCCGTTTTCACGAACAGCAGGTTCAGTTGCACACCTGTGGGAGCGTAAATCTCCTTGGCGGCCTGAAACGCCTCCATCATCGAGGGCAAGGTTACCTTCTCGAACCCCTCGTCGAAGTTCGAAGGAATATAGATGCCGATATCCACCGTCGGGCGACCCGCAACCAGGTCTGAATTGATGGCGGCAACATCCACGCCTTCAGCCATGCTCCACGAAACTGGTGAAGTGGCTGCGCTCTCAGTCGTTTCAGCCGCCGCAGGGCTGGCCCCCGCGCCGCAAAGCGCGAGAGCCAGGAGGGCGGCGGAACAGATCGTTCTGCCTTTCATGATCCTCGATCCCCCCGATCAGTCGATTTGTGCGAGGACGGAGTCGAACTCGGGGTTCACGCTGCGCGCGAACTTGATCGCGGGGTGATCTTCTTCGAGCACATCGTAGTAATAGGCACCGCCCTTCTGGCGGTCGGCTTCGACCGTCTGCTGCATGTCCTTGATGCCTTCGTTGAAGACCTTGTAGTCGGTGGAATCACCCTTCGGCTTCACGATAAGCAACAGAGCCGGCTCGTTGAACGGTGCTTCCCATCCGGTGGGCATGCCGTCGCCGAAACGGAACAGCGAACCCGCTTCCATCACCTGGCGCTTGCCTTCGCTGGCCAGAACCCACTTGCCGCGAACGGTATAGACGATGCTGCCGATGGGGTGGGGATGCTCAGCAAGGAACATGCCGGGCTGAAGTTCGATAAAGAACGCACGCGTTTCTTCAGCGAACAGCAGCGGACCGAACAGGCCCTCGTGGGTCATGACCGTAGCCGGCGACTTTACGGCCGCCTCAAGGCTGGGGATGACTTCAACATTGGTTGCCAGCTGAAGATATTCGGGCGAGATATCGGTGGCAGCGACGAGTTCCGCGTCCTTGATATCGCCTTCGGCAACGGCGTCGACATCATGCGTGTGACCGCCTTCGCCGTGGGTGTGGCCTGCCTCTTCGGTCGGAGCTTCTTCAGCGGTGTTGCAGGCCGCAAGCGGAATGGTCGCGCCAAGCAGAAGTAGTGCAGCAAGTCTCATCAATCGAACCCTCCATATCGGATTTTTGAAATTGCAGATGATCGCCGGGGCAGCTGGGGCTTAACCGGCGGAGGTCAGAGGTGGCTTGGACTTCTTCGGACTCGATCGCTTGAGCCATTTGAAATCGCGACGGGTGAATGATTTGAACAAGAGGTAAAAACCGGTGCCGGACAGAAACAGGACGCCAAAGGCCACCGCGATGATCAGCGGGTGGTTGAAACTGGTCCTGTTCACGTAATCCATGTTGTGGAGCATCCAGAAGAAGTCCCACAGCCGCCAGCCATCTCCGCGGGCCACAAGAAACTGGCCGGTGTCCGCAGCGAAATAGGCGCTGGTGTTTTCGGTGTCGGCGAAATCGACGCGCCACATGGGGCCATCGAACTCGCGTGCCTCAAGATTGGGGGCATCGAGCAGGGATACCGACCGGACCTTAGCCCCGTGGATCAGTCTGGCGCGCTGCCGGATAAGTGCTTCGTCGACTATGATTGCATCGCCGGTGCTTCCGTCGATCAGACGGACAAGGCCGCTCTCGACAATCTCATAAATCGGACGTCCATCCGACATGTGCAGCCGAATGGATTGGACCGATTTCCCCAAATCCAGTTGATCAGGGGGCAGCAATCCTTGGGCGGCGATGGCGTGGTAGAAAACCGGCGGCTGCGCGCGGACATCTTCCATATCGATGAACGCCATCATCGCGCCGCTCAGCGACCAAAGAAGGAATTGGATGCCCAACACCAAACCCACCCATTTGTGGATGCGCCGGAAGAACAGGGGCGTGAACCTTATACGCTTCATGCGCTTTTCTTCTTTTTTTTGCGGCGGCGGGGGAAGGCCCAGATCAGCAGCCATGCGCCGCTGGCCGCCATAGCAGTCGCGAGCCACGTGCTGGTGCGCAGCAGTAGATTGTTCACATCGCTGCGGTCGTCATAATCCATGATGTGCAGCATCCAGGCGAAGTCGAAGATGCGCCAGAGCGAGTGGCGACGTGAAATAAGCTCGCCGGATTCGGGGGAAATATAGAGGGTGGGGCTGTCCCACCGATCGAAACTGACCTGCCAGTACGGCGGCTCGCGACCTTGCATTTCGATTGGAGCCTCGGTCAGCAAGTCGACGGATTTCACGTCATCATTGGAAGTGTACAGGCTGCGCGCAATGGCTTCCGCCTGTTTCGCATCGATTTGCTTCAGCCGCTCTCCGCTTGCTGCGTCGAACAGTTGAGTGCCCTCGGAATCTGTCACGCGCCAGACTGGGCGATCTAAAAGGGTTGTACTGCGAATGTCGGTCGCACCCGGCACAGCCGCAAGGACCGTGCCGGGTGCAACTACAGATGAAATGTCCAGAGTAGGTCGCTCAACCGTCTTGACGAGGTGATCGCCATGAATCCGGTCGATATGGACGACGACCATGTAGAAACCGGTCGCCGTCCACAACACCACCTGCAGGCCAATGACCAGCGCCAGCCACTTATGCAGGCGACGGACAAATAGTGGCCAACGGATCTTCATTATGCTTTCCAATCAGAATCAGACCGATCAGAAACCGGTGCGAACGCCAAAGTAGAACCTCCGGCCCATCAGGTCGTAGGTCATCGTGTCGGTATTCGCGTCCGTGTAGCTTTGGATATAGGGAGCCTTACGGTCGAAGATGTTGTCGACGCCGATGGAGAACCGGGTTGTGTCATTTACTTCGAAGGCGACCTGCGCATTGTGATAGAACACGTCAGGGGTCTCATAACCGATGTCACCCGGATCGGCATTAAAGTCGGTTGCCGAGCCGATCCACTGGGTGGACCATGTACCGATCACCGGACCATTCGCCACAGTCAACACGCCATAGCCGCGCCAATCCGGATAGCCGCCATTGCCGCCGCCGATATAGCCGTCGAAGTTGATCGGATCGCCGCCTTCGAACGGATAGACGACATATTCGTTGAGCCATGTCACATTGAGGTTAAGCGAGACCTGGAAATCACCGATCGAGCGATCATAGATCATGCCCAGATCAAGCCCGCTCATCTTCTCAAGACCCGCGTTGACCGACTGCGCCTGCAGGTAGGTGACCTCGCCAGTCAGCGAACTGCGCGTGAAATCGTCGCAGAACTGACTGCTGAGGTTTTCGCTCGCATAGCAGACAGCCAGCTTGGTCGATCCAGGGATCGTCCGGATAGCGTCCTCGATGTCGATGTCGAACCAGTCCGCCGTCAGCGTCAGGCCCGGAACGATACCACGAGGCTGGAACACTGCTCCCAACGTCCAGGTGGTTGAGCTTTCGGGCTGCAGATCGGGGTTCCCGCCAGTGGTCGTAAGCACGGTGTTGCCGAGTTGGACATATCCGGCGGGAACGCCCGATGCCTGACAATTGGCGATCAGCGTTGTGTTCCCACTTGTGCTGTAACCGCTACACGGATCGGTGGTCGTCAGATTACCTTCCGAAACCCCGCTGAACAGTTCAGGGACGTTGGGAACGCGGAAGCCGGTGCCATAGGTTGCACGCAGTCGCAGGCCACCGGTGATTTCCCAATCCGCACCCAGCTTGTAGTTCCAGTCGGTGCCGAACAGGTCGTAATCCGACAGACGCAGCGCGCCGTCGATTGTGAAGGCCTCTGCGAAGGGCGCGTCGGCGAACACGGGGATCGATACCTCGGCGTAGGCCTCCTTCGCGCTGATCGAGCCTGAAATCGGATCCTGCTGGTTGGTGTTGGCAATGCCTGCCACCGTTAGCGGATCGGGATTACGCCAGCCTTTTTCCTTGCGATAGGTAACGCCCGACGCGAAGCCGACCGGGCCTGCGGGAAGCTGGAAGAGTTCGCCAGTGACGTCTGCAGTCACCGAGAACAGCTCGTTTCCGCCGGTTCCAACCGAGGTGAAGAGCAGATAGTCGAGAACGTCAGGCGTCAAGTCGCCATAGCCGAGGATGTCCGCGCAAGGGATACCGCCGGTGCCGCAAGTGGACGGGTCGAGAGCGAGGCCAACGTTTTCAAGATTGGCGACATTGGTCTGCCCATCTTTCGCGGTATTGCGACCCCAAGTTGCGGCAACTTCCCAACTCCACTTGCTGGACAAGTCGCCACGGAAACCGCCCGTACCCTGATAGGTCTTCGTATCCTGGAAGAATTCGCGCGGTCCAGCTTCGGCCAGACGACGCTGAACCAACAGGATGTCTTCGCCAGTGGGGTTGATGGGATTGTCCGCCGCAATCGCGATATTGCGAAGCGTGCCGGGTGTTGCGATCTGATTTGTGTCGCGCTTGGTATAGAGGAATTCACCGAATACCTGAATGGAGTCGGTCAATTCCCAGTCGGCAAATGCCGCGATGCTGTAGCGTTCGATCGGATTGACAGCATTGAGCGCGGGATTGCCATTATAGTTGTGCTTTGCCGCGCTGTACGGCTCGTAAAAATCGCCGTCGCCGCCGAGTTCCTGGTTGAAGTTGATCTGTGTGCCATCCGGCAAGGCCGCACGCCCCCCGATCGTGGCTGCGCTATTGCGGCAGACCAGCTGCCCATTCGATTCCGAAAGGCCGCAGGGCGCACGGGTCGCCATGTTGATCGGGTCAGTGTTCTGGTAGCTGGCCGCCACCATGATGCCGCCACGCTCGCCGCGCAGGCCGCCCATGAAGTCGAGCGTGAGATCGCCGCCATCACCTTCATCGGTAATACCATATCGTCCACCCGCGGTAATACCCTCGAAATCCGTCCGCGTGATCAGGTTGACCACGCCAGCCACGGCATCCGCGCCATAAACGGCCGACGCGCCGTCTTTCAGTACTTCGGTGCGGGCTAGCATGTTGACGGGGATCATGTTGAGATCGGGCGATGAGTTGGCGCCGGTGCCGCCAGCGACAAGCCGGCGGCCGTTCAGCAGCACCAGCGTACGCTTGATGCCAAGGCCGCGCAGGTTGACCTGCGAAGTACCCCAGCCGTTGCCCGTCCAATAAGCGGCAGTCTGGTTGCCTGCCTGACCGGCATTGGAGGGAAGGCGTTGCAGCAGCGTCTCGACATTGACGATGCCGGTATTCTCGATTTCCTCGGCCGTTACGACGGTTGTGGGACCGACGCCTTCGACATCGGCGCGGCGAATTCGCGAGCCGGTGACGATAATCTGACCAGTTTCTTCGGTCGAGGCCACTTCAGTCTCAGCATTGCCATCCTGCGCCTGAGCAGGTGCAGCAACCGCTGCTGCAAGCGCGCTACCAGTGAGCAGGATAGTCTTGAAATGCATGTGGTTGCCTCCCTTGGCCTGAATTCCGGCCGTAATGAAACAGTCACATGAGAGGCGGTCAACCGTTTTTTTTGTATATACAACATTTTCTCGCCATATTGTTGTTTTGAAAGGGGCTTGAGGACACATTCCAGCATATCTGGCGAGAGCGGCGCGGAAAAAAATTATAAATGTGTAATATTATTGCTAGTTAGCGCCAAAGCGAGCAACCAGGCTGTACGAATCGCCGAGGAACAATTGCCGCACTGCGGTAATGTGCTCACCCGCTCGCCATGTGCGTCGAATGACGCATAGGCATGGCGTGTTTTCCGGCACTTTCAGATATTGCGCTGCGCTATCGACCGCACCGGTCGCTGTTATGTGCGTTTCCGCTTCGGTCCATGGCACGTGCCGCAGCAACCATGTGCCGGGTCCTTCAGGATCAAATACCGCATCGTCGATTTCCGGCACGGCGGTTAGACTGACTGCGCGACTTTCATGAGCGAACGGCTTGCCGTCTGCAAGGTGCACGCCCACGGTCCAGAGAACGTCGCCTTCGATTTCCAGTGATGCTTCGACTTTGGCTGCATCGCAAATTTCCCGATGGAGCAAGCGATAGCGATATGTCTGGCCACGCTCGCGCACTTCATTGGCGAGATCGGGAATGTCCAGAACCATGGCGTGAGCACTGGGGACAGCGACAAAGGTGCCTGCCTTGCGGCGACGCTGTACCAGGCCTGCGGCTGCCAGCGCGGAAATCGCCTTGTTCACCGTCATCCGCGAACATTCGTATTGCTCCATGAGATCATGCTCGATGGGCAGCCTGTCGCCCGGCTGCAATTCTCCTTCGAGAATACGGCTCTCGATATCGCTTCGGATACGTTCGTGGAGCGACGTCATGCCATTAATTCCGTCAGCACTTTTCGATAATCCCCCTCGATCCTGTCGCGCGCGACATGCCTGCCTTCGCGGACTACGCATCGACCATGGCGCCACACCCGGTCAATCGCATCTGATCCAGCGGCGAAGATAAGCTGATCGAGGACCGCGTCGTCACTGACAACGGATCTGTGCACGGCGTTCATGTTCACTGAAACAATGTCTGCAGATGCGCCAACGCGTAAAGCGGCCACTATACCCAACGCCATCGAACCGCCTTTTATCGCAGATTGATAGAGAGAGCGTCCGGTCGACCGGATATCGCTCGACGCCATAATGTTGCGGCTTTGCCTGCTTAATCGTTGCCCGTACTCCAGCAGTCGCAATTCCTCGCTCATGTCGATGCGGACGTTGGAATCGGATCCTATGCCGAATTCCCCTCCTGCCTCGATGAACTCCCTGGCCGGAAAGATTCCGTCACCCAGATTGGCTTCGGTGATGGGGCAGAGACCAACGCTCGCACCTGTTCGGGCAATTCCTGTTACCTCGTCATCGGTCACATGGGTGGCATGGATCAGGCACCACCTTGCTGACAGTTCGGCGTTATCCAGCAGCCACCGGACAGGCGTGGTGCCAAGAGCAGAGCGGCAATCTTCAACTTCGCGCAGTTGCTCGGCGATATGAATATGGACCGGCGCGTCAGCGGCGAGTTCCTGCAGGCTAGCAAGTTCGTCAGGGGTCACTGCGCGCAACGAGTGGGGCGCGATACCGACAATTGCATCCGGCAGCCCCTTTGCAGCCACCTTGCACGCATCCAGCAACCGATCAAACCGCTCCAGATCGCAAATAAAGCGGCGCTGCCCTTCCTTAGCGGGCTGCCCGCCAAATCCGGAATGGGCATAAAATACGGGCAAATGTGTTATACCGATGCCGGTCTGTTCGGAGGCCGAGAGGATCGCTTTCGACATTTCGGCGATGTCGGAATACTCATGCCCGGACGCCGCGTGATGAAGATAGTGAAACTCGCCAACGCGCGTGAATCCGCTTTCCAGCATTTCCATCTGCGCCATTGCGGCAATTACACGTAACTGCTCCGGCCCGATTGAACTGGCAAGCCGGTACATCGAATCGCGCCAGCTCCAGAAATTATCGCCGTCGGGACCACGCGTTTCCGCCATTCCGGCCATGGCCCTCTGGAAAGCGTGACTGTGAAGATTGGGCATGCCGGGCAGGGCAATCGCATGGCGCTCCGCTCCATCGGGCGGCGGACTGCCGTTCTCGATCGCGGAGATAGCGCCATCCGTGATGGAGATAGTGACGTTCGAATGCCAGCCATCGTGAAGCAGCGCGCTTTGGAAATGGAGCGTCGAGTGTTGGCTCATTCTATCACCGCTAGTCAGTAGGAGTTATTTTTTGTCTATACATTAATGCAGCCCTATGCAACAGAATGGCGGGCGAGGAGATGCTGCTCATGCTGCAATGCGAAACGATCTGGACCGGAGCCAGGCTATTCTTGATGGCGGAAAGTAGTCCGCTGGTAATCGAGCGGGGGCTTGTGGCCGCCAAGAACGGCCAGATCGTCTATGCCGGATCGGAGGCGGAGGCGCCTGACCTCTCGGCCACGAAAGTCGTCGAATGCGAAGGCCGGCTGATTACGCCGGGGCTGATCGATTGCCATACCCATCTCGTCTATGCCGGCGATCGCTCCGCCGAGCACGAAATGCGCCGAACCGGCGCGTCATATGAGGAAATTTCGAAGGCCGGAGGCGGCATCAAGTCGACCATGCGCGCAACTCGCATGGCTAGCGAGGACGAGCTGCTGGCAGGAGCCTTGCCTCGACTGGATGCCCTGATCGCAGAAGGCGCGACGACGGTTGAGGTGAAGTCTGGCTATGGTCTCGATCTCGATAGCGAGATGCGCATTCTGCGGATCGCACGACGATTGGGGGAAAATCGACCCGTAACGATCAGGACGACATTCCTTGGTGCCCACGCGCTTCCGCCGGAATTTGCGGGACGGGCTGATGATTACATCAGTCTTGTCGTCGAAGAGATGATTCCCGCTGTTGCCGAGGCTGGTCTTGCCGATGCGGTCGATGGCTTTTGCGAGAATGTCGGTTTTACTCCTGCGCAGATCGAGCGTGTCTTTGATGCAGCCAAAGCGCATGGCCTGCCGGTGAAGCTCCATGCCGAGCAGCTTTCGAACCAGAATGGCAGCGCCTTGGCTGCACGCTATCATGCGCTTTCGGCCGACCATCTCGAACATCTCGACGAGGCTGGTGTGAGGGCAATGGCCGAAGCGGGCACCGTCGCAACCCTGCTGCCCGGCGCATTTTATTTCATGCGGGAAAGCCAAAAGCCGCCCGTCGACTTGCTGCGAACTGCATCAGTGCCGATCGCTCTGGCGACCGACTGCAATCCGGGCACCTCGCCGCTTACTTCAATACTGTTGGCGATGAACATGGGATCGGTGCTGTTCGGCCTGACGGTCGAGGAATGCCTCGCCGGAACGACTTTCAACGCCGCCCGCGCATTGGGGCTGGCCGGCACTGTCGGCTCGCTGGCGGCAGGACAGCAATGCGATCTTGCAATCTGGAATGTCGGTGATCCGGCAGAACTCGTGCATCGGATGGGTTTCAACCCGCTGCATGCCCGGGTGTGGAAGGGACAATGAACAAAATTACACTAATCCCCGGTGCCGTCACCTTGGCTGACTGGCGGGCAATCTATCGTGGCGCACGGATTTCGCTCGACCCTGAATGTATGCCGGCTGTCGTCGAAAGCGCGGCGGCCATCGAGCGCATTCTTGCGCGCGGCGAGCCGGTCTATGGCATCAACACGGGCTTTGGTAAGCTGGCCAGCGTGCGGATCGAGGACGATGATCTGGCCACGCTTCAGCGCAATATCGTTTTGAGCCATGCAGCGGGCGTCGGCGATCCTTCACCCGAACCCGTAGTGCGACTGATGATGGCGTTGAAGCTGGTCAGCCTCGCAAGGGGGGCATCGGGCATAAAGCCTGAAACGCTGGCATTGCTGGAGGCGATGCTTGTCAAAGAACTCACCCCGATCGTGCCCTGCCAGGGATCGGTCGGTGCCAGCGGCGATCTCGCTCCGCTATCGCATATGGCGGCAACGATGATCGGCGAAGGCGAGATTATTCTGGGCGGCGAGCGCATGCCTGCGGCGGAGGCCCTGTCGCGTGTCGGACTAACCCCTTTGACCCTTGGCCCCAAAGAAGGCCTCGCGTTGCTTAACGGTACGCAATTCTCCTGCGCAAACGCGCTGGCAGGCCTGTTCGAAGCGGAGAACCTGCTGCGCAGCGCGCTCGTGACCGGCGCGCTTTCGACCGAAGCCGCCAAGGGGTCAGACACGCCATTCGACGCGCGCATCCATGAATTGCGCGGTCATGCGGGGCAGATTGAAACCGCCACTGCCTTGCGCCAATTGATGGCCGGTTCCGCAATCCGCGTCAGCCATTTGCAAGATGATGAGCGCGTGCAGGACCCTTATTGCCTTCGATGCCAACCGCAGGTGATGGGGGCCGCGCTTGATCTTATGCGACAGGCGGCGAACACTCTGGCTGTCGAAGCGAATGGCGTTTCCGACAATCCCCTGATCTTCGCCGATACGGATGAAGCCTTGTCGGGCGGTAATTTCCACGCTGAACCCGTGGCCTTCGCCGCCGACATGCTGGCGATGGCAATCTGCGAGATCGGCTCTCTGTCCGAACGACGTGTCGCCATGCTGGTTGATCCGGCGCTGTCGGGACTGCCGGCGTTCCTGACGCCCAAGCCCGGCCTCAATTCCGGCTTCATGATTCCGCAGGTGACAGCGGCGGCGCTGGTCTCGGAAAACAAGCAGCGCGCCTATCCGGCGAGCGTCGATTCCATTCCGACTTCGGCCAATCAGGAAGACCATGTCTCGATGGCGGCGCATGGGGCGCGGCGCTTGGCCGAGATGGCGGTCAATGCCGCCAATGTCATCGCGATCGAAGCGCTGGCCGCGGCGCAAGGCATGGATTTCCACGCATCGCTTAAATCCAGCACCGCGTTGGAGGCTGCCCGTGGGTTGGTGCGAAGTGAAGTGCCCACACTCTCGGATGACCGATATTTCCATCCCGATATGGAAAGAGCCGCAACACTGGTGCTTTCCGGTCAACTCGCTGCCGCGACCGGAATGGAACTGCCGGGGGTAGCATGACCGACTGGCTGGAGATTCATCGCGGCCATGCGCCGCTGTTGGTGGCGTTTCCCCACACCGGCATGGATCTGGCAGATGTGGAGGGCGAGTTTCGCTCCCCTTGGCTGGCCCGGCGGGATGCGGACTGGTGGGTGGACCGGCTCTATGGGTTTGCCCGCGATCTGGGCGCGACAACGGTCCGTACCTCGATCTCCCGCAGCGTCATCGACGTGAACCGCGATCCTTCAGGCGCGTCGCTCTATCCAGGACAGGCGACCACAGAACTCTGCCCGACGACGACTTTTGATGGCGAGGCCCTTTACGTTGGCGAGGGTCCGAACGAAGTCGAGGTGATGCGCCGCAGGGAACGTTGGTTCGCGCCTTATCATGCGGCGATTGCGGAAGAGTTGGCGCGACTGCGGGGGACGCATGTCAATGTCGTCCTGTTCGACGCCCATTCAATCCGCAGCGATATCCCGCGGCTGTTCGATGGAGAGCTCCCGCAGTTCAACATCGGGACGAATGGTGGAGAAACCTGCGATCCGGCTGTTGCCGAAGCGGTCGCGGCGATCTGCACGGATAGCGGCCGCAGCCATGTGCTGAACGGTCGCTTTCGCGGCGGCTGGACGACGCGCCATTATGGGCAGCCTACCAAGGGTATCCACGCGATCCAGATGGAACTCGCCATTCGCGGCTATGCCGACGAACCGGTAGAACCGACGCCAGCGAATTGGCCGACTCCATACGATGCAGACCGTGCCGCTCCGCTCGCCGCAATCCTCACCGAAATTCTGAAGGCATGCATTGCCTTTGCCCAAAACGATAAGACGCAGGAAGACTGATTAATGACCCGTATCGACAATTCGCGCGTGATCCGTCCCGCGACCGGCACCCAGCTATCGGCGAAAAGCTGGCTGACCGAAGCGCCGATGCGCATGCTGATGAATAATCTGCACCCCGACGTTGCCGAGCGGCCCGAGGAATTGGTCGTCTATGGCGGCATCGGCCGCGCGGCACGCGACTGGGAAAGTTATGACAAGATCGTCGAAACGCTGAGGCGGCTTAAGGACGACGAGACGCTGCTGGTCCAGTCGGGCAAGCCTGTCGGCGTGTTCCGCACCCATGCCGATGCGCCGCGCGTGCTAATCGCCAATTCCAATCTCGTGCCCAAATGGGCGGATTGGGAGCATTTCGGCGAGCTCGATAAGAAGGGCCTCGCCATGTACGGCCAGATGACGGCCGGATCGTGGATCTACATCGGCACGCAGGGCATCGTTCAGGGCACCTATGAGACCTTCGCCGAAATGGGCCGCCAGCATTACGATGGCGATCTTGCGGGGCGCTGGCTGCTGACGGCGGGGCTTGGCGGCATGGGCGGCGCGCAGCCGCTGGCCGCGGTGATGGCGGGCGCGTCGTGCCTTGCCATCGAATGCCAGCCCAGCCGGATCGAGATGCGACTGCGCACCGGCTATCTCGACCGCAGCGCGGAAACCATCGATGAGGCCATGACGATCATCGGGGAGGCCAAGGCGGCCAAGAAGCCCGTGTCGGTCGGCCTGCTGGGCAATGCGGCAGAAATCCTGCCGGAGATGTTCAGGCGCGGCATCCGGCCCGATCTCCTGACCGACCAGACCAGCGCGCATGATCCGGTGAACGGCTATCTGCCTGCTGGCTGGACTGTGGCCGAATGGATCGAACGCCGCGAGCGCGAGCCCGAAGCCGTCGCCAAGGCCGCCAAGGCATCGATGGCGGTGCATGTGCAAGCGATGCTCGATTTCCAGTCCGCAGGCGTGCCCACGGTCGATTATGGCAATAATATCCGGCAGGTCGCCAAGGACGAGGGCGTGGAAAACGCCTTCGACTTTCCCGGCTTCGTCCCCGCCTATATCCGCCCGCTGTTCTGCCGCGGCGTCGGCCCCTTCCGCTGGGCCGCCCTGTCTGGCGATCCCGAGGACATCTATCGCACCGATCAGAAGGTGAAGGAACTGATGCCTGACGATGCGCATCTTCACCGCTGGCTCGACATGGCGCGGGAGAAGATCCATTTCCAGGGGCTGCCCGCGCGCATTTGCTGGGTGGGGCTGGGCGACCGGCACCGGCTTGGCATGGCATTCAACGAGATGGTGGCTAAGGGCGAACTGAAGGCCCCCGTCGTAATCGGACGCGATCACCTCGATAGCGGATCGGTTGCCAGCCCCAATCGGGAAACTGAGGCGATGAAGGATGGCAGCGACGCGGTCAGCGACTGGCCGCTACTGAACGCCTTGCTCAACACCGCGAGCGGCGCGACATGGGTGTCGCTGCACCACGGTGGCGGCGTCGGCATGGGCTATTCGCAGCATTCCGGCATGGTCATCGTTGCCGACGGGACCGAGGCAGCGGCCAAGCGACTTGAACGCGTGCTCTGGAACGATCCGGCGACCGGCGTGATGCGCCATGCAGATGCGGGCTATGATATTGCGATCGATTGCGCGCGCGAGAAGGGGCTTGATCTTCCCGGCATTCTCTAAGGGGTTTGGCGAGAGCCTGCTTCTTGCAAAGCCAGCGCAGCTTAAAAAGACCTGACCACTACCCGGCATCGCGACACAAGATTCGATGCCGGGGAATGCTCAATACTCGGACTGAAGACCTTAATGGGGGCCGTGGCCTGCGTGCGGATCATGCGCGCCCTGATCATGCCCCATCGCACCATGATCCATCGTCGAATGGTCCATCATCTGGCAGACCAACTTGCCGTCCTTACCCTTGACCATCACGCCTTGCATCTTGGTCGTTCCGTGCATCATTTCACACGTCTGGGGTTTGGGAGCGGGTTTTGCGGTTTGGCTGGGCTGTGCAGTAGCGGTCGGCTGGGCATAGGCCGATGTCGCAAGTATTGCGGCGGCGGTGACTGCCATGAAACTACGGTACATTGTTGTTCTCCAAGTTTTGATCAGTTGTAATTGCTGAATACGGACAGCCCGTTCGCTCCAAAGGCGATGACCTGATAAGGTTGCTTGTGATCGCCCATTTCCATTCCGGGCGAACCGACGGGCATCCCGGCTACAGCCAGCCCGGCCACGCCTTCGGGCTTTTCGCGCAATAACCGCGCGATGTCGGTTGCAGGGACGTGCCCTTCGATTACATAACCCTCGACGATCATGGTGTGGCATGAACGAAGATCGCGCGGCACTCCGTGCCGATCCTTGATCGCGGTCATATCGGTACTGTCCTGCACCGACACTTCGGACTGCATGTTTTCGGTAAAGTGCTCTGCCCAATCCTTGCAGCATCCACAGTTGGGATCGCGAAACATCGTGCTGCCAGCAGCCTGTGCAGCGCCCGAACAGGCCGCCAATGCCATCAGCAATGCTGCGCCGACGTAGGAAAGCTGCGGAACGCGATGTTGTTTTGACATGTTCATATCGGCCATTACGCTTTGGCCCCGTGCACCCCTCAAATATTTTTGAGGGTTCGTCGGAGTGTCGGCGTAAGGAAGGGCAGCAAGCAGGATCGAGGCAGTATGCAGGACGACAACCGACTGAACATGGCCCTGAAGGGAGTAAGTGGCTCTGACGAAGCCGCGATAGCCGATGATTTCATGGATGGGGTCTGGATGCAGGCGGGCCGGTTGAAAGCAATGTCGGCTCGTCGCCGTCGTCTTGCGTTGATGGGGGTTATGATGTTCGTCGGACTTGGCGCTGGCTTCTCAACCACGCATACGCCTGCTCGCGCGGAAGCCGCCGGACATCGCCTGATCGATGGGACCGATCTCTCTCCCGCCGCTCTATTGCACGTCGAACCGTGAAGCTCGGCGGTCTTCAGCTTTTGCTCGCCATAGCGCTGGCGCTGGCGGCCGGCGTTATTGGCGCGTTCGCCGCCGGTGAATTGCGCCAGACAACGCAGCCGCAGACGCTCCATCACTTTGTGCATGATGAGTTGGACCTGACCGACCGGCAGAAAGCGCAGATGGAACAGCTTGAAGATAATTTCGCGGTAGAGCGACAGGAAATGGAACTCTCATTGCGCGCCGCGAATGCAGGGCTCGCGGCCGCGATGGAAGACGAGCATGAATACGGCCCCAAGGTCGTCGGCGCGATCGACGAGGTTCACGACCGCATGGGCGATCTGCAAAAGGCAACGGTTCGCCATGTCTTTGCCATGCGCGCCCTGCTCGATCCGCAGCAGCAGCTGCGCTTCGACCGACAGGTGGCCAGTTCGCTGACCAGCGAACCTGGTGAATGACCCGCGGTGCAGGTCGGGCCTGACAAGGATGAGCGTGATCTGATCGGCAAGGCGAAAGAAGGCAACAGGTCCGCTTTCAGCCAGCTTGTAAGGCCGCATCTGCCGCCCCTGATGGTGTTAGCCCGCCGCATGCTGGGATCGGCGGAGGATGCCGAGGACGCCGTCCAGACGGCGCTAGCGTCAACGTGGATGGCACGGGCGAGGCTCGATCCCGAACAACCGATCGCACCATTCTTGACTACGGTCACGCTGAACAAATGTCGCGACAGGATCAGGCGGCGCAAGGTGGCGCGGCTTGTTGGCCTGTCCGACGCGATTTATGCCGTTTCCTCTGACGATCCGGACCAGTTGCGATCTGCGGCAGGCCGGGAATTGCTGACGCGAACGGCGCGGGCAATCGAGAGGCTACCCCTGAAGCTGCGTGAGGCGCTGGTGCTAGTCGCCTTGGACGGACGCAGTCAGGCAGAGGCGGCCCAGCTATTGGGCGTGACCGAGAAAACGATCGAAACACGTATCTATCGCGCTCGGCAAAAATTGCGCGAGAAACTGGATTTTTCCTGAGGGGTGTTTGCTGCCTGCGCGTAAGCAAGGGTTATGACATTCAAGACCGTTCACAAACCTCTCTCACTGCAACGTCGGCGCTTCCTGGCCAGTAGCGCTGGTGCCGCCAGTCTGATCGGCATGGGCCATGCCGTACCCGCATGGGCGCGCGGCGGACATGGTGGCGCGATGGCGCGCAAGGGCAGCGATGTTCTGTCGGGTGAACATCTCTCCATGACGGTCAGGGATGCGGCCTTCGCCACCGGCAAACGCCATGGTCCGGCGGTAACGGTGAATGGAACACTGCCCGGTCCGCTGCTGCGATTGACAGAGGGACAGAACCTTGTCGTCGACCTGCTGAATGAAAGCTCGGGGGAAACTTCGATCCATTGGCACGGGCTGCTGGTGCCCTTCCTGATGGATGGCGTTCCGGGCGTATCGATGACTGCGGTTCAGCCGGGAGAGAGTTTCCGGTACGAATTCCCGATCCGGCAGGCAGGCACCTACTGGTGGCATGCGCACACCATGCAGGAGCCGATGGGCCATTACGGGCCCATTATTATTGATCCAGCCGGTGGCGATCCGCACGGCGTGCACCGCGACTATGTGGTAATGCTGTCGGACTGGTCGCCGATGCATCCGCACACGCTGATGAAGAAACTGAAGGTGGGCGAGGCGCCGTTCAACTTCCAGAAGACCACCGCCAGCGACGATTACGCTCTGTCCGGCGTGGATCGCCGGATGTGGGCGCGGATGCGTATGATGCCGACCGATATTTCGGACGTTTCAGCGCCGCTCTACAGCTATCTCATCAACGGTCATGGTCCCGAAGACGGGCTGGAATTCGCTTTCAACCCCGGTGAACGCGTGCGGCTGCGCTTCATCAACGGTTCGGCGATGACTTTCTTCAATGTGCGGATTCCGGGCGTGGCGATGCAGGTGGTCGCCGCCGACGGTCAGGATGTGCGTCCGGTCGAAGTGGACGAGTTCCAGATCGGCAATGCCGAGACCTATGACGTGATCGTCGAGCCTCGCGGTGCGGATGCGTTTGCCATCGTGGCAGAGGCGATGGACCGCTCTGGCATGGGGGTCGCGATGCTGACCGCGCGGCAAGGCGCCAGCGGCGCAGTCCCGCCGCTGCGCGATCCGCCGCTGCTGACCATGGTCGACATGGGAATGAACCATGGCTCTGCGGATGGCGCGATGGATCATTCTGCCATGGGGCATGGCGGTATGGATCACTCCGGTAGCGGCGCCATGGACGGCATGGAAATGCGGGACATGGACATGAGCGGCATGTCGATGCGCGATACCTCCCTGCTTCCACCCGAGGTGAAGGTTGGCCCCGGACTCGACATGGTGTCGATGAACCCTGTGGACCGCATGGGCGATCCGGGCATCGGTTTGGCCGACGTCGGACACCGCGTGCTGAACTACCGGCAGCTTGTTGCCGCGCGCATGAACAGCGACATGCGTCAGCCGACGCGGCTGAAGGAGATTCACCTGACCGGCAATATGGAACGCTATATGTGGTCGTTCGACGGCAAGAAGTTTTCTGCCGTTACCGATGATCCGATCCGCTTTGCGTTCAATGAACGGGTCCGCGTGAAGCTGGTGAACGACACCATGATGGCGCATCCGATCCACCTTCACGGCCATTTCTTCGAACTGGTGAACGATGCCCCGCATGGCCACCAGCCTTTGAAGCACACTCTGATCGTGCAGCCCGGTGGCAGCGCGCAATTCGACCTGACCGCGAACGAGCCGGGCGACTGGGCGTTTCACTGCCACCTGATCTACCACATGCATAATGGCATGTTCCAGGTCGTCACCGTCCGCCCACTGCAGGGAGGGGAGGGTTGATGCGCGTCGCCTCTATTCTCGCTCTGCCTATGATGGGTCTGTCGGCTCCCGCGCTGGCGCAGGATCACGATCACCACGCCATGCCGCAGAGTGAGGCGGAAGCCTGCCCGCCTGCCGAGCACGACCACGGCGCCATGCCGATGGCACCATGCCCCGAACAGTCGGGCGAGTCGGTCAGCGATCATTCGGCCATGGCCCACGGCACGGTCGATCATTCATCGATGGACCATGAGGCAATGAGACACGAGGCCCCGCAGCACGTGGATGATCATCCTATGGACCACAGCGCGATGGACCACCAATCCATGGATCATTCCGCGATGGGCCACGATGCGATGGCGGGTGATGCCGAAATCCCGAAAGCGCCGCCGCCGCCCGAGGCCTTTTCCGGTCCGCTCCATGCCGCCGATGCATTCGTCGGAGCAGAGGTGATGGCCGCATCGCGCGCATCGGTGACGCGCGAGGTAAGCGGGATGACCGTGTTCTGGCTTCAGGGTGACCGGTTGGAATATCGGGCGCGTGGCGGAGATGACGGCTATCTCTGGGACCTGCAGGGCTATTACGGCGGCGATATCGACAAGCTCTGGCTGAAGAGCGAGGGCGAAGGCAGCTTCGGTGAAAGTCCGGAATCGGCAGAGGTTCAGGCCCTGTGGAGCAGCGCGATCGGCCCGTGGTGGGATGTACAAACGGGCATCCGTCAGGACCTGACCGGCCCGAACCGCACCCACGCGGTCATCGGCGTGCAGGGGTTGGCGCCGTATCTGTTCGAAGTGGATGCAGCGGCGTTCCTGTCGAACAAGGGCGACCTGACTGCCCGTATCGAGGCAGAGCTCGACCAGCGCATTACCCAGCGGCTGATCCTGCAGCCGCGCATGGAGGTCGGCTTGTCCGCGCAGGGCATTCCCGAACTGGGTGTTGGTGCCGGTTTCGACAGTTTCGAGGCGGGCATCCGCCTGCGCTACGAGATCGCCCGCGAATTCGCGCCCTATGTCGGTGTCGAGCAGGAATGGAAATTGGGCGATAGCGTCAAATATGCCCGTGCCGACGGCGAGGATGCGAGCGTGACAAACTATGTGATTGGTGTGCGGTTCTGGTTCTGAAAAGCTAGGTTTCGTGGACAAAGCTTGACTGTGGACTCGGACCTTGATTCAAGGCTGGCTTTTGGAGGCAGCCTTGGGCGAGCGGATTGGCGTTACGGACGAAGAGTGGGAAGTGATCGGGCCGCTGCTGCCACCTGAGCGGGGTCGTGGCTGCCGTCCGGCGCAGGACAACCGCCCCTATTTCGAAGGCATGATGTGGATCGCGCGGACCGGAGCGCAGTGGCGTCACCTGCCGGATGAGTATGGCAAGTGGAACAGCGTTTTCCGGCGCTATCGACGATGGGTTACGACCGGCGTGTTCGATGCCATGCTGGAGACGCTGGCGGAACTGGCGGGGCGCGACACAGCCGCCGACATGATCGATAGCACCGTGGTCCGGGCACATCATTGTGCCGTCGGCATAAAAAGGGGACTCAGCAAACCGAGGCGCTTGGCCGATCGCGCGGCGGCTTCACCACCAAGCTCCACGCAAGGTGCGATGCCAGAGGCTTGCCCCTCGGCTTCGTGCTGACACCGGGGCAAGCGCACGATGTGCAGGGCTTCGCACCGCTGTTCCGCATGATAACTGACCGGATCGAGGCCTTCCTGGCTGATCGGGGATACGATGCCGATGCGATCCGCGAAGAGATTGAGGCGGCGGGCGTCGAGGCGGTGATCCCGGCCAAGGCGGGCCGGCGTAATCCCGCCGCGCATGATCGCGCGAAATACAAGTGGCGCAACCTGATCGAGCGACTGTTCAATAAACTCAAGAACTGGCGACGCGTTGCGACCCGCTACGACAAAACCAAGGAATCCTATCTCGGCTTCGTCGCGCTCGCCTCAGTCAAACTCTGGATACCCTTTGTCCACGAAACCTAGGAAGCGAATATCTGACTGGCTAAAACCAAAGCTTAAGCCAATTGGTGGCCAAATTGCCCAGAAAGGCAAAGATGGGCGAACGGCAGATTTAAGCTAATGAACTTTTGAGCAGGAATGACCGGTTTGTCGGCGACAGCGGTTAAAATGATAAGAATTTCCTCCTTGACCCTAACATGATGTCAAGCCTTAGATGATACGTCGGCAAGGAGATAAGCCGATGGATGAGCATCACCACTGTAATCACGATCATGCCGCGGCAGGCAGGGCGGAAGTCACCGATCCCGTGTGCGGGATGATGGTCGATCCGGAGGCGACGGCACATCACGCCACGCATGACGGGCATGATTATCATTTCTGCAGCGCCCGCTGCCGCACGCATTTTATTGAAGATCCGGATCGCTGGCTGAACCCGGCGGACGAAGTACCCGCCCCCGAAGGAGCAATCTGGACCTGCCCGATGCACCCCGAGGTGCGTCAGGACCATCCGGGGGCATGCCCGATCTGCGGCATGGCGCTTGAACCTGAGATGGTGGACCCTGATGCCGGCCCGAACGAGGAACTGGTCGCCATGACGCGGCGGTTCTGGATCGGCCTTGCGCTCGCGCTGCCGGTGTTCCTGCTGGAAATGGGCGGGCATGTGTTTCCCGCGATCCACCATCTGGTGCCGATGGATGTCTCGGTCTGGGTGCAGCTGGCGCTGGCGACACCGGTTGTGCTGTGGGCGGGCTGGCCGTTCTTTACGCGGGCCGCGGCATCGGTTGCCACGCGCAATCTCAACATGTTCACCCTGATCGCGCTGGGGACCGGGGTGGCTTGGACCTATTCCATGGTGGCGACACTTGCCCCCGGCCTGTTTCCCGATGCGTTTCGCGCCGCCGATGGCTCCGTCGCGGTCTATTTCGAGGCGGCAGCGGTTATCACTGTGCTGGTCTTATTGGGGCAGGTTCTTGAGCTGCGCGCCCGCGAGCGGACTTCCGGTGCCTTGAAGGCGCTGCTCGGCCTTGCGCCGCGAACTGCGCGCCGGATCGGTGCCGATGGCGACGAGGAAGTCGCGCTGGACGAACTGCAGGTCGGCGATCGCCTGCGCATCCGGCCGGGTGAGAAAATTCCAGTCGACGGCACTGTGGCAGAGGGGGCCTCTTCCATCGACGAATCCATGGTGACCGGCGAATCCATGCCCGTTTCCAAACAGGTGGGCGACCCGGTGATCGGCGGCACGATTAACACCATCGGCTCGCTGGTGATGGTGGCGGAAAAGCTTGGCAGCGAGACGCTACTGTCGCGCATCGTGCAGATGGTGGCGCAGGCCCAGCGTTCGCGCGCGCCGATCCAGCGGCTTGCTGACAAGGTAGCGGGCTGGTTCGTGCCGCTGATCCTCTTCGTGGCGCTGCTTGCCTTTGCCGCGTGGAGCCTGTGGGGGCCGGATCCGCGCCTTGCCCATGCGCTGGTGGCAGCGGTGGCCGTGCTGATCATCGCCTGCCCCTGTGCACTTGGCCTTGCGACGCCGATGTCGATCATGGTCGGCGTGGGACGAGGTGCCGAGGAGGGTATATTGGTCAAGAATGCCGAGGCGCTGGAGCGGATGGAAAAAATCGACACGCTTGTCGTCGACAAGACCGGCACGCTGACTGAGGGCAAGCCTTCCGTCACCCGCATCGTGACGCTGGGCAATCTGGCGGAGGACGAGGCGCTGCGCCTTGCCGCAGGGGTCGAACAGGCGTCGGAACATCCGCTCGCGCAGGCGATCATGGCCGAAGCTGCGCGGCGCGGCCTTGCTGTGCCCGCAGCCAGCGACTTTGTTTCTCCCAGCGGCAAGGGCGCGCGCGCGATTGTCGAGGGGAAGCGGATCCTGGTCGGCAATGCGACCTTCCTGCGCGAGAACGGCGTCGATCCCGATCTGGCGGCGCAGGACGCCGATCACCTCCGGCAGGATGGCGCGAGTGCGATATTGATGGCCGCCGATGGCAAGGTCGCCGCCGTCATCGCCATCGCCGATGCGGTCAAGTCGACGACTCCTGAAGCGCTGAAGGCCCTTCGCGCAGAGGGTATCCGCGTGCTGATGCTGACCGGCGACAACCGCACCACGGCTGAGGCGGTGGCAAGGTCGCTCGGCATTGACGAGGTCGAGGCCGATGTCCTGCCCGACCGAAAAAGCGCGGTGGTCGAACGGCTGCGCGCAGAAGGGCAGGTCGTCGCCATGGCGGGCGACGGGGTGAACGATGCCCCGGCGCTGGCAGCGGCGGACGTGGGCATCGCCATGGGGTCGGGCACCGATGTCGCCATCGAAAGCGCAGGGATCACGCTGCTGGGCGGCGAGCTGACCGGCATCGCCCGCGCCCGGACGCTGAGCCGCAAGGTCATGTCAAACATTCGGCAAAACCTTGTCTTCGCCTTTGGCTATAATGCGCTGGGCGTACCGGTGGCTGCGGGCGTGCTCTATCCGCATTTCGGCATATTGCTGTCCCCCGTGATCGCAGCGGCGGCGATGTCGCTGTCCTCTGTCAGCGTGATCGGCAATTCGCTGCGGCTGAAGGCGGCAAGGCTGTGAACATCGGCGATGCAGCGCAGCGCACCGGCGTGACGCAGCGGATGATCCGCCATTACGAAAAGATCGGCCTGATCCCCGCGCCGCTGCGCCGCGACAGCGGCTATCGCGATTATTCCGATGCCGACGTCAACCGCTTGCGCTTTATCGCCAATGCTCGCGACCTCGGCTTCTCGATCGAGGAGATTGGCGAGCTGCTGGCACTGTGGAGCGACGAGCATCGCGCAAGTGCCGAGGTCAAGGCGCTGGCGCTGGCCAAGGCCGACGAGCTGGGCCGCAAGGTCGAGGCGCTGGCCGCCATGCGTGCGAGCCTCGTTCATCTCGCCCAAACCTGTCACGGTGATGACCGGCCTGACTGCCCGATCATCGACAGCATGTCGGAAGACAGGAGGGCCATTCACGTCAATTCGGTCGAAGATGATTGACAGCGGCCATCTCACGGCAAGTGCCACACGCTAAGCTCGCAGACCTGCTATGGAAAGACGCTCATGACACGGGCGATGGCGAACCGCAGTCTACCGGTCGCAGTTGCATGGTGCACACGATGGAATTCTGCGGCCAGATCATTAAGGGACATGTTCCCACGGCCGAGATCAAACGCCTGCTTCGCGAAAGACCTCAGTGGGAAAGGGACCCAGCTGTAGCAGGTATGCCGAACGGTTCGGCTGGCATGGAGTAGAGTGGGCGCAGCCAGGCCTATCGGGTCATTCCACAGCGCGGACGCCGCCATTAGGGAGGTCTGGATCCCAATCATTCTCGTTCAGGTGGCCTTCGAACTTCGGCACAGGCCTCTCAAACCCTTCCTCGCGGGTCTGGGCAATGCCATTCGTTTCGATGTCGTCGATCAGCCATTTCATCTCGGCGATTTCCTTGCGCTGGGCGCGGATGATGCCATTGGCAAGTGCGCGAACGCGCACATCCTTTATCTGCGCCCGCTCGCTGGTCATAATCGCGATGGAATGATGCGGGATCATAGCGGACATATATTCCTCGTCATCGACTGTGACTTGGCTGCGCACGAGGAAGAGCGAGAGTGCGAAGATAGCGCAGGCAATGCCGATGATGATCCAGTTCTTTGCGGTGTTACGGTACATGCGCCACATGAAGAGCAGCATGACGACCGCCATCACCGCGCCCATGAGGAACATCATCCAGAAGCGCGTCTCGCTCCACATGACATGATCGAGCGCATAGGTATTGAGGTACATCAGGCCGAACATGATGACAGTGGATGTGCCCACCATCGCCATGAAGCGCTTGTAGTTTCCTTCGGCGGGCTTGTGGTGATCCATGGGCGCGTCTCCAGCTGCTGATGTCGCTTATTGACGTCTGCGCCCACTCTTTAGTTCCGCAGATGCGCATGGCTGACGCCAGCCATCATCGGCTTTCAGTCTGCTGCTGAAGGCGCTGAGATACCGGGAATAGGTGCGGCGCTACCGGACGCTACGTCAGTTACGCCGACAATCGAGCCCTTCGTTTAATCGAATGTCGGAATCAGAGAATTTTATGACGTTTGGGTGAGCCGATTGTCCCAAAACGTCCATCGAAGTCCAAAAACTTTGGGGACACATCTGGGGGCATAAACGCGGATTGAAATATAAAAATCTTTGTTAATCAGTACATAATGTAGAGTTTTCGAATCCCACCCTCTCCGCCATATATAGCCTAACCCGTTGAAATCGTGAAAGCCCTTGGAATACTTAGGGTTATGGCGCTATGGCCTGTTACATAAATTGTTACATTCCAAGTGCTCTCCACCATGCTGCAACGCGTTGCAAAACACCAGTATCTCTTCCGTCGCGGCGCGCGCTATTATTTCCGGCGCGCAGTGCCGAAAGACGTGACGCATGTGTGCACTTGACGCTGCATGACTTCGTTGGGGAGGCCCAATTCCCGTTCCAGCCAACCGTGACGTATCGATCCGTAAAAGTTTTCGACGTCGAAGTGGATGAAAAGGGTCCCTTCGTCGCAAACGCTGAGCGCCGCTAGAAGGGCATTGCGAACCGCCGCCGGTCCACGTCTGGTCCGGTCCTGCGCGAGCATGAACTGGGCCTCGTGGAGGTTCGCAAATGGGGAAATGGCGGAGCGCAGCATGTACTGCCTGGCGCGATCCACCCAGTGAAATGACGTGACGGGCCGGCGGCCAAATGATCGACAGTTCGCACCCGAGGCTCCAGCGAAAGTTGTTGTCCAGTTCCTTTGAAGCTTGTTCGCTGATCATCCATTCATACGTTTGTCACGAGGCCTGCTTACCGGCGCGTATCCATTCCGGCGGAAACTGACATTGCCTCAGCAAGAACTTTCAAGTGACGTGTTGGCCGATGCGCCGGACGATCGTGACTGGGCGGTCGTACAAGCCCGGCTAAACACTTTTCTGCGGGCCCGCGGTGCGCGGCCGGAATTGATCGACGATGTAATACAGGAGACGCTGGTCCGGCTTCTCACTATCAGCCGCGAGAAGGAGATCGCGAGTATTTTCGCCTTAGGCTTTCGTATTGCCGAAAATCTGCTGATCGATCAGTACCGCGGTGAGGCAAGACTGGCCGGTGAGCCCGATGTTGAATGGAATTGCGATCGGCCGTCGGCCGATCGCGTAGTTGACTCCCGTCGGGCAATGGAAGTGTTCCAACGTTGCCTGAACAATATGCCGCCGCTGCGACGCGAAGTGCTGGTGCGCAGGCGCGTTCGGCAAGAAACCTGCCGCACTATCGCTGACGATCTTTCCATGAGCGCGAAGGCGGTGGAAAAACATATCACGCGCGGACTGATCGATCTGCGCCGGGCTATGGACAAGGCGGGTATCGATCCGACAGGATGGTCTGAATGAAGACGGAAAAAGCCCACGATATCGACAGCGAGGCTGCGGTCTGGATCGAGCGGATGAGCCGTCCGGTACAGGATAGCGAAATTGCCGCTGCATTCGACTGCTGGATCGTCGCGGATCCGCGCCATGCCGAAAGTTATGCGCGCCTTTCGGCCCTGTGGCATGCGGACGCGTTGGAACAGGCGCTGTATTCCGGTGTCCCGCTGAATGACAATGATCTGTCGGAATCCGCAGATACCGGCGCGGCTATATCAGCACCGCCAATCGTTGGCGCGGTGCGCAGGTGGAGCGGCAATCGGCTGGCCGGAATCGCGGCTGCTTTCGCCGCCGCCATCGTCGCCGTTCCGCTGGCGCAAGGCGTGATGGCTCCCGATATTGCCTATAGCGCGCCGCTTGGAGAGAACCGCACTATCAGCCTGCCCGACGGGTCGACGGTTACGTTGGCGGGCGGCTCGCGGCTAAGTGCCCGGATCACGCCATGGTCCCGCCGCGTGACGATGGAGAGTGGCGGCGCTTTTTTCGATGTCGCGCATGAAAATCTGCGCGGCTTTAAGGTAGATACAGGCACGGCCCGCGTCGCCGTGCTGGGTACTGCATTCGATATCGATCTTGTCGAAGACGGCGAGCGCGAAGTCCGTGTGTTCCGCGGTGAGGTGAGCGTTGAGGCGGGCAATGGTGAATGGCGACTTCCGGCGGGCAGTGGTCTTGCCATTGGTGCCAATCGCGTCCGCAGCCTCGATGATGTAGAGGGCCAGCGCCCTGCATGGATCGACGGCTGGTTCGACGCGCAGGACACGTCTTTGTCCCGGCTGGTCGAACGGCTAAACCGGAATTCCCCTCATGCCGTACAACTGGCCGAACCGGAGCTGGGCGAATTGCAGGTTACAGGCCGCTTCCGCTTGAACCGGCCCGAGGAAATGCTGGAAACGCTGGCGACCATCCACGGGCTGACATGGCGTGAAGAGGGCGACCACTATATTCTTTCCCGTCGCTGAGGTTGTCCACCGCCCGTCTTAAAAATAACATAGAAAATTCATATATTTGTAACAAAACTTTTTTGTCGGGTTTTGTGTTGCAACTGCGTCTTCCCCCTGCTTTCGAGCTTTCAGACGGGGAAAACCATGTTTCGCGTAGACCATATTCGCAGCGGCGTTTCGGCGCTGGCTCTTTCGCTTGCCTCTATGCCGCTTACTGCAGCCTTTGCGCCGGCCCATGCTGCTACCGCGCAGAGTTATAGCTTTGCCATTCCCGCGCAGGATCTGGCCAGTGCGCTTCGCCAATATTCACGCACGACCGGCATTCAGATCGCCGCATCGGCCGATACCTTGCGCGGCCGTCGCAGTGCGGGCGTTTCGGGAACGCTCACCGCCGAGGCTGCGCTGGAGCGGATCATATCCGGAGCGGGCGTTGCGGTGCAGCGGCAGGGCAGCACGATTATCGTTACCGAAGCTGCCGCTACGCTTGCTCAAGCCGCGCAGTCGAACGCCGCTACCGGTGCCGGACAGGTGACTGGACCGGAGGGGCAGGACATTGTCGTCACCGGCTATTTCGAGGCACTGCAAGAGTCAGTCGAGAAAAAGCGCGATGCCGATGTTATCTCAGATACGGTCAGCGCGGACGACATGGGCAAGCTGCCTGCCAATAATGTCTCGGAATCGCTTGCGCGCCTGCCCGGCGTGAACGCCGTACGTAATGCCACGACTGGTGAGGGTGACCGCATCACGGTGCGCGGCCTATCGACTGAACTTAACAATTATTCGATCAATGGCGTGCGACTTGGCGGTGCGGGTTCGCGTGACGAAGTGTTCTATCGTGGTGTGCGTCTGTCAGTATTGCCGCCGGACGGGATCAAGGAAATCACCGTCTTCAAAACGCTGACTCCCGATCGCGATGGCGACGCATTGGGCGGATCGGTCGATATATCGACTCCCACGGCCTTTGATCAGGACCCCACCTATTTCCGCCTATCGGCCCAAGGCGGGATGCTTGACAAGTTCGACGATCGCAAATCGGCGCAAGTGTCCGCCGCTGCATCGCGTCAATTCTCGGACAGTTTCGGCGCTTTCGTTTCAGGCAGTTGGAGCAAGCGCCGATCGCAGTTCGAACAGAACGGGGTGGACGGCGATAACCAGCCCGACACATGGTATGCAGACAGCGAGACACTGGGCTGGGACCCGAACCGGTTCGTGCTACGCGGCATGGATCTGGGCTTTGGCGATACAGAGGTGGAACGTTGGGGCGTGAACTCCAGCGTGGACTTCCGTTCGGAGAACCACGATTTCCATTTGCGCGGCCAGTACAATGAATATCGCCAGACCGAATTCCTGAACCGGCTGAATTTCCGCAACGATACCACGCGTAATTCGACCCGCCTGTCGCAGGTGGACGCCGGTCAAACCGACTTGCTTCAGCCCGAGGATAATATCGTCGGCTATGACGATGCACTGGGTCGCATCTATGCCTATACTACCGGCCAGATCGTGGATCGCGACGGTGATGGGATCATCACCGATGCCGACCGTTCCGCCCGCTCGACTTATAGTCTTGTCGGCAGTTCGGGACAATGGGACCCGCAAGGCTTCCGCCTTCGCCGATTTTGGGAAGGATCCAACGAAACCGGTACGCTGGGATCGGCCAATTTCGGCGGCGTATCGCGCTTTAACGCCATTACGGTTGACTACGACCTATCCTATTCGCAGTCCGAGGACAATCTGGACGACGGGTATGAGCTGGAATTCCGCAGCGACAAATATGGCTGGCGTGGCAACAAGGGCGTGCTGTTTTCGGCTGCCGAGGATGCGCGCTTTCCGAAATGGTTGTTGAACGATGCGGGTCTGGCCGGGGTGCAGGACCCGGCCGAATATAATTTCAGCGGGCTCGAAGGCGAAGTCGGCGGTTCGAACGAAAAATTGTGGCAGGCCCAGTTCAACCTTGAATGGGAACTCGGCGGCGGCCTGCTGGACACGGTGAAGACGGGAGCGAAGTACTACAACTCGCGCCGCCGAACCTACGAAGGCTCGTTTCTCGACCTGAATGCCGATGGCACTCTGGCGGATTTTTCCAGCCTGTACGGCAAGGAAATTACCAGCCTGTTCGGCGGCGCCTATAGCGGCGATTATCGGCTGGGCGTAACGCTGGACAATGATGCGATGATGGACGAACTGCAGCGCGCCGAAAGCGGCGAGAGCAGCCTGTTCGACGGTTTCGCTGTCGATCCCTCGCAAGCCGATTTGTCGGACGAGGACAGCTTCCATTTCGACGAGCGTGTGATCTCGGCCTATATGATGGGAACGGCGCAAATCGGCAGGGCACAGCTGATCGCGGGGCTTCGCATGGAGAATACCCGCAATACCATCGATGCGTGGAATATCGATCCGGTGCTGGGCGAACGTTTCGCCAACGACCGGTCCAGTTTTACCAACTGGTTGCCTTCGGTTCATGTCAATTACGATTTCGACAATCGCACCAAGCTGCGCGGCGCAGTCTGGACCAGCTTCGCCCGCCCCGATATCGCGCGCATGAGCTCCGCCCGCGAATATGCCTATGATCAGGACCCCGATGGTGACGGCGTGCTTAACCCGACGAGCGACTGGGTGCTGGTCGGGATCGAGATGGGCAATCCCGATCTGAAGCCCTTGACGTCGACCAATTTCGACCTGTCGCTGGAACATTATGCAGGTCGTTCGGGTGCCTACTCGGTCGCTGTGTTCTATAAGGACATCAGCAATTTCCTGTTCCGTTCGTCGTCGAGCAATATCCGCGACGGGACGGCAGGGGTTAACATCAATCCCGAAGGTGTTGTCGTGACGATGCCGAACAATGGCGAATGGGCCAAGGTTTACGGCGTTGAAATAAGCGCGCAGCAATTGCTGCACTGGCTGCCGGGCGTGTTCGGTTCGCTGGGCTTTGCGGGCAATCTTACCCTTCAACGGTCGGAAGCGAAGACGGGGCTGTCCTGGCATCCTGACGATTACACGCTGCCCCTTATGGAAACACCAGAAACTATCGCGAACCTGCAAATATTCTGGGAACGCGACGGTTGGGAAATCTATGGCGCGTGGAACTATCAGTCCAAGTTCCTTGCCGGGATCAACGACTTCGGCAACGATCCATACGAACAGGCATATGACTTTGTGGACCTGACTTTCCGGAAGAGCTTCATGGAAAAGTCGTCGGTCCAGTTTCAGGTGCAGAACCTGTTCGATTCCCACACCTATTGGCAGACCGTGTCGACGGGCGAAGGGGCGAGCCGCGCTTATATCAAGAACGGGCGGTCGATGTCGCTCGGCTTGAACCTGATCTTCTGAACGGAGCGAGCAAGATGAAACCGGCTTTGCCATATCTTTTCGCCGCCAGCATGTTGTTCACCTGCGCCGTCCCCGTGACGGCGCAAGATACCGCACAGCCTGCACTTGCACCCGCAACCGTCGCACCAGAGCGTATAATCCTGAATCTGACCGAGGATACGGCGCATGAAATGGCAATAAGCTGGCGCAGCGCCCCCGGCCTTGTCGGCAAGGTCGAATTTGCGGTCGCGACGGCAGGGCCGGATTTCGCGAAAAGCCCGATGGTCGTTGCTGCAGTGACCGATGACGCGACCTATGCGGTGCAGGAAAACCCCGCCTTTAGCGCGGCCTATCATTCAGCGGTGTTGCGCGATCTTCAGCCCGAAACTGTCTATGCCTATCGTGTGGGCGACGGGACGAACTGGTCGGAGTGGTTCCAGTTCCGCACCGGTTCCGAAACGCTCAAGCCGTTCAGCTTTATCTATCTGGGCGACATGCAGAACAATGTATTGTCCGAGGCATCGCGGACCTTGCGCATGGCGTTTCGCATGGGGGGCGAAGCGGCATTTGTGATCCACGCGGGCGATCTGATCAATCGCCATAATTCCGACCGTGAATGGGGCGAATGGTTCGCAGCGGGCGGTTTTCATTATGCCCAGACGCCGCAGATGCCGACGCCCGGCAATCACGAATATGGCAAGGACGAGGTCGCGGCCGCAGGTTCTTCCGTGACCGGCCAGTGGCGCCGTCAATTCACTCTGCCCGAAAACGGACCGGCGGGGCTGGAAGACGGAGCCGAGACCTACTGGCACACCGATTACCAAGGGCTTCGCCTGATTTCGATCGATTCCCCCCAGCTTGACAGGAATGATGAGGCGCGGGCCGAAACGCTGGCATGGCTGGAAGGTTTACTGGTCGACAACCCCAATCGCTGGACTGTTATTTTCCTGCATTTCCCGCTGTTTTCCAGCGAACCCGACCGTGACAATCCCAAAATACGCGCTGCGCTGAAACCATTAATCGACAAGTATGGCGTCGATCTGGTGCTGCAGGGTCACGATCACGGCTATGCACGCGGCTCTATCGACGCAAATGGCCCCGCCGATGATGGCGAGGGCGCAACCTATGTCGTATCGGTCGCGGGGCCCAAGATGTACGAGGTAGGCAAGCTGGATTGGGCGCATAGATCGGCATCACGTACGCAGAGTTTTCAACTGATCGATGTGAACGGTGACGAACTGGTCTATCGGTCATTTACCGCGAATGGCGACACGCTGGATGCGGTGACGCTACATAAGCCCTGAGCAACACGCTGCATTATCACCCGAACTGGACCTTTCAGCAGCTTCCTCTTGCCAGGTTGAGAGCTAAGTGTATCTAGAAAATAGATTATTTTTATCAAAGATGTCGTTCGGTGTTGTCTGTGGGTTCACCTCAGAACGAATGAATGGACGGCAGCTTGCGAAATTTTGATCCGTCTCGCGGAACTGCAGCTCTGTTAGCGAATTCCGGATTGGAGTTCCGCACTTAGAATCTTGACGAGATCGGCTGCCGGAAAATTGCGAGATAATGGTGCGCCTTGTCCTGCCCATTGAGCGGCGTATCCGGTCTCGCCAGTTGCCTTGGCTGCGGCGATCAGCGCCTTTCCCGCGTCATAAGTCATTGGATAGCCGGGATGCGGCAAGCCAACGATGCTGCCCCATTGCGTAAACTTGTTGGGCAATCCTCGTGCTGGCCGTCCGGAAATGGCGGAGGTCATCACTGTGTTCATTGCAGACGGACTAGCCAAGGCCTTGCGATATGCGGCATCAGCGCTGCTTTCGGGACAGGCGACGAAAGCGGTGCCCAACTGGGCAGAGATCGCACCCAGGTCAAGCGCGGCACGGATGCCCTGGCCATCCATGATTCCTCCTGCTGCGATGACCGGCAGCCCACATTGCTGCACCAGCAGGCGGGTGAGTGCCATCGTACCAAGCCGACTGTCAGGCGCGTCCTGATCGAACACTCCGCGATGGCCGCCCGCTTCCCATCCCTGTGCCACAACCCCGTCGATCCCAGCATTTCTTGCGGCAACCGCATCTTCAAGATTTGTGGTAGTCGCCAGCAACAGACAACCGGCCTCCTTAAGTGCGCTGATGCGTGCGGCATCGGGCAGGCCGAAGTGAAAACTGACAACGGCAGGCGCTGTCTCGATCAGGAGGGCCAGCATGTCGTCGTCCTCGACGAAGCTTTTGTAGATCGGACGAAGCTCTGTCGGGGGCTGTACACGGTATTTGTCGAACAGTGGCGTCATTGCCGAGATCCACGCCATTTCGCGGGCAATGTTGCGCTGCGCCGGTTGATGGACGAAGACGTTGACGTTGAACGGCCTGGCTGTGAGTGCCCGCACGCCTGCGATCATCTCACGGGCGCCAGCGTCGTCGGTCGCTCCCACGCCTATCGATCCCAGCGCCCCCGCATTGCTGACGGCAGCACACAGTCGCGGAGTGGATACGCCCGCCATCGGTGCCTGTACGATGGGAAGCGAAACTCCCAGATTTTCCAGCAAAGACATACATTCACCATAGCATGGCGCATGGCAAATGCCGCTGTCGATAACCGGACTGTTCAGGATTACCTCTCGCAGCTCACTTCAAGGACGTGGCGGTCGAATGCATTTCGCGAATGACGACGAATGTCTTGAAACTGCGAACGCGCTCGTCTGTGGCGAACAGCTCTATCGCGGCATCGTCGTAGTGCTCCATGTCGCGTGCCACCATACGAACGATCAGGTCGATCTCTCCCGTTACATTGGCGCAATCGACAACTTGTGAGTGACTCACGATCTTTGTCATCAGGTCGCGGATCGTCGGACCGTCCTCGCGGTCGAGCGTGACTGTGACCAAGACCGACAGGTTCCAGCCCAGCGTCGTGGGCTTCACGATCGCAACCTCGCCTTCGATCGCGCCCGTTTCCCGTAAGCGCCTGATCCGCCGGTAGCAGGCCGGAGGGGACAGGCCGACTGCCTCGGCAAGCGCCGCGACTGGCTGGCGCGAATCCCGTTGCAAAAGCTCCAGCAGATGCAGGTCGAACCCGTCGAGATCGGATTTTGCGGAAGGCATGATCTTACCGATAAACTTTATCGCGAATGGTTCAACTTCGATCACGATTGATGTCGGCCGAGGCTAAGATACAGCCATGGAAAAAATCAGAAGTCTAACCACCGGAATCTCGGAAAAACTCATCGCCATCGGCGCCATGCTGGTCGCGATGATATGTATCAGCGGCGGAGCGACGATCGCCAAGCAGTTGTTCCCCTTGTGGGGCCTTTCGGAGCATCAGCGTTGCGTCTGGGTTTTGCGGCAGTTGTGATGGCCTTGGTATTTCGACCTTGGCGGCTTTCGCTGAAAGGCAATTGGCGGGCATTGTTGCTCTACGGCCTGTGTCTCGCCGGGATGAATCTGGCGATCTACGGGGCCTTGCAATTCATCCCTTTGGGAATTGCGCTCGCGATCGAATTTACAGGCCCGCTCGCCGTGGCCATGGCAACCTCTAGGCCGTAAACTCATAAACTGACTTGCGCGGCGCGGGCGCGGTTGATTCAAGGCTTCGGGAAGGAGCTTTGGATGACGCGTCGTAGATTTGAACTGACCGATGATGAGTGGCTGGTGATCGAGCCGTTGTTGCCGAACAAGCCTCGCGGGGTTCCGCGTGTGGATGACCGGCGGGTCATCGACGGGATATTGTGGCGCTTTCGCACGGGCAGTCCTTGGGCTGATATTCCCGAGCGCTATGGCCCACATACCACCTGCTACAACCGTTTCGTGCGCTGGCGCAAAGCCGGTGTGTGGGACCGCCTTCTCGAAGCGGTGAGCCAAGCCTTCGACGGCGAGTTGGTCATGATCGACAGTTCTTCCATCCGGGTCCACCAGCACGGTGCGACCCTAAAAAGGGGGACCCAAATCGCTGCATGGGACGTTCCCGGGGCGGTTTGACAACCAAGATCCATGCCCTGGTTGATGGTCGCGGCCTGCCGATCCAACTGCATCTGTCCGAAGGCCAGGCGAGCGATTGCCGTGAGGCCGAGAGGCTGCTGGCCGCCGTGCCGAACGCCACCACCTTTCTCGCCGATAAGGCTTATGACAGCGATGCCATTCGCAGTCAGATCACCGCGCAGGGTGGCTTCGCCAACATCCCAGTCAAGCGCAATCGTCGCAAAGGCTTCGCGTTCAGCAGCTTCCTGTATCGCTACCGTAATCTGGTCGAGCGTTTCTTCGGGAAACTCAAAAACGCCAGAGGCTTGGCCACCAGATACGACAAACGAAGCGATAACTTCCTCGCTGCCATCAAGCTCTTCTGCACACGCCTATGGATCGCCGCTAATGAGTCTACGCCCTAAGCTAAAACAAATCAAAGTCAGGACGCGGATCAACTTCACCGTGACCGAATAGTCCGACACCCCTCGGAGTTCAAGTCAATCACCGTCTGCAAGGTTTGTATCCCGGAAATTCGTTGCACATTCCCCGGATGCCGGCTTTTGGTTTCACTGAAGCCCGAAGCGACACGGCATCATTGACAGCCGCGAGGAACATCACCTCAGGTCTCCCGTGGAGGTTAGAAGCTGACCCGAGCTCCGCCCACGAACCGACGGGGGACACCCGGCCGCAAACCGAATGGGCGCCGACTGACTGCGTACTGGTCATCGAAAAGGTTATCGACGCGCGCAAAGAGGGAGAACTTTTCCGTAAGCGCGTAGTTTCCCGCAAGATCAAAGTGTCCGTCGTCAGAACATTTGGCACAACTCGCGGCGTAGGTTTGCGGAGTGCGGGCCTCGTCTGAGGTTTGATGTTAGGCGGCGAGCCTGCGGTGTTGCAAGCGCCGATGTTCGAGTGTCTTTCGCTTGATCCTTTCTCTTCGTTTGATGATGGCAGGAGCCCTGCCGAAGTAGGTATCGGCAGGTGTCACATTGTCGAGGCTCTCGTGGTATCGGCAGTGGTTGTAATGCTCGACGAAGGCCTCGATCTGCTGGTGGAGATCGCCGGGCAGGAAGTAGTTCTCTAGCAGCACGCGGTTCTTCAGGGTCTGGTGCCAGCGCTCGATCTTGCCTTGGGTCTGTGGGTGGAAGGGTGCGCCGCGCACGTGGCTCATCTTGTTGGCCTCGATGTATTCGGCCAGTTCGCCAGCGATGTAGCTGGGGCCATTATCGCTGAGCAGGCGGGGCCTGTGCAGCACGTTGGCGTGATCGCAGCCTGAGGCTGCTAGCGCCATATCGAGCGTGTCAGTGACGTCCTCGGCTCGCATGGTGGTGCAGAGCTTCCATGCAATGATGTAGCGCGAGTAATCGTCGAGCACGGTCGACAGATACATCCAGCCCCACCCGATGATCTTGAAGTAGGTAAAGTCTGTCTGCCACATCTCATTCGGGCGCGTGGTCTTCGTGTGGAACGCCTCTGCCGCCTTGATCACCGTATAGGCCGGGCTGGTGATGAGGTCGTGGGCCTTGAGCAGGCGGTAGACCGTGGCTTCGGACACGAAGTAGCGCTTCTCGTCGGTGAAGCGCACCGCCAGCTCTCTCGGCGATAGCTCGCTGTGTTCCAGAGCCATGTCGACGATCTGATCCTGAACCTCGGGCGCGATCCTGTTCCACACCCGGCTCGGCGTCGATGGCCGGTCTGCCAGCGCTTCGGGCCCGCCTTCAAGGTAGCGATCATACCAGCGGTAGAAGGTCCGGCGAGCAACGCCGAGCTGGTCCAGCGTGCGCTTGGCGGGCAGGTGCGATTGCTCGACGATCCGGATGATCTCGAGCTTCTCGGATGCGGGGTATCTCATTCGTCGCCTCCCCCATCCGCGATCATGCTTTTTTGAGCAAGCGGTTCTCCAGGGTGAGGTCGGCCACGCACTCCTTCAGGTCGCGGGCCTCACGGCGCAGGTCCTTCACCTCGTCCGTGGTCGCAGCGCGGGCCGTGTCACCGGCGAGGCGACGCTTGCCAGCCTCCATGAACTCTTTGGACCAAGTGTAATACAGGCTCTGGGCGATACCCTCGCGGCGGCAAAGCTCGGCAATGGAGTCATCGCCTCGTAGCCCATCGAGCACGATCCGGATCTTGTCTTCCGCTGAGAAGTGTCGGCGGGTCTTGCGGCGGATGTCCTTTACCACCTGTTCGGCGGGCTTTTTGGAGCTTGAGGATTTGGGCTTCATCTTATGGGATGGACGTCTCCCGCAATCGGGCCAAAAAGATTGCAGCAAAAATAGAGCAGAGGAGTTCATCACATGCACATGCTGGCGATCGATTTGGGTAAGCAGTCCTTCCACATTTATGGGATAAGCGACGATGGCGAAGTGGTATCGCGCAAGGTTGGTCGGGCCAAGCTCGTCGACGCGGTGACCAGATTACAACCGCGTCTGGTTGCGATGGAAGCTTGCGCCAGCTCGCACCACTGGGGTCGCACCTTCGAGGCGCTGGGACATGAGGTGCGGCTCATCCATCCGCGGTTTGTGAAGCCGTTCGTGAAGGGATCGAAGAACGACGCAGTCGATGCCGAAGCCATTTTCGAAGCGGCAACCAGACCAACCATGCGGTTCGTGCCGCTGAAGAGCGTCGAGCAGCAGGATCTTCAAGCCCTGCATCGAACACGCGACAGGCTGGTCGTCCAGCGGACCGCTTTGATCAACCATACGCGCGGGCTTTTGGCCGAGTATGGCATCGTCATGCCCGCTGGCGCGTCCCGCTTCCGCTTGAAGATCGACAAGATGATTGAGACCGCCGAACTCTCGGACTTGGCCAAGCCCCTGTTTCGACAACTCGTCGAAGAGTATCGCGACCTTGATACCAGAGTGTCGGCTCTCGATGACATGCTGGTCAAGATCTGCCGCACTGACGAGCGTTGCAAGCGCCTGACAACGCTGCCTGGCGTTGGACCGATCGTCGCGACCTCCTTGGTGGCCGCGATCGACGATGGCCAACACTTCAAATCGGGCAGAGCCCTCTCTGCCTGGATCGGTCTGGTTCCGCGACAATACACGACGGGCGGCAAGCCAAGGCTTGGCGGCATCGGCAGCAGAGCCAACCACTACCTTCGGCGGCAACTCATACACGGGGCTCGATCGGCATTGCTGAGGATCAGCAAGCACGAGGACCGGCGATCAAAATGGGCGCAGGATCTGCTATCACGAGCTGGGCACAACAAAACGCTCGTCGCCATGGCGAACAAGACGGCTCGCATGGCATGGGCGATATTGCGCAGCGGAGAGAGCTACAAGATCGCGTGACCATGGCTCAGCGCTGAGCAGGATCACGAATGGCTTCAAATGCGGGGTGAAGACTTGATGGTGTAACGGCACGGACCGCCGCTTCACAGCCTGTAAGGAACGATGGCCTTCGAGGCCGCTCATCTTAGAAGGCACTGAACCGCGCGGATTCCCATCATGGCCAGGAGCAAATCCGCTTCAATCGATAGGCCGGATAGATTCACGCATCCAATGCCGCAGCAACATCAAAGATCCACCTTGCGCGGGAGGCGTCCATAGATTCGTTCCTTCGTCACTACGACGAAGCCCAAATCCTCCTTAAATCACAACCTCAAATCTGTGCCATTGGCGCTGACGGGGGACACTATTGCCAGCGCGCAGCTGGCCGAGGTTGAGGCCAAGCTCATTGATCTCAAGGGATTGCGCGACGAGCTCTCGCGCATGGTCGAAAGCTGCAAACAAGGTACGGTCGCAGAATGCCGTGCTGTCGATGTCTTGACGCTCGATCTTACCCAAACCGAATAAGATACCATTGAGAGCAATTGCTAGGGGATGGGCAAGATGCGAGGCCACAACCCTGAGTCCAAAATGCGATCGATTTAGTGATCCGCCTCTCAAGACGACAGCCAATCACCATACCTCGGAGCTCAGTTTGATAGAAACCACGACATGGATCTGTCTTTCAAAATCTTTTGGGTTGCCCCGCCGAACAGACGCTCTACGAAATTTTCGCCCGTGCGAATGCCGGCCACAATTAAGTCGGTCTCCTTATGCCTTGCGAGGCTGATCAATTCCGCGCAAACATCGTGCGAGGATAGTGGCACATGCTGGTCGCAAGCACGTACGCCATGGTTCTGGAGATATATGACGACCTTGGACAGGCTCTCGGAGGAAACCTCATCTCCGACGCCAACAACGGTGATCTTCTCCGCCAAAGCAAGTATTGGGAGCGAAAAATGCAGGGCTCGGCGAGCCTGAGCGGTATCTTTCCAGGCGACCAATATGCGCTGGAATTCTCGCTCATTTTTTTGTTCCCCCAGGATCAAAACTGGCACTCCCGTGCGAACTGTAAGTCCTCCGGCGTTTGGGAGCACGCATAGCTCGGGTTCTTTTGTACTTGAAACTAAGAGATCGCTGGTCAGCAGATGGCCTAGTAGGGCTTTGTCAGGATTGCCGATGCCCGAACACCATTCTGCGGTAACGCTCGCTGACTCAAATACCGTTTCGAAGGCGCCGCGTGCTGCCGCCAGTTCCCTCTTAACAGCGCGCTCTTGTTCGGCACCCGACAGCACATTTTGTGTAACAAAATCCGACACCGAAGCGCGGGGCCATGCATATGAGAGCGCTGAGACCCGCGCCTCGAGCCTCGTAGCCAACGTGCGGGCTCGGATCAGGATTTCCCGCACGCTGCTGTGCGGGGACGCATCAACGATCAATTCACGGTAAGGCATGGCCATTCTAAAACTTCACCTCTTCGAACTATCCTAACACCCTGATAGCGGCGCAAGAGTCTCTCGTACTCAGTATCCAATATACACCACTCGCGGCTTTCGGGGAAACGAGCGACAGCGGGTGGAGATTTATCCGTTTCCGTGGTGAAGCACAATTCAAGTAACTGGTTTCCAAAGCGTTGGGCTGGTACGCTCGAGACGCCTAACCGGAGGTGACTTTGACAAAGCGCAAGCTCACAACTCTCGCAAGTATCCTATTGGTTGCGTTCATCGCTATTGCTGTAATCACTGTTGATTTTTTCATCGACATAGAAAGGAACAACGTCGAGTGGCAGGATCGCAAGATGGTTTCAGTCGGCAATTTCGGATCGGTTGATGCCGTCGATATCACCCCTCTTGTAAACTGGTCTTCGCGGAACGATGCTCTTTCAACGGAGGCCGGCGTCAGCTACCTCATTCGTACCGTGGACCAGACCATCTTGTTCGATGCAGGATTTAACAGAGATGAGGATAGTGTAAGTCCCCTTGGGAGAAATATCGAGGCTCTTGGAATAGATCCACGCGAGATCGGCACCGTGTTCCTTTCACATCTACATCGCGATCATATGGGAGGCGCATCAGCTGAATCGGCCCGCCGAATTGAGCCAGGAATAGACGGGTTCTCCCTTGGGGGGCGCAGAGTATTCTCCCCGGAAAGCTTGGACATGCCGGACAGCGCCGTTACCGAGTTGGTATTGCCCTCGGCGATCGGTCCGGGATTGGCAACTACAGGACCGATCGGAAGAAGACTGTTCATCGGACAGGTCAACGAACAAGCTCTTGTTATCAATGTGAAGCGGAAAGGCTTGGTAGTGATCGTGGGTTGCGGACACCAGACTGTCGACAAATTGGTGACAAGAATTCATGAGAGCTTCGCGCAGCCAATTTATGCAATTGTTGGCGACTTACATTTTCCGGTCCCGGAAGGTAGATTGAAAATATTCGGCGTCGATGTGCAACGGCGTTTGGCCTCGGGAGATGGTCCGCACGCGCCAATGACTATGGAAGATGCCAACTCATTTCTCGCGTGGGCGCGTCAAAGCGGCATCCGCTTTGTTCTCGGCGGTCATGACACCTCGGATGAATTGCTGCGACGACTGACGAACGATGCAGCGATTGAAGGGCAAATCGCCTGGGTCGGCGAGACTGTTAGCTTTGGTGAAGGCTCACCACAGTGACATCAGAACCGCAAATATCGCTCCAATACACGTCAGCACCAACCCTCTGAAGCGAAAAGGATTGGCGTAGACGAGGCACAACTCACCCCATCAGGACAAAAAGCCCGGAACCCGGATATATGCAGCGTGACGACGAAGATACTGGCCAGAGCGCCACCGTACTTTTCCGCTCATTGCACTCGAAGAGCAAAAGAGACGGAATCTTTGGCTTAATCGCGCCCGAGCCTAATTTGACCTCTGCTCGCGGCGAGTTATTTCACCCGTGATGCGGTCGATATGGAGTTCTACGTCCTCACCGTTCTCATCACTGGCTAGTACCCAGTACTTCCCACTTTCCTTTTCGCGCTCGATCTTGCGGATATTCGAGAATCCCTCGCTCTCCAGCTTGGCTCTCACGGCGTCTTCCGAAAGTTCGGCGGGATCATCTGAAGAAGCGCTGTCTCCTTCAACCAACTCGCCTGTCTTGGCATCCAGGAAGATCTCTACTTCTTCGCCTTCAGGGTTGCGCGCCTTGACGCAAAATTTCTCGCCTTCGCGCTCTATCTCGGTTATATTGGTGAAACCTAGGTCTTGGGCCTTTGTAAGAATCTGTTGAATACTCATCCGTTCGCTCATCGGATCGCCATGCACTTCTGCGTCCGGAATTACATCTCCGGTTGTGGCATCGAAAAAAACCTCGACCCTCTTGCCATCCTGATCGAGCGCCTCGACGCAATAGCGCCCTTCCTCGAGCTCTATTTCGCTCAGGTCGGAAAATCCCAGCGACCGAGCTCTTGCTATGATCTCGCTCATCGAAAGAACGGTTTGTGAGCTGGGGGTTGCCGATACCGCTTGCTCGCCCGCGGTTTGAGCATGGGCAATTGAGGTATACCCCGAGCAGGCAGACAGCACCCCCAGAGCAACCACACCGCCAGCCAACCGCGCAACTCCAATGTGTAATCTGGTCATCTCTCGTTCCTTCTCTCTTCGTGTTCGTCCAGCGGCTCACAGTAAAGCTCGTAGAGAACCGCAATTATCTTTTTAACCCGTCGTATTCACCAAACCGGTCCTAAAGGGTTAGCGGGAGTGGCCTAAGCTTCTGATCTGAATTAGGAACTGGGTGTCTAAGCCGAACCTGCCGCAGGGCAGAAAATGCCACAGGTCACCCCCGCATGAACAACGATATCGCAAGCGCATTTGGATTCCCAGCAGTCGGCCGCAAGAAAGTCACAGCCGCTTTCGACGGCGGCCGGCTTACCTCGGATGGCGGCGTGTTGCTGCTGGCACAGGCCGAACGAGCGATGGGGATCTGCCAGCGGCTTGCAGCCTGCATTTCCGATCCGCGTGACCCGGGCAGAGTGGTGCATCACCTCGACGATATCCTGCGCGCCCGCATCTTTGCGATCAGCTGTGGCTATGAGGACGCCGATGATCTCGACGCTCTGCGCGACGATCCGGGCTTCCGCCTGGCGCTGGGCAAGCTGCCGGGATCGGGCGTGGGGCTTGCGAGCCAACCGACCATGAGCCGGTGGGAAAATGCGCCGACTACGCGCGAGTTGGCCAGGATGATGGCCGCGATGATCGACATCTACTGCGCCAGCTATCCCGCCGCGCCGGCGGCGGTGACGCTGGATATCGATGACACCTGTGATGTCGTGCACGGCTATCAGCAACTCTCGTTCTGGAACGGTCATCACGGGGAGCGCTGCTTCCTGCCGATTCATGTCTACGACACCGCCACCGGTCGGCCGGTGGCAATGCTGCTGCGCGCCGGCAAGACACCGTCGGGCGCCGAGGCTGCCGGACACATTCGGCGCCTGGTGCGCCATCTTCGGCGGCACTGGCCCGATACCCACATCACCATCCGCGGCGACGGGCACTATGGGCGGCCCGAGGTCATGACGTTGTGCGAGGCGACCGGCGTCGATTACGTATTTGGTCTGCCGACCAACGCCGTGCTGCGTGCCGATCCCGAAATCGTCACCGTCGCCGATGCTTGTGCCGTCAGGCGGGCTCAACGCCAATGCCCGGTCCTGCGCAACTATGCCGAGACCCGCTACGGCGCCAAAAGCTGGAAATGCCAGCGCCGCGTCGTCGCCCGGATTGAGGCCAGCACGCTGGGCATGGACATCCGCTATGTCGTCACCTCGCTGACCGAAGGCTCGGCCGAGCACATCTACGACACGCTGTACTGCGCCCGCGGTCAGGCCGAGAACCTGATCAAGCGCCACAAGAGCCAGCTCGCCAGCGATCGCACCTCGTGCCGCTCGGCGGGCGCCAACCAGATGCGCCTCATCCTGCACACCGCCGCATACTGGCTCCTGTGGCGAATCCAGCAGGAAATCCCAAGAGCCACCGCACTCGCCACCGCCGAGTTCGCCACGCTGCGCCTGCGCCTGCTCAAGGTCGCTGCCCGCGTCATCGAAACCGCCACGCGTATCCGCGTCGCCTTCGCTTCGGCTTGCCCGGATGCCGGTGTGTTCAAGGCCATCACCACCAGTCTGCGACCAGCGCCCACATAGCAAGAGCGGCGGTGCCGCCGAACCCCTGAGCCCCAGTCCATCAACCTCGAAAAGCCCATTGCTCCTGCCGCGGTGAAAAACGCCGGTGGAGGCGTGCGCCTTGATCAATCAGGCACCGCCACATCGCCGTCCGAACAACACGAAGCGGTAGCCTCATGAATAGGACGGGCTAGGGCGTAGACTCATTAGCGGCGATCCATAGGCGTGTGCAGAAGAGCTTGATGGCAGCGAGGAAGTTATCGCTTCGTTTGTCGTATCTGGTGGCCAAGCCTCTGGCGTTTTTGAGTTTCCCGAAGAAACGCTCGACCAGATTACGGTAGCGATACAGGAAGCTGCTGAACGCGAAGCCTTTGCGACGATTGCGCTTGACTGGGATGTTGGCGAAGCCACCCTGCGCGGTGATCTGACTGCGAATGGCATCGCTGTCATAAGCCTTATCGGCGAGAAAGGTGGTGGCGTTCGGCACGGCGGCCAGCAGCCTCTCGGCCTCACGGCAATCGCTCGCCTGGCCTTCGGACAGATGCAGTTGGATCGGCAGGCCGCGACCATCAACCAGGGCATGGATCTTGGTTGTCAAACCGCCCCGGGAACGTCCCATGCAGCGATTTGGGTCCCCCTTTTTAGGGTCGCACCGTGCTGGTGGACCCGGATGGAAGAACTGTCGATCATGACCAACTCGCCGTCGAAGGCTTGGCTCACCGCTTCGAGAAGGCGGTCCCACACACCGGCTTTGCGCCAGCGCACGAAACGGTTGTAGCAGGTGGTATGTGGGCCATAGCGCTCGGGAATATCAGCCCAAGGACTGCCCGTGCGAAAGCGCCACAATATCCCGTCGATGACCCGCCGGTCATCCACACGCGGAACCCCGCGAGGCTTGTTCGGCAACAACGGCTCGATCACCAGCCACTCATCATCGGTCAGTTCAAATCTACGACGCGTCATCCAAAGCTCCTTCCCGAAGCCTTGAATCAACCGCGCCCGCGCCGCGCAAGTCAGTTTATGAGTTTACGGCCTAGTCCAGCTCAGCCAGCCTCCGCCGCCAACATGCCCTCATTGTCGTAGAAGATGGAGAAAAATGATCCGTAGAAATCTGCCAAAGTAGTGCTAGGGTCCAAACCCAATCAACCTCTTGAAAAACGTTGAACACATTGATTCAAGGGTTATTCCACTGGATACGCCTCATTGCCGTCCGCTAGCAGGGAACTGACCAGGGTGCCTCGTTGGTCTGACAGAGCCATTAGGGCCAGTGGATCAAACCCCACAACAGACAGGCCGAAGACATGACCGCACCCGAACCCTTGATCGCAGGGCGCCGTCCAGACATGACAGGATCTGCGAATTGCCTGGCGGGAGCTGGTCAGCCCCCGCCAGGCGAAGTTCAGAAACGCAGCGACACATTCGCCCGCCCGGCGTTGCTCATCCCGTAATTGGCGATCGTGCCGCTATAGCCTGCACCGATCGTAAGCCTGTCAGACAGCTTGTAGTTCGCCGCAATGTCGACGATCGCGGCATCCCTCGCGAGCGGAGCGCCGGCCACGGTGAATGACGGATCGCCTGCCGCGAAGCGCATGGTCGCTGTCGTCGCCTTACCGTCCAGCGCGTGCTGCCACTCACCCGAGAAGGTGACCGCGAACCGCTTTGCCGGATCAAGCGGCACCTGCGACTTGAAACCAATCGAACCGAAGGTCCAATTTGATTTCTCTGCCATGCCGTCTAGAGCAAGAGTTCCACCATTTTCGGCGAAGCCACGCCGATCGAAGCGGATCCAGTTGACCCCGATAAAGGGTTCGATTGCCCCATTACCCAGTGGCATTTGGATGCCAGCGCGCGCAAAAGCTCCATAGGTTTTTGCATCGTACGACGCCGCCGCTTGCTGGTCGATCGATCCCAGGCTGAAATCGCGATTGGTATCGACGTCAAAGTCGGCGATCTGGGCTCCGGCTGACAGGTTGATCGGACCAAGTTTCGATCCAGCATAAAGATCAAGATGCTTGCCAGAAATCTTGGCATTCGAAAGCCGGTCGCGCAGCTTGAGACTGCCATCCGTGTAACCGATCGCAATGCCCATCTTTGATTTTCCGCGGGTCAATTCCAGACCGCCAATCACGCCAGTAGAATTACGCTGATACCCTGCAGCGTTGCGATCACTCGACCAGTCGTCTTGCGCCCCGACACCCTGGATCCAAAGCGCGGGGCCGTCATGCTTCGGCAGATCGAGCCGGCCAAGCACGGCCCGGCGGTTCCGATCGCTGTCCTGCACCAGAGCGTTGGCAACGGTCGCATGGATTTCGCCTGACAGGTTGTCGAGAATGGCGCGTGCGCCCTTCGCCGATTGTCCGACGATCGCGTAGTATAGCTCGCTCTCCGATGCGAAAGCGGCGTTGATCGCGCCACCTACGCTGGCCTGGTTGTAGGTCACCGCGATGTCGGCGAACGCGATATCGTTGCGCGTCAGAACCAGGCCGACGCCAGTGGCGCTATACTGCAGCGTTGGCATCAGGAAGGCGAGATCGGTCTGCACATTGTCGAAGCTGCCTTCGACCGTACCTCCCGAGATGATCGTATAGCCGGTCTGCGGAGCATAGTCGCCATACGCCGCGAGCACCTGAACCGTACCGCCTGCAATAGTGACCGTGCCAGTGGCTGACAGCATATCCGCCTCGCCGGCCGCATTGGCATTGACGATCAAGTTCGAACCGGAAGCAAAAGCGACGTCTCCGTCAACCAACATCGTGCCCAGACCATCACCGGCCACCGAGACCATCGAACCCGATGCGGCGTCGATTCCGCCAACAATACCGGAGCCTGCCAGCATCGTGCCGTCCTGCAAGGTGATTGCCGATCCGCGAAGGTCTCCGTCCACAGTGAGACCGCCTGCGGACACTGTCGTGTTGCCGCTAAAACCGTGAGCGCCGGAAATCGTCAGCGTTCCTGCACCCGATTTGAGGAGTGAGCCGCTACCGTAAAGCGTCCCGTCGAACGTAGCATCATCAGGCTGAGCCAGTTCGAGTGCCGCATTGTTGAGAACGTCACCGGTGAGCGAGTTGGCCGATCCGATCAGTGTGCCGCCTGCGATAATCGTGCCGCCGGTGTAGCTATTAGCGCCGGTGAGCGTAACCGCGCCGGTGCCGTCCTTGGTCAGTGAGCCGCTGCCGGAGATATCGCCGCTGAACCCGCCATCGCTATCCTGATCGATGACCAGCGCCGCATTGTCGAGCACATCCCCGGTGAGCGAGTTGGTCGAGCCGATCAGTGTGCCGCCAGCGATTGTGGTGCCACCGGTATATGTGTTCGTTCCGTTAAGCGTAAGCTCTCCGCCGGTCAGCGCGAAGCCGCCGGTGCCGCCGATCGCGCCGTCAAAGCTGCCCGAGCCATCGGTGATGGTCAGCGACTTGTCGCCCAGCGCCACTTCGCCAGCACCGCCCAGGGTCTTGATCGAAGCGCCGTCATTGGTGCCGCCGATATCGAACGTGCCGTCGGCGATGACCTTGGACGAGCCTTCGATGCTGCCGTCGCCGGTCAGTGCCAGCGTGGTGCCGCCAGCGATGGTGGTGTCGCCGGTGTAGCCGTTGGTACCGGTCAGGGTGATCTCCCCGCCGGTCAGCGCGAAGCCGCCGGTGCCGCCGATCGCGCCGTCAAAGCTGCCCGAGCCATCGGTAACGGTCAGCACCTTGTCGTCCAGCGCCACTTCGCCAGCACCGCCCAGGGTCTTGATCGAAGCGCCGTCATTGGTGCCGCCGATATCGAACGTGCCGTCGGCGATGACCTTGGACGAGCCTTCGATGCTGCCGTCGCCGGTCAGTGCCAGCGTGGTGCCGCCAGCGATGGTGGTGTCACCGGTGTAGCCGTTGGTACCGGTCAGGGTGATATCCCCGCCGGTCAGCGCGAAGCCGCCGGTGCCGCCGATCGCGCCGTCAAAGCTGCCCGAGCCATCGGTAACGGTCAGCACCTTGTCGTCCAGCGCCACTTCGCCAGCACCGCCCAGGGTCGTGATCGAAGCGCCGTCATTGGTGCCGCCGATATCGAACGTGCCGTCGGCGATGACCTTGGACGAGCCTTCGATGCTGCCGTCGCCGGTCAGTGCCAGCGTGGTGCCGCCAGCGATGGTGGTGTCACCGGTGTAGCCGTTGGTACCGGTCAGGGTGATCTCCCCGCCGGTCAGCGCGAAGCCGCCGGTGCCGCCGATCGCGCCGTCAAAGCTGCCCGAGCCATCGGTGATGGTCAGCGACTTGTCGCCCAGCGCCACTTCGCCAGCACCGCCCAGGGTCTTGATCGAAGCGCCGTCATTGGTGCCGCCGATATCGAACGTGCCGTCGGCGATGACCTTGGACGAGCCTTCGATGCTGCCGTCGCCGGTCAGTGCCAGCGTGGTGCCGCCAGCGATGGTGGTGTCGCCGGTGTAGCCGTTGGTACCGGTCAGGGTGATCTCCCCGCCGGTCAGCGCGAAGCCGCCGGTGCCGCCGATCGCGCCGTCAAAGCTGCCCGAGCCATCGGTGATGGTCAGCGACTTGTCGCCCAGCGCCACTTCGCCAGCACCGCCCAGGGTCTTGATCGAAGCGCCGTCATTGGTGCCGCCGATATCGAACGTGCCGTCGGCGATGACCTTGGACGAGCCTTCGATGCTGCCGTCGCCGGTCAGTGCCAGCGTGGTGCCGCCAGCGATGGTGGTGTCGCCGGTGTAGCCGTTGGTACCGGTCAGGGTGATCTCCCCGCCGGTCAGCGCGAAGCCGCCGGTGCCGCCGATCGCGCCGTCAAAGCTGCCCGAGCCATCGGTAACGGTCAGCACCTTGTCGTCCAGCGCCACTTCGCCAGCACCGCCCAGGGTCTTGATCGAAGCGCCGTCATTGGTGCCGCCGATATCGAACGTGCCGTCGGCGATGACCTTGGACGAGCCTTCGATGCTGCCGTCGCCGGTCAGTGCCAGCGTGGTGCCGCCAGCGATGGTGGTGTCACCGGTGTAGCCGTTGGTACCGGTCAGGGTGATATCCCCGCCGGTCAGCGCGAAGCCGCCGGTGCCGCCGATCGCGCCGTCAAAGCTGCCCGAGCCATCGGTGATGGTCAGCGACTTGTCGCCCAGCGCCACTTCGCCAGCACCGCCCAGGGTCGTGATCGAGGCGCCGTCATTGGTGCCGCCGATATCGAACGTGCCGTCGGCGATGACCTTGGACGAGCCTTCGATGCTGCCGTCGCCGGTCAGTGCCAGCGTGGTGCCGCCAGCGATGGTGGTGTCACCGGTGTAGCCGTTGGTACCGGTCAGGGTGATATCCCCGCCGGTCAGCGCGAAGCCGCCGGTGCCGCCGATCGCGCCGTCAAAGCTGCCCGAGCCATCGGTGATGGTCAGCGACTTGTCGCCCAGCGCCACTTCGCCAGCACCGCCCAGGGTCGTGATCGAGGCGCCGTCATTGGTGCCGCCAATATCGAACGTGCCGTCGGCGATGACCTTGGACGAGCCTTCGATGCTGCCGTCGCCGGTCAGTGCCAGCGTGGTGCCGCCAGCGATGGTGGTGTCGCCGGTGTAGCCGTTGGTACCGGTCAGGGTGATCTCCCCGCCGGTCAGCGCGAAGCCGCCGGTGCCGCCGATCGCGCCGTCAAAGCTGCCCGAGCCATCGGTGATGGTCAGCGACTTGTCGCCCAGCGCCACTTCGCCAGCACCGCCCAGGGTCTTGATCGAAGCGCCGTCATTGGTGCCGCCAATATCGAACGTGCCGTCGGCGATGACCTTGGACGAGCCTTCGATGCTGCCGTCGCCGGTCAGTGCCAGCGTGGTGCCGCCAGCGATGGTGGTGTCACCGGTGTAGCCGTTGGTACCGGTCAGGGTGATCTCCCCGCCGGTCAGCGCGAAGCCGCCGGTGCCGCCGATCGCGCCGTCAAAGCTGCCCGAGCCATCGGTGATGGTCAGCGACTTGTCGCCCAGCGCCACTTCGCCAGCACCGCCCAGGGTCTTGATCGAAGCGCCGTCATTGGTGCCGCCGATATCGAACGTGCCGTCGGCGATGACCTTGGACGAGCCTTCGATGCTGCCGTCGCCGGTCAGTGCCAGCGTGGTGCCGCCAGCGATGGTGGTGTCGCCGGTGTAGCCGTTGGTACCGGTCAGGGTGATCTCCCCGCCGGTCAGCGCGAAGCCGCCGGTGCCGCCGATCGCGCCGTCAAAGCTGCCCGAGCCATCGGTGATGGTCAGCGACTTGTCGCCCAGCGCCACTTCGCCAGCACCGCCCAGGGTCGTGATCGAGGCGCCGTCATTGGTGCCGCCGATATCGAACGTGCCGTCGGCGATGACCTTGGACGAGCCTTCGATGCTGCCGTCGCCGGTCAGTGCCAGCGTGGTGCCGCCAGCGATGGTGGTGTCACCGGTGTAGCCGTTGGTACCGGTCAGGGTGATATCCCCGCCGGTCAGCGCGAAGCCGCCGGTGCCGCCGATCGCGCCGTCAAAGCTGCCCGAGCCATCGGTGATGGTCAGCGACTTGTCGCCCAGCGCCACTTCGCCAGCACCGCCCAGGGTCGTGATCGAGGCGCCGTCATTGGTGCCGCCAATATCGAACGTGCCGTCGGCGATGACCTTGGACGAGCCTTCGATGCTGCCGTCGCCGGTCAGTGCCAGCGTGGTGCCGCCAGCGATGGTGGTGTCACCGGTGTAGCCGTTGGTACCGGTCAGGGTGATATCCCCGCCGGTCAGCGCGAAGCCGCCGGTGCCGCCGATCGCGCCGTCAAAGCTGCCCGAGCCATCGGTGATGGTCAGCGACTTGTCGCCCAGCGCCACTTCGCCAGCACCGCCCAGGGTCTTGATCGAAGCGCCGTCATTGGTGCCGCCGATATCGAACATGCCGTCGGCGATGACCTTGGACGAGCCTTCGATGCTGCCGTCGCCGGTCAGTGCCAGCGTGGTGCCGCCAGCGATGGTGGTGTCACCGGTGTAGCCGTTGGTACCGGTCAGGGTGATGCTGCCGCCCGTGCTGCTGTTGGTTATGGATAGTGAGCCGGGAGTGCCTTCTACAGCATCATTGAAGGCGCCTGAGAAAGTGGAATCATTGCCGTTCTGATCAATGACCGCCCCATCTTCCCCAATCCCAAAATCTTGAGAATAGGCAGAATCCGGCTCGTCTACCGTCAGGGTACCGCCTTGGAAATTCCCCGAATCTCCAAGATCGGACGAATTCGTATCTCCTGATATGATCGTCTCTACGGGACCAGAAGGGGTGACGGGCGCATTACTGCCAGGATTAGGACCAATTGGCGCAAAATATACGCCTTTATCATAGGTGGTTCCGGTATACTGATCAACAAATAGCACAGGGCTATTTACCGTATCCGACAAATTGAGCGACAAAAAACCGAGACGGTATGTTCCTGATGTATCCACACTGTACGTGGAAACTTGCCAGCCAGTTGCGCCGTAATTTCCTGTTGAGTAATTTCCGGTTCCGAGAACTGTTGCACCAAGAAGAGCATACTGGTCTTTATTGTTATTTACAGTCGCCAAAATTGAATTATTGTCTATATTTACCAGAGACGTCAAAGAGGCATCATTGAATGGGTCGTAATCCGTAGATACGTATTGCCAGGCCATCTCGAAAGAGTCGCCTGCATTGAGCAGGAGGTCCTGATAAATCCAGGCAGCGTTAGTTGGGTTGCTGGTCAATAAGGCCGCGACGGCCGATTGACTCGTGGCTGTCAATCCAAGGTCAGTCGCTCCATTTGCAAAGGTATAGTTGCCGCCAGCTTGAAGCGACGCCATATACGTATCATAGGGGACAACCGTCCATGAATGTGAGCCAGGAGCAGTGCCAGCAACAGACTGGAAATCAGTCATTCCTGTAACAACTGTAACTCCTACACCCGAGCTATTATATGATCCTGCCGCTTGCGTCCCCGTCCCGCCACCTACGTTCCACCCGTCAAGATTTCCGGTTTCAAAACTGGTGTTTTCGATGGTCTGTGCGTGCGCAGACATATTGCCGATAAGCAAGCTTGCGGCGATGGCAGCCGCTGAAGTCGCACCTTTGAACTCTTTGATCCGCCGCATTGTCATTACGCCCTCATTTGCGTCAGCGTGGCTGCGCTATTAACCTTAACACCAGAGCGCCTATGGGGTCGCAACCGTAAACAAAGGATTGCACTCGCTAGAAAATTTCTACAGCGATGCATTTAATGAACGTCTCTCCTTGCGCTCGCCTTAAGCCCGAACGTTTTAGCCACATTGAGCGGTGGTAGATCATCTTTTGCCGGCACAAGCCTAGCCGCCTCCCCAGCCGTCCATTTTGACAATGTAACCTATTTGGACCGACTAGCCCGTCGTATTCACCAAACCGGTCCTAAAGGGTTAGCGGGAGTGGCCTAAGCTTCTGATCTGAATTAGGAACTGGGTGTCTAAGCCGAACCTGCCGCAGGGCAGAAAATGCCACAGGTCACCCCCGCATGAACAACGATATCGCAAGCGCATTTGGATTCCCAGCAGTCGGCCGCAAGAAAGTCACAGCCGCTTTCGACGGCGGCCGGCTTACCTCGGATGGCGGCGTGTTGCTGCTGGCACAGGCCGAACGAGCGATGGGGATCTGCCAGCGGCTTGCAGCCTGCATTTCCGATCCGCGTGACCCGGGCAGAGTGGTGCATCACCTCGACGATATCCTGCGCGCCCGCATCTTTGCGATCAGCTGTGGCTATGAGGACGCCGATGATCTCGACGCTCTGCGCGACGATCCGGGCTTCCGCCTGGCGCTGGGCAAGCTGCCGGGATCGGGCGTGGGGCTTGCGAGCCAACCGACCATGAGCCGGTGGGAAAATGCGCCGACTACGCGCGAGTTGGCCAGGATGATGGCCGCGATGATCGACATCTACTGCGCCAGCTATCCCGCCGCGCCGGCGGCGGTGACGCTGGATATCGATGACACCTGTGATGTCGTGCACGGCTATCAGCAACTCTCGTTCTGGAACGGTCATCACGGGGAGCGCTGCTTCCTGCCGATTCATGTCTACGACACCGCCACCGGTCGGCCGGTGGCAATGCTGCTGCGCACCGGCAAGACACCGTCGGGCGCCGAGGCTGCCGGACACATTCGGCGCCTGGTGCGCCATCTTCGGCGGCACTGGCCCGATACCCACATCACCATCCGCGGCGACGGGCACTATGGGCGGCCCGAGGTCATGACGTTGTGCGAGGCGACCGGCGTCGATTACGTATTTGGTCTGCCGACCAACGCCGTGCTGCGTGCCGATCCCGAAATCGTCACCGTCGCCGATGCTTGTGCCGTCAGGCGGGCTCAACGCCAATGCCCGGTCCTGCGCAACTATGCCGAGACCCGCTACGGCGCCAAAAGCTGGAAATGCCAGCGCCGCGTCGTCGCCCGGATTGAGGCCAGCACGCTGGGCATGGACATCCGCTATGTCGTCACCTCGCTGACCGAAGGCTCGGCCGAGCACATCTACGACACGCTGTACTGCGCCCGCGGTCAGGCCGAGAACCTGATCAAGCGCCACAAGAGCCAGCTCGCCAGCGATCGCACCTCGTGCCGCTCGGCGGGCGCCAACCAGATGCGCCTCATCCTGCACACCGCCGCATACTGGCTCCTGTGGCGAATCCAGCAGGAAATCCCAAGAGCCACCGCACTCGCCACCGCCGAGTTCGCCACGCTGCGCCTGCGCCTGCTCAAGGTCGCTGCCCGCGTCATCGAAACCGCCACGCGTATCCGCGTCGCCTTCGCTTCGGCTTGCCCGGATGCCGGTGTGTTCAAGGCCATCACCACCAGTCTGCGACCAGCGCCCACATAGCAAGAGCGGCGGTGCCGCCGAACCCCTGAGCCCCAGTCCATCAACCTCGAAAAGCCCATTGCTCCTGCCGCGGTGAAAAACGCCGGTGGAGGCGTGCGCCTTGATCAATCAGGCACCGCCACATCGCCGTCCGAACAACACGAAGCGGTAGCCTCATGAATAGGACGGGCTAGGAGATCCCTTTCGTCGAGCTGTGGAGTGAATTCACTCCCCAGAAGACTAAAGGCGACAGCTGCAACCGCGAAGATGCCGAAACCGGTGCCGATAACCGGCCAAGGCCGCGCAATGGCCTTGCGAACCGCTGGGCCATAACGCTCCTTCGACCAGCGAATGGGCTTCACCTCCTTTTCGGTGAGCTTCTTGTTGAGCAGGACCGCGATCATCGCCGGAACGAAGGTCAGCGAAAGCACGAAGGCCGACGCCAGCGCGAGCATCATCGTGATCGCCATTGGCGAGAACGTCTTGCCTTCGACTCCGGTAAAAGTGAGCAGCGGGGCGAAGACGAGGAAGATGATCGCCTGCCCGTAGACGGTCGGCTTGATCATTTCCTGCGCCGCAAGGCGTGTTTCGGTGAGCCGCTCGCCCAAGGTGAGAAGTCGCCCCTCCCGGTGTTGTCGCGCCGCGAGACGTGCGACGCTGTTCTCGACAATGATCACCGCGCCATCGACGATAAGGCCGAAGTCGAGCGCTCCGAGACTCATCAGATTGCCCGACACGCCGAGCCGGTTCATACCGACCGCTGCCATCAGCATGGAGACTGGGATAACCAGTGCCGTTATGATCGCGGCGCGGATGTTGCCAAGTAGGAGGAATAGCACCGCAATGACCAGCAGCGCGCCTTCGAGCAGGTTTTTCTCGACTGTGGCTATGGTCGCATCGACAAGAGACGACCGGTTATAGACGATATCGGCCTCTACCCCCGCAGGGAGCGAGTCACGGACTTCTTCAAGTCGTTCGGCTGCCTGAGCCGATACCGTGCGGCTGTTCTCACCGCTGCGCATCAGAACCGTTCCGACCACGGCTTCTTCGCCGTTTAACGATGCGGCGCCTGTTCGCAGGTCGCCACCGATCTCGACATCGGCGACATCACCTATACGGATAGGCACACCTTCGCGGGTGGCGACGACTGCTTGCTCGATATCCGCGATCCCGCCAAGCCGCGCATCGACCCTTACAAGCAGAGCCTCGTCTGCGCGGTCGACGAAATTGGCACCGGCCGCCAGATTGGCCGCCTCGAGCGCATCGATCAGAGAGTCGAAGGACAAACCGTAGCCGGTCAAACGGGCCGGATCGGGTTGAACAAGGAATTGCTTTTCAAAGCCTCCGATTGAGTCCACCCCGGCGACGCCGTCGACTGAACGCATCAGCGGTGCGACGACCCAGTCCTGCACAGTGCGCAGATAGGCCGCCTTGGCGACATCGCTTTCGAGGCGGTCGCCACGTTCGGTGATAAAGCTGCCATCGGACTGCCAGCCTGTCCGGCCGCCAGTGGTCGCACCCTTGCCACCGGGGTGCTCATACTCGATCGTATACATCAGCACTTCGCCAAGGCCGGTGGAAATCGGCCCCATGGTGGGCTCCGCTCCCTCAGGCAGCGAAGCACCGATTGGTGCAAGACGCTCGTTTACCTGGCTCCGCGCGAAATAGAGATCGGTCCCTTCCTCGAAGATAGCGGTGACCTGGCTGAAGCCATTGCGCGAGATCGAGCGAGTCATCTCCAATCCCTCAATCCCGGCCAATCCGGTCTCGATGGGAAAAGTTACTTGCGTCTCGACCTGCGAAGGCGAGAGCGCAGGCGCGGTGGTGTTGATCTGGACCTGCGTATTGGTGATGTCAGGCACCGCATCGATCGGCAAACGCAACAAATTGAGCGCGCCGTAAATCGCAGCAAGTATGGTTAGAGCGATGATCGCCCAGCGAAAACGCACGGCGATATCCAGCACCATCCCGATCAGGCCATGGCGGTGGCTGCCCTCATCCGAAGGCGTCGATACATGATCAGTCGTCATCTTCGACGTTCTCCTTTTCGAGTTCGGCCTTCAGCAGAAAGGCATTGTCGGTCGCGATCCGCTGTCCGGCTTCAAGACCGGACAGTATCGTCACCATTCCGGCGGACCGGCTGCCTGTGGCCACTTCACGCGCCTGGAACCCGCGCTGTGTGCGCACGAAAACGACATCGCGCCCTTCGAGCACTTGCACGGCGTCCTCTGGAACCGCGATGCGGCTCTGGTCGACTTCGCCTGACGGGCGAATGCGTACCTGGAGAAACGAACCGGGCTGGAGGCCGGGAACAGCGCGTGTGAGACTGAGCACGGCGGTGGCACTGCGGCTCTCCGGATCGAGCGAAGGCGTGACCGATCGGACACGTGCGCCGATCTCGCGGCCATCCCCCACGATCACCGCGGCTTCATCGCCAGGCTGAATGCGCGCGGCATCTTCGGAAGGCAGCGCAACTTCTACCTGAAGGCCGTTCGGATTGACCACGCGGTAGAGTTCTTCACCGGCATCGACGAACGAGCCGAGCACGATCGGGGCAGCGGTGACGCGGCCCGAGAGTGGACTCGTCACCGCAAGCGAACGTCCATCACCACTTACACCCGCTGCAGCGACAGCAGCCTGCGCACGGTTCAATTCGGCACGGGCAACGTCAAGATTGGCGCGCGCCGCTTCGAGATCTTGGCGCGCTGTCACGTTAGCTTCAAAAAGACGACGCTCCCGCTCATAGGCTGCCGAAAGCTCGGTCACGCGGGCGCGGGCGGAACTAAGCTGGGAAGCGAGTGCCGCCGCATCGGCGCTTTCGATCCGTGCAACGGTTTCGCCTTGGCGGACATAGTCGCCAAGCGTCTTGCCAACGCTGCGGACGACGCCCGAAGCGCGCGCATCGATTCTTGCACTTGCAGTCGGGCTCGCCGCAACGGTCGCTGGGAAGACCAGTTCGACTGCAGCACCGGCCTGCACTGCGGCGACCTCGATCTCTGCCGTGCGAATCTGTTCTTCGTCGATCAGAACGAGGCCTTCTGGCAATTCAGTTTCGGCGGCTTCGTTTTCTGCAAGAGGATCAGCTTGATAGTCAGGCCACAGCAATAATAGCAGTGCCGCGGCGAGTATGACGATTCCGGCGACGATCGCCAGTTTTCTGCGGTTCATTGGGAGGTTCCTCATTGTGCGGCCAGCCTGATCAGTTCGGCGGCAGCTTGTCCCCGGTCTTGCTGCGCGGCGATCAACGCCTCGCGTATGGCGTCACGCGCTTCGGCTGCGCTCAACACCTCGATCAGCGGAAAGCGACCGTTGCGATACCCGATGCGAACGAGCCGCAGCGCCTCTTCAGCCTGGGGGAGTGATGTCGTGGAAAGTGTCTCGACGCGCGCTTCGGCGGCAAGATATTCGGCACGAGCGCGGGTTATGGACTGTTCGAAGTCAGCGAGCGCGACTGCCTCGCGGGCATTGGCGGCCCGCAGCCTAGCCTCGGCAGCAGCGATGTTGCCCTGGTTCCGATTGCGGAAAGGAAGCGGTATCGAGACGCCGACAAGAAAGGCACTGTCGTTGCTTTCCTCAAAGCGGCGAACACCGGCGGATACGACAGGATCGGGAATGCGCAAGCTGCGCTCACGATCGATCTCGGCGGCTGCGGCGGTGCTTTCGGCTCGCGCTACTTGTAATTGCAGCCCCGTCGCCGAGGCCATTACGATGCCCGGAGGCACGATTTCGGGAAAGTCGGTCGGAACGAGCGGCGGCGCTTCCTGGTCGCTCCAAAGCGAGGCGAGCGCCGTGCACGCCGCGAGACTGGCTGCTTGCGCCGCTTGAAGCTCGGCACGTGCTTCCGCCAGGGCCGCTTCTGCGCGCAATGCGCGTAGAGGCGGTTCGCGGCCCACTTCGACCAGCACACCGGCTATGCGGGCGAGTTCTTCGTTCCGCTCAACCACATCGCGAGCGAGTGCGACACGCGAGGCAGCCGCAACTGCCGCAACGTAGCGCTCACGAACGAGAAAGCTGAGCTCGACATCGGCGAGGTCGGCTCGCAAGCCTGCCAGCTGCGCCTGTGCCCGTGCAGCCTCCACGCGCGCGCCACGCTTGCCTCCAAGTTCGAGCTGCTGGCCGACAGCAAGCGTATATTCGGTTGCGCTGAGTCCCGAGAATGCACCACTACCGGCGATGTTCTCAACCTCGAGCGATACTTCAGGATTGGGCCGCAGCCGCGCCTGACCGACTAGCGCCTGTGCTGCCTCGGCCTCCGCCCGCGGACCGACGATGCGCGGGTTTAATTCGGGGTCTGCAGTTTCGCCGACCACGCCTGTCCGGCTCAATGCATCCTCGAGCGTCAGAAGCTCCTGCTCCTGCGCTGCCACGGGCGTGGCAATGGCGACGAGGGATAGCCCTGCAGTCAAGGCATCCCGCCAACTTATGGCTGACATTCTGTATAGTTCCTCTGCTGACGATCCGGTGTGCGCCGCGTTGCACAGCGCGATTCAACCCGTCAGCTTCGAGGAGGGCGTTGGGGCAGGCCGTGCGCCTCGCCAGTGATTTTCACGTCTGGAAACGAGGTAGTAACGATGACGGTTTCGCCGAACGTTTGACTATGACTATTGGGTACCAACGCTGCGAACAGGTGGTGGCAATGTCCATGCGCGCAGACCTGGGGCTGCGGACTATCTCGCTCAGATCCGTCACTGGTAACCGCATCAATCGTTTGGTTCGCATAGATTGCCGAAGACATTTCATCGCCGCATTGAGCGGCTTCCGCCACCGGCGACACCATTAGCGCCGCCACCGCCAAAACAGCGGCGACAATTCTAAAGGAAATCAATCCATGCAGCTCAAACATCCTGGCGCCTCTAGGGCGTAGACTCATTAGCGGCGATCCATAGGCGTGTGCAGAAGAGCTTGATGGCAGCGAGGAAGTTATCGCTTCGTTTGTCGTATCTGGTGGCCAAGCCTCTGGCGTTTTTGAGTTTCCCGAAGAAACGCTCGACCAGATTACGGTAGCGATACAGGAAGCTGCTGAACGCGAAGCCTTTGCGACGATTGCGCTTGACTGGGATGTTGGCGAAGCCACCCTGCGCGGTGATCTGACTGCGAATGGCATCGCTGTCATAAGCCTTATCGGCGAGAAAGGTGGTGGCGTTCGGCACGGCGGCCAGCAGCCTCTCGGCCTCACGGCAATCGCTCGCCTGGCCTTCGGACAGATGCAGTTGGATCGGCAGGCCGCGACCATCAACCAGGGCATGGATCTTGGTTGTCAAACCGCCCCGGGAACGTCCCATGCAGCGATTTGGGTCCCCCTTTTTAGGGTCGCACCGTGCTGGTGGACCCGGATGGAAGAACTGTCGATCATGACCAACTCGCCGTCGAAGGCTTGGCTCACCGCTTCGAGAAGGCGGTCCCACACACCGGCTTTGCGCCAGCGCACGAAACGGTTGTAGCAGGTGGTATGTGGGCCATAGCGCTCGGGAATATCAGCCCAAGGACTGCCCGTGCGAAAGCGCCACAATATCCCGTCGATGACCCGCCGGTCATCCACACGCGGAACCCCGCGAGGCTTGTTCGGCAACAACGGCTCGATCACCAGCCACTCATCATCGGTCAGTTCAAATCTACGACGCGTCATCCAAAGCTCCTTCCCGAAGCCTTGAATCAACCGCGCCCGCGCCGCGCAAGTCAGTTTATGAGTTTACGGCCTAGGAAGAGATCGGATTTCGTGTGGATCGGACTGGCGGCGACCGGTCTTGCCATGCTGTTGCCCGTGCATTCTGCAACTTCTGCGCAGGACTATCGCGGCCTGTTGCTGGCGGCCTTGGCCGGCATTTTCTGGGCCTGCTACATCATCACCGGCAAGCGGGTTGGAGAACGACACGGACCTGCTGCAAGCGCCGCTGGCATGATCGTGGCTGCACTTGTCGCCGCCCCCGTAGGCTTCGCGCAAGCTGGGCAGGATATGTTGCTACCCGGCGTCCTCCTGATCGGATCAATCGTCGCCATCGTTTCCAGCGCTGTTCCTTACAGTTTGGAAATGATTGCATTATGTAAGCTGCCATCCAACGCCTTCGGCACGATGATGAGTGCGGAACCGGCCATCGGAGCATTGATCGGAATGGTCGTGCTCGGCGAAACTCTCAACTTCACCCAATGGGCGGCGATCAGCCTCATCGTGATGGCTTCGGCAGGCGCGGCATTAGGTTCGAGGAGCATAAGTCCAGTGACCGAGAATGATGCGTGCAAGAGAGCATCAGTTGTCGCCATCGTCGGAGCAAATCCGGACGGAAGGCGGTCGAGCCGGCGTAAGCCGTAATCCGAGGGGTGCCTCTAGCACTACTTTGGCAGATTTTTTGGTGTCGGGTCAGATATGCAGCGACCGCAGTGCGGGCATGGCCGATCCGGTGGCTTGGAGAAGCGGTCAATGATGGCCTGTCTGATCGCTGGTAAGCTCGGCTGTGGAGGCGGACCGGCAGTCCTTTTTTTCCCCCTTGGCCTGCTTGAGGCGCTGGGTCTGCAAGAAGGCCAGGGCGATCATGGACATCAGCGCGTGTCGGTGCAGCCCCTTCCATGATCTACCCTCGAAGTGATCGAGGCCGAGTTCTTCCTTGAGTTGCTGATGCCCCTGCTCACAGACCCAGCGGGCCTTGATGGCGCCGGCAAGCTGCCTGATTGGCGTGCTGGCAGGCAGGTTGGAGAGGTAGTATTTGCGCTCGCCAGTCGAGCGATGCTCCCCGACCAACCACACCTCCTCGCCGGGCAGATGTTGCGCACCCATGTCCCGGATGCGCTGGGGCGGACCATCGGCGACACGCACGCGAACGGCAGCGAACCGCGCCGAGAGTGGCCCTTTGGTACCGCGCCGCCAACTCACCTTGCGCCACCTTGCCATCTCCAGCATTGCCTTGGCGGATATCGATTTCGCGTCGGGGATGGCGTTCTTGCGAGGGCGACCTCTTCCAGCGATCGGGAAGATCATCCCAACATCGGCGGGGTAGACCTTCTGTCTGAAAGGTATGCCCACCGCCCATGCAAGCCCGCGCTCACTCAGCCCCTGTCGGAACGGTGCGGACATGCCATAGCCCGCATCCGCCAGGACACAGCCGAAACGAACACCCGCAGCGCCGACCCGATCGATCTCAGCGAGCGCGATCTCGGGCTTGGTCCTGTAGGGGCAGCAATCGAGAGGAACTCCAGTCCGTTCCAGGCGGGCCACGTCTCCGGTCCAGCTCTCGGGCAGGAACAGGCGCAGGCCGACCATGATGGGGACTTCGCCAGATGCCAGCGTCACCGACACCAGCGTCTGGCAGTTGGCATTCTTGCCCAGTGCCGACGCATATTGCGGCGCCACGCCGACGGAATGGCGCCCCTTCTTGGGCAGCGCCGTGTCGTCGATGATCAGCCAGGCCTTCTCGCCGCCTACCTGCCGGTCGGCCTCGGCGAGCAGAGCTGCCTCCAGCGGTGCTTCGTCCCACACGCCGCTGGCGATGAAATGATGCAGCCGATCGTAGCTGACATCATCTGTCCGGGCGGCCATCGGCTGTATGCTTTTGCGATCCCCCGGGCCGATCAGTCCCGCGATATACGCCGGACACATCCGGCCACGCGTCTTGTGTCGCAACGCCGCTACAAACGGTGCCAACCACTCGTCCAGTTCGCCACGCCAATCCGTATCCATCGCCAGCCCCTTCGAAAAGCTGGCTCCCTATGAATCACTGGAATCCCACCTTGGGAATCCCAAAAATCAGATTTCTGCCAAAGTAGTGCTAGTTGCAAGGCGCTTATTATCGAGAAGCCTAACGATTGGCGCTGGCTCGGTCAGGCATTCGAACGCGCTTCCCTGATCAGCATTGGCGCGGGTTCTGTTGCTACGCTCGGCTATCTTGCCTTCGAAGCGTTGGCTTACCCTGCCCTTGCGATCACCAAGGCGATCGAACCCTAGCCGACTGCTAGTAAGCCGAGCAGAACCGCGTGCACCCCGATGGCGATTGCCACGAAGACAGAAGCGGCCAGCATGCATGGGTTTGGCGATCTCGTTCGCGGGAGCACGGCTGGCGTATCTTCTGCCTCATCTATGATAGCCCGGACGGTAGGGGAATTGTAATGATGTTCCTTCGACATTCGCTATGTATAGCGCGAAACCTTTTCCTGAGGGTTTCGTGTCAGAAGGGGGTAACGGGAAATTCAGGTTTCGTTTTAATGACTTACGCGAATGGCTATTTGCAGAACGCTGCCGACGAGCGGCGCGCTGCGGCGCGCGCTTCAACGCCGACTGTTAGGGATCATCACCTGAAGGCTGCCCGTCGGTGGGAAGCGCTGGCGGATGAAATATCCCGTCAGTTCCTGCCGCTTTAGCTCCACGTCATCTTCTGGACAGCGCTGCCAAGTCTCCTGACAGCGCTCATCACACTCATCTGAGGAATACCCCTGACAAACCACGCTGCGCGCCCGGTGCTGACAAGGTTCGGCCCGGAACAACGATCGAAAAGCGCCGTCGTTCCGGACTGCCAGGATCGACCGGACAACACATTTATCGACAGCGTCAACGGCAAGTTACGGGCGGAATGTCTGACCGTTCAATCTGCGAGAATGCGCTGCTATTGGCTTTTGCCATTGCCCATTTCAGCGTTCGCGTCGTTCCGCCCATCGAGCGCAGCCATTTCTTGGGGGCCTTGGTGGTGTGCGTTCGATTAGGCGAAACAGCTTCCTGTGCTGATACAGTCGACACTCGGACGAAAGAATCCTGTCGTATGCGCTGTCTTACGTTCAGGAGTTCGACCCGCGCTTTAGGCAGGTGCTGAAGGAACTGGCATCGGGGCGATTGGCGATGATCAATTCCCCGCGATTCGATGCGGCGCGGCACGTGCAGCTGAGCACGCGCAAAAGGTCTCGCCCGACGCGCGATGCGAACAATTTTCGCGACGTGCTGATGTCGTATCTTTCGGCGTAACCCGCCGACAAAGGTCTGTGCCGGTCTCGCGGCAGTAATTCGGACGAATTTGTGTTGAACAGGTGCTTTGACCTGCCCGTGTCGGCCACGCAGCGAAGGGCGATTTTCTCGAATCAATTGGCACAAATGGTCCAATGGCAAGCCGCAGGGCAAACACTGCAAATTTCAGAGGAGCATAGAGCGCCTGACCTGCGTCATGCCCAACAGGAATTGCCGCATCGCAGCATTGCAGAATGCGATCGTCCGGACACAGCGTTCGGTGAACCGAAGATATTATCGTTGACCTTGGGTGTAATATCGATAGGCTGTCGTCAACAAAGCAACAAACATCACCGTTTCGAAGGACTCGATCACCGTGCCGCTGGCTGGCACGGAGGAAAAGGGTGTTTCCGATGGTTCGTGTTTGTCGTGACGGCATCAACTCCTGCCTCTCTATTCCGGCTCCGCGTCAGGCCGGGCCAACCGGAAAACGGCGTATTCTGGCACTGGTTGGTGCGTTATGCAGCGCGCTTCTGGCGATGCCTGTCGGCGCCAAAGATGCCGAATCCCGCCTTGTTCGCTGCGGTGCGGCAAGCTGCCTTCAATTGTCCGGTTATCGCGATAATCCAGAGGATGCTGTGCTGGTCAACGGCCGTTCGGTCGCGGTTGAGGGTGACCGGCGCTGGCAAGTGCATATGCCATTGGATACATTGCGTAATTATGCTGATCCACATGCGCGTTCGATAGAGGTTTCGGTGGGCGAACGGCCCTCCCGCGAAGTGGTGGATCAGGTGAAATTGCCCATCGGCCTGCTCGGCAATACGACTGGGATGGACAGTATCGTCGTGACTGCTGGCTGAAGTCGGCCCCCGGAACAAAAGAATATTCCCTTGCGACCAATTGCTTCCCGCACCCGCGAAGCCGCAGAAAACCGCCAATTCTTGCAAGGCTAGGCCCATCGGCCTATATGCCTGTCCAGCCGTCAGAGAGCGGCGAGGAGTATACGCAGGAGTTGATGATGAAGAAGGGCCTTTTGGTCGCAGCCGCTTGCTGCATGGCAAGTTCGGCATGGGCCGCCACGGGCGATCCGGTCGCAAGCGATCCGTTTGTGCAGCAAGCCGCCGAACTGCGGCTGGACGGGATCGATTTCACCACTGTCGAAGGCCAGAACCGCCTTGCCATCCGCATGGACGATGCGGCGCGGGCCGTTTGCGGTGACCGGCTGGCCAGCGTGCACCTTGCCGTCGCAAGGCAGGCGCGCGAATGCGAAGTGCAGGTAAAGGCTAACATCCGCAACCAGATCGAGCAGCGTATGGCTGCCGGCGAAGATGGCATGCGGCTGGCCTCGAGCCAGTAACGGCCCAAACAATCGCTGCCGATTGTGTAGGCGGCAGCACTGGGATGAGGTTGCTATCCGGCCCGAAGCAAGCTTGCGTTTGCTTCGCCGGATAACACTTCATATGCTGCGGCGATGAATGTCGCGCAGCCTGAATTTCCGCCATTTCCTGTCCATTCCGGTGCCTTGCGCAGCCGCGCCGCGCGTGACTGGCAGGCGGCATGACGATGGGCGATCTGCAAGCGGACGCACGCGCCGCGCTGGAACGGGGCGATCTGGCCGCCGCCGCCAGTGCCGCAAGGGAACTGGTTCACAGCGAACCGGCCAATCCGGCAGGTTATTTCCTGATGGGCGTCGTCGCGGGAGAGGCGGGTCAGGTCGCCAAGTCGGTGCCCATGATCCACGCGGCGATAGAACGCGGCGAACAGACCGAGCATTGGGCCCATCTGGCCAAGATGCTGATTCTGCTGCGCCGCGATGGGGAGGCTGCACAGGCCGCGAAAAAGGCGCTGGCGCTGGCGCCCGATGATGCCATGACATGCGATACGATCGGTTGCGTTCTGGTGCGGCTGGGCGATCACGAAGGGGCACTGAAGCCGTTCCGTTCGGCCGTTGCGGCGCGGCCCGATCATCTGGAATTCCGCTATAATCTGGCCGCAGCGCTCGGCTTTACCGGCAGGGTGGAAGATGCGCGCGAGCAATACGAGCATATTCTGGCCGATGATCCGGGGGATGCGCGCACGCATTACGCGCTGGCGATCCTGTCGCGGCAGGGCAAGGACCGCAATCATATCCCCCGCTTGCAGGCCGCATTGGCCAAGGCGGCGCGGCCCGACGATGCGCTGCGCATCCGTTATGCGCTGGCCAAGGAGCTTGAGGATATCGGCGATGCCAGCGCGTTTTCGCATCTTTCCGCTGCGAATGAGCAGCAGAAGCGCGCGCTGAATTATGATTTTGCGCAGGACGCTGCCATTTTTGACTCGCTGGAGGCGCTGTTTGGCGCATGTCCGCCGCAAGATGGCGCGGGCCTGGCCGGACCGAACCCGATTTTCGTGATCGGCATGCCGCGCACCGGCACCACGCTGGTCGACAGGATCCTGTCGTCGCATCCCGACGTATGTTCGGCGGGCGAATTGCAGGCCATGCCGCTGGCACTGAAACGGCTGGCGGGAACGGCGTCGCGCACTATCATCGATCCTGCAACGATCGCGGCCAGCGCGGGGATCGATCCGGCGGCATTGGGTGATGCCTATCTGGCGCAGGCCAGCCACCATGTGCCCGATGCGGGCAAGCGCTTTATCGACAAGCTGCCCGCCAATTTCCTCTATGCCGGCCATATCGCGCAGGCCTTGCCCGACGCCGCCATCGTTTGCCTGCGACGCGGACCGATGGATACGGTGTGGAGCAATTACAAGAACCTGTTCGCCAGCAATTCGGCCTATTACGCCTATTCCTATGATCTGATGGACATTGCCCGTTATTACGCGCGGTTCGACCGGTTGATGCAGATGTGGGAACGGCTGTTTCCGGGCCGAGTGCTGCAATTATCCTATGAAGGGCTGGTCGCCGATCAGGAGGGGCAGACCCGCCGCCTGCTCGACCATTGCGGGCTGGGCTGGGATGCGGCCTGCCTGTCGTTCCACGAAAACAGCGCCGCCGTCGCCACGCCCAGCGCCGCGCAGGTGCGCCGCCCGATCAATGCCGATGGCATCGGCAAATGGCGCGCCCATCAACAGGCAATGGAACCGGTGCGCAGCTGGTTTGAAACGCAGGGCATTCGCACCGCATAAAAAGAGGGCGCCTGCCGCAACCGGCAGGCGCCCCATGTGTGGCATTCAATCAGGCGATCAGAACTTGATCCGCCCGTCGATCCCGACGGTGCGCGGGGTCAACACCACATTGCGGTAATAGCGCAGCAGCACGCCGTCGTTCAGCCCGGTGCGCGAACGGTCGTTGGCGACCGAGACCACGGCATATTTGTCGAAGATATTATCGGCAAAAAGGCTGACGGCGAACTTGTCGTTTTCAAAACCGAGCGATGCGCGATGCGTGACAAAGCTGGGCAGCTTGTCGCCATAGGCGCGTTCCCAGCCAAGGCGCGACACGACGTTGCCGCGATAGACGGCGGTCCAGTTCGCGATCACGTCGCCATCGGCCATCGGCATGACATAGGTGGCCCCCAGCGTGCCCGAATTCTTGGGCGAACCGGGCAGGCGATCGCCGTCTTGAGCGATCAGCTTGATGGGCGAGCTGGGATAGGTGCCCGCCGGATCGTTGATCGGGATCAGACCGTCGAAGATCGGATCGAGCACGCCGTCGCCATTGGCATCGACATCTTCCGACAGCTTGGCATCGGTATAGCTATAGGTGCCCTGAATCGACAGTTCGGGGGTCGGGCGGATCTGGAACGAGGTTTCGAAGCCCTTCGATTCCGCCTTGCCCGCGTTCACCGTGATGCCGGTCACGCCATAGGTGGTGGCCGATGCAACCTGCAACCCGTCCCATTTGATCAGGAAGGCATTGAAGTTGAAGGTCAGCTTGCGGTCGAACAGCTGCGTGCGAATGCCGACGTCGATATTCTTCGTCTCGTCCGGCGCGTACTGGATTTCGTTCGGCAGGGCGCAAATGACCTGCGGACCGTCATACTGGTTGGGATCCAGCGGAATATCGGGACCGCAAGGCGCGACCCTGTTCGGTCCGCCAATACGATAGCCCTTGCTGTAAGTACCATAGAGCATGATGTCGGGCGTGATTTCGAACGAGGTGTTGAACTTCCACACCCAACCGTCCTGACCGGCCTCGCCGCCATTGGCAGTCAGGTCATAGGGGCTGAGGGGGTCGCCCAGAAGCGGCAGTGCCGCCGCGCCTGCGATTTCGGAATCGTAGTCGAAATAGCGCGCACCGGCCGTTACCTGCCATTGCGGGATGATCTGGAACGAACCTTCGCCGAAGGCTGCCTTCTCGGTCACTTTCGAAGTGACATAGCTGACATATTCAAGCGCTTCGGGATTGCTGTCCGTATCGACCCACGGGTGGTTGGGCGTATGCTCGGCATAATCGCTCTGGTACTTGTTCTCGTTATAGAAGCCGCCGACGACCCAGCTGAACGGGCCGCCATGGCGCGACACAAAGCGGATTTCGCCGGTCTTCTGTTTGCGTGTCGTCTCGCTCCCGTTCCACGCGGCAAAGGCGGGATAAAGCTCGTAACCATAGTCGAGGTCGAGCAGCAGGTCGGTCACGTCGCCCTCGGCCTCGGTCTTGACCTCGGTATAGGCGCCGGTGGCGACGATATCGAAGATATCCGCGATATTGGCGTTGATCTCGGCGCTGGCCAGATGCGCCTGACGCGTGGTGGGTTCGGTAAAGCGGCTGGCGTTTTCATAGCGGCCCGTGCCCAGCACGCCGTCGCTGTTCGCCTGCGCGCCGCCCGTCTCGGTCTTTTGATAGGCATAGGTCAGGATCAGTTTCAGATCCTCGCTCGTCTGCATCAGCAGCTGGTTGCGCGTGGTAAAGGTACGCTCGTAATTGAGGTCCTTCTTCCACTTGAGGTTCGCGGCATAATCGTCAGCGTCGATGCCGTCGACACCGCTGGGCTGCGGCAGCGAAATGCCCGGCTCCTGCACCAGAGTGGTGTAATCGATAAAGCCCGGCGTATCGTACCAGCCGGTGGCGGTGCGGAATGCGATATGGTCGCGCACGATGGGAATGTTCAGCGTGACATCGCCCTGATAGCCGAAATCGTCGCTGTGCGACATGGCCATGCCGCGTACATGGACCTCGCCCTCGATCACATCGGTATTGGGGCGGTTGGGGATATAGCGGATCGCACCTGCCAGCGTGCCCAGACCGTAAAGCGTGCCCTGCGGGCCCAGCAGCGTTTCGACGCGGTCGATATCGATCAGCTTGAAATCGTAATAGAGCGGCGTTTCACCCAGATAGGTGCCGAGCGCATTGTCATAGTTCGAACCGAAATCGCCCGTGTCCGACGCGCTGAGGCCACGCAGCACGATCTTGCCGGTCGACCCCGGACCGGTGTCGAGCACGGTCATGCCGGGGGTGAAATCGGCGATGTCGCGCACGTCGTCGATCCGCTGGGCTTCCAGCTCTTCGCCGCCGATGGCGGTGATGGTGATCGGCGTATCCTGAAGCGTGGTGCTGCGGCGGGTGCCGGTCACGATAATGGCGTCGGGATCGGTCGCTGCGGATTGGGCGACGGCAGCCGTGCCGGTCGCTTCTTCCTGCGCCGATGCCTGCGCGGAAAAGGCACTGCCCGTCAGCACCGTCGCCGTCATCAGACCCAATCGAAATTTCGCGCAATTCGTCATTTAGTTCCCCCTAATCTGGGCCAAAACCTTCCCGCGTTCCGAAACGCGGGTGCGCATCGGCCCATGGGTTCCTGATCTGAATGGATCCTGGCGTTCACCGGCTGCCGGCTTTGCGGCTTGTCGGCTGGTGTCCGCTTGCTGCCCGTCCGTCCTTCTGCCGGGCAATGCGATCCGTGCTACTCCTGCGTATTCACCGGACTTCAGCCCGCTGACGGGGGCGAATTGCGCCCCGCCTTCCACCGGTCGATCACGGGCTGAAACGGAAACATGAATTGTTCATAGATCGACAGCCGCTTGCGTTCGTCCTGCCCCACGACAGAGGATTCCCCCTCGCGATAGGTGCCGAACACGCGGTCGATGACGATCAGCGAATTGGCATAGTTACAGCGCGTATCTTCATAGCTGAGCGCCGTGTGATGCAGGCTGTGATGCCGGATCGTGGTGAAGAAAAACGAATAGAACATCGGCGGATCGGACCGCACATTGGCGTGGGCAAAGCCCGAGATGACGCCCAGCAGGTTGATCGCGCAAAAGATCGCCGCCGGTGCGAAATCGAACAGCGCCACGACACTGAGCGTAATGAGGAACAATTCGATTGGATTGCCGACCGCGCCTTTCAGCGCGTTGAGCTGGGTGATGTGATGATGCGGCGCATGGGTGAGCCATAGCGGATGGGCATTATGCATCAGCCGGTGCATCCAGTATTGCCCGAACTCGATGATGAAAATCACCGCCGCGACCTGAACCAGAAAGGGCAGCGCCAGCATCCACGGCGTTTCGATGCCCAGCGCTTCTTTCAGCAGGGCAAGCGGTTCGTCGGCCAGCGTGACCGTGGCCCATGCGATGACCGTATAGCTGAGCACGACATAGAACACGTCGGTCGCCAGTTCGCGCAGGTTGATGCGCCAGGTCGCATGGCGTTCGAAGACCAGTTCCAGCCCCTGTATCCATGCCATGATCGCAACGGCCACCAGCGTCAGCGTGACGGGGCTTTCGGCAATGTCGGTGGGGGCAAGGGCCCAGAACGCGGCGGCGACGACCAGCGTGACGGGCGGGATCAGATTGACGAGAAGGGTTTTGACAGATGATGCGCGCCCAGCGCCCTGCGCCGCATCACCGGCCGTCGCGCCAGCCTGTCCGGCGGCTGCGGAAGCGGTGCTTTCGGCGTGCGTCTGGTGCATCGAAAACCTCCATAGAGGACCGTTTTGGCCCTGCCGTGAAAATCCTCTCGCCATTCCCTCAACGCCGCTTCTCGGGCAGCTATGGGATACGGTACAGATATTACGAAAAGCGTCAAGCGTATTAAATGGGGGTATGGTTTTGATGGTCTGCGCCAGTTAACGTATTGATTTTATCAATTTTATGATTTCGCCGGTAATATTCGCCGCGATGTCTTGATGGGCGACTCGTGTATACAAAGTGACAGGTGCGCCACATTCCCCCTGGGCTGATTCTGAAAGGCGCGGCCGCCCTGTCCGAAAGGTCCGGACGGGGCGGCCGCGCCGCTTGCCATGGCTGGCCGGAATCAGTCGTCTGCGGGCAGGGTCCACCACGACAGGGTCTGGTTGTCATGCGCCGATGTCCACACGCCGTCGGGCGTATAGCGGATTGCCCCGCTGCCCGCGGCCTTGCCCAGCCGCGCCTTGACCGCATTGGTCGCCGGATCGATGACGGCAAACACCTGATCGTCGGTGGTGCGCAGCCAGACAAGCCCGCCGCCGACATCGATATCGCCATAGATCAGGTTTTCGCCCACAGCGATGCGGTCGGTCACGGTCATGGTTGCGGGATCGACGCGGGCCACGGTGCCATCGCCCTGTTCCTGCACCCACACGGCCCCTTCGCCCGCAGCAAGGAAGCCCGGCTGCTTGCTCAGTGCGACCTTGCCGGTGACCTTGTTCGTCGCCGGATTGATCTTTTGCAGCGACTGCGCATCGCTGCTGACGGCCCATAGTGCGTCGAGCCCGAACGCCAGATAGAATGTACCGGGATCGACGCTGACCGTGGCGATCACTTCGTTGGTCGCAGGATCGACGCGCGCGATCGCGCCCTCGCTGTCGCTGGGCACCCAGACCGAACCGGCGCCTGCCACCACATTAGTCTCACCCTTGGGATTGGCGATGCCGGTGGCGATGATCGTTTCGACCTGCGCATCGTCCAGCCCGATGCGATAGAGATTGCTGTCGGGACAATTGGCGACCCACAGCGAACCCTCGCCAATGGCCATGGTGCCGCAGGGGCGCGGCATTTCCGTCGCGGCGAGCTTGCCGTCGACGCCCCATTGTTCGACCCTGCCGTCATTGGTGACCCATACGGTGTCGCCATCGACAGCCAGGAAATCGGCAAAGCCGGGCACGGCCAGTTCCTTTTCGACCATCTCGAATGCCTCGCCCGCCGGTTCTTCGGCAGGGGGCGAACCGCATGCGCCAAGCGAGACGGATGCCAATGCGATTGCAACGGTTTTCTTCATGCGCGTGCTCCTGTCACGGCCCGGACGCGGGCCTTAGCTATAGCGATAGGGATAGGTGTCGATGGTGGTGGTGCTGCGCGTCTGGTTGCACAGGAACACCGTGCCGGTGAAATAGATGCCGGGTTCGGTGATGGTCTTGGCGAATTCGAAGGTGTGGCGCAGCTGTTCGACCGTCATCTGCACCGGTGCCTCGTCCGGTTGCCATGTCAGCCCGTAGGGATAATCGACCCCGTCCTTGCTGATCTCGACATGGCAACCCATCACATGGGTCACGGGATGGGTGTCGACGAAATCGATCAGCCGCTTCATGCTGTCGAACCAGGGCTCCCAGAAACTGATATAGCAGCGCCCGCGATAAAACATGTCGCCGGTATAGAGGATCTGCGAATAGCTGTCGTAATAGGCGAATTCCGAGATGACATGGCCCGGTGAGCCCCAGATCAGAATGTCGCGCCCGCCAAGGTCCAGCGTCACCCGCTCTTCGGGGAAATTGGTCATGCCCCAGAAACCGACCATTTCTTCATGGGTCAGCCCCATGTAACGCGTGTTGGGCCGCTCCGCGAACTGGTTGACGGCGGCGTAATGGTCGGCGTGCAAATGGCTGAACGCGACCAGCAGCTCCATCTTTGCCGGGTTCTTGCCGTTGCGCTTGCACCATGCGTCGATCGTATCGTCCACGATGCCGCGCAGGTCGCAATCGTTGCGCAACTGCACGAAACCTTCGTCCAGCAGCAGGATGCGGTCGTTCCCGAAATAGAGCGGGGCGAAGGGCGCTTCGTAACTGTACGCCTTGTTCTGGCGCAGGATGGCGGTGTGTTCGTTGTACCAATGCACCTGCCACGGCGGATCGGTGTTATCCATGCACGACGGCGAACCGCAGATCCATTTGTCGGGAAAGGAACCGGGGGCGGGCAGGTTGCTTTTGAAATCGATGGGCGGGCCGTTGTCGGCTAGCGTTTCGGCATAGGCGATCCCTGCGCCCGACAGCGGAATGACGGCGGCGGCGTTCGTGGCCAGAAAGGTTCGGCGGTCCATGGCGTGTTTCCTTAAAGTCGGAACGGGTGGGGCTCAGAACGGGTGAGGGGGGCGGATCTGCGGCACGCCTTCGGGCCATTCGCGCGTGCGCTGATCGGGGCTGACGCCGTTCATCATGATAAAGTCGGGGCGGATCAGCATCGTATCCTTGCCCTGAACCTCGCGGGCGAAATGCAGCGCCTCGTCGATCAGTTCGGGTTCCATCTCCAGCACCCGCTCATACGGTTTGTAATTGGCAAAGCGCGGGTAATACTGGCCGGGCACGAACATCATTTCGATATGGCCGCCCATGATCCATTTGACGGGATGGCTGGCGGCAAAATCCTTCAGCCGTTCCAGCGAGGCCACGAAGTCGCGGTCGTTCCCGATATTGATCTTGCCGGGATACAGCAGGTCGCCGGTGAACAGGAAATCGCAATAGGGATCGTAGAAGCTGATCCCGTCCTTATGCGCGCCGGGGGTGGGGATCACGGTGATGGCACGGTCGCCCAGATCGATGGTGCCGGTGCCCTTGGGCCAGCTGGATAACAGGCCGTAATGATCCTTCATCGCGGCCAGCGGGGCAGGGACGAATATCGTGTCGGGCCGTCCCGCGAACTGGCCAAGGCCGCGGTTCTGGGCCACATCCTCGCCCGATGTCATGGCCAGGGTCAGCGGCACGCGCGTGCGTCCGCGCCCCTTGGCCCAGCGCGCGACGATCGCATCGACCGTGTCGCGCAGCGGATATTGGGCGGGATCGGCAGTCGCGCCATTGTCGATCAGCAGGGCGCCCTTGTTGCCGAACAGCAGATAGGTGAACGGCGCTTCCCAATGCACGCAGACATTCTGGCGCAGGACGAAAGTGTCCTCGTTATATTGCATCACCTGAACCCGCGGATCGCGGTTCTTGGCGGCTACATTAGAGCCATAGGTCCAGCGGAAACCGAGCCGGCCCGGCGCCGGGCCGTCGCAGTCGTAATCATGCATGACGGGGGCGACCGGATGCAGCGGCACGACGCTGTCGGTATGGCGCACGCCGTCAGGATTGTATCCCAAATCCGGATTGCCGTTGGGATAGGCCCGCCCCGTTCGCGATTGCGGATTGCCGGATCGTTCGGGATTGTAAGTCTGGTTTCCAGGCATCGGAATCTCTCGCAACGCCGCGGCGGCGGCAGGGGTTCAATCGCCGGTCCGGCATGCCTGTCCCGATGCGTTCGCTCTATCGCAGCGCATGCGATCCGTCACGCTTGGACAGCGAACATATGGATATTACAAAACATATCAACAGTAATAATTACCCATAGACAAACGTCGGAATACCGGCGATGCTGCGGGTGCGAAAGGAGTCGAATCATGCTCAACAGGTTCCGCAGTGCGGGAAGAATTGCACTGATCGCTTGTGCCATGGCGGTTGCATCATGCAGCTCTGGCGGGGACGATCCGGCCGAGCCGCGGACCGAGTTCGATATCGGCTGGTCGATCTATGCCGGATGGATGCCGTGGCCCTATGCCCAGCAGGCCGGCATCGTCGACAAATGGGCCGATAAATACGGTCTCGACATCGAATTCGTGCAGGTCAACGATTACGTCGAATCGGTCAACCAGTATACAGCAGGCAAGCTGGACGGCGTGACCGTCGCCAATATGGATGCGCTGACGATCCCCGCCGCTGGCGGCAAGGATACCAGCGCGATCATCGTCGGCGATTATTCGAACGGCAATGACGGCATTCTTCTGAAAGGGGCGAGCGATCTGTCCGCGATCAAGGGGCGTCAGGTCTATCTGGTCGAGCTGTCGGTATCGCATTATTTGCTGGCGCGCGGGCTGGAAAGCGTGGGCATGCCGCTGACCGATGTCAGCACCGTCAACACTGCCGACGCCGATATCGCGGGCGCCTTCAATTCGCCCGACATCACTGCCGCGGTCGCGTGGAACCCGCAGTTGACCACGATGAAATCCGCGCCGGGCGCCAATCTGGTGTTCAGTTCGGCCGACATCCCGGGCGAAATCGTCGACCTGCTGGTGGTCGATACCGCCACGTTGAAGGCCAATCCCGATCTGGGCAAGGCGCTGGCGGGCATCTGGTATGAAACCATGGCGCTGATCCGTCAGGATAACGCAGAGGGCAAGGCCGCGCGCGATGCCATGGCCAAGCTGGCGGGCGCCACGCCCGAAGAGTTCGAGCAGCAGCTGGCGAGCACCTTCCTTTATACCGATCCCGCCGATGCCGTGGCCGCCACGCAGTCGCCCGATCTGGTGACGACGATGACCCGCGTTCGCGATTTCAGCTTTGCGCAGGGCCTGTTCGGACAGGGTGCGCGTTCGGCCGATGCCATCGGCATGGCGTTTCCCGGCGGCAAGACGCTGGGCGATGCGAACAATGTCACGCTGCGCTTTGACGACACCTATATGAAAATGGCTGCGGATGGCGAGCTTTAAGGCGGTTCGCAAGGCAGGACGGGGCTAGCCATATGCGATGGGTGAACCGGAAGATCCGGCCTGCACAGGCGGTCATGCTGGGTGCGATTCCGATCGTGCTGTTGCTGATCCTCTATCTCGTGCTGGCCGCGAACCGGCATGCGATCAATCCTGCCGATAAAATCCTGCCCCTGCCGCAGGATATGGCCGAGGCGATGTCGGCGCTCGTGTTCGAGCCCGACCGCCTTTCGGGACAATATCTGTTCTGGGCCGACAGTTTCGCCAGCCTTGCCCGGCTTTTCATCGGGCTGGGCATCTCGACCCTCTCCGCCCTGATCGTGGGGCTGGTGCTGGGTGTTCTCCCTCCGGTCAGGGCCACCTTCGGGCCATTGGTAACGGCGGTTGCGGTCATCCCCCCGATTGCGCTGCTTCCGATCCTGTTTATTGCCTTTGGCCTTGGCGAAACCGCCAAGGTGGCCCTGATCGTTATCGGCATCGCGCCCTTTATGATGCGGGACATAGCCGCCCATATCACCGCCCTGCCGAAAGAGCAGATCATCAAGGCGCAAACCCTGGGCGCCAGCAGCTGGCAGGTGATGCTGCGCGTCGCCCTGCCGCAAGCGATGCCGCGGCTGATTCAGGCGCTTCGCCTGTCGCTGGGGCCGGCATGGGTCTTCCTGATTTCGGCGGAGGCGATCGCGTCGGACATCGGCCTTGGCTATCGCATCTTTCTGGTCCGGCGCTATCTCTCGATGGATATTATCCTGCCCTATGTCGCATGGATCGCCGTTCTGGCGGTCGTCATCGATTTCCTGCTGGCGACAGGCAGCCGGAAAATGTTCCCCTGGGCCCATGGAGCAAGCCATTGAGCGCGCTCCTCTCGCTTCGCAGCGTCTGGGTCGAGTATGGCGAGAAGATCGTGCTCGAGAATGTCTCGCTCGACATTGCAGACGGTTCCTTCGTGTCCATCATCGGCCCGTCGGGCGCGGGCAAGAGCAGCCTTTTGCGCGTGATACTGGGGCAGGACGTGCCGACGCGCGGCAGCATCCTGTTGGACGATAAGCCGCTGCCGCCCGAATGCGGGCCGGATCGCGGCGTCGTGTTCCAGCGCTATTCGGTCTATGCCCATCTGACGGTGCTGCGCAATGTGACCTTCGGGCTGGAGTGCGCGCAGGCCCCGTTCACCGCGCGGCTGTTCGGCGCCAAGCGCCGCGCGGCCGAGGCCGAGGCGAGGGAGATGCTCCACGCGGTCGGTCTTGGCGATGCGATGCATCTTTATCCCTCCGAAATGTCGGGCGGCATGCAGCAGCGTCTGGCCATCGCGCAGGCGCTGATCAAGCGGCCCCGAATCCTGTTGCTCGACGAACCGTTCGGCGCGCTCGACCCCGGTATCCGCGCCGACATGCATGCGCTGATCATGCGGCTGTGGAAGGACTATGGGCTGACCGTGGTGATGGTCACCCATGACATCAAGGAAGCGTTCTCTTTGGGCACGCGCGTGCTCACGCTCGACAAGCGCCGGCACGATCCGCACGCGCCGCACCGCTATGGTGCCACGGCGGTCTATGACCTTGAACTGACAAAGAAAATGGCCGCAGCCGCGCTGGCCGAAGCAGAGCAGGCAGAAGCGTCGGACGGCCCTTCTGCCGACCCTGACAGTATTACGATTGACACGAATAATAATACTTGAGAGAACAGTGAAATGAGTTCCGACTCCAGCAATCTCGCCCGCCTGAGCATGAGCCTGCCGGCCGAACTTTTCCGCCAGCTCGACGTGATGGTGGAGGAACGCGGCCTGCCTTCGCGCTCGCAGTTGATCGCCGAACTGATCCGCCACGCACTGGCCGATCACGAGGCGCGCTTCCGGCCCGAGGACATGCTCGCGGGTACGGTCACGCTGGTCTATCGCGGCAGCCGCGGGCGGGTGCGCCAGCAGCTTGCCGAAACGCAGGCGGATTATCTGAAGGAAGTCATCTCCTCGCAGCATGTCTTTCTAGAGGATGACCAGTCGCTGGAGGTCATGCTGGTGCAGGGCCCTGCCAAGCGGCTGGAAGAATTATGCGACGCTTTGCGCGGCATTCGCGGGGTGCGCCAGCTTCAGCTTGTGACCACCACGGCCCTGCTGCCGCCGCTCCACGATGTGGAGGAAGGCGCGAAGGAACCCGTCAAGAAAAGGAAGGAGACCGCCGTATGACGGTCAATCTCGCCGATCCGATGGCGGCGCGCGAACACGCCCGCGCCATGGCCGGAACCAAGGCCGATGCCATGCCGGTGCTGCCGCCTGTGGCAGACGATCTGCCCGATGGCGTCGCACCCGGCGATCTGGTCTGGGAAGAAATGATCGCGGCGGGCGGCTATGCCACGCGGCGGCTGTCGCGCGGATCCCGGCTGCGGCTTGTCGATCTGGAGGGCGACGCCTGTGCCTCCGTGCTGATCTATAACGCCGAAATGCCGACCGAAAGGCTGAATGTCGCCGATACGGTCAAGGTGCAGTGGAACGGCTATCTGGGGGCGGGCAAGCTTTTGCTGTCCGACATGGGCCGCGTGATGATGAGCATTCTGTCCGACGATGCCGGAACGCATGACGCGTTCTGCGGTACGTCGAATGCCGCCACCAATGCCGCTAAATATGGTGAGGGGCGCAACAGCGGCGCATTCCCCAACGGGCGCGACAGGCTGCTGCTGGGATCGGCCAAGCACGGATTGCAGCGGCGCGATGTGCACCCCTGTATCAACCTGTTCAAGGGCGCGCGGATCGAGGCCGATGGCACGATCGTGCCGCAGGTGGGACCGTTCGATGCGGGCCGCGAGCTGGTCCTGCGCGCCGAAATGGACGTCATCGTGGTGATCGCCAATTGCCCGCATGTCCTTGACCCGCGCGACGGATACGCCGTCACGCGCCTGCGAGCCACGGCATGGCGCGGCCCCGTCACCGGCAGCAACGATCCCGTGCGCAACGCCAGCCCCGAAGGGCTGCGCGCGTTCGAGAATGTCGAAGATTATTACCGCCGATAAGCAGGAACGACCGAACATGAGCACCGATGCCGCACTCTCGGGCCTATCCGGCGCGATCGTACATGACGAAATCGTGCCTGCGCGCGCGCCGTGGCTGCACCATATCGCCGCGGGCCAGACGCTGCGCATCGTCGATGTAGAGGGTAATCAGGCAGTCGATTTCCTGCTCTATTCCGCGCAGGACGATACCGAACGCTATAGCGCGCAGGACACTGTTTCGGCGCAGGGCAATCTCTTTCTGCGCAAGGGCACGGTGCTGCGGTCGAACGAAGGGCGTCCGATGATGACCATTGCCGACACGGCGGTGGAATATCACGACACTATCGGCGGCGCCTGTTCGTGCGAATCCAACACGCTGCGATACGGCCATCACACCAAGGCGCAGCACGCCTGTGTCGAAAACTTCCTGGAAGCGAACCTGACTGAGGAACGCGGCAAGCGCGACATCGTATCGAACATCAATTTCTTTATGAATGTGCCGGTACTGGAAGACGGATCGCTGGGCATCGTCGATGGCATTTCCGCGCCGGGCCTGACCGTCGACCTTAAGGCAGAGATGGATGTGATCGTGGTGGTGTCGAACTGCCCGCAGATCAATAATCCGTGCAACGCGTTCAATCCCACCCCCGTGCGCATGATCGTCACCGCATGAGTTTCGATACGGTACTGGTCGCCAATCGCGGTGCGATCGCCACGCGGATCATCCGCACGCTGCGCCGCATGGGCCTGCGTTCCGTCGCGGTCTATTCCGAGGCGGATGCCGGATCGCTGCATGTGTCGCAGGCCGATGTCGCGGTGTGCATCGGACCCGCATCGGCCGCCGAAAGCTATCTCAATGTCGATGCGATCCTTGCCGCGGCGCGCGAAACCGGCGCGGGGGCGATCCATCCCGGTTACGGCTTTCTGGCCGAAAACACCGATTTTGCCGAGGCTTGTGCAGCTGCCGGTATCGAATTCATCGGCCCCACGCCCGACAATATCCGTACCTTTGGCCTGAAGCACAGCGCCCGCGCGCTGGCAGAGGCGCATGGCGTGCCGCTGGCCCCCGGCACCGGCCTGCTGACGGACGAGGACGAGGCGGCAGAGGCAGCGCAGGGCATCGGCTTTCCCGTGATCCTGAAAGCCACGGCAGGCGGCGGCGGCATCGGCATGCGCATTTGCGAGGATGTGGCCGTCGTGCGTGACGGCTTTGCCGCCGTTGCGCGGCTGGGCGCGGGCAATTTCGGCGATGCGGGGGTTTTCCTCGAACGCTATATCGGGCGCGCCCGCCATATCGAGGTGCAGATTTTCGGCGATGGCACGGGCCGCGTCATGCCCTTGGGCGAACGTGACTGTTCGCTTCAGCGCCGCAACCAGAAGGTTGTCGAGGAAGCGCCCGCACCCTGCCTGGGCGATGCCAAGCGCGCCGAGCTGATCGCCGCCGCCGTCCGTTTGGGCGAAGCGGCGAACTATCGCTCTGCCGGTACGGTCGAATTCCTGTTCGATGCCGAGCGGGAAGAGTTCTTCTTCCTTGAAATGAACACCCGCCTGCAGGTCGAACATGGCGTTACCGAAGAGGTGACGGGCGTCGATCTTGTCGAATGGATGATCCGCGGCGCGGCGGGCGACTATGCGTTTCTGGATGGCGATGCGCCGGTGTTGCAGGGGCATTCGGTGCAGGTGCGCCTCTATGCCGAAGACCCTGCGCTGGATTACCGCCCCACCGTCGGAACGCTGACTGCCGTCGAATTTCCGGGCGACATCCGTGCCGAAACATGGGTGATGGCGGGCAGCGAGGTCAGCGCCTTTTACGATCCGATGCTGGCCAAGCTGATCGTCCATGCCCCGACGCGTGAAGGCGCGATCGCGGCAATGCAGGACGCGCTGGCGAACAGCCGCGTCGACGGGATCGAGACCAATCTGCGCTGGCTGCGCGATGTCGTGCGTGATCCCCGCTTTGCCAGCGGTGAGGTTTCGACCCGCATGCTGCAGACCATTGATTACGTCCCGCGCTGCGTCCGCGTGGTCAGCGGCGGCACCGCGACCACCGTGCAGGACTGGCCGGGGCGGCAGGGGCTGTGGGCCATCGGCGTCCCGCCGTCGGGTCCGATGGACGATCGTTCTTTCCGCATCGGCAATCTGCTGCTGGGCAATCCCGAAGGTATGGAAGGTCTGGAACTGACCGCCAGCGGCCCGACGCTGAATTTCACGCAGGACACGCAGATCTGCCTGACCGGCGCCGATTTCGGCGCGAAGATCGATGGCGAGCCGGTGGGGCGCAATCGCGTGCTGACGGTGAAGGCGGGGCAGACACTGGCGATGGGCCGCGCGACCGGCGGCGGCGTGCGCGGTTACATATTGTTCGCGGGCGGTCTGGACATCGCGCCCTATCTGGGCAGCTGCAGCACGTTCGAGCTGGGCCAGTTCGGCGGCCATGCCGCGCGCCGCCTGCTGGCAGGCGATACGCTGCATCTGAACGCGCCCCAAGCTCTTGTCGCGGACAATCATCGCGCGGCCGAGGAACTGGGCAAGACATGGACCCTTCGCGTCCTGTACGGACCGCATGGCGCGCCCGATTTCTTCACGCCCGCCGATATCGACCAGATCCTCGATGCCGAATGGCAGGTCCATTACAACAGCAACCGCACCGGCGTGCGTCTGGTGGGGCCAAAGCCCGAATGGGCGCGCAAGGACGGGGGCGAGGCGGGGCTTCACCCGTCGAACATCCACGACAACCCCTATGCCGTGGGCGCGGTCGATTTCACCGGCGACATGCCGATTATCCTTGGCCCCGACGGTCCTTCGCTGGGCGGGTTCGTGTGCCCGTTCACCGTGATCGCCGCAGACCGCTGGAAGATCGGCCAGCTTTCGCCCGACGACCGGCTGCGTTTCGTACCGGTCAGCATCGATGATGCACAGGCGGCGCAGCGCACCATGCTGGAGCCGCTGGACGCGGCCCCTACGCCGCGCGACATCGCCACGCTGTCGCCCGTGCTGGCCGAAACGCCGGCCCAGGGAAAGCGTCCGCGCACCTTCTATCGCCAGCAGGGCGACCGCAATATTCTGGTCGAATACGGGCCCATCGTGCTCGACATTGAATTGCGCATCCGCGTCCATGCCTTGATGACCGAACTGGAGCGGCTGGCGCTGCCCGGCGTGGTCGATATCGTCCCCGGCATCCGGTCGCTGCAATTGCATTTCGATGGCGAGACGCTCGACCAGAAAGGCGCGCTGGCCGCGTTGATGCAGGCGGATGACGCGCTGGGCGATCTTGAGGATTTCACCGTCCCCTCGCGCATCGTGCACCTGCCGCTCAGCTGGCGGGATCCGGCTACGATCGAGACGGTCGAGAAATATATCGCCGCCGTGCGCGACGATGCGCCGTGGTGCCCCGACAATATCGAATTCATCCGCCGCATCAATGGCCTGCCCGATGTAAAGGCGGTCGAGGATATCATCTTCGACGCCAGCTATCTGGTGATGGGTCTGGGCGATGTCTATCTGGGCGCGCCGGTCGCCACCCCGATCGATCCGCGCCACCGGCTGGTGACGACCAAATACAACCCCGCCCGCACGTGGACGCCGCCCAATGTGGTGGGCATCGGCGGCGCCTATATGTGCATTTACGGCATGGAGGGGCCGGGCGGATACCAGCTGTTCGGCCGCACCATTCAGGTGTGGAACACGCACCGCCAGACCGATGCCTTTATCGAGGGCAAGCCGTGGCTGCTGCGCTTTTTCGACCAGATCCGCTTTTACGAGGTGAGCGCCGAAGAGCTGTCCGAATGGCGGCGCGATTTCCCCAATGGACGCCGTTCCATCAAGGTGGAGCCGTCGGAATTCCGCCTTGCCGATTACCGTGCCTTTCTGGCCGATAATGCGGGCTCCATCGCCGAGTTTCAGGGGACCCGGCAGGCGGCTTTCGACGAAGAGCGCGCCGAATGGGAGCGTTCGGGCGAATTCGACCGCGTATCCGACCTGATCGAGGAAGCCGATGGCAGCGCCGAACCGGCGGCGATCGAACTGCCCGAAGGGACCGAGCTGATCGAGGCACCCTTTGGCGGTAGCGTGTGGAAGCTGATGGTGGAGCCGGGAGACAGCGTGAACGCAGGCGATGTGATTGCCGTGATCGAGGCGATGAAGATGGAATGTCCGTTCGAAAGTCCCGCCAGCGGCACGGTCGAGGCGCTCTACCTGCAAGAGCGTCAGGCATTGCAGCCCGGCGCACCCATGCTGGCGTTGAGGCGTTCGGCATGAGCGCGCCCGATACCCGAAGCGCCGCGGCCATCGCCGCAGCCGTCAATGGCGGGCAGGCCAGCGCGGCCGAGATGGCCGAACAGGCACTGGCGCGGATCGATGCCTATGATGCGGTGCAGCCGCAGATCTGGATCACCCGTGCCGCGCGCGAAGACGTGCTGGCTGCGGCACGCGAGGTAGACGAACGCATTGCGGCGGGCGAAATCCTGCCGCTGGCAGGCGTCGCCTATGCGGTGAAAGACAATATCGATGTGGCCGGTCTGCCGACGACGGCGGCATGCCCCGCCTTTGCCTATGACCCGGCGGCATCGGCCGGCGTGATCGAAAGGCTTGCGGCGGCAGGCGCGATCTGTGTCGGCAAGACCAATCTGGACCAGTTCGCCACCGGCCTTAACGGCACGCGCAGCCCCTATGGCATTCCGCGCAATGCCTATAATCTCGATTACGTCAGCGGCGGGTCCAGCTCGGGGTCGTCGGTTGCCGTGGCGGCGGGGCTGGTGCCGTTCGCGCTGGGCACCGATACGGCGGGTTCGGGGCGCGTTCCGGCGGCGTTTCAACATCTCATCGGGTTCAAGCCCAGCAAAGGGCGGTGGAGCACGCGCGGTCTTGTGCCTGCGTGCCGCAGCATCGATTGCATCACCACATTCGCCAACGACGTTGCCGATGCGCGGCTGGTCGACGCGGCGATAGCCGGTTTCGACCCTGCCGATCCGTGGTCGAAGCCGCTGGCCGAAACCCCACTGCAGCCGCGCCGCATCGGCGTGCCGCGCCCCGACCAGCGTGTGTTCTTTGGCGATGCGCAGGCGGCGTTTTTCTATGAACAGGCGATCGCCACGCTGGGTCAGAATGCCGAGATTGTCGAGCTCGATATCGCGCCTTTGCTGGAAGCCGCGCTGCTGCTTTACGGCGGTCCGTGGGTGGCCGAACGCACCGCGGCGATCGAGGAATTGCTGACGGAAAATCCCGACGCCATCGACCCCACCGTGCGCGAAGTCGTCAGCGGCGGAACCGATATCAGCGCGGTGACATTGTGGAACGGCATCTATCGGTTGGCCGAGCTGAAGCGCCATGCCGATCTGATGTGGCAGGATGTCGACATGCTGGCGTTCCCCACGACGCCCACCACCTATCGCGTGCGCGAGATGCTGGCAGCGCCCGTCGCGCTGAACAGCAATCTGGGGTTCTACACCAATTTCGTGAACCTGCTCGACATGGCGGCCATCGCCGTGCCCGCGGGTGTGCGCGACAATGGCACCGGCTTTGGCATCACGCTGATCGGCCCTGCCGACAGCGACCTGGCCCTGATGCGCGGGGCCGAGGCTTTTCTGGGCGCGGCGGAAATTCCCGCTCCGCCACCGCTCGATCTGGAGGGACATATGGAACGCGTGAAACTGGCCGTCGTCGGCGCCCATCTGAAAGACATGCCGCTCCACTGGCAGCTAACCTCGCGCGATGCCGAATTCGTCGGCGCGTTCGATACCGCGCCCAGCTATCGCCTGTATGCCATGGCCGACAGCACCCCGCCCAAGCCCGCGCTGGCATGGTCGGACGATGGCGCGGCCATTCCGGTCGAGGTCTATGAGCTGGATGTCGCCGCATTCGGCAGCTTTACCGCCGAAGTGCCCGCGCCGCTTGCCATCGGGACGGTCACGCTGGAAGACGGCAGCAGCGTCAAGGGTTTCGTTGCCGAACCGCGCGCGCTGACGGGGGCGACCGACATCACCCATCTGGGCGGCTGGCGCAACTTCATCGCGGCGGGCTGAACGGCGATGAACGGCGCGGTCGAAATATCTCTGGCGGTCGTGTGAATGGCACGCGGGGCGCACTCTGGTAAAGGCCGGCTGCGGTGCCGGGCCTGATGGAAAGCGTTCTTTCCCGCCTGACCACGCGCCGCGCCGCGCCGCGCCATGATGCGGGCCTGCTGGAACGTATCGCCACGCTCGAATCCCGCCAGGCCGAACTGCTGCGCGCCAAGGCAGCGGCAGAGGCTGCGAACGAGGCAAAGACACGCTTTCTGGCGAGCGTCAGCCATGAGATCCGCTCGCCGCTCAATTCGATCTATGGCTATGCGCAATTGCTGGAACGCGGCACGGCGCGCGATCCGGCGCATGCCGCGCGGGTGATCCGCCGCAGTTCGGAACATCTGGCCAATCTGGTCGAAGGACTGCTCGACCTGTCGCAAGTCGAAGGCGGCGTTATGCGGATCAGCCGCGATACGATCCGCTTTCCCGCGCTTATCCGCCAGATCGTCGACATGTTCGAACCGCAGGCACATGCGCGCGGCATCGATTTCCATTTCGAATGTCCGGCACCATTGCCCGAATTCGTGCGCGGCGATCAAAAGCGGCTGCGGCAGGTGCTGATCAACCTGCTGTCGAACGCGATCAAGTTTACCGACAGCGGCCATGTCACGCTGAAGATTACCTATCGTTCGCAAATCGCCACATTCGAAGTGGCCGACAGCGGCATCGGCATACCCGCCGAACGGCTGGACCGCATATTCGAAGCGTTCGAACGGAGCGGCGATCCCGCCAACGACCGGCCGGGCACGGGGCTGGGCCTTGCGATCACGCAGGCGCTGGTCCGTATCATGGGCGGCGAGATCGCGGTGGAAAGCCGCGTGGGCAAGGGGACGCGGTTCACCGTCCGGCTGATGCTGTCCGAACCGGCAGAGCGACCGGCGGACGAGACGCCCGAGACCGCCGTCACCGGCTATCGCGGACCACGCCGCACGATACTTGTCGTCGATGACGATCCGGCCCAGTCGGCGCTGCTGTCGGGGCTGCTCGAACCTTTGGGTTTCGCGGTGAGTGCGGCAACCGATGCGGACGGGGCCATGCGCCTTGCTGCCGACATGTCCCCAGATCTGGTATTTCTTGACATTTCCATGCCCGGCAAGTCAGGATGGGAAGCGGCGCGGATGCTTCGGGCCCGCTATGGCAGCGCCCTGCGGATCGTGATGCTGTCCGCCGATGCGGACGAATTTCGGGGCGCTGGCGATGGGACAGGGCCGCACGACGCGTTCGTTCTGAAACCGTTTGAATTCGGCGCGTTGCTGGATGTTGTTTCGGCGCAATTGCAGATCGAATGGACGGGTAACGCGGTTCAGAAGGCGCTTTCCAACGCATCGGTCGAGGCGACACCGGCTGAAGATTTACGGGCCGATCCGCGCACGGGCCCCCATCTGGCCACGATCGCACAGGCTGCGCGGATTGGCGATATTCGCGGGATCGAAAGCGGGATCGATGCGCTGGCGGCGCTGGCCCCGGATGACGACGCGCTGGTCGCCCGGCTGCGCAGGTGCCTCGACGATTTCGACCTGAAAACGCTGACCTCGCTTGCGGAAAAGGGCCTTGCTGAAAAGGCCGGTGCGGAAAAGGGGGGCTCCGATGCCGGATGAAGCCCGCCCGAAGGACCGCATTCTCGTCGTCGACGACCAGCCGGATTCGCTGCGTTTCATTGTCGAGACGCTGGAACAGGCAGGCATGGGCGCGCTGGTCGCCACCAGCGGGGAGGCAGCGCTCGACGTGCTTGCCGAAGCGATGCCCGATCTGATCCTGATGGACGGGGTCATGCCCGGCATGTCGGGTATCGAAACCACCGTCCGGATCAAAAACGATCCCGCGCTGGCGCATATTCCGGTGATTTTCATGACGGGGCTGACCGAACCCGAACATGCGGTCGCCGCGCTGGAAACCGGCGGCGTCGATTATATCCGCAAGCCCATCGTGATCGAGGAATTGCTGGCCCGCATCCGCGTTCATCTGGCCAATGCGCGCCAGTCGCACCGGTCGCGCCTCGCGCTTGACGCGGCGGGTGGCAGGCTGGCGGCATTCGATGCGCGCGGCGCGCTGGCATGGTGCACGCCCCAGGCGGAGGAATTGCTGACATCCGTCGATCCGGCATGGACGGCGAACGCCCGCGCTTTGCCCGCCGCCTTGCAGCCGACCGCCGATCGCGTGCTGGCCGATCCGGCGCGGGCGGGCAATGCAATGCGCGTGTCGGTGGCGGATTTCGCGGTCGAGATTTCCGCCGTCAAAAGCGAGCGCGATGGCGAGACATTGATCCGCCTGACCGAAATCCGCGAAGGCGCCGATCTTGAATCGTTGCAGAGTTACGCGGGCCTGACCCAGCGCGAGGCAGAGGTTCTGCTGTGGGTCAGCTATGGCAAATCGAACCGCACGATCAGCGAAATTCTGGGTATCAGCCCTCGCACGGTCAACAAACATTTGCAGCAGATTTTCACCAAGCTGGGCGTGGAAACGCGTGCGGCGGCAACGGCCTTGGCGGTAAGGGTGATTTCGGAATGAAAATCGTATACATTCCATCGCGAGAATCGTCGATTTTCAGGGAAAAATCGCTGCAAAACTACGTCATTTGGACACTTACTTTGCCTCTGTCAGGGGGCTTACGCTTGGCTTGAATTTGGACGGGCCGCCCTTGGGCGTCCCAATCGGTTTTCACGACATGTGATGCGGGTGGGTAGTATGAGCGGAGTTCGCGTAGGCAAACGGATCATCGGGGCAGACTCTCCGGTCACGGTCGGCTGGGAAAACCTGCCCAAGGTCGAAGGCAGCCGGGGCAAGGTGTTGTTTTTCACCTGGTTTCAGCCCGCGACGCTGCTCGCGCTGCTGGCGTTCTGGTATTATGCGCCCAATTCGATCGCGACCGCATCGACAGCCATCGCCATCGGCATCGGGTTCAAGATCTTCCTGCTCGGCCTTGAATGGGTGAACCCCCGTTTTCGCAGCTGGCGCCTGACGTGGAAGGAATTCGCGGTCGACCTGTTCTATGTCGGACTTGGCTATACGATCATCCGCACGGTGGGCAGCTATATCGGCGACGATGCCATCATCGGTTTCGTCCAAAGCTCGTTCGACTGGGAAAAATTCGCCTGGTTCATGATGCTGCCGCTGCTGGTGCAGGCGTTCCTGATCTCGTTCATTTTCGATTTCGGGCAATATTGGATGCATCGCGGCATGCATAACTGGCACCCGCTGTGGCTGACCCATGCGCCGCACCACTACATCACCCAGCTGAACATCAACAAGGGCGCCGTCGGCAATCCGATCGAGCTGTTCCTGATCGGCCTTGGCATCGGCGGTTTCTTCGACTTCCTGCCGCGCGCCTTCCTGCTGGCGGGTACGCTGGGTGTCGCGGTGTCGATCTATCAGCATATCAATGTGCGGTTCAACACGCCCAACTGGTGGCGCTTCGTGTTCAACACGACCGAACATCACAGCGTCCATCATTCGCAGGATTACGAAGCGAGCCGCAGCAATTATTCGGGCACGTGGATCATCATCGACCGCATGTTCGGCACCTGCGTCGACGGAGAGGCAGAGCTGCTGGGCATGGAAGGCGGCCGCGCCATGTCGATCAAGGAAACGATGGTCTTTCCGTTCAAGGATGCGTGGGCGTCGATGAAGATGCGTTTCCAGCGCCGCCTGCCGCCTGCGGTTCCTGCCGAGTGATCGGGCCGGACATGAATCTGATTTCGGGGTGCATAGAGTGATCAAGAACTACTTCGACTGGATCTGGCATGTGCGCGACAGCGTGGAGCTTCCGGCCGGCCAGTCCCCGAAAGAAGCGCTCGACCGGTTGGAGCCGCTGTTCCACGAACGCGGCACCAGTTTCGAACGGCATGGCAATACGATCAGCTTTGGCAAGAAGGGGCAGCCCGCGCAGGACCGCATGTCGGTCTTCGACCGCGGCGAGCTGGTCGTCGAAAGCGACGGCACGGCATCGCGCCTGAGCTATCATCTGGTCAGCCGCGCCTTCCTCTACTGCTTTTTCGCGCCGCTGCTGTTTCTGGCCTTTGCCCAGATGAACACGCTGGTCCGCGATTACGAGCGCGCATCGGCTGCGGCCGAAATGGCGGCAGAGGGCGATAAGGCGAAAGAGGAGAAGGAAGACAAGATCCTTCCCCAAAGCCCGATCGACAAGTTTCTTGGCGCGCCCACGCCTGAAATGCCGGACAAGGACAAGGAAAAGGATCTCGACAAGATCGGCCCTTCGCCTACGCCCGCCTATGTTTTCGCGTGCATTTTCGTCGTGCTCTATATCGGCGGGCGCATTCTGGAAACGCGGCTGGTAAAGCGCCTGTTCCGGCGGCGCATGCGCGGTGAGGACCGCGAACCGGTCGGCCCCGCGCAGGTTGTGGCTTCGGTCTGAAAGGCCGGTCCGGCCCTATCTCCCTATAAGTCCGCATCATTATCAGCATTAACCGCGAGTGTCCGTTGACACGCGCCGGTCTAGAGCGGTTTTCGACCGATTTGAATCGATGAGGGATTCCCACCAGGTGTGATTTCTGATTCAGAATCCGTGCTGGTGAAGGAGGCCAGCATGGATGGGCCAACCTCTTTCGATGGATTTGCGTTCTCGGCTTCTGGCGGCAGTGGATGGCGGTATGAGTTGCCGCGCTGCTGCGGCCCGGTTTGGCGTTGCGCCTTCGACGGCGATCCGCTGGCGGGTGCAGCGGCGCGAGACGGGCGCCTTCGCGCCGAAGCCGCAGGGTGGCGACATGCGATCTCGCCGGGTCGAAGAGCGTGCGGGGGACATCCTCGCCATCTGGGAAGAGCGTAAGGACATCTCGCTTGAGGAACTTCGCCTGGCGCTGACCGAAGTTGGCCTGACCGTCTCCGTGGCCGGGCTGCATCGCTTCTTCGCGCGCAGGGGGATAACGCGCAAAAAAAGACTGGCCATGCAATCGAGCAGGACCGGCCCGACGTCCTGAAGCAGCGCCGGGAATGGTTCGAGAGCCAGATCGATCTGGAACCCGAACGCCTCGTGTTCATCGACGAGACGTGGACCGCCACCAACATGACCCGCAGCCATGGCCGCTGCCCGAAAGGCGAACGGCTGCGGATGGGTTTCCCGCACGGCCACCGCAAGACCACGACGCTCGTCGCCGGTCTACGCTTGACCGGCATGGTCGCGCCGATGGTGCTGGACGGTCCGATCAATGGCGACTGGTTCGAAGCCTATGTCACTCAGGTGCTCATTCCCGAACTGCGTCCCGGCGACATCGTCGTCATGGACAACCTGTCGAGCCACAAACGTGCGGCGGTGCGGGAAAAGATCGAGGCGGCAGGCGCGACACTGCGCTTCCTCCCGCCCTACAGCCCGGACTTCAATCCGATCGAGAAGGCCTTCTCACGCCTCAAGGCCATGCTCCGCAAAATCGGCGAGCGAACCGTCAGTGGCCTCTGGGACCTGATCGGCAAACTCGTCGATATCTTCCAGCCCGGCGAATGCGCCAACTACTTCAGCTCGTGCGGTTATGACCCGGAATGATCGAAAACCGCTCTAGTGTAAACGCTCTGCACATTGGTGAATTTCCGAATCCGGCGTAGCGAACTGCCGGACGGGATCGCCCTGAACGCGGGGGGAATTGCACTATGCATCGGGGCAGTCGGGCAGGCCGGGCAACGCCGCATGACATGATCATGCGGGCGATGGCCGTGCTGTGCCTGTTGGTGCTTGCCGCCCTTTCCCCCGCATGGGCACAGACGCCGGATGCAGCCCCCGGCGACGTCACCCTGGCAGAGCCCCCGCCAGACGAAGCATCGCTGGAAGAAGAGGCCCGCCTGCAACTGGCCGAGGCGGAAGCGGCGAGGGCAGAGGCGGAGGCGGAACGTCGCAGCCTGCTGATCGCCGAATACACCCGTCTGAAAACCGCCCAAACCGCGGTGGCGGCAGAAGCGGCGCGGCTGGAGAACGAGGCTGCCGCCATCGGGTTGATCGAAACCGACGCGCTGGCATGGCGCCGCAAGGCGGAGGCGGTCGCGGGATCGCCGGGCAGCAACGCAGCCGCCGACGCGCTTTACGGCGATCTGATCGTTGCGTTGCGCGGTATCAGGGGCGAACTGGGGGATGCGCTGGGCGGCGCGACCGGCGCCAAAAACCCGCGCCTGCACATTCCGCCCGTCGATCCTGCACTGATCACGTCCGAAGGGATCGGAGAGCGGCTGATCGCCTATCAGCAGGCTCTGGCAAGTCAGGCGGTGCTGTTATCGTCCTATCAGCAAGTGCTGCTGCGCGAGCGGCGCGATGCGCTGTATGATGCGATGATCACCATGAACGAGGCGCGGCTGGCGCTCTTACCCTCGCTCTCGTCGGGGCTCCGGTCGCGGGTCACCGGTTTCGGGGCCGAGGGTCTGGATCAGGTCGGGCGCGAAGTGAAGCAGATCGTGCTGACCGTGCGCTATAATGTGGCGACGGGCTTCGCGGGGCTAAAGGCTTTCACCACCGGCCTGATGGAGTTCAGGGCCAGCTATTTCCTCGTCATATTCGAATTGCTGCTGGCAGTGATGGTGTTCCGTTTCTGGCGCGGCGTGGGCGATACAGTCGTCGGCGATCTGGAACGCACGCAAGGCAGCCGAAAGCCGCCGACCCTGTGGTCTTCGCTCTCCGCCTATCTGCTGCGCCTGTTGCGCCATGCGCTGAAGCCGCTCGACTGGCTTGTGTTATTGCTGGTGCTGAAATGGCTGTTTCCGGTGTTCTTTTCGCCCGCGCCGATCCGGCTGGTCTGGTTGCTGGCATGCTGGATATTTGGCGGGGCGGCATTGGTGCAGGTGATCGACGCGATGGCGCGCGGCCGCGGCGGAGAGGATCCGCGCGCTGCCCTTCGCAAACGCTCGCTGCGGCTGGTCGCGACCGTGGTGATCGGTGTCGGGCTGTTGCTGACCATGACGGCGGGCGTCGTCGGCCATGGCGCGATCTATAGCTGGATACTCACCTTCTGCTGGCTGCTGGCGATACCGGTGCTGTTCGTGATCACCACATGGTGGCGCGAAAGGATCGAGACTCTGGCCCGTTTGGGTGCGCCCAAAAGCACCGTTCTGCGCTGGGTCTCGAACAATCCAAACGGCATCAGCGGCGCGCTGGGGCGCGTGGCGGGCGGTTTCGTGCTGATGGCGCAGGGCGCGCGCGTGATCGTCGCGCGCCGTATCCGCCAGCTGTCGCTGATCCGCGAGATATTGGGCCAGCGCGCGCGCGAAAAGGCGAGCGAGAGGGTTATCGCGGACGAGGAAAGCGGCCGCTATGACCCGCTGAGCGACGCGGAAATGCACCTTCTGGCGCCGCACGGGCGCCCGTTGGCGGATGCGACGGTGCCTGCCGCCGCCGATGCGAAATCGGGCTTTCCGCTGCCGGGCCATGTGCTGGCGGTGGTCGGCGATCGCGGCCATGGCAAGACCACCATCGTCAATCGTCTGGTCGAAGCATCGGGCCTGCCGCCGTTGCAGGTGGAGGCGAAGGCGGGGCCGGACGACGGATTGCTGGCCGCCATGGCCGACGCGCTTGGCTGCGCGGCCGAACCGCGGGCCGTGATCGATGCATTGCAGGCCGCGCCGCACTGCGTGGCCATCGACGATGTCCAGCGCATGATCGTTCCGGCCATCGGCGGGCTGGCGCGGTTTGATGCCTTGCTGGAAGTCGCGCGCCACACGCCGGGGCGCACCAGCTGGATCTTTGCCGTGGGCGGGGCGGCATGGCCGTTTCTGGAACGGGCGAGGGGGGACAGGCCCCTGTTCGATGATGAAATCATGCTGCGCCCGTGGTCGGTAAAGCAAATCCGCGAGCTGATCGAAAGGCGCACTGCCAATGCGGGGATCGATCCCGAATTCGAATATGCTGGCGACGATACGGGCAGCATGTTGTTCGAGGACGAGGTCGCGCCGGAGGAACGCGCGCGGCGCGCGTTTTACGCCGCGCTGACCGAGGAATCGGGCGGCAATCCGGCAGTGGCGCTGGAGCGCTGGCGGCGCAGCCTGTTCCGTGACAGGGAAACGGGGCAGGTTTGCGTCCGCACGTTCAAAGCGCCCGATATCGCGCGACTGGCCGCCATGCCGCCCATGACATTGTTCGTCCTGCGCACCATATTGCAGATGGACATCGCGAGTGCCGCCGATATCGCCAGTGCCACCGATCTGCCGCTCGCCCGCGTGCGCGAAACCTTGCGATCGTGCGAATTGCTGGGCGTGACCGTTCCGCAGGATGGCGGCTATCGCCTGAGCCTGTACTGGTTCGAGGAAGTCAAACGCCTGTTGCGGGCCCAGAACCTTATCGCGGGAGCAAAGCCATGATCGCGGCCCATTCGCGCAGGATCGCCTTGCTGCTGGCGGCGGTTTCGACCGCCACGCCCGCCGCGGCGCAGGCGCCCGATATTGATGTCGCGCAGCTGGGCGATTTCGTGCGGTGGAGCGGGGTGGTCACCTCGTTCTTCGTGCTGGCGGGGGCGTGGTTCCTGCTGAAAGTGCTGACCGGCTTCGTCAACCGGTTCAGCACGCAATTCGCCGCCCGCCGCCTGACGATGCAGAAAGTGGCGACCTTCGCCAAGTTCTTCATCTTTATCGCCACCGCCGTGATCGTGACCGCGCTGTCGTTCAAGATCGACAGCACATTGCTGGCACTGATGGGCGGCACCGCGGCGGTCGCGGTCGGCTTTGCGCTGAAAGACCTTGTCGCGTCGTTCGTGGCGGGCGTGATGATTATCGTCGACCGCCCGTTCCAGGTGGGCGACCGCGTCAGCTTTGGCGGGTTTTACGGCGATATCACGGCGATCGGCCTGCGTTCGGTGAGGCTGCAGACGCTGGACGACAATACGATCACCATTCCGAACAACAAGTTCCTGAGCGACATTACGTCGTCGGGCAATTACGGCGCGCTCGACATGCAGGTGGTGGTCGATTTCCTGATCGGCGCGGGCGAGGATATCGATCAGGCGCGCGAGATCGTGACCGAAGCTGCGCTGTCGAGCCGCTATATCTATCTGCCCAAGCCCATCGTTGTGCTGGTGTCGCAAGTGCCGATGCAGAATTTCGTGGCAGTGCGGTTACGGCTGAAAGCCTATGTCCTAGACACCAAGCACGAAAAACAGTTCGAGACCGATATTACCGTCCGCACATTGCGCGCGTTTCGCGCCAATCGCATCATGCCGCCCGCAGCGGCGGCCTGATCGCGGGTATTTCGACCCGCGCCGGACCTGCTCGGAATGCCGGTCGGGATCAGCCGACGAAGGCGCGCTCGATCACGAAATGGCCGGGCTTGGAATTGCTGCCCTCGATAAAGCCGCGCGCTTCCAGATCGGCGGCGTGATCCTTGATCATCGCCATGCTGCCGCACAGCATCACGCGGTCGTTTTCGGGATCGAACGTCTTGGGCCCGCTGACGGTTTCGAACAGCTTGCCGTTTTCGATCAGCGTGCTGATGCGGCCGGTGTTGCGGAACTCCTCACGCGTGACGGTGGGGACATAGTGGAACTGCAGCAGTGCTTCGTCCTGCACCAGCGGGTCGCCCGCCAGCTGCGATTCCAGCAGGTCGCGATAGGCCAGATCGCTGACCTTGCGCACTGAATGGACCAGCACGATTTCCGAGAACATCGAATAGACGTCGGGATCGCGCGCAAGGCTCATGAAAGGGGCAAGGCCCGTGCCGGTCGACAGCATGAACAGGCGGCGGCCCGGGATCAGCGCGTCGGTGACCAGCGTGCCGGTCGGCTTTTTGCCCAGATAGACGGGATCGCCCACCTGAATATGCTGAAGCCGCGAGGTCAGCGGCCCGTCCTGGATCTTGACCGACAGAAACTCCAGCTCGTCGGCATAGCTGGGGCTGGCGATCGAATAAGCGCGCAGCAGCGGCTTGCCGTTATTGGGCAGGCCGACCATCACGAATTCGCCCGAACGGAAACGGAAGCTGGCCGGACGCGAGATCGAGAAGCTGAACAGACCGTCGTTCAGATGATGTACGCGCTTCACCGTTTCCACTTCGAGAGCGGCGGAGGGGGTGAATTCTTCGCGGGCAATAGGCTGATGGGTCAAGGCTTGGTCCATGTTTCGTCGTCAGGGTCGGGAACGCCTTGGCGCCTTTGATGGCATGCGGCTGCAATTGCAACCTTGGCATGCGCAAAATCGGTACCGTCGGCAGTGCGTTCCTTCTACTCGTCAAAAACTCTAATGCAAGTCATTCGCATTAATTTCGCTACAATCCTGCTTCTGCCGATGTCGCGCGTAAAAGCCAAAGCAGGATATGTTTCACCCCTGTTATGTCAGCTTAGGTCTGGGTTTTTCGGGGGGGGCGGTCCTTTCTGCCCGATGATAGGCGCCAATGGTCTGCACGGGCTCGGCCTGTCAATTCGCAAATCGGGCCCTTTGACTATTCTTTTGCGGCGGCTAGGTTTTCGTTGCGTGCAATCGGCAACGCAGACATTTCTTTCAACGCGCCGACCGTTCGGGTCGGCAGACTATCCTTACCGGACATAGCGGACCGGACAATCCTGACAGGGGGCAGCATGGCGATCGAACTGACCGTCAACCGGCAAAAGCGCACGATCACCGCGGATCCCGAAAAGCCGCTGTTGTGGGCGTTGCGAGAGGATATGAAGCTGCCCGGCACGAAATTCGGTTGCGGAGCGGGCCTGTGCGGTGCGTGCACCGTGCTGATGGACGGGCAGCCGATCCGTGCCTGCCAGACCCCGATCGGATCGGTGGGCGAGGCCGCGATCACCACGATCGAGGATGTCGCATCGCAGCCGGCGGGCCCCGCCGTGCTGGCGGCATGGGGCGATCTGGACGTGCCGCAATGCGGCTATTGCCAGGCGGGCCAGATCATGACCGCGACATGGATGCTGGGCGAATTTCCCGACCCGTCGGACGAGGATGCCGAAGCGATGATGAGCGGGAATATCTGCCGCTGTTCGACCTATCTGCGGATCAGGCAGGCGATCCGGCAGGCCGCCGATGGACGGCCTTCCGCCGCAAACGGGACGGAGGCAGGCGCATGACCATGCTGGATGTATCGCGCCGGTCGTTCCTGACCGCGTCGCTGGCGGGCGGCGTTGCCGTGACCTTTACCGCGCGTTTGGCGCTGGCCGGCGAAGAACAGGATGGGGCGGGCGGGCTGACCGCATTCGTCACTATTCATCCCGACAATTCGGTCACCATCGGTTCGCGCAATCCCGAAATCGGGCAGGGGGTAAAAACCATGCTGCCCATGCTGATTGCCGAGGAGCTGGATGTCGACTGGGATCAGGTGAAGGTGGAACAATTGCCGCTGAATACCGATCTGTATGGTCCGCAATTCGCTGGCGGCAGCCGTGCGACGCCGATGGCATGGCTGCCCATGCGACGGGCGGGCGCGGCGGCGCGGCACATGCTGGTCGCCGCGGCGGCCAGCCAATGGGGCGTGGGCGCCGATAGCCTGACGACCGCGGGCGGCAAGGTGACACATGCGGCTTCGGGACGGACGGCCAGCTATGCCTCGCTCGCAGCGGGGGCAGCGGCACAGACCGCGCCCGATCCGGACAGCCTGACGTTGAAGGACGAAGACAGCTTCAAGATCATCGGCAAGTCCAAGCGCGGTGTCGATACGCCCGCGATCCTGAAGGGCCAGCCCTTATACGGCATCGATACCGACCTGCCCGGCATGGTCTATGCCGCGATCGAGATTTGCCCCGTGTTCAAAGGCACCATCGCATCGTTCGACGATGCGGCGGTCAAGGCACTGGCTGGCGTAATCGCGGTGGTGCCGCTGAACAGCGGCCTGGTGGCCAAGGGTAAGAACGATGCTCTGGCCATTGTGGCGGACAGTTGGTGGACCGCGCAAAAAGCGCGCGAGAAGCTGGCAGTGGAATGGAATACGGAAGGTTTCGACGGATTTTCGACCGAGGGGTATGCGACGGGCGCAGCCGAAGCGTTGAAGGGCGCGCCGCAAGGCGAGATCGTAAAGAAGGGCGATGTCGATGCCGCCATGGCGGGCGCGGCGAAAATCGTCAGCGCGCAATATGATTATCCGACGCTGGCCCATGCCACGCTGGAGCCGCAAAATTGCACGGCCCTGTTTCAGGGCGGCAAGCTGACCTTGTGGGCGCCGTCGCAAAGCCCTGCGGGCGGGGTAACGCAATTATCCGACATTACCGGCATCGCGCCCGAAGACGTCACCGTGAACCTGACCCGCATCGGTGGCGGTTTCGGCCGCCGGTTGATGAGCGATTATATGGTGCAGGCGGCCCAGATCGCGCAGGCGCTTCCCGGAAAGCCGGTGAAGATGATCTATGCGCGGGCCGATGATATGCGGCACGATTTCTATCGCCCCGCGGGCTGGCATGCATTGTCCGCCGCGATCGACGACAAGGGCGCGTTGACGGCGATCCGCGACCATTTCGTCACTTTTGGCGAGGATGGCCAGCCGATCCGCGCGGCGGGCATGGATGCTGACGAGTTTCCTGCTGAGTTGCTCGCCAATGTCGATTTCGGCGCAAGCTATCTGGCGACGAATATGCCCACCGGCTGGCTGCGGGCGCCGACGTCGAACGCAATGGCCTTTGTCTTCCAGTCCTTCCTTGACGAGGTGGCCGAAGCCGCAGGCACCGATCTGCCCACGCTGATGCTGCAGATTCTGGGCGAAGGGCGGCAGTTGCCGCAAACGGGCCGCGATCCCGGTTTTCATACGGGCCGCGCACGCAAGGTGATCGAGGAGGTGGTGAAGCTGTCAGGCTGGGACGGCAAACGTCCCGCCGCGCCCGTCGGCAAGGGGCGCGGCTTTGCCTTCTATTTCAGCCACATGGGCTATTTCGCCGAGGTGGTGGACGTATCCGCCCCGCAGGATGCCAGGCTGTGGATCGACAAGATCTGGGTGGTCGGCGATGTCGGCAGCCATATCATCAATCCCGTCAACGCGCTGCATCAGGCGCAGGGATCGGCCATCGACGGGCTGTCGCAAGCGATGATCGGTCAAAGGATCGATCAGGTGGATGGCGCGATCGTGCAGGAGAATTTCGATACGTTCCCGCTGATGCGGATGGATTCGATTCCGCGCGATATAGAGGTGAAGTTCATCACCACCCCGTTCCCGCCGACCGGTATGGGCGAACCCGCCCTGCCGCCGGTTATTCCGGCGCTGACCAATGCGATCTATGCCGCCACCGGTCGGCGCATCCGTTCGCTGGGTAAAGGATAATTCGAAGGGGGCGGGGTAAGCGCGGGTCTGTTTATTCGCGGGACCGAGGCCTTGCCCAATTGCTTGCTGCGAACGGAATAGCGCGACAGACCGGTTCCGCCGTTTCGCTATCAAATACGGCGGTGATTGAGCGGGTCTCTGCCGGTCCCCTCTGCCTCTACCGTAAGGCTATGGCACAACGGGCAAGAAAGCGCAGCGCTTTTGTTTACACTAAACCATACGGCTTGGAAGGCATGGGGCTTTGAACGACATTAAACGCCGTCATCGAACGCTGGCCGATGGCGGGGGTGGCTGACATGCGTTCCCGATGCCGACCTTGTGATCGCAATGGCACAGCTTGCTCGCGGCCCGTCGTCTATTTGACGATCTGCGGAATCGTGCCCTTGCGCCGTTGGAACAATTTGCCCCTCTCGCTATAAAGAATAAGCAGCAGGCCGCCTAGCGACAGGACGAACAAGGCCATGCCCAAGGGCCGGGCGGTGCCGTCATAGGCTCCGCCCACTATTGCGCCCAAAACCGCACCGCCGCCCACGCGCATCGCCGATTGTAGCGAGGACGCCGAACCGGCAAAATGCTGAAACGGCTGCAATGCGATCGAGCTGAAATTCGCGCCGAGAAAACCGATCAGCGCCAGATTGACCGTCATCAACGGGGCGAATAGCAAGAAATTGTCCGGCTGGAACGTCGCGGCTGCCCATTGCAGCGCGCCGGTCACCACGAACATCAGCAGCGCCGTATGGCTAACCCGCCGAGCGCCATGTTTTTCCACGATGCGCGAATTCACGAAATTGCTGGCCGCCATGCACATCGCCATGCCGCCGAACACATAGGCGAATTTTTCGTGCAGGCCGAAATGCACGGCCACCAGCTGTTCGGAACAATTGATATAACCGTACAGCCCCCCGAACACCAATGTCGCGCCGAATACATAGCCGATGGCGTCGCGGTTGGTGACGATTACGCGAAAATTATGCCCGATGCGCTTTGCGCTTAATGCCTGACGGTTTTCCGGTGCCATGGTTTCCGCCAAGCGGAAATAGACCCACAGGAACATGATGATGCCCATGCCGAACATAACGCCGAAAATCGATCGCCAGTCCGCGAACAACAGGATCGTCTGCCCGATTGTCGGCGCCAGCACAGGTACCACCATGAAAACCGTGGCGATCATGGACACGATGCGGGCCATGGCGTCGCCTTCGTATTTATCGCGTACGATGGCATTGGCGATCACGCCGCCTGCCGACGCAACGATCCCATTGGCGAACCGGAACGCGATCATCGCGGGAAAGCTGGTGATGATCATGCACAGGAAGTCGAACACGCAATAGATTGCAATACCGCCCAGCAGCACGCGGCGGCGGCCGAAACGGTCGGCCAGAAATCCGAAGATCAGCGATCCCACGCCCATGCCGATCAGATAGCTGCCCACGACCAGCTGACGATCGTTCGGGTCCTTCGCGCCCAGATCGGCCGCGATATCGCCCAGCGCGGGCAGCATCGTATCGATGCCCAGCGCTTGCAGCGACATCAGGAAGGCCAGCATGGCGGTGAATTCCGCCCGGCCAAGTTCCCGGGGCGGCGTGGGAAGTTTCAGCATGATGCAGTTCCCTTGCGCCTATTTGCAGGCCCGCTCAATCCCTAATCTTGCTGCAACTGCGAAAACTTTGGTGAACCGACAGCCCCTGCCCAAGCGTGTTGCGGGCGGCTAGAACGCATGGCGTGACTCAGGCAGGCGATCATGACAGCGCAACTGACGGCGGGGGTGAGGCGGCAGGGCTGCGCAAGATCATCCATGTCGACATGGATGCATTCTTTGCCAGCGTCGAACAGCGCGACAATCCGGCCTTGCGCGGCAAACCGGTCGCCGTGGGCGGTGCATCAGGGCGTGGCGTTGTCGCGGCGGCAAGTTACGAGGCGCGCCGGTTCGGCGTGCGGTCCGCGATGCCGTCGGTCACTGCCAAGCGGCTGTGCCCCGATCTGGTGTTCTGCAAATCGCGCTTTGACGTCTATCGCGAGGTCAGCGGCCAGATCCGCGCCATATTCCGCGATTATACCGATCTGGTCGAGCCGCTGTCGTTGGACGAGGCATATCTCGATGTGACCGAGGACCGGCATAATCTCGGCTCTGCCACGCGCATCGCGCAAGCCATCCGCCGCCGCATCCGCGAGGATACGCGTCTGACGGCAAGTGCGGGGGTCAGCTATAACAAGTTTCTTGCCAAGCTGGCGTCGGACCAGAACAAGCCCGACGGACTTTGCGTGATCCGCCCGGGCGAGGGGGCGGCATTCGTCGCGGGATTGCCGGTATCGCGCTTTCACGGCGTCGGCCCCAAGGGCGCGGAAAAAATGAAGCGTCTGGGCATCGCCACCGGTGCCGATCTGGCGGAGCGCGACCTGCCGTTCCTGCGCGCCCATTTCGGCAGTTTCGCAGATTACCTCTATCGCGCGGCGCGGGGTGTGGACCTGCGCGAGGTGCGCGCGCATCGCATCCGCAAATCGCTGGGCGGCGAACGCACGTTTCACGAGGATCTGTCCGCCCCCGATGCGCTGCGCGAGGCGATGGACAATATCGTCGATATCGTCTGGGACCGGATCGAAAAGGGCGAGGTGCGCGGGCGGACCGTGACGCTGAAGCTGAAATACAACGATTTCCAGATCGCCAGCCGCGCGCGGTCGATCCCCCATTTCGTCAGCGGCAAGACGGAGTTCGCGGCAATAGGCCACGCCCTTCTGGCCGAGATGATGCCCCTGCCGCGACCGATCCGTCTGATGGGGCTGACGCTATCGAAGCTGGAAGGGGTGGAGGAAGCGAAGACGCGCGGGCAGGACCGTCAGCTCGACCTGCTCTGACCCGCATGGTCCAGAGCCGCCGCGACATAGCGGCGGGCCCAGTGCGACATCGGGGCGGGCAGCGCGTCGGGCGCGAAAAAGCGTGCCTCGGCAATCTCGCGCATGTCGATCTGCGGTTCGCCGTCGACCTTGGCGATAAAGACGATCACGTCGTTCAGCGCCCCGTGCATCGGCACCGGTTCGCGCAATACGGGCGTCAGTACCTGTGCGGTCAGGCCCACTTCCTCGGCCAGTTCGCGATGCGCGGCCTGTTCGTGGGTTTCGCCCCTGTCCACACCGCCCGTCACCAATTGCCATTCATCCTGCGCGCGATAGGAATGGCGCACCATCAGCACGGCCCCTTGCGCGTTCACGGGCACCAGCGCGCAGCCGCGCAGATCGGGCTTGCGCAGCCGCCACCAGATGCGCCGCGCCCGCTCACCCAGTTTGAGCGCCGCGCGATGCATGGCGGGCGGCATCAGTCCAGTCAGCGGAATGTTCGGCATTTACGAGAAACAGGCGATCCGCATCCGCGCCGCGCCCAGAAGGCGGGCGACGGGCAAATCGTTTTCGCCCCGCGCGGCAGCCTCGAACAGCGCCAGCTTGTCCGCGCCGCGCACCACGAACATCAGCGTTTCGGATGCCAGCAATTTCGACAGGGTCAGCGTCACGCGGTCGAACGGCGCTTCGGGCGGTAGCGGATCGGGGGTGAGGCGCCTGACCTGCGCCGGATCGTCCACCTGCGGGTCGGTATTGGGAAACAGCGAGGCGACATGCCCGTCGAGCCCCATGCCCAGCCATGCCAGCGCGAAATGGGGCGGGTGCTTGTCTTCGGTCAGTTCGACCACTGTCGCGCCCGTTTCGGCCAGCGCGGCGGCCAGTCGTCCGTAATTGCTTGCCTCGTGATCGGCGGGGACGCAGCGGTCGTCGCCCGGCCAGATTTCCAGCCGGTCCCACGCCAGATCGTGCTTTGCCAGTTCCGCAAATATGGGAAAGGGCGTCGATCCGCCCGGCACGGTGATGGCGACGGTGCCCTCCCGCTCGGCCAAAGCCTGTTTCAGCCGGTCCGCCAGCCATGCGGCGATATCGGCATCGCTCCAGCCCTTTTCATAATCGATTTCGGTCAGCACGGGGGGCAGGCTCCTGTTATCTGCGATGATGGGCAGGTGGCGACGCAGCCCGATCTGCGCAAGGGGCCGTAAACCGGCAGCCCTAATCAGCCGGCGGCGCCTCGCATTGTTGCCACAGCTCGATCTTTACCCCGTCGGGGTCGAGCAGCCATGCGAACTTGCCGTAACCCTCGTCCACGCTGTCCAGCACATCGACACCCTTGGCCTTCAGCCCTGCGACGAACCCGTCGAGATCGTCGACCCTGAGGTTGATCATGAAGCTGGCCGTGCCGGGCTTCATATATTGATCGTCCTTGAAATGGCTGATCAGCGAATAGGGCGCATCGCCGGTTTCTTCCGACCAGCGCAGCATCGGTCCGTATTCGCCGTCGATCCCCAGCGTGTCGCGATACCATGCCCGCGTCGCTTCGGGGTCTTTCACGACGTAAAAGACGCCGCCCAGTCCTGTAATCTTAGGTCCGGTAATTCTCGCCATGCCAACCTCCTGCCAGAAGGCGGCAGACTGCCACGCGGCGCCGCCTCTGGCCAGAGAGCTGTTCGGCCCGCTCCGCTTAGTCGGTCCTCTCCCCTAAGTCGGCCCGCCCCCTTATTGAACAGGGCGCGGGACGGGCGCGCTCGACCCCATGCGGCTGACCAGCACGATCGCGCCCCATGCGGCGATGAAGCCGGGGATGATTTCATATACGCCGGGGCCGCCAAGGAAGCTGTCGCCGAAACCGGCGGCGATCCATGCGACCACCACGACCGCGCCGGTCACCAGACCTGCGACCGCGCCCGAACCGGTCATGCGGTCCCACGTCAGCGACAGAACGATCAGCGGGCCGAACGCCGCGCCGAACCCTGCCCATGCGTTGGAGACGAGGCCCAGAACCTCGCTTTCGGGATCGGCAGCAATCGCGATGGCGGCCAGCGCCACCAGCAGCACGCAGATGCGCGATACGTTCACCGTCTCCCGCTCCGACGCGTTCTTGCGCAGGAACAGGCGATAGAAATCCTCGGTCAGAGAGGAAGAGGCGACCAGCAGCTGCGAGCTGATCGTCGACATGATCGCGGCTAGCAATGCGGCCAGCAGGAAGCCGGTGATCAGCGGGTGGAACAGCGTGTCGGCCAGCAGGATGAAGATCGTTTCGGGATCCTCCAGTGTGAGGCCGTTCAGCTCGACATGCGCGCGGCCCAGAATGCCCACACCCAGCGCGCCGATCAGCGAGACGAACATCCAGCTCATCCCGATATTGCGCGCTGTTTTTACGCCGCCTTCCTTCACCGCCATGAAACGCACGATGATATGCGGCTGCCCGAAATAGCCCAGCCCCCATGTCACCGCCGACAGGAAGCCGATGAAGCTAAGCCCCGAGAACAGCGACAGGAAATTCGGGTCCACATTGCGCACAGCCTCTGCCACCGTGGCGCTGCCGCCGTCGCTGGTCAGCACGACGATGGGCATCAGGATCAGCGCGACCACCATGATGCAGCCCTGCACGAAATCGGTCAGCGACACGGCAAGGAACCCGCCCACCATCGTATAGGCCAGCACGACGCCCGCCGTCAGCCAGATGCCGGTCATGTAATCGGACAGGCCCGTATCGCCGAACAGCCCGGCAAAGCTTGACACGAACAGCTTGCCGCCGCCGACAAGGCCCGCCGCGGTATAGACGGTGAAGAACAGCACGATGATGATGGCGGAAACGACACGCAGCGCGATGGCGCGGTCGGGAAAACGGTTGGCCAGGAATTCGGGGATCGTCAGCGCATTGCCATAGGCGACGGTCTGGTCGCGCAGGCGGGGGGCGACGATGATCCAGTTCGCCAGCGCGCCGACGAACAGGCCGATGCCGATCCATGCCTCGACAAGGCCGGTGGCATAAAGCGCGCCGGGAAGACCCAGCAGCAGCCAGCCCGACATGTCCGACGCGCCCGCGGACAGCGCCGCGACGGCCGGGGGCAGGTTACGCCCGCCGAGGAGATAGCCTTCCGAACTGTCGGTCGACTTTTTCCACGCGAACAGGCCGATGCCCAGCATCAGCACGAAATAGAGGGTGAGCGATATGAGTGTTCCAGTAGCCATGGGGCCGCGACATATCGTCGCAGGCCCCGTTTGGCCACCGTCCGGCCCGAATTAGACCGATTTCACCGCTGGTTGCGCAATTTTTCCTTGGATTATTGCGCGGGGTTCACGGCTTACGCGTCAACCTTGCGCTTCGCCTTCTTGCGCTCGTGCGGGTCGAGCAGCGCCTTGCGCAGGCGGATGTTCTGCGGGGTCACCTCGACCATTTCATCGTCGTCGATATAGGCGATGGCCTGTTCGAGCGTCATGCGGGTCGGCGGGGTCAGGCGCAGTGCATCATCCTTGCCGGTCGAACGGAAGTTGGTCAGCTGCTTCGACTTCAGCGGATTGACTTCCAGATCGTCGGGCTTGGCATTTTCGCCGATGATCATGCCTTCATACAGCTTTTCCTGCGGGGACACGAACAATATGCCGCGCTCCTCAAGCCCGCCCAGTGCATAGCCGACAGCCTCGCCCGTGGCGTTCGAGATCAGGACTCCGTTCTGGCGGCCTTCGATCGGGCCCTTGTAGGGGCCGTATTTCTCGAACAGGCGGTTCATGATGCCGGTGCCGCGCGTGTCGGACAGGAATTCGCCGTGGTAACCGATCAGCCCGCGCGAAGGGGCGCTGAACGCGATACGCGTCTTGCCCACGCCCGACGGGCGCATTTCGGTCAGGTCGGCCTTGCGGCGCTGCATCTTTTCCACGACCGTGCCCGAATATTCGTCGTCCACGTCGATCACGACGGTTTCATACGGTTCGGTGCGATTGCCGTCTTCGTCGGTGGCAAAGATCACGCGCGGACGCGAAATGCCGAGTTCGAAGCCTTCGCGGCGCATGGTCTCGATCAGAACGCCCAGCTGCAATTCGCCGCGACCGGCGACTTCAAAGCTGTCCTTGTCGGCCGATTCGGTGACGCGGATGGCGACATTGGTCTCCGCCTCGCGGTTCAGGCGGTCGCGGATCATGCGGCTGGTGACCTTGTCGCCCTCGCGCCCCGCATAGGGGCTGTCGTTCACCGAAAAACGCATGGCCAGCGTCGGCGGATCGATCGGCTGGGCGGCGATGGGTTCGGTCACGGCAGGGTCGGCGATGGTGTTCGACACGGTCGCCTTTTCCATGCCGGCCAGCGCGATGATATCGCCGGCGCGGGCCTCTTCCACCGGAACGCGTTCAAGGCCGCGGAACGACAGCAGCTTGGACGCGCGGCCGGTTTCGATCACCTTGCCGTCGGCATCCAGCGCGCGGATCGGGTCGTTGACCTTGATCGTGCCCGATTGCACGCGGCCCGTCAGCACGCGGCCCATGAAATTGTCGCGGTCCAGCAGCGTGGCAAGGAACGAGAAGGGTGCTTCCTCGTCCAGACCGGGCGAGGGGACGTGATCGCGGATCAGTTCGAACATCGCGGTCAGATCGCCCGAGCGCGCCTCGATATCGGTGCTGGCATAGCCATTGCGGCCCGAGGCATAGAGCGTGGGGAAGTCGAGCTGTTCGTCATTGGCGTCGAGCGATACGAACAGGTCGAAAATCTCGTCCAGCACTTCGTCGGCGCGGCCGTCGGGACGGTCGATCTTGTTGACGACGACAATGGGCTTCAGGCCCAGTGCCAGCGCCTTGCCGGTCACGAACTTGGTCTGCGGCATCGCGCCTTCGGCACTGTCGACCAGCAGGATCACGCCGTCGACCATCGACAGGATACGCTCCACCTCGGCGCCGAAGTCGGCGTGGCCCGGAGTGTCGACGATATTGATGCGCAGGCCTTCCCACACGATCGAGGTCGGCTTGGCGAGAATGGTGATCCCGCGTTCCTTTTCCAGATCGTTCGAATCCATCGCGCGTTCCTCGACGCGCTGGTTGTCGCGGAACGTGCCGGACTGGCGGAAAAGCTGGTCGACAAGCGTGGTCTTGCCATGGTCGACGTGCGCGATAATCGCGATATTGCGAAGGTCGGCGGACATTGGTCCCTCTTCAATAAATCATCTGTCTGCTGGTCGAGGGAAGGCCGGTTGCCCTGCAATATGCCGCGCGCCTTGCCGGTAAAAGCAAGGCCGCGCCCCTAATCACGCGCGCCCCTATAACAGAGTGTGCATTGCAGCAAGTCTTTTACCTGTTGCCGGGGCGACACAGCGTCGTGAACAGGCAGTGGGTATCTCTCTAACAATTATTGCCTGTAACCCGTAGTGTTTCTAGCATTCCGGCATCGTTAGACCCGATCCCCACGGGAAATGCGAAGACGCATGGGGCGGGCGAAATGGTGGAGAGTGGAAGGAATCTCGCATGAAATGCATGGGTCGTGGCCTTATGGCCGTGCGTAGTATCGTGTTGTCCGGCGGCAGCCTTGCCGCCATTGCGGCCAGCCCTGCCATGGCTCAGGATGCCCAAGGCGATATGGCAGACCCCGCCTTTGCCGAGCCTGCCTTTGCCGAACCGGCGTTCGATGAACAGGCGGCGTCCGCCAATGACGAAGGGGCCTATCGGGGCAATGACATCGTGGTCACCGCGACCAAGCGGGCGCAAAGCCTGCAGGATGTGCCCGTTGCGGTCAGCGTGACCACCGAAACCCAGCTGGAACGCGCCGAAATCCGCGATCTGAAGGATCTGACGACCGAGGTGCCGACCCTGCGCGTCACCCAGCTGCAGTCGAGCGCGAATACCAATTTCATCATCCGCGGGTTCGGCAATGGCGCGAATAACGCCGGGATCGAACCTTCGGTCGGCGTGTTCGTCGACAATGTCTATCGCTCGCGCAGCGCCGCGCGCATCAACGATCTGCCCGATCTGGAGCGGATCGAGGTATTGTCCGGCCCGCAATCGACCCTGTTCGGCAAGAACGCCAGCGCGGGCGTGATCTCTGTCACCACGGCAGAACCGAAGTTCCAGTTCGGCGGTCAGGCCGAGGTCAGCTATGGCAATTACGACGCCATGGTCGCCAAGGGCATTATCACCGGCCCGATCACCGACACCATCGCCGCATCGATCGCGGGCGGGATCAACAAGCGCGACGGCTATATCCAGGACGAGGCGCTGGATCAGGACACGAACGAGCGCAATCGCTGGTTCACGCGCGGCCAGTTGCTGTTCGAACCCAATAATCTGTTCAAAATCCGCCTGATCGGCGATTATGAAAAAACGGACGAGGATTGCTGCGCCACCGTGCTGTTGCAGAACGGCTTTACCGGCGCGGCGGTGAATGCGGTGGGCGGACAGTTCACCGACCCGGCCGATCCCTATGCCGATGTGTCCTATTCCAATTTCGCCTCGACGAACGAGATCGAGAACTGGGGTTTCTCGGGCCAGATCGATTACGGCTATGGCCCCTTCGGCATTACCTCGATCACGGCCTATCGCGGGGTCGATGCGGTGACCAATCAGGATTCCGATTTCACCAGCGCCGATCTGATTTCCGAAAACTCGCAGGATCTGGCGATCCGCACCTTTACGCAGGAGCTGCGGCTGACGGGCGAATTCGGCCCCGCCAATATCCTGCTGGGCGCGTTCTATTTCAACGAATCGATCGACCAGACCAATAATGTCCTGTTGGGCAGCGATTTCCGCGGATATGCGGATCTGCTGATCCGGGGCCAGACGGCAGGCGCGTTCACGGCCGACACCGTCGAACAGACCGTCGGCGCGCTGCTGGGCGATCCCACCCAGTTCATCGGCGAATTCTTCGGCGACGGGCAGGGGCTGGACGAAGCCTATACGCTGGATAACGAGGCGATCAGCATTTTCGGGCAGGTCGATTTCGAAGTGACCGACCGGCTGACGCTGACGGCGGGGCTGAACTATACCAAGGATAACAAGAAGTTCACCACCGACACCTATACCAGCGACACTTTTTCGACCATCGATCTGGTCGAAGTGGGCGGTATCGGCATTTACCAGCAGGCCCTGTCCACCACCATCGGCGATGCGCTGATGCTGGGCCGTCCGGCGACGGCGGCTGAAATCGGCGCGTTCGCGGGTGCCAATCCGGCGGCATTCGGGCTGATTTCGGCGGGATCGCAGGCCTATGCCGATGCCAATGCGGCAAACCCCGATGTGAACCCGCTGCTGGCCTTGCAGGCGCTGCAATTCCTGCCGCCGTTCCAGAACGTGCCCAATTCGGTCGAAAGCGGCAAGATCAAGGACGACGACCTCGCCTTTACCCTGCGTGCGGCATATGACCTGTCGGACAGCGTCAATCTCTATGTCTCATACGCCACCGGCTATAAGCCGCCGTCGGTGAACCTGTCGCGCGACAGCCGTCCGACCGCGGCCGACCGGCAGGCGCTGATCGCATCGGGAGAGGCTGTGCCGAACCTGACCGCGGGCGGCCGCTATGCCAATGCCGAGGAGTCGGAGGTTTTCGAATTCGGGATCAAGGGCAACTGGGGGCTTGCGCAGGTCAATTTCGCGGCCTTCCGCCAGTCGATCAAGGATTTCCAGTCGAATATCTTCACCGGCACCGGCTTTCTGCTGGCCAATGCGGGCGAGCAGCGGGTGACGGGTTTCGAATTTGACGGCACCATGTTCCCCGTCGAACCGCTGATGCTGCGCCTCGCGCTCACCTATCTCGATGCCGAATATGTCGATTTCCCCGTTTCGGGCGTGGGCGATCTGTCGGGCACGCAGGTGGCGGGCGTTCCGCCGATTTCGCTGACGGCATCGGCGCAATATACGCATGAATTCGGCAACGGTTCGCAGCTGATCGCGCGCGGCGCCTATCACTACGAATCCGAAGTGCAGGTGGTCGAAGGGCTGCCGGGCTTTATCGATCTGGGTCAGGAAGCCGCCATCGGTGCGGTGCGCCCGTTCCCGCGTCAGGTCGACGATGTCTCTGCCTCGCTGACATGGGTAAGCGACATGGGCCTCGAAATGTCGGTCTGGGGACGCAATCTTTTGAACGACCGCTATCTGCTGTCGATCTTCGACACGCCGATCCAGCCGCTAAGCTTTTCGGGTTATCCCAATCAGCCGCGAACCTATGGTATCACCGCGCGGTACAAATTCTGATTCTTTTGCAGGTCGATTCGGCAAGAAGGATCATCACGATATCTGACCGTGAGTGTCAGGGGAGAGGAAGGGGTCGTATGCCAGTGGCGTGCGGCCCCTTTTCATTACAGCCTATACATTCGCCGCGCGGGCATTCATGTTGCCCGCGACGCTGTCATCATGGCGCCGTCAGGACATACAAGTAATAATCCGGTCGGGAGAGGCCGGTTATGACGAAAACCGGGTCATGCAGGCAATCGGGCCATGCAGATATAAGGGGGAATGCCGATATGGATTATATGCTGATGCCGCTGCGCCGCTATTTCGATTTCGAAGGCAGGTCGCGGCGCAAGGAATTCTGGATGTTCTTCCTGCTCAACACGATCGTCGTGTTCGTGCTGGGCGGCATGCTGCTGGCGACGGGCTTTTCGATGGATCCCTATGGCGGATCGTCGGGCGGGCCGTTCGCATGGCTGCTGATGGCAGTGCTGGGGCTTTACTGGCTGGCGATCCTGATCCCGTCGATCGCGGTGCAGGTGCGCCGTTTTCACGATCAGGACAAATCGGGCTGGTTCGTGCTGATCAATTTCGTGCCCTATGTCGGCGGGTTGATCGTGCTGGTCTTCATGCTGATGGAAGGAACGCGCGGACCCAACAGATACGGTCCCGACCCCAAGGAAGGCGAAGCACGCGGCGTTTGATGCCGGACCGCGCCCTACTGGAGCGAGCGCAGCGCGCTCCAGTATTCGTCTAAAGCGAGCGCAAGGCACTCGCGCATTCGTCTAAAGCGAGCGCAGCGCGCTCGCGGGGCGGGCGCGTAATACAGGGATAGAGGCGGCGGTGGCGGCAATGATCACCAGCGCCGCCCCGCCCAGCAATACCGACAGCACCAATGCCCAGTCGGGCCGGAACGGCAAGTCGAACAGGCCGGTCATCACGCCCCAGCCGACCACACTGCCCAGCGCCAGCGCCACCAGCGCCAGCAATCCCGCCAGCAAAGCATATCGCACCGCCAGCGCGCCCAGAACCTGCGCCCGGCTGGCACCCAGCACGCGCAGCACCACGGTTTCATAGGTTTCGCGCGCCCGCGCCGCTGCGATCGCGCCCAGCAATACGGCCAGCCCCGCCAGCACCGTCACCGATGCGGCCGCCAGGATCGCCGCCGCCATGCTGCCCAGAATATCGCGCGCCTGCGTCAGCACCGCGCCAACCTCTATCACCGCGCTGCCGGGGAATTCGCGCACCATCGACGACAGCAATGCGCGCCGGTCCGCGCCATCGGCCAAGGAAATGGTGGCGGCGAAATTATGCGGCGCATCGGCAATCGCGCCCGGGCTGAACACCAGCACATGGTTAAAGCCCAGATCGTCCCATTCGATGGTGCGGATCGACGCGACGACGGCCTCCCGCTCTGTGCCCAGCACGCTATAGCGCAGCCGGTCTCCGATCTTCAGCCCGATGGGCCGCGCCAGTTCCTCGTCCACCGAGACAAGCGCCTGCGTCGCGCCGTCCTGTTCGTTCCACCATGCGCCGTCGACGATGGTATTGCCCTGCGGAACCGCGCTGGCATAGGTCACCCCGCGCTCTCCGCGCAGGGCCCATGCGCCTTCGGGAATATCCTCGACATCCTCGACAGATGTCATGGCGTCCTGCGGGCCATAGGCGATAATCGTGGCGCGCAGATTGGGCACCGCGCGGGTGGCGGAGCCGGGCGCGATCCGCTGGACCAGATCGCCGAACCGGGCCACGTCTGCGCTGGGCAGGTCGATCACGAAATAATCGGGCGCAACCTCGGGCACGCTGCTTTCGACATAGCGGTCGAGCGCGGACTGGATCGATGCGATCGCGGCAAAGGCGGCCAGCCCGAAACCCAGCGCCGTCGCCAGCGCCACGGTGGGCGCGCCGGGCCGGTCGAGCGAGGATATGCCCATGCGGACGGCAAGCGATGCCTTGGCACGGGGCAGGCGGCGGGCAAGGCGCCTGATCGCGAAGCCGATCAGGGCCAGCAGGCCCAGCACCGCCGCCGCGCCGACCATGAACCACAAATTGAGCAGCGGATCGCGCGCGCCCAGCAGGACCAGCGCCACCAGCAGCGCCAGCCCGATTCCCACCGGCAGCGCTGCCGCGCGCCACACCGCCGCCCGCCCGTTCGCGCCCGACCGGAACAGCGCCATCGCGGTCACTTCACGCGCCGCGATCAGCGGCGGGGCGGCAAAGATCAGCGCCACCAGCAGCGCGAAACAGGCTGCGCGCAGCAATGCCAGCGGGTCGAAGCTGAACCGCGCTTCGACCGGCAGCATCCCTTCCAGCATCGACGCCAGAAAGGGCACCGCCAAATAGCCCAGCACCAACCCCGCGATCACGCCGACCAGCGCGGCGGCGACGACCTGCACCACATGGATGCGCATCACATCCCCGCTCGATGCGCCCAGCACTTTCAGCGTGGCGATAGAGGTGCGGCGGCTTTCCAGCCACGAGGTGACCGCGCCCGCAATGCCGATCCCCGCGATAAACAGCGCCGCCAGCCCGACAAGGGTAAGGAACTGGCCCATATTCGCCATCAGCCTGTCCGCCCCCGGCGAAGCGCGGTCGCGTGTGCGGAAATCCCAGCCGGCAATCGGGAATTGCGCGGTGAATTCCTCTGCCAGCGTGTCGACATCGGCATCGGCGGGCAATTTGACGCGATATTTGAACCGCGCCATCGACCCCGTCTGCACCAGCCCCGCATCCTCCAGCGTTTCTTGCGAAATCAGCATCGGCGGGCCAAGCGAGAACCCTTCGGAAAGCCGGTCGGGTTCGCTGGCGATCAGGCCCGTCAGCCGGACCTGCGTTTCGCCAAGGCGGACCGTCGCGTCCTCATCAATATCCAGCCGGTCGAGCAGGCCGGGATCGACCCATGCCTCGCCGCGCGGCGGCGCGCCGACACTGCGCCCGTCTTTCAGCTTCAGTTCGCCATAAAGCGGATAGGCGCCGTCGATCGCCTTCAACTGCACCGGCGCGCCGACCACATCGTCGCCGCTGCCGACCGAGGCGATGGCCTGCATCCGCACACCGCCCGATACGGTACCCAGCCTTTGCATCGCGGCCAGTTCGTCGGGCGTGGCGGGCTGGCCATAGCGGCGCAGTTCGATGTCGCCGCCCAGAATATCCTGCCCGCGCGTCGCCAGCTCGCCGCGGATCGCGCCTTCCAGCGTGCCGATGGCCGACAGCGCCGCGGCCCCCAGAAACAGGCATACGATCAGCAGGCGCAGGCCGCGAAACCGCCATGAAAAATCGCGCCGCGCCAGCCGCAAGGCCAGCGCCCAGCGCGCCCATGTCCGGTTCATAGCGGGTTGGCGCCCGCACGGTCGGACACGATGCGCCCGTCGGCCAGTTCCAGCACGCGCTGGCAGCGTTCGGCCAGCGCGGGATCATGGGTGATCAGGAACAGGGTCGCGCCGCTCGATGCGCGGCGGGCGAACAGCAGGTCGATGATGTCGGCCCCCGTCGCACTGTCGAGATTGCCGGTCGGCTCGTCCGCGAAGATCAGGGCGGGGCGGGGCGCGAGGGCGCGGGCGATGGCCACGCGCTGCTGCTCGCCGCCCGACAGCTGCGCGGGATAATGGTCAAGCCGGTGGCCCAGCCCCACCGCTTCCAGCTCTGCCCGCGCGCGGACAAAGGCATCGTCCATCCCCGCCAGTTCCAGCGGAGTGGCGACGTTTTCCAGCGCGGTCATGGTGGGAAGCAAATGAAACGCCTGAAGCACGATGCCGATGCGGCCCCGCCGCGCGGCGGCCAGCTCGTCCTCGCTCATCGCGGCGGCGCCTTCGCGGGCGAATTGCGCGCCCGCCACGTCCAGCGTGCCGCCCGTCGCGCGTTCCAGCCCCGACAGCACGGCCATCAAAGAGCTTTTGCCCGATCCCGACGGCCCCAGCAGCGCCACCGTCTGCCCCGTGGGCACGGTCAGGTCGATGCCTTTCAGGATCGGCACCTCGACCCGCCCGTTCATGAAAGCCAGCATCAGCCCGCTGGCGGCGATGGCAGGCTGTTCGTCGGCGGTTGCGGGAGAGGGGTAGGCAGCGGTCATTGTGTCAAGCATGATGTATGACATAGGGACGGGGGCGTAACAAAGAAGGTGTTGTAACAAGTGGTCGCAAGATTTTTGGCACTCGGCGTGGCATTTCTGCTGGCAGCATGCGGTTCGGCAGAGGAAACCGGCGAAGCGGCGGCGGGCGAACCGGTTACCGTGTCGGGGCCCGCCATCGACGTGCTGGCGTTCGGCGACAGCCTGTTCGCGGGCTATCGGCTGGACCGAAACGAATCCTATCCCGCGAAGCTGCAGGATGCTTTGCGGGCACGCGGGCTGAACGTAACAGTCACCAATGCGGGCGTGTCGGGCGATACCACGGCGGCAGGGCTTCAGCGGATCGACTTCGTGCTCGATTCCATGGCGGGCCAGCCCGATCTGGTGCTGGTCGAACTGGGCGCGAACGACATGCTGCGCGGTCTGCCCGCCGGTCAGGCGCGCGAAAATCTGGATGCGATCCTGCGCACGCTCGACCAGCGGGGCATTCCCGTCATGGTCTATGGTATGCGTGCCGCGCCCAATCTGGGCGGCGATTACGGCCGGAACTTCGAAGCGATCTTCCCCGATCTGGCCGAGAAATACGATGCCGGACTGGTGCCGTTCTTTATCGAACCGCTGATTTTCGACCGCTCGCTGGTGCAACAGGACCAGCTTCACCCAACGGCCGAGGGGGTCGATGCGATGGTCGACAAGACGGTGGAGCAGATCGAGGAGCGGATCGAGGCGCTTTAGGCTTTTCCGACTCAGGCTTTCTCGGCCACGCCGCCAGCCACGCGCCACACGGCGGCCTTGCCCTCAAGCCCGGCGAACAGCGCCAGCTCGGTGCCCGTCATCCAGACCTGCGCGCCGCTTTCGTCCAGCCTTTCGAAAAGCGCGGCACGGCGGACGGGGTCGAGATGGGCGGCCACCTCGTCAAGCAACAGGACCAGCGGGCGGCCCCCGTCGGCACCTTGCGATTTCGAAAGCGTGGCATGGGCAAGGGTCATCGCGATCAGCAGCGCCTTTTGCTCTCCGGTCGAACAATCGGCGGCGGGGCGGCCGGTGCCTGCCATCACCACCGCCAGATCGTCGCGATGCGGGCCCGACAGGGTGCGCCCCGCGCCGCGCTCTGCCGCGCGCGATGCGCGCCATGTGTCGGCCAGCCGGTCCGCATCGGCGGGCGAGGCGGGATCGACCGCGATTTCCGGCCGCGCAAACGGCGCTTCGGGCAGGGTGGCAAGGCGGGCGGACAGTTCCCCGACTACGGCGGCGCGATTGGCGGCGATGACGGCGCCCGCCTCGGCCATTTCCTTTTCCAGCGCGTCCAGCCACGCAGGATCGGGGGCGCGATCGGCAGACAGCAACCGGTTGCGTTCGCGCAGCGCCTTTTCATAACGGCCCGAATGCATCGCATGTTCGGGCCGGATCGCCAGCACCATGCGGTCCAGAAACCGCCTGCGGCCCGATGCGCTATCGGTGAACAGCCGGTCCATCGCGGGGGTCAGCCACGCGACCGACAGCCATTCGGCCAGCCGCGATGCGGGCAGGGGCGCGCCGCTGGCCTGCACGATGCGCCGGTTGGGGGCGTCTGCCTGTAACGCGGTGCCCAGCCGGACCGGCGTGACCCCGCTGACCAGATCGGCCCCGATGGCGAAGCCCGCCGCATCGTCGCGCGCCATTTCCGACAATTGCGCCCGCCGCAGCCCGCGTCCCGGCGTGAACAGCGACAGCGCCTCCAGCACATTGGTCTTGCCCGCGCCATTCGCGCCCACCAGCAGGTTGAAACGCGCCGAACCGTCCAGCCGCGTGGCGCGGTGGTTGCGAAAATCGGCAAGCTGGATGCGGTCGAATGCCATAACCGCCGCGCTAGTCTTTCTGGCCTGTCGCCGCCAAGCGAAATCCGGTTCCCAAACATTGGTGAAATTTCCCGAATATCGGCAGACGTTCATCTGCGGGAAAGATTTCGGAAGTTCTATTCTATTGAAATACAGCATTTTTCCAAACTGGCACGATGTCTGCAATGTGTTTGGCATGGAGGCCAAGGGGGCCCGCCAGACACACAGAAACGAATATCAGAAAGGAAATACCACCATGTCGAACTCGAACTTTGCATCGCAGGCCTTTGCCTTCGCACTCGCTCTGCTCGTCTCTGTCAGCGCTTTCGGCGTGACGGTTGCACCCGACCATAACGATGAAGCCGCACCCGTCGCCGCGCAGATCGCCTGATCGCCTCGCACACGAAAAAAAGGACAAGAACTCATGTTAAAGAATTCCAATTTCGCCGCGCAGGCCTTTGCCTTCGTGCTCGCCCTTGCAGTCTCGGCCGGTGCGTTCGGCGTGACCGTTGCACCCGACCATGATAACGCCGACCGCACCATCAGTTCGGAGATCGTAGCGTGAGCAATCTGACCAAGGGCAACAATAATTCCCCGCGCAAGTTCCATTTGAACAAGCAGAGCGGCAAGCTGATGGGTGTCAGCGCGGGGATGGCCGATTATTTCGGCGTCGATGTCACGCTGGTCCGGATCGCCTGGGTTCTGGGAACCCTGCTGGGCTTCGGCTCGCTGATCCTGATCTATCTTGCCATCGGCCTTATCGCAGATTGAAGGGCGCGCTAGTCGCGCCCTTCGGTCGCATCCGCCGCTTTCCTGATATGCGCAAAGGGTGAGAAATCGGTGTCCGTGTCGAACACATCCACGCCTTCGCGCCGTTTGAGCCAGCCGACCACCGCATAGGTCACCGGCGTCAACACCACTTCCCAACCCGTTTTCAGCACCCATTGGGTCAGCGCGACCCAGAACACCAGCTCGCCCGTCCAGCCCGCCGCGCCCAGAAACGCCAGCGGATAGAAAATGGCGCTGTCCACGCCCTGTCCCACCACGGTCGATCCGATGGTGCGCGTCCACAGCATGCGGCCCTTGGTCCAGATCTTCATTTTGGCCATGACAAAGGCATTCACGAATTCGCCCGCCCAGAACGCGGTGATCGATGCCAGCACGATGCGCGGCACTTGCCCGAACACAGCCTCGTAAGCGGCCTGGTTGCCCCATTCGGGCGCGGGCGGCATGGCGACCACCACAAAGCTCATGAACGCCATAAAGGCCAGCGCGCCGAACCCCGCCCAGATACAGCGCCGCGCCGCGCCGTAACCGTATACTTCGGTCAGCACGTCGCCGATCACATAGGATACGGGAAAGAACAGCAGCCCCGCGCCGAACGGCCACAGCCCGACGACGGGCAGGTCCACCACCGCGACTTTCCCCGCGCCGATCACATTCGACAGCAGCAGCACGGTGACGAAGCCCGCCATGACGAAATCGTAATAGCGGAAATTGCTCGGGGAAGGGCTGGACGCCGGGGGAGGGCCGGCGGCTGCGGAAGGGGCGCGATCGGCGGTTTCGCTGCGTTGCGGCGTGGGATCCATGAAAACAACCGATAGCGGCAATTGCAGCCGCGTCAAACCGCCGCTATGCGAAGCGCAGCGCGCGCCCTTAGCTCAGCTGGATAGAGCACGAGACTTCTAATCTTGAGGCCGCAGGTTCGACTCCTGCAGGGCGCGCCAATTTTATTTCTAAAATACAGTTATTTAGAAAAATTCCGGCGCACTCAATCGGCCTTTCTGATGTTGCGCGCGTGTTGTACTGAAACCCTTGCTTTTCCGCCATTTCCCCGCGAGTCACGGCGGCTCCATGCAACATAGATGGAACATAGGTGTGGGCTTCCTCAGCGGACGCCAAGGCCACTTAACGTTTCGTTAGCCTTGGAAGTTTACCAAGGCGAAATGTCAGAGTCGCACCAAGTTCCTTCCCGTCAGTTGGATCGTGTCGCAGTCAAAGCGCCGTGCAATTATCGCATTGGTGCAGGGATTGCTTACCCCGCACATTTGGTCGACCTGACGGCTGAGGGAGCGCGTCTGGAAGGTATCTCTAGGGGACTCAATGTTGGAGACCGCCTGACAGTTCGCTTCGGTGGCCTGGCGCCGATCGACGCTAAGATCCAATGGGTAGAGCGGGGAAGAGAAGCTGGTGTCCGGTTTCTTCAACCTCTCTACCCCTCAGTCTATTTGCATGTCCTTGCGTCTATGCAGCGAGGCAAGGTGCCTCAGTTAGAGGTCGCGAGGGCTATCCCGCTCCGGGCTTGCTAAAACTGCTCCACCGGCTGGATCACAGCCCGCTTCTTCCCGCAGGCGTTGCATTTCATCAACGGTTCGACAGCCTCCACGCGCAGCGGCTTCCTGCGGCGCTGCAATTCTATCGCCAATTCGATAGCATTCCAATGCGTTACCTTGCCGCAAGCCTCGCAGGTGACGCGGGCGTCATATCCCCGCCGCGCAAAGTCGGTGATCGTGCCTAGCTTGATTCGGCCCATGTCCGTTTAGAACAGGACGGGAACAGTTCATGCAAGGGCGCGCCCGGGGTATCGACCGCAAGGCCTGTTTGTTCTGTTATTTGGCGGGAGATTCCGGTGAACCAACTACTACCGCATCAGCCAGCGCCGTGCCGAGCGGCATCTTTGATGGCATTCCCGCCTTTCGTCGGGCATTTTCCCACCGTGCGCGGCACTTGCGGATTGTGGTCGCGCTCATGTGGTCCACATTGCCGCAAGAGGGGCAGGAAATTCGGGTGCTAGGCGCAAGGCCCACCATATCGATAAAGAAGCTTGTGCCGCACTTGCACGTAGTCTCAAGAGCGGTTTGTTTCACGGTAATCATGCACTCACCTCCTGAACGTAGATCGGGTTATCCTCGTCGAAGCGGATCGGCATGCCGTCGCCTTCCCACCGCTTCATGATCCGTTCCGAACTCTCGGCAAGATCCACCATGCGGGTTTGCATCGCGGCCATTTCGCTGCGCATCTTGTCGAGAATTTCGGAGTTGTAGTTGATCGCGTCGATCTGCATTTGCGCGTATTCGACCTGACTATCCGCCGCGAAGATACCGGCATCGACAGAGCCAAGAACTTCACCCACCGCCCGCTGATAATCCAGCGACGAAGATGCATTTTCCTTTGCGGCTTCAAGGTATGCGGTCGAAACCTCTTGCAGCTTCGAAAGCGCTTCAAGGTCGCCATCGCGGGCCAGTGCTGAAGTCGTGCGGAATTGCGCATCGATCTGGGCGAAGCTGTTTCCGGTGCTGGTGGTCAGCAGTTCCTGTTTGAATTCGCGCAGACTATCGGCCAGCGGCGCGAACTGATCGATGATCGCATGCGCGTCCTGCAACTGGTAGATCATCTTTTGCAGGGGCTTTAGCGTGTCCTTGATGCCCAGCAATTCGCTTTCGCGGGCCAGTGCCAAAGCCTCTTGTTCGCGGCCAAGCAGTTAGAGGATTTGTGCCTCCATATCCGCCCGCTCTTGGAAGTCGGCAATCAGATCGTCGGTCGCGCTCTCGATTGCCTCCTTGCGCTTGATCGCAAGCAGTTCCTCTAGTTGAGCATATTCCTCTGCACTTGCGCCCGCCTCTGCGAAGATGTCCTCCAGCTGCGCGAATTCCTTTTGCAGCATGTCGAGCGCATAGCCGAGCGGGTCTTGCAGCGATTGCAGTTCCGAAAAGACGCTTTCGAATTTGAGCGCCTTCTGAAGCTGTGCCTGCACATCGTCGCCAAACTCAATCAGGCGCTTCGTGCTTTCGCGGATGCCGATGATCGCACCGTCTGCAATCGCGTCCGCAATGGCATATGCAATTGCCGCCTCGGCATCGTCGTTAAAGTCGATTGCGCCCTTTTTCTTTTTCAGGCTGGTGCCCGAAGTGTTGACGCGGAAGTCACCGCCACGAACGCCGATGGTCGTGTTGAAGTTGCCAATCTCACCGCCGAACAGATCGGCAATTTCCGACAGGCCAGCAAGCACCGAACCGGCAAGGCTGTCCGCAGCGCCGTAGCCGCTCGAATCCTTGCCCGCGATGGTGTAGCTATCCGCGCCAGTGATATTCGCCCGCGCCGTGCGGTTTCCGCCGAACAGGCCACCCACCAAACCGCCGAGAACAGAACCGAGCGCGCTACCGATTGCGCCGCCGATAGGTCCGCCGATGGTCGTGCCGATTACCTGACCGGCAGCGCCGCCAATCACCGAACCGAGTTGTTCAGTCTGGCTTTGATTGCCGAAGATCGCCTGCCCGACCAGAAGCCCGGTGCCGCCGCCCTGCAACAGGTTCTGCATGGTCCTGCCGAACTGGCCATCCATCTTGAAAATGTCAGAAAGTTCAGAGCCAATGGTGCGAGCGAGTTCTTTGCCCGTCTTTTTGCCATCCGGTCCAATTTCATCGTAGAAGCCGCCAACTTTGGTTTTGAGCAATTCGCCCAACGGCCCGCTAACTGCGGCGGTGTTGCCGGTGAAAATACCAAGCAGCGCACCGATGCCGGAACCCAGCGAGCCGAGACTTTCCAGCATGCCGATCATGCGGGCCAGTTCGTCATTCAGCAGCCGCGCCGCATCTGCCTCTTGCTCAAGCGCGCTTTCGCCCTTGATGATTTCGGTGCGCAGCTTCAGGTAATCTTCCCAAGCCTTGTTTACGTCCGCAATGCCATCACGCGCAGCCATTGCCTTAAACGCCTGCTCTTCCAGCGCCAGCGCAGCCAGTTCGCGCTCCGGCCCTACCTTGCCAAGTAATGCCAATTCATCGCGCAGAGGCTGAAGGATATTGCTCTCGAAATCGGCCTGCGCCTGTGCGCGGGTGGCAGTTTCCCATGCCTGACCCGCCGCCAGAATGCGCTGGCGCAATTCTTCGGTCGGCGCTGCCGCTGCATTGGCCGCAACTTCCATCTTCTTGATCTCGATGGCCGTCTTGCCGATGCGAGCCGTTTCCTGCTCAAGCGCCTCTGCGTAGCGGGTGGATGCCTCAATGGCCCGCTGCAAAGCCCGCGCTTCTTCGTCGATTGCCTTCTTGCGTGCGGAACCGCCGCCCTTGCGGTCTGCAATCATTTCGTCGGCCTGTGCGCGAAGGCGTTCATTGCGCCGATTGATCGCGGCGTCCGTAATGGCCCCGCCCAACTCACCAATATAGTCGCGGCCAAGAGCCTTCTGCATTTCAGACTGCCACGCGCCAGCAGCCTTTTGCGCGGCCCCTGCATAACTGTTTTCAATGGCGGCAATCTGGGGCGCGTCAAGTGTCGGGATAGACAGGCCAAGCGCATTATTGACGGCGCTGGTGAAGCTGTTGATCGCCCCCGTCGCCAATTGGATCAGCCGGTTAATCGCGCTGATGCTGGCGTTAACACCGGAAATGAAAACGTCACCGATAACCGCAGGGAATTGCCGCCACGTTTCCTTGATGGCATTGAACGCGCCGACCATATTGCCGATCAGCCGGTTCGCGCTTTCACGCCCCTGCTTGTCGCTTTCCCAGAACCATTCTTCGAATGATGTTTGTGCGCCGGTTACGGCGGGGCCGACCACATTCCAAAGCCCGTCCGCGATAACATCCCAAGTCCCCAGAAGGGTATCGCCCATCGTAACGGCGGTGCCTTCAAGGTTCTTCATTTCATCGGCGGTCAGGCCAAGCGACTTTATGAAAGCATCGCTATCAGCGGCCTCGTTCATCTTGTCAGTATATTGATCAAGAACGAAAGCGGCCCCACCTGCGGCAATGATGAACGGCGCGAAGCGGGCGGCAAGAACGCCAACGTCCTTGGCGAAGCCCGCAACGCCCAGTCCCGCCTGCTGCATGATACCGCCAATCTGTGTGCCCTGCTGCATGAACACGGTTAGAGGCTTCTGGCCCGAAGCCAGACCAACCGCTATATCCTGCAACTGGAAAGACAGGTTCTGGACATGATGTGCGGCAAGGCCGGACTGCCTGCCCACACCCTGCACGCCGCGCCCGAAGGCCCCAAAATTATCATTGGCGGCTTTGGTCTTTTTACCAACGCCATCAGCCATCTTGCCGACTTCGCGTTCGACCTTCTGCAAATCCTGCTGAAGTTTGGCGATCTCGGCCACGATCTCGATATTCAGCGTGCCAGAGTTCATTTTGGCGGTCCTAGTTTAGCGATTGTATTGCCCATGATCTGAATTGCAGATGTGTGTGAAAGGGTCCGGGGTCGGTACTATGCCGAAAGGACCTGTAGTTTCGAAGCTGCCCCCCAAGGTTCCGGCTGGCAGGCCATTGAACAACCTGCCAGCCTTCCCCTCGACTGACGGGCGATGCGGCAAGGAATAGTCCGCATCGCCTCCCTTTCCCGGCGCGGCCAAGTGGTGCTTGGGTGAGGCTCGCGCCGAAACTCATTAGGCGACGTTACCGAAGTCACCGTAGATCAGTGCCTCGGGACGCTTCACAGCCATGCCGATACGCTCTTCGCCACGGATGGCGACGAGGTTGCGGGTGAAAAAGTCGTCATGCTCGGTGCTGATCTCGATGCGCGTCCGGTGACGATCATAGAGCGTTTGCGACTTGAAGCTGCCGACCAGG